>CAYLUF010000001.1:0-204393 GCA_964386855.1 uncultured Candidatus Saccharibacteria bacterium
CCTCTGGTGTATCGATTGTGGCCACCTGCTGCATTGTCGAGTAGCTATGTTCGGTTCTAGATAAGCGCTGAAAGCATATTAAGCGCGAAACTGACCACAAGATTAGATTTCCCTATGAGGACACAGAAAGATTATCTGTTTGATAGGTGCAAGGTGTAAATGCAGTAATGCATGTTAGCTGAAGCATACTAATAGTCCCACTGCCTTTTTATGTCCTTATCTTCAAAGTTAACCCTGTCTGCCCCGTGCGGATCCGGTTGACTAGCGAAGATTAGGTAGACTTAACGAGTAATTGGTGTGAATCACACCAAAGAGCGTCAATTTTAAGCGTTCTTACAGCAAGCATCGATACAATGTATCTTATAGATATCATTGGCATCGAGGCAAGGTTTTGACCCACTGATGAATACATATCAGCGCAAAGCGTCTAAAGCCTTACCTCGGTGTCCATGGCGCTGAGGAAATACCTGTTCCCATTCCGAACACAGAAGTCAAGCTCAGCAGCGGCGATTATACTGCCACAAGTGGGAAACTAGCACGATGCCGAATTATAAAAAGACCCTCCGAATAGGTGGGTCTTTTTCTCTTTCCCGGGTACCGCGGAAAGATCCCCTGACCCAGCCGAATAGGCTGGGTTTTTTTCTCTTCCGGATACCGCGAAGAGATCCCCTGGCTATCCGAATAGGGTAGTCTTTTTCTCTTTAATAGGCCTCTACATATTGCTTTCGCTTTACGCCCATGATATTATAGATATAATTTATCCGTGGTGGATAAAATCGTAAACAAAAACAAGGAGAAAATATGAAGGGTAACACCCGTAAGTCGATTGTTCGTCACGGTCTTTTTGCCGTTATCGCGGTAGCACTATTAGGTGGCGTGGTACTGGCAGGCATGCAGTTTGGCAACAAGCCAATCGTTGCAGCAGAGACGCCTGACGGTGAGACGAAGCGCGTTGTCGTGCAGTTTAAGGACGTACAGGCGGTAACCTCTAAGAATAACGTCGACGTACGCCAAAAGGCGATTGCGGCAGTTGATGCTGAGCTTCAGGAAGCAAAGCAGTACATAGAGGGATATAAGCAAAAGGTTACGTCTTACGACAACCTCCCGGTTGCTATCTACGAAGTAGATGCAGCGGGTGAAGCGGCACTTCGTAAGGATCCGCGTGTAGCTTCTGTTGCCGAAGAGGCAGTGTTCACTCCTCAGATGAACACAGTACTCAGTACTATTGGTGGCTCAACAACCACTGGTTTCACTGATACAGATGGAACCTATACTGGTGCGGGCACTGCTATTGCTGTACTTGATACAGGTACACTGACAAGTCACATGATGATGACAAATAAGATTGTTGCTGAAGCTTGTTTTAGCCTGAATCACACCCAGGCAGGACTCACAGTAGAGAGTCTCTGTCAGAACGACGCAGCGTCTGCGGTCGGATCGGGCGCATCGTCTGCATCTTGTGGTGATGCGGGCGCATGTTCTCATGGAACGCACGTGGCTTCAATTGCTGCTGGTGGCGCTGTGAGCGGGACGGTTGGCGGTTCCCCGGTGACACTCGCTGGTGTTGCAAAGGATGCAAAGATTGTTTCTATCCAAGTATTTAGTAAGGTGACATCTGCGCTTTACTGCTCAACAGGTTCAGACCCATGTGTTCTTGCCTTCGCTTCTTCTGTGATTAGTGCAGTTGACCATATCATTAACCTTTCGGTAAATAATACGCTCGGTATGCCTATCGTAGCGGCAAACATGAGTCTTGGTGGCGGTGCGCATGCAACACATCAGACATGTTCGTATGACAATACCGCTATGGCAACCGCACTCCGTGCAAATAACATCGCTCCAATTATCGCAAACGGTAACAGTGGCGACGTTGCTGCAAATGCTGGTAAGATCGCAGCTCCTGCATGTCTACCGGGTGCAATCGCTGTAGGTGCAACAAATAAGGCAGGTACACAAGTAGCTTCATACTCACAGAATGGTGCACTGACAACACTCCTTGCTCCTGGTGGAGATTACGACGGAGTTGATCCACTCTCACTTGTTATCGCCGCAGATAGTGCAGGTGCCTCTGATATCACTGCGATGCAGGGTACTTCAATGGCATCACCAGTTGTCGCAGGTGCGTTCGCAGTTCTTCGTGAGAAGCATCCAAAGGCAACAGTTGCACAACTCGTAACACTTCTCCAGAATACTGGTGTGAACGTTACTGATACTCGCCCAGGATACGATTCAGTTGTGAAGAAGCGCATCGCGCTTGGTACGGCACTTTCACAGTCGCCGTACGCAGCAATCAATAGCTTTGCTGGACCAAGCGGTACTCTAAACGAGGGCGCAACAGTTACACTTACAGGCACAGTTGCTCATGCGACGAGCTGTAGTATCAATAACGGCGTTGGGGCAGTGACACTTACGGGCGGAAGCTTTAGTCGCACCGTTCCAGGCGCAGCGTCATATACACTCACATGTCTTAACGCATACGGCGATACAACAACACGGACCGTTAACTTTACTATCAACACAGCTCCATCAGTTCCAACAACTCTAGAGAATGTTGAAGATAAGAATAAGCGCACCTTCGCTATCTCTTGGGGCCAGAGCACAGACGCAAACGGCATCCTTGAGTACCGGGTTTCACTCAACGGCCAGCAAGTAGCAGCTGTTGATGCGGACATAACATCATACACCTTTGAAGACATCGACTTCGCACGAGCGAACGTAGTAGAGGTACGCGCAGTTGATACACTCGGTGCTATCTCACAACCACTTTCTATCCACTTCGGACAAGCTCCGCAGGGTGAAGGTCAGACCGAAGGCGTGCCAAATACAGGTCTTGCAGTACTTGCAACAAACAGCGGCGTTAAGGCTGCGGCAGTACTCATCCTTGGGCTCGGTCTTGTTGCAGGAACAGTGGCTGTTGTAAGGCACCAGGTACGAAAGTAGAGGGGAGTGAGCGATATGCCTAAGAAGTATATCCTCCCTGTCATCGTCCTCGTTATCATTGGCGTGGCTGGGCTTGCTATCTGGTGGATTTCCACACAGAATCAGGACCAGTCATCGCCTCCTGCTACCACTAAAACAATAGAGGACACTGCTATCCGACCACTCCTAGTTGATACAAAAGACGCATATGTACGCTACCTTGATCGGTATACGGGTGGCGATACTGCAGTAGTGAAAGAGTCTAACGTCCACGAAGTAGAGTCTGTGGACTGGAATGGCGACGTACTGGTTGCGCTCCAGTTTGGTACAACGAGCATGCAATCATTCCTAGGTGCAAAACTCGAGACAGTAGGTGATACAAAACAGTACAGTATTACGCTGCGCGATGCACCACAAAATTGTTCAGGAACGACAGAGCAGGTGCAGCACATTGCATTCATAAAGCAGAAAGACAGAGACACGAACTATCCTGTTATAAAAAGGATTGAGCCAAACCCGGCAAAATGTGATTTCTAAAAAGTACCAAAACACTAAAAAACAAAAAGAAAAAGTGAAATAGTAAAAAATGAGCAAGTATGACTATCTTTTAGCAGGAGTCCCCGTAGAGGAAGCGCTGCAAGAGACCCCTGTAGTGCAGAGTGTTGCGGCGAATGCCGTCACTCCTGTGCGTCCTATGCCGACTCAGAGGCGAGGTGGGGTAGGCGCGCCCGTTATGGATGTGCGCCCAATCCGCCAGACTGAGCGTGTGGCCACAGTTCCAGTGGAAACTACTCCTCCGCCAGCTCCTCAGGTGCAGCTAAAGCCTCAGGAGCCACCTGTACCCCAGGTGCAGCCTGCTACACCTCAGGTACAACCTATTGCACCTCGGGATGTCACGCCAGCCCAGCTGGAGACCCCTACTCCTATAATCAGACCAGAAGTCCCTGCGCCTCAGGCGTCCATACTAGAGTCCGCTCTCGTCCAGGAGACCGTCCAAGAAAAGCAGAAAAAGACATCATTATTTAGTAAGCGCAGACTGCGTAAGGCTTCTTGGTATGTTGGCGGTACGGTGACAGCTATGTTTGTGCTCGCACTAACGGGATATGTAAGCATTGATACTTGGGTGACAAATAGCGAAGTGAAGATGGCTATGGCGGATAAGGAAGAAAAGAGCTTCAAGAGTGAAAGCCTTCTGGGTGAAGGTGAGGACGAAGAGGCCGTTGCTGATACTGCGATCGATTCATATGTTGTTGCCCCAGATGCGCCGCGAGTGCTGAGTATCGATAAGATAAACGTAAAGGCGCGCGTACTTCCAATGAGCGTCAACCGCGACGGATCAATCCAGGCGCCTATTAACATCAACGACAGCGGTTGGTATACAGCAAGCGCAAAACCTGGCCAGCAGGGGGCAAGCTTCATTGATGCCCATGCAAGTGGTGTCACAAGGGACGGATTATTTGCCTACCTCGATACGCTGGTTATTGGAGACGTTGTTACTGTTGAGCGTGGAGACGGTGAAGTCTTTAAGTATGAAGTGATGCACACAGAGTCAGTGCACATGGATGCAGTTGATATGAAGAAAGCGCTACGGACCTACGGTGGTGCCTCAGAGGGATTGAACCTCATGACCTGTGCAGGTAAGTGGGTGAACGATAAGAAAACCTACGATCAGCGCGTTATTGTATATACAAAGCGTATCTTATAGATTGGCCATCTTCATGAGCGCGGGGAGCTGCGAGCTGAGGTAGTTACCGCTATGACTTGGGAGCTCAATCAGTATAGCTGGCAATCCCATGCTTTCACCCATCCAATCTTCGTATTCACCGGTCATTGGGTAGCCCATGACCGCTTCGGCGTTATGGTACATGGTTGTGTAGCCCACGGTTGATGCGTAGATATCACCAACACGAATTGAATCACCGAACTTATTTGCACCCACAAGGCGCCCCTGAGAGTGGAATGATACCTCAAGGCGTGGTCGCAGCTGACGAGTTAACGCCATGAGGGCTTTTGCCTCAGGCTCTGAGCCTGCGCTCGTACCGCCACCGTTTTTAATAATGCCACTCGCGGTTTCAATGTCCGCTTTCCAATTGGCAGTGGGGAAGTTGCGTCCCAGGTTTACGTTGTTCGCGTTGTTCCTGGTTCCTGCGGCTACACCATCTGGGTTCATGTTTGGCACAACAACAACGCGCTTATTGGCGGGGAGTGTGTGCGCATTTGCCTGGAGATGGCGAACCCATGCCATCATAGTGCTATAAGAGCTCACTTCCGTTCCGTGGATTGCACCAGTGAAAAGAATAGTAGTGGCGCCGCTCCCAAAGTAATACGCCGTAATAGGGCGACCCCGAACGGAGTAGCCAATCACGGATGAGGTTCCACATACCACGCGCGAGGTGTGCTTCCACTGTTCATCGCCCGACTCGTTATTTACGCCGCTCTTGAGGCCTTTTTCAACGGTAAGTGTAAAAGCCGCACAGAGTGGTGCATTCTGGAGTCGTACGGTGACCGTAGTAGGCGAGGCTCGCTGAATGGTCCCTGGTGCACCAGAGAGTTTTACGTACTTCGTAATGTCCACCTCATCTTCAAGTGGCTGATCGAAGGTGAGAGTGATGATCGCATTCTGCGCCGTATTATTTGCCCCAGCAGACACAGAGGCTACCTTTGGCCCGCCAGAGAGGGTGAAGGACCGCTTGATTGGTTCGGCGAGCGAGTTCCCCTCGGAGCTTATTGCTTGCCCTATCTCTAGGGTGTAGCGGTTCTTGCGCGCGATGTCTTCGGGTAATATGACACGAAGCGTGGTGTCTTTTAGTTCATTTTTGGTGTCTATCTTTGATCCATCTTCGCTATAGAGTGTTGCTTCGGCCTCCTCTAGCGGCATGTCAAAGGTGAACTGGAGGG
Organism: uncultured Candidatus Saccharibacteria bacterium; assembly: GCA_964386855.1. Lineage (GTDB taxonomy): Bacteria > Patescibacteriota > Saccharimonadia > Saccharimonadales > Saccharimonadaceae > Microsaccharimonas. The sequence goes on from CAYLUF010000001.1 coordinate 5,818, forward strand.
CCTCCGGGGTTGTGTAAATAGTATCGCCATCCTCAATATCCGCTGCGGTGATTTTTATAGGGACAAGTGTATGGAGCGTATCACTCACAAGCGAAGTCCGGTCCCCGCCCTTGAAACTCCGCTCTAGTACGGCGTCAAACTGACCGCCCGGAGCGAGCTTAAGCTTTGGGATATCACAGATAAGTTCACTATTCTTCTGGGTGCAGGCCGTAGCTGTTTCATCTATCTTTAATGTATAGGTATGTACTGTGTCACCGCCCGTAAGGGGTACTTTTAACGGTAGCGCTGCTGAGACAGGTGCATCGGCGAGCGACTGTGCCGTGAGCTTCGGAGGTTCACTGACAATAACGGTGTATTTCTTCGCACCAAGCCAGTTTCCGAATGGTGAAACGGTGAAGGAGTGAGCGCCTACTTCGGGCGCGTTTTTCGGCTGAAGACAGAGCTTTGTTGAGGCGATAGTAGTATCTGCCGGCGCAAAGAGCCCCTCGGCTGTAGCGGAGAAGTGATCAGAGCTATGTGCTTGAACCCCCGGTGCAAGAAGGAGTTGTGGTGCGCAGGTTGCCTCCGCATAAGAAAAATGGATGGTTTTCGGTATAAGAAAGACGAGGCCATAGGCTATGCCCAAGAAGAGATACGCGCCAATACTTATAGAGAGGGCTGCGGGTATCCGTTTATAAAAGCGGTCTTTTGCATGCGTTCGTTTCTTCATATGGCTTGTGGTTACCTTATCAGTATACCATTTGTCAGTTGCGCGCATATAAAAAAACACCCCTCTCGCAGATGGGGTGTTAGTGGTGCCTCCTGTGGTGGTTGCTGCGAACCGGAGGCTTTTTTATGAACCTTCTTTATTTTTGAAAAGATTCAAACAGGTGCCGTCTTTACGTACCGTATATGATATACAGCCGCAAAGGCTTGTATTTATAATATCGCATAAGCAGCATATGTGCAACAGTAATATAAACATATTCTCAAGATAATGCAATAAATACCATACAATAAAATAACGCTCATGTAAAACTTGACAAAAAGCCTATGCTATGATAGTATATAAACATACGCATTGCGGGATTTATACCGCATGTGAGGTATAAATGAGGGTTTCCACGGCTTTTGCCATGTGGAAATCTTTTTAATTGTGTGGGAAACATACCCCACGGGAGAAATACACCATGGCAGGAACAAAAGCAGGTGGCCAGAAGGCTGCAGCAAAGAATCTAGCAAAGAACCCTAACTTTTACGCAGAAATTGGTCGTAAGGGTGGTAAGAACGGCCGTACTGGTGGTTTTGCTGCTAACCCAGAGCTTGCACGTATTGCAGGTGCAAAGGGTGGACGCATTTCACGCCGCCGCAAGACTGAAGATAAATAAGTCTTTACACTCATAAAAAATACCCACTTGTATGGTGGGTATTTTTTTATCGCTTCAGCAGGTGGTATAGTTGAGGCATGAACAACAAAAAGAAGCAGTATATTATTATTGGAGTTATTGTAGCCATTCTTCTTGTAGGTACGGTTATATTCTTTGCGGCAAGCAGTAGCTGGTCACAGCGGGGCGTTATTGTAGAAATTCCTTCAGGGATAGGCAGCGATAGTGGAAGAAAAATAGTCATAAAAGATTCACTGGGTATTGAGCGTACTGTTACAACTGGTGGGGTTTTTGCTCTTAATGAACGATGTGGAACACTGGAAGGGAGGTTGGCTGTAGGTGCGAAAATAGAATACCGCCTTCTGCCGGGTAATAAATTTTGCGTGTACGATACTCACACAACCCTTGATGATGTGTATATCAGAGTGGTGTCAGAGTAAAACGATGCGCTATATCTTAACGCGTCGTAGCTGACAAACACGCGCTTCGTTGACGTGCCACTCCTGTGTACAGGCAGGACATGTATACGCGCTTGCTCCAGATTGATACCCCGTTGCCGTACACGCAGGGCAAGTACTTCGGGCATGCAGCCAGTCACGATAGGTGTCTAGATGTCCCTCTAAAAGATCTTCAGAAATAGTAACGTCATAGGAGATACTGATTTCGCGTGCCTTTTCCCAGGCGGCGCGCTCCATAGCTACCAGTTGAACGTCGCGCTCATACGTAGTATGTGCTAACAGTGCGTGTGCCACCTCATGGAGAAGGAGAGCAGGCTCACCATTACTCTGATATGTCACGGTGTTATTTTCTGGTGACCACAAAAAGTGTTCACCTACTTCAAATTGAAGCGTGGGGTATTTCTCTTTAAGCTTCTTCAGCAAGCTGGTCAAGTGCGTGGTAGTAGCACCCATAAATAACGGCCTCTTCGGGATGTTTAGCTTGAACGATTTTAGGAACGGGGATCATGGCAGGGAGGCGCTTCTCAAGGATACCTTCAAGCTGCTCCTTATACTGGTCAAAGTAGGTTCCCATACTGCCGCCAATCACAATGACGTTTGGCTGAAGGATCGGGATGACCGCAAGGAAGCCGCGGCTGATGCGGTCGGCAATCTGCATCCAAGTACGCTTGCTCTTAATGTCTTTCGCCATCTTTCGATAGGTCTTATAGACCGCCTGACCCGAGGCGAAGGTTTCCCATTCGCGGACGACACCATCGTATTCAATAAGGGCGTGACCGGCTTCACTATTTGCAAGGCCTGGGTCAATCTTCCCGTCAATAATAATACCGCTTCCAATGCCTGTACTGATAGTGACGTAGAGGCATGAGTCGGGGAGTGTGCGGAGTGAGCGAGCTTCTGCAAGACCGGCTAGGTTGGCGTCATTCTCTAAGAAGATAGGCGCGCCACCAAGGACTCCTTTTAGTTCACGTACAATACGGAAGTTGCTCCAGCCAAGGTTTGGCGCATGAACCACAGCGCCGTTCTTTGTGATTCCAGGAACAGCAAGTGAAATAGCCGTTACTTTCTGCTCGCTAAAGAGCGCATTGAGGTGGAGTATGAGCGTGTCTATATACTCCGATGGTTTTTTGGGTGTTTCAAATTTGTATTTTGTCTTTACGGCACCGCGCTCATCGTACCCAGCAATGAGCGTTTTCGTCCCCCCAGTGTCTATTGCTACAATCATGAGCTTAGTATAGCACAAGGGGGTAGGGTAGCATGCTTATGGTTCGTGACTTTAGTAAATATGCTATAATAATGAAAAGATAACGGGAGAAAAACCATGGCAACGCAATTAGCAAGCCGTAGGGTGGCGCTCGCGGTGGGAATTATAGTAGTGGCTGTTGGTACGGTGGCAGTTATTTCAGTTGTGAAGCAGCGAGGTGAGGCTGCGCGACACAATGAAATCACAAAGATAGCAGATGAGCGTCTCAAGGAGATGGAATCCGAGGGAGCTCCTTTAGCTCAGAATAAGAGCGAAAAAGAGGGGAGTAGCGAGGCTTCTCGCGATGAAGGACGCCAGGAACAGACATCGAAAGAGCAAGAGGTGACGCCGAGTGACGGCACTGCTGCTTCAGAGATGCCTCAGACCGGCGCCGGTTCTGTGTTTGCCCTGCTTCCTGTAGGTATGGTGGCCTTTGCGGTCGCGGCCTATCTTCAGTCACGTCGACACCTCTTCTCCTAGTGCTTCGCAACACTGACGCAGATTTAATCTTTGCGCTTTGACTAAACCCTTAAATTAAGGTAAAATAAGAGGGATCTATGGAGATTTCTTTCTTACGTGTGTATCAGATGATACATGGTGCTCTACGCAGAACGGAAGATGGTGAAGTTTCCTCGGAAATAATTTAAGGAAGGAGTCTTAAAAAGACTTATGGCAAACGCCGCACTCACAATGGATGATCTTCTTGCCCTAGAAGATGCATCTCTAAAACAAGCAACCCAGGGAGAGGTAATTGAAGGGACTGTTCTTTCAGTACGAAAGCACGAAATCCTTATTGACCTCGGAGCACAAGGAATCGGACTAGTTCCACGTCGTGAAGTTGGATTTTCACGTGCACTTAACGAAGGCGACACCGTTGCAGCAAGCGTCGTAGATACTGAGCTTGAAAACGGACAGGTTCTCCTTTCACTTCGCAAGGCTGCGAAGGATAAGGGCTGGGACGAAGTTGTTGCGAAGATGGAAGCAGGTGACATCATTGAAGTTACCCCATATGACGCTAACCGTGGTGGTCTCCTTGTAGAATACGAAGGTGTTCGTGGATTCCTCCCAGTGTCACAGCTTTCAGCTGAGCACTACCCACGCGTAGGCAGCAATGACAAGGATGAAATCCTTCAGCGTCTTAACGGTCTTAAGGAAAAGGTACTTAAGGTAACTATTCTTGATGCAGACCGTAAGGCAAACAAGCTTATCTTCTCTGAGAAGGAGGCGGTCAAGGAAGGCCTTGCAGAGCGCTTTGAGAAGCTTGCAGTTGGTGACACTGTGAATGGTGTTGCAACTGGTGTTGTAGACTACGGTATCTTCGTAAACGTTGAAGGTATTGAAGGTCTTGTGCACATCTCAGAAATTAGCTGGGAGCGTGTAAACAACCCTGCAGACTACGTAAAGGTCGGTCAGCCTATTGAAGCAAAGATTATTGCTATCGATAAAGACCGCCTTTCACTTAGCATGAAGCAACTCACTGAAGACCCATGGCTCGGTGAAGTCGAGCAGTTTACTGCTGGCGCAGAAGTTGAAGGTACAGTGACTCGTATTACACCATTTGGTGCATTCGTACAGATCAGCCCAGCGGTTGAAGCACTTGTACACGTATCTGAGCTTGGTGGTGGCGACTCAGCTGACCCTGAGAAGGTATTCACCCTTAACGAGCGTAAGTCGTTCGTTGTGCTTGATATCGAAAAGGATAGCCGCAAGATTTCTCTTGGACTTCCTGGCAGCAAGCCAAAGAGCAAGTAGCTCTAAAGCTAGAGGGGTTTCTGCATTTGCGGGGCCCCTCACCAAAACAAATTCTATAACGCTCGCAGCGCTCGGTGGGCCGTTATTGTACCAAACGAAAGGAGCAGCAGCATGGCAGAAAAAGTCGTATCTATTGCAAACTCAATTACAGTAGGTGAGCTTGCTGAAACCCTTAATTTACCGGTTACGACACTGGTAGGTGAGCTATTTAAGAATGGTATCGCTGCAACAATTAATCAGCGTATTGATTTTGAAACAGCAACAATCATTGTAGAAGAACTTGGCCTTGATGTTGAGCTTCAGAAGAAAGAGGCGGCCTCAGAAACAACCGAACGTCGTGTTCGTGAGTTGTCTAAAGACGCTATTACTCGTCCGCCAATTGTAGCGGTGATGGGTCACGTTGACCACGGTAAAACAAGTCTTCTGGATTCAATATTGGAGCAAAAGGTTGCTGACGCAGAGGCGGGTGGGATCACCCAGCATATTAGTGCGTACCAGACGGTTCGTAAAGACCGTACCATTACACTCCTTGATACACCAGGGCACGAAGCCTTCGCTGCACTTCGTCAGCACGGTGCAACTCTTACGGATGTTGTTATTATCGTTGTCGCTGCAGATGATGGTGTGAAGCCGCAGACTATTGAAGCAATTCGTTTTGCCCGCACAGCCAACGCAAAAATCGTCGTTGCAATCAACAAGGTTGACAAGGAGGCCGCAAATCCACAGATGGTTATGGGGCAGCTTGCCAGTGAGCACGGCCTCAATCCTGAAGCATGGGGCGGTGACACAGTCATGGTAGAGGTGAGTGCAAAGACCGGTCAGGGTGTTGATACACTCCTTGATATGGTCCTTCTTGTTGCCGATATGGAAGAGCTGAAGGCTGACGTTGATACGGCGTCTGAAGGTCTTGTTATTGAGGCGCACATGGAAGTGGGCCGTGGTGCAGTCGTAGGGTTCCTTGTAGAGCAGGGAATGCTCAAGCCGGGTATGTTTATGGTTGCAGGAACTGCATACGGAAAGGTCCGTACGCTCCAGGACTTTGCTGGCAAGGCAATTAAAGAGGCAGGTCCATCAACACCAGTCACTGTTACAGGCTTTAAGGAGCTTCCACAGTTTGGTGACATCTTTGAAGTAGTGAAGAATGAAAAAGAAGCGCGCGCTCGAGCGGCTGAAACACGCAAGGCGCGTGAAGATAGCGCTGCGAGTGCAAATGTTACTGGTGCAGACATCCTTAAGATGATGACCCAGAAGCACGAAGCGGCTGACTTTAATATTATTGTAAAGGCGGACGTGCAGGGGTCACTTACCTCTGTGATTGATAGCCTCAAGCTCATCGAAACAGGTGGTGAGGTATCACTCAATATTGTCAGTAGTGGCGTGGGTAATATTACGGAAAATGACATCCGCCTAGCGAGCGACGGAAAGACTGTCATCTACGGATTCAACGTCGAACTTCCACCGGCGGTGAAGCAACTTGCAACCCGTGAGCGTGCCGAAGTGCGTCTGTACAAAATTATTTACGAGCTTCTTGATAACGCAAAGGATTCAATGGAAAAACTCCTTGCTCCTGAAGTTGTTGAAACTGAAGTAGGTATCCTTGAGGTGAAGGGTGTCTTCCGCACGATGAAGGAAGAGATCATTGCAGGTGGCCAGGTGGTCACAGGTAAGATTACTCCAGGGCTTCTTGTGCGCATGAAGCGTAAGGATGAGAATCTTGGCGAAGCTGAAATCACCAGCCTCCAGCGTGAAAAGGTGAGCGCTAAGGAGGTGTTTGAGGGTGATATGTGTGGGCTAACACTTAAGACAAACAAGAAGGTGCTTCTTGAGGTCGGCGACACGCTTGAGTTCTTTACTCGCGAAATTGTTGAACGACACCTATAATTGACTTTCCCTATAAGCATATGCTATTTTAAGGGAAAGTAGCAATTCAAAACAAAAAAACAGAAAAAGGTACATCATGTCATCAGAAGAATTTCACCTTGATAAAGGTCCGAAGTCAGACACTTCAGCAGAAATAGAAGGAAACGAGCTTGCAGATAAGCAGCCACGCCGCGTTCGCACGAACGAAGAGGGTCAGACAGAAAGGCTTGTTAAGTACGCCAACGGCGATTTTGAATGGGTACCTACCGCAGAACGTGAAACCTCACAGGAGCTTGATGTGCACTCCGAGGTTCTCGAAGAGGTGGTGAGTGCTATTGAGGTGTCTGAGAAGGATAACAACCGCCAAGATCAAGAGATTACCGAGCTCCGTCAGACTCTTGAGGCACGTGACGAAGAGGTGCTTGAGCTTCGTAGTGAACTCGATGAGCTTCGCCGTATGGTTGAAGAGCTTCGCGGGGGCGCTGCTACAGAGTCAGAGGCTGAGGACATCGTTGATGCTGAAATTATTGAAGATGAAGAGGCGCATGATAATGAGCGTGTCTTTACCGTATCGTCAGCCGGTGAGGTGACACCACCTGCTGGGAAAGAGGTTGAGCTCTACAGCGCTCCAGCGGCCGAGGTTGGCAAGGAGGTCGAGTTGTATACTGGCCCTAAGGACGAAGCTGAGACAGCTCTTGAAGCAGCAGCTGAGGAAGAAGGTTTCAGTCCTGAACTATCCGCCGAAGTTGCCGAAGCGCTGAAAGATAACGCAGCCGACTACGCAAAACTCACCGCAAAGGCGCGCAAGGGTTACCTTGGGCAGCTCCTTCATAACTCTAAGTACCTTGTAAAGGTACCGGGCCTTAAGAAGCTCGCTGATAAGATTAATGATTGGTCTGATCAGAAGCTTGATACTGCTCGCGAGAGCTACCAAGGTGCGCTTGCAGACATGCAGCGTGATATTCAGGACCAGTTTGAGGCGCAATACGCCGAAGAAGAGCGTGGCGATGAGTATGAAAATAACCTTCGTCTTGCAAAACAACTTGCACTGATGCAAAGTCATGCTGACTTAGAGGATGCTATTACTGCAGAGCGCCACGAGCAGAGTGGTAAGGCTGGCTGGCTCACAAAACAGCTCACAAATAAAGGTTCACTCAAGGGTAAGCTTGCTATTGCAGGTACTGCTGCGGCAGTTGGTGTTGGTGTAGGCCTTCTGGGTGGTGGTAAATGGGGCGGAATGCTCGCTGGCGGTACTGTTGGTGGCGTTATGGCCGGACAGGTAAATAGGCGCCGTGCAAACTCTGAAGGTGAAGACGGCCGCACACTTGCGGAGAGTCAGAGTAAAGAGGACCGAGATGCCTTCACGCAGGAGCTCGCTGACAAGTACGAGAACGAAGAAGAAGCGAACGTCGAAGATCTTATTAAATACGTCCAGGAGCGTACTGCATCTGAACGTCAAGGAAACCGGAGTCGCCTTAAGACAGCTATTGGCGTCGGTGCTGCGGCCGGTGGCCTCAGTGGCGGTATCGTTGAAGCAATGCAAGGTACGGTTGGCGCTGCGCCAGTAGAGGCACCGCAGCCAGAAGCACCAGCTCCTGAGGTTGTGCCAGAAGTTGTACCCGAGCCAGTTGCGGAGGTTCTCGTACCAGATCCATCGATCGGTAACTACGATTACCCATGGAACTGGGCAGCTGACACCTTTGGCGCTGAAGGTGCGACAGATACGCTGAAGCAGCTTGGTGAGCTTGCCGCACAAGACGGTCACTCTATTCAGTGGAATGGTGACGGTCTCAATGAATGGGTAAGTGTTGATGGTGTCAGTGATACACAAAGTGTCCTGGATATCTTAAGCCGCTACACAACTAAGTTATAAAATAGGGGAATACTATGACAGATGAGCAGATTATTGAAGCGCTCGGTGCAGCAAGCGCACCAGCCCAACTACAAGAAGTAATGGTAGCGAATGCACGTAAGGTAGTTGGCCTTCGTACGGCAACGATCGTTGAGGAAATGCTTACGCCAGAACAGCAGCAGATCTATGAGCAGCTCCAGAATGCTGGCAATGACCAGGCGGTATGGGATTGGCTCCGTAGTGACGTCATCGGAGCGGATACAAGTGAGGTGTATGAAGCGACACTTCGTTCGTATATCGATGAGGTGAATTCGCAAATTGTCTAAAAGGGGAGTAAACTAAGAGTATGTTTCAGTTAGACGATAGTTTTTTAAACGATATAGGGCTGAGTAATCTTCCCGAAGAGCAGAAGAAGCCATTTCTTCAGCATATCTACGAGCAACTTGAATACCAGGTAGGTGTGAGCTTAAGTGAGGGCATGACAGATGCGCAGCTTGAGGAGTTTGAGGCAATTATTGACCGAAAACCAGAGGCGGTTGACGCATGGGTACAGGCACACATGCCGCAGTATGCAGCTGACCCTGTATTTGAGAAGATGCAGCAGGCGACAGGTCTAGACGTGAATAGTGCAGACCTTAAGGCTGAATACGCCGCAACAAAGTGGCTTGAGGTGAATCGCCCTGACTACCGTGAGGTAGTGGCGCGCACGCTTGAGAGCTTGAAGCAAGAAGTTATTCAGAACCGCGATGCAATCCTTGGCGCATCACAAGATACGCCACAAGCCTAAGCCAGTAGTCTATTAAAGCAAATGTCCGTAGCCGTTGAGGAACTCACGTGCGGGCATTTCTTTTTTGCCTGCTGGTTTGAGCGCATCGATAGTAAGATAGGTTTCATCTCCACAAGGAAGGGTGAGTGGTGATGCATCTGCGGTTTCAGCAACGTGTGCGGCGGTAATAGTAATATCAGCACCGCCAAGTTGGGTGCGGCTTCCTGGCCACCCTTTGTAGGCGCGAACCTCTCGTTCTAGTTGAATCGCTGACTTAGATAGGTCAATAATTCCGTCAGTTTTTTTAATGAGCTGGCAGTAGGTTGCTGCGGCATCATCTTGTGCTTGCGGCTGAAGTGCTCCGCTAAGGATCTCTGGCAGAAGTGTAACAAGGCTTTGTGCGCCAAGTTCTCCTAGGGTTTGGTAGAGCTCAGGGCTGGTTTCATTACCCTGAAGGGTGTGAGGTGTAAAGTGATAGACTGGTCCGGCATCCATGCGCAAAGAAAGCTGCATGATAGAAACGCCCGTGTCTGCGTCGCCATTCAAGATAGCCGACTCAATAGGTGAGGGGCCGCGGTACTGCGGAAGTTTTGATGGATGAACGTTAATAATACCAGGGGTAAAAAGATCGATTATCTTTTGAGGGATAATCTTCCCAAAGCTCACGAGCACGCCAGCCACAGGCTGAAGTGCGGTGATGTCATCAATAATTTCATCAAGATGGTGCGGCTGCCATGTGGGAATACTGTGCTGCTCTGCAATTACTTTTACAGTTGGCGGAACGAGCTTCTTGCCACGCCCTTTTTTTGTATCCTGTTTTGTGACGACTGCCACAATAGGGTAATTAGCGTCTATCAGTGCTTGCAGTGAAATGGCGCTGAATTCTTCAGTGCCAAAAAAGATAATTCCGCTACTCATTCCAGAGGGTGGTGTTATTTTTAATGTCAGCCTCGTAGTTGAGTGGCTGGAGTTCACCTGATGCATCAAGCTTGTAGAAGGCGCTCTGTGAATCACGAATGTGGTCTACAAAAAGAATGCCGTGAGTGTGGTCGATTTCATGCTGAATAACGCGGGCAAGGAAGCCAGACGCCTTGAAGCGCACTTCTTGACCCTCTACGTTAAGCGCTTTTACGCGAATCTTTGAGTGACGAGGCACTTTACCGTACACGTCTTTTACACTCAGGCAGCCTTCGTAATCTTCAACGATGCTCCCTTCGTACTTTACAATTTCCGGGTTAATCAGTGTTGTGAATTCGTTATCTTGCTTGTCTTCAAAGTTGCTACGCACAATCACAACGCGCTCAAGCCGGTCGATTTGTACGGCTGCAAGTGCAGCGCTGATTTCGTGTGGGCGGGAAGCCTCCCAGTCAATCGCTGCGTCAGTCATGTCTTTTACAAGTGAAAGCGTTGCATCATCAATCTCGCGTACTTTTGCAGATTTTTCGCGCAGATGCGGGTTTGGTAGGGTGATGATGTCGTCTTTTGTCATTGCGACTTATTATACCAGAGGTGAGGAGGAGTTTCTAGGGGCTAGAGGAGACTGTGTGGGTCCAGCTCACTTTGCCAGTGAGTTGGTGGTATGTGTGTAAGTGCCGCAGTTAGCTCAGTGCGTTGCGCACTCTTGAGGATCAACTGCCAGCGGTAGGTGTCATGCTGGCGTTCATAGAAGGCAGGGGTAGGTCCAAGAATCTCCACGGTCTTCGGGAGCTTGCTCCGTAATTCACGTGCAAGTATCTGCGCATTCCTGATGGCTGCTGATTCAGTTTTGTATACATTCGTAAGTTGGAGGATATAGCGGAAGGGCGGGAAGTTACCACGCTTCCTCTCGGCCAGGGCATACTCATAGAATCCATCGTAGTCCTGGGCGGTGCCAAATTTAATGACAGGATGGTCGGGCTGATACGACTGAACAATAACGTTAGTCGCACGTTCGTCACGTCCCACGCGCCCTATAACCTGTGCAAGAAGCTGGAACGCACGCTCATTGGCGGCGAAGTCGGGGAGGATAAGTCCGCTGTCTGCCTGAATGACACCTACGGTGCGAAGTTTCGGGAGGTCGAGCCCCTTTGCCACCACCTGCGTGCCGATGATGATATCAATGTCACCTTTATAAAGCTCTTCGTAGCGCGAAGCAACCGTCTGCTCCTTTGTATTATCTGAATCGAACCGGGCAATTATTGCCTTAGGAAAGAGTCGTGCAAGTTCCGCTTCGATGCGCTTTGTACCAACACCTTTGTGGATGATACTTGCGTCATTACAGACCGGACACGATGTTGGGATGCGCTCTTTTCCGCCACAAATATGACACTGGAGGGTGTGGGTGTCTGTATGAAGGACGTAGGGAATAAAGCAGCGCCCACACTCTGCGGTCCAGCCACAGTTCTCGCATAGCGTTGTACTGGCGCTTCCTCTACGGTTATGGAAAATAAGACTTTGCTGTCCATGCTTTATATTGTGACCGATTTCTTTTAGGAGTGCATCAGAGAGGAATGTGTGCTGCTTGAAGCTGTCGCGTTTTGTCATATTTACGACCGTTACGGTTGTTGGCTGGGTATTGTTTCGTGCTTTTTTTGAAAGCTTAATGATAGGAGTTTTGTGCTGCTCGGCAACGTAGCGGTCGGCAATGAGCGGCGTAGCACTTCCAAAGATGACGCGTGCTTTTGCAAAGCGCCCAAGCATGGTTGCTGCGCGCAGGGCAGAGTAGCGTGGGGCACTTTCCTGCTTGTAGCTAGGCTCATGTGCCTCATCTATGACAACGAGCCCAAGGTCCGGTACGGGCATAAAAAGCGCAGAGCGTGGTCCAACAATCACAAGCGGCTCTTTTGCTGTCAACGCCTTCTGCCATGCTACGTGGCGCTGCGCCTCGGTCATCTGCGAATGGGTGATGAGTGTATTCGCAAAGCTATGCGAAAATTCATCAACAAGCTGGCTGGTAAGGCTGATTTCTGGCACAAGAATAATAGCCGAACGGCCGCGTGTTACGGCATCCTGAGCAAGTGCCTTGTACACTTCCGTCTTGCCAGATCCGGTAATACCCTGGAGGAGTGTTGTGCCTTCTGACCCCTCTAGAATAGAGGCCACAGCCTCTGACTGCTCCGGGTTGAGTACTTTTTTTGTTCGCTCACGAATGGATAAAATTTCCGGCGCACCCTTGCTGGCTCGCCGTTTCTTATCTAGCCCACGTGGGAGTACTGTCTGTAGAACGGTTGCTAGGTGGGTGGTGTAATAATTACTCAGCCATAGTGCCGTCTCAATGAGCGAGGCGGGGAGTGGTGTTGCTACAACAACACCAGTAATCTCCTTCGTTTCGTACTCTGGTTTTGCCACCTTTTTTACAACAAGACCCTGAAGTTCCTTTTTACCCACAGGGATGGTAACAATCGCACCTATCGTCACGTCAGATTCGCTCGCCGCATGATACGTAAACACGCCAGCCGTGGCGCGCACAATCTTTAGCGGTGCAACCTCAAAATACTCCATTATACTTTCAGTATACCTCAGTTTGCTGGGTGAGTAGGTGTACCGTACTTTCAGCGACACCTTGTGTAACCAAAGTCCTTTAAATCGTAGAGACCCTTAAAGGACATTGCGTGAAATGGTTCGCGAAAGTATGGTACGCCTAATCACTCTCGGGCGTGCTAAACTATAACCATATGTATTTTGAAAGCCGCACGCATGCTGGGCAAAAACTGGCAGCGCAGTTATTAGAGAAGTACCGCTACGAGAACTGTGCGGTTGTTGCGCTCAGCGACGGAGGCGTTATTGTTGGGGAGCAGATTGCATCTGCGCTTCACAGTGTCCTTACGATGATTATCGCTGAGGATATTGAAATCCCCGGAGAGGGGATGAACTTCGGTGGCGTTTCGCACACGGGGTCGTTCGTTGCTAATAGTGAGATCTCAGGTAGTGGCATGATGGGGTATACCTCTGAGTACCATGGCTATCTAGAGGAGCAGAAGCGTCAGGCCTTTCAGCGGATTAACCGACTTCTTGGTGAAGGGGGTATCATTAATCATGAGCTCCTTCGGGATAGAACGGTGATACTTGTGAGCGACGGTTTCTCTAGCAGTACTATCGTCGACGTTGCGCTCGACTTTTTAAAGCCCGTTCGTATTAATAGGCTTGTTGTTGCTGCTCCTGTGGCGGCAGAGCAGGTGGTGAATAGCCTTCACATGTCTGCAGATGAACTTCACATCTTGGACGTGAAGACAAACTACTTCGATACAGATCACTATTATGATAATAATGAAGTGCCGTCTCGTGAAGAAACAATCCAAAAGATTAATAATATTATTCTAAATTGGCGCTAAATAGCGATTGACCGTTGACCAATTCACTACAAAAAGGGTAGAATAAATAACAACAGGCTGTGAGGCCAAGCGGAGAATAGAAAAGTAAAAGGGGACCTATGTTAGACGTCTTTATTACATCAAGGGTACGGCGAAAAATCGTTGTTGTATATGCAAAGTATCCTGATTTCCGCACCCACGTACGTGGTCTTGCAAAACTTATTAAAGAAGATCCAGGGAATATCCAACGCGAACTTCGCCGTCTTGAGAAGATCGGTTTCCTCCTGAGTGAAAAGCAGGGCAATACAAAGATTTACGCAACAAACAAGCAGTTCCCAATCTTCAAGGAACTTCAGAGTATTGTGATTAAATCTCAGCAGCACGCTGCACGCCCAAAGCGTACATCTGCTGACGTTAGATAATATCCGTGACGCTTTTTGAAAAAATTCTTAAAGCACGCGGGCTAGAGGGCGCAGAAGCTGCGTCTTTTCTTACTCCTAGTTACGACGCAAAGCATGATCCCTTCCTCCTTCCTGACATGGAAAAGGTGGTGGAGCGACTTGTTGAGGCGCATGCAAAACAGCAACGCATCACCATCTACGGTGACTACGATATTGACGGGCTGACGGCCACATCTGTCCTGCTTGATGCGCTCAATCAGTTTGGATTCAAGCACGTCACGGCATTCATCCCAAACCGCTTCACAGAAGGGTACGGTCTTACGGTAGACGCTATTGAGCGCATTGCTGCGGATGGCGCTGAACTTATCATTACCGTGGACTGCGGAAGTCTCAGTCATAAAGAAATAACACGTGCGAAAGAACTTGGTGTTGACGTTATTGTGACCGACCACCACAACGTTGCACCAGAGCAGCCGCCTGCGGTGGGTGTAATAAATCCAAAGCGTCTCCTTCAGGACCACCCTGACGAGTACGAGAAGTACATTCTTAAAAAAGATTCAAAACTGCAGGGGAAGATATATCCATTCTTAGATCTTGCCGGTGTAGGTGTGGCGTTCAAGGTGGTACAGGCACTTCAAACTCGGCTTGATGGCCTCCCGCAGGGCCAGGAAAAATGGCTGCTTGATCTTGTAGCTCTTGGAACAGTCTGTGACATCGTGACACTAGTTGATGAGAACCGCGCCATTGTCTTCTGGGGCCTGAAGGTGCTTGCACAGACGCGGCGTCTTGGACTCAAGGCACTTATGGCGGTGTCTGGTGTCACGCCAGCTCAGGTGAACGCACGCAGCCTTGGTTTTGGACTTGGTCCACGTATGAATGCGTCTGGTCGCCTTGAAACTGCGCAGTACGCACTTGATATGCTCACCGCAACAGATTCTATGGAAGCGCTTCGTCTTGCGCGCCAGCTTGATGATATGAATCAGGCGCGTCGCCGTGATCAGGATGCTATTTTTGCCGAAGCGCTCATTCAAGCAGAGGAGCTGCTGGATGACCCCGTGCTTGTTGTGAGCGCCCCAGGCTGGAATCATGGCATTGTGGGTATTGTGGCCGCAAAGTTACTTGAGCGCTACCAGAAGCCTACGTACGTGCTTGCAGAGCATGATGGTGAGGCGAAGGGTTCGGCGCGAAGTTTTGGTGATTTTAGTGCCGCAGATGCTATCCGTGCCAGTGACGATATTATTACAAAAGGTGGCGGGCATAAGCTTGCAGCTGGCGTGATGCTTCCGGTGGAGAATATTGCTACTTTTCGCCAGCGTGTGAATGAGTTTTATAAGACGGCTGGGCTAAAAAACCAAGCGGCGCTTTTGCTGCCGACCGCCGATACAGACGCAGCCCTCCGTGATCTCAGCGAGGCGCTTGTAGCCGAGATTGCCCAGCTTGAACCCTTTGGGAGCGGTAACCCGCAGCCGGTCTTGCGTACAGCGGAGGTAGTTGTGGCTCACGTTCGCCGTATGGGCGCCGACGGTCAGCACGTGAAACTCGCGGTAAAAGACACACAAGGCGCGCAGGTGGAAATGCTTGCCTTTAACGCCCCAGAACATTTCTTCCAAGAAATCGGCGCTACGGTAAACGTCTGGTATCAAGTGGATATCAACGAGTGGAACGGCCGGCGGACGGTCGAGGGAAGACTCCTTCATCTAGAAGAAACAGCGTAGCATTTGAGCTACGCTGTTTCTTTGTAAGGATTGTCTACAGACTACTATTTCTTAAACAGGCTTGAAATCTTTAGCACCTGTGAAAACTCAAGTGCACCCAGCTTAAACGCGCGTATGGCAACCCAGATACTAATTACCATGAAGCCAAACATTACAGCAAGTGCAAGCCACGCCTCAGCGCCGTTAAAGTTACCAACGGCATTACGTATAAGCGAAACAACCGGCGATGTCAGCGGGAAATAGGTGAGGAAGGTGACAATTGGATTTTCAGGGTTCGTTGCAATCATATAGATGAAGTAAAACGGAATGAATGCACCGATGAAGAACACACCAGAGAAGCTGTTTGCCTCTTTTGTAGAGGGCGCAATTGCCGCAGTTGCCGTCATGAAGCCAGCGTACATAAGGAAGCCGGTAAAGAGGAATGCGAACCCAAGGACGATAGAGGTCGGGTCAAAGACAAGCTTGGTGATATCAATACCAAACGGCAGACTAACAGGCATTCCTATGTGTGGCGCAATTACCAACGCAAGTGTGCCAAGAAGTCCAAAGAATGCAACCTGCGTGAGCGTTACTAGCATAACCGCCAGGAGCTTTCCTAGGATGAGCGTGCGCGGCTGGACGTAGGTGAGTACCATTTCCATTGATCGGTTTTCTTTTTCTTCACTGACGCTCGTGAGCATGTAGCCAATAGAGAAGGCGAAGATGATATAGAACAGTACTACGAAGAGACCCGGCACCACGTATTCGTTAAAGCCGGCTGATTCGCGCCCGTCTTTATAGAACGTCATGTCTGCAGCAGCGCCATTTTGGGCTAGCGCAATGACCTCGGGTGAGCCAAGCGGTAGGAAGAGGCTCGTCTTTAGGATGTTATCTGAAAGTGACGAAATTGCCCCCATTTTTGTTAGGTCGTCTGAGCTGAGGTAGAGCTTGTAGTTACGGTCCTTTGATAGGTTTTCTGGGTAGATAATGAGCGCTTCTTTTTTACCCTCACGAACCTGTGTGCGGAGTGCGTCTGTCTCCGCTGGTGAACTAAGTGTTAAATCTGCCGCCTTCACAACCTCAGTATTAATCAGGCCACTCTTGTCTATAATGGCAACATTCTTAATATCTTTTGATATTTCCTGAATACGGTCAGAACTTCCCTTATTGCCAAGGATAGTAAGCACACCAATAAGTGCTATGATGGCCGGAATCGCAATCATTACAATCCAGAAGCTCGGTTGCTTCACAATAGTAAGGTATTCGTGGCGGATAACAGAACGTAGTTTAGACATTATTTATCCTCCTTGTTTGACGGTTCGTCTGCGGGCTCGTGAGCAACCTCGCTACTTTTTTCTTTATAAATTTGTACGAAAATATCTTCAATAGACTCAGACTTGAACTCTTTCTTTACTGCGCCGACGGTGCCGTATGCACGTGCTTGGCCGTCTTTGAGGATGAGGAGTCTATTTGCAAGGCGCTCAACCTCTTCCATAAGGTGGGTGATATAAATTACCGCAGTGCCTTTTTGCTGAAGCTCATCAACAATATCAAGGAGGAGCTTCCTGTTTACCGGGTCGAGACCCTTGGTGGGCTCATCAAGAATAAGAAGCTTCGGGTCGCCCATAATAGCAACGCCCAGTTGAATCTTCTGTTGCTGTCCGCCAGAAAGCTTCTTAATTTTCACCGCAGCTTTATCTTCAAGTTCAACACGCTTGAGGAATGCAAGAGAGAAGTCCCGTGCGTCGTCGCGGCTCATGCCCTTGAGTTCGCCAAAATAAATCATAGTATCAAGTACCTTTGAGCGGGTGTAGAGGCCGCGCTCTTCCGGGAGGTAGCCAACTGTCGCCGCGTTTTCAGGCGTGAGAGGCGCACCATTTACATGGAGTGTACCGGTTGTTGCCTGGTAGATACCCAGCAGGGAGCGGATGGTACTTGTTTTACCGGATCCGTTTGCGCCTAGGAAGGCGAATACTTCGCCTGGGAGTACGTCAAAATTAAGCTTTTTAACAATGTTTTTCGAGCCTATTGTGAGGCTAAAATCTCTTACGCTTACAATCGGTTCTGTCATGTAATTATTTTAACACAAGCAAAGGGTTGGCTACGATTAACGAGGCTATTGTAGTCTGCGGGGATAAACGATACATTTAGTTTAATAATAAACAAAGTTAGGGAGTTCTTGGCCGGGTCACTTGTGCTATGGGCTGCATCAGCTCTGCTTGGAGGGTTGATTTACTTGAGAGGTAGGGGGGGGCGGGACCTTTAGGGCTGATCTCGCATGTCTATACTTGATAAACAGGGTGCTATCTGTTACAATAGCAAATATATGGTACAAGTAACACGTAAAGACGAACGCGAAGCGAACGAGAATATTATCCGTCGTTTCAACCGAAAGGTGCTACAGAGTGGTGTTCTAGCAGAAGCTAAGGCATCTATGCGCTTTTCTAAAGACATCAGCAAGACAGAGCGCCGTAAGAAGGCGATTATCCGTAAGGAGCGTAAGGCAGAGAAGCTTTCAAAGGCTCGCCTCGGTCTCCGCTAAAGGATTGCATCAGAGTGTCGCTTAAAGCACAACTCGATAACGATATTAAAACCGCTCTTTTGGGCGGTGATCGTTTTCGTGGGGAAGTTCTAAAGAACCTCAAGGCAGCAGTATTGAACGAGGAAGTGGCGCAGGGAAAGCGCGACACAGGCCTTGAAGATGCTGCGATTGAGCAGATTATTGCAAAAGAAGTAAAGAAGCGCACAGACAGTGCGGCGCAGTTTGAAGCTGCCGGGCGTCCGGAGCTTGTTGAGCAGGAAAATGCCGAAGCGGCAATTCTTTCCGAATATCTTCCAGAGCAGCTATCTGAAGATGAGATCGCTACTGCTATTGATACGGTGATTGCTGACCTTGGCGTCAGTGGTCCGCAGGCAATGGGGCAGGTGATTGGCGCCGTAAAGGGCAAGCTTGGCTCAAGCGCTGATGGCGCAATTATTGCACGTCTTGTAAAAGAGAAGCTTTAGTAGAGAAGGGGTGTTATGGGTCGTGCGCACAAGGCTGGCCGTATAGCTAAGAGGCAGGGGCGGCTGAAAAAGGATGCGCAGCAGATGTTTATATCCGCCACAGTCCTTGCCGCACTCGCTCTACTGTGTTTGATCGTGTTGCCGCCTATAATGGAGGATTGGCGCCGACCACATAGGTGGGTAATTGCGGTTCTGAGTTTTGCCATTATGAGCGGTACCCTCGCTATAATGGGGGCAAGGACAATGAATAAAATAAAAAACAAAGAGAGGTAGTATGATTATATTTTTTGGTCCAGCCGGTGCTGGTAAGAGTATGCAGGGGCAGATACTGGCGGCACGAATGGGCTGGCGCTGGTTAAGTGCCGGTCAAGTGCTTCGTGATACGCACGATCCTGAGATTGTAAAGACAATGCAGGAAGGTAAGCTCGTTTCGCACGAAGAAATTACTCGTATTATGAGTGAAGCAATTGCGAAGGGCGGTGATATTGATGAACTCATTCTTGATGGCTTCCCGCGCAAGTTTGAGCAGGCAGAATGGCTCATTAATAATAAGTCTGATCATGGCCGCGATATTGGCCTTGTGGTGGTGCTTGAAGTGCCGCGCGCAGAGCTTTTGAATCGTCTTCGTATCCGTGGGCGTGCTGATGATACCCCAGAGGCAATCGACGAACGCCTCTCTATTTACCGTGAAGAAATGTACCCAATTCTCGGGCTCTTTACAGGGCAGCGCATTCCAGTGGTACATATTGACGGTACAGGGAATGTGGGTCAGATCCACGATCGTATTTTCCTAGAACTTCAAAACAGGGAGCTTTCTTAGCCGTGCAAAAGGTAAAAACTCCAGAAGAAATTCAGGCAATGCGCGAAGGCGGTCGGATTTTAGCTGAGATTTTCCAGGGTCTGAGGGCGCAGGTGAAGCCAGGCATTTCAGAGAAAGAACTCGACGCCTGGGTTGAAGCGGAAATTAAAAAACGCGGTGCTATTGCTACGTATAAAACAGCGGAAGTGAATTTCCCGGCAGTTATCTGTATTTCAACAAATGAACAACTTGTCCACGGCATCCCAACTGATTACATCCTCCAGCAGGGCGATGTTGTTGGGTTTGATATGGTTATTGAGTATAAGGGTATGAAGACGGATAGTGCCTTCACAATGGTAGTAGGTGAAGAGCCAAAGGGTGCAGTAAAGCACCTCCTCCAGTCTACTGAGCGCGCATTATACGCGGGAATCGATGCTATTAAGGGCCCTGTCCGCGTGGGTGATATTAGTGCGGCAGTTGAAAAAGTACTCAAAGATGCAAAGGTCTCTATTGTACGTGAATTGGTAGGGCATGGGGTAGGGCACACAATGCACGAAGCCCCAGAGGTACCGAACTACGGTAAGAAGGGCGCTGGCCCACTTCTTACGCCCGGTGACACCATTGCAATTGAGCCAATGGCGAGCCTTGGCGGTGAGCGAATCATTGTTGAGGATGATAAGTGGACAATTAGCATGCGTGACGGCAGTCTTGGTGCGCAGTTTGAGCACACGGTTCTTATTACTGAAGACGGCGTAGAAATTTTAACGAAGATTTAATAACAGTTACGGGTGGGGAGGAAGCAAGATGGAAAAGCAGGCACTCCCGCAGTACCCAGATTTTATAGAAGCCTTTAACGCGGTTGAAGTTCCGCCGGCGACTGTTTTTCAGGATGCTGTTGATGCCGAAGATCTTAAGCGTGCCTACCTTGAAGACATTAAAAACTCATTAGATCTTAGCCCGCGAACACTAGATGCCTTTTTTAAGCAGGAAACAAAGCTCCTCTTCCCACTTGATAGGGAGGATGCGATTCGCCGCGGCGAGAGTGGCATTATGACAGATGACTCCATCACGCTACTACGGTATTGCGGGCGCCAAGCGCTTGCTTCCGTCATGCTTATTCGTGATGACTATAACTATTCTGTTCTTCACTGTGCGAAATATCCCATCATAGAGCGGGTAGCGCAGGATATTCGGGCATATCAGCATCTTGAGCGAATCGAGGCTGGCCTTGCATAGGCTAGTAGGGTGTTGTAGTTTACAACACTTACCACAACCAGTATACTAAAGCATATGCAGGAAAATTCTCAATACGCTATCGGCTTAGACATTGGGACTACAAAAGTGCGCACGATTGTTGCGCATATTGATAGTACTACTGGCGTTCCAACAATTGTTGGAGTTGGTCAGGCCGCCAACTCTGGTATGCGAAAAGGTGTCGTTGTTAATCTTCAGGGGCCAGGGCAGGCAATAGACACTGCACTAGGTGAAGCTGAACGCATGAGCGGCTACCAGGTACACGGCGCTACTATTAGCTTGAACGGGACTCATATCCTTACTACTCATGCAGATGGCATGGTTGCAGTAGGCGCAGGTGACCATGAAATCACACCTGATGACCTTGATCGTATTAAAGACGTCGCTACTATGGGTAAGGTCCCGGCGAATCGTCAAATCCTTGATGTTATTCCACATTCATACCGCCTTGATGGCCAGGATGGTATTAAAGATCCGCTTGGTATGACCGGAACGCGCCTTGAAATTGACGCACATGTTATCTCTGCGCTAACACCGTACCTTGTCAATGTAGAGAAGACGGCTGAATCTGCGCAGGTAACACCACACGCTATTGTGCCAACCGCCATGGCCGCCGCACGTGCAGTACTCAGTGAGTCACAGATGGAGAATGGTGTTGCAGTTATAGATATGGGTGGTGCCACAACCAGCATTGCTGTTTACGAAGAGGGCGACCTCCAATACACCGGTGTCGTGCCAATTGGTGGTCATAATATCACCAATGATCTTGCGATTGGCCTCAAGACCGACCCAGAAATTGCAGAACTTGTAAAAACCAAACACGCCTGCGCGCTGAGTCATGCTGAAAAAGACACGGTAGAAGTAAAGCACAATAAAGAAACGCATACTTTCTCGAGTGAAGAAATGAATGAGATTGTTGAGGCGCGCCTTGAAGAAATCTTCGAGGGTATTCAGATGCACCTTAAGAAAGCCGGCCGTGCTGGGCGTCTTCCAGGCGGCATTGTTCTTGTAGGCGGTGCATCAAAGCTCAAGCACATGGCTGAGTACACTAAAGAAGCCCTTGGCCTCTCTGCGCGTCTTGGCCAGCCAACAGGCTTTGGTGGTGTGGCTGATGATATTGATAAGCTCGAGTTTGCAACGGCAATTGGCCTTATGTTGATTGACGCAGAGCAGGCACCTACAGTAGAGCGTAAGTCTGGCGGTGGTCTTAAGATGAAGGCGCCAAACACAAAAGACCTAAAGGGAAAAGCTTCGAAATTATTCGGTTGGTTTAAACCGTAGCCCGTGGGTGATATAATGAGAGCTAATAGAGATAACAAACTGGGGGAGAGACAGGCATGCCTGAAGTAAAACCAAGTGACATTCAGACGTTTGCAAGCATCAAAGTTGTTGGTGTAGGCGGCGCAGGCGGTTCTGCCGTCAACCGTATGAAAGAAGCAGGCCTCAGTGGCGTGCAATTTATTGCAATGAACACAGACGCTCAGGCGTTGCATAATAGTAAGGCAGATGTGAAAATCCACCTTGGTCACGGAACAACTTCCGGTCTTGGTGCGGGCGCAGACCCACTGACGGGTGAAGCTGCTGCAAATGAATCACGTGATGAAATCAAGAAGGCTATTGAAGGTGCAGATATGGTATTTGTTACCATTGGTGCCGGTGGTGGTACTGGTTCTGGTGCTGGTCACGTTGTGGCTGAAGTTGCACGTGAACTTGGTATTCTTGTAGTTGGTGTTGCCACTCGTCCATTCAGCTTTGAAGGCGAAAAGCGCCGCAAGAACGCAGAGTGGGCTATTTCACAGCTCCGCCGAAGCGTTGATACGCTTATTACTATTCCTAATGATCGTCTTCTTCAGACAATCGACCGCCGTACGCCGCTTCTTGAAACATTCAAGATTGCCGACGACGTTCTTCGCCAGGGTGTGCAGGGAATCTCAGAGCTTATTACTGAACACGGGCTTATTAACCTCGACTTCGCAGACGTAAAGGCAATTATGAGCAACGCTGGCTCAGCACTTATGGGTATTGGCCGCGCCTCAGGAGACAACCGTGCCTCACTTGCTGCACAGCAAGCTATCGAGTCACCACTCATCGAGGTGTCTATCGACGGTGCACGCGGTGTTCTCTTCAACGTTACTGGTGGCTACGACATGAGTATGTCTGAAATCCAGGAAGCGGCTGAGATCATCACTAGCGCAGTGTCACCAGATGCAAATATCATCTTTGGTGCAACGCTAAAGCCGGATATCGAAGATGAGCTCATCATTACTGTAATTGCAACAGGTTTTGACTCAGCGTATTTTGAAGAGGAAGGCGCTGCTACTGAACAGGGCGATACCCCAGGCGCAGACCTCTCTGAGAAGATTAACGCTGCTATTGATGACGACGCAGTGAGCGCGATTGATATGAACCTTGACCAGAGCGAATCTGCAGCTATTTTTGCAGAAGAGCCTGCTGAAAATATCTGGAACCAAAACCCAGAAGAGTCAGACGAGTCTGATACGCCGGCATTCCTTCGCCGCCGTAAGAAGAACAAGAACAAAAAACAAGCAACTGACTCAGAAGACTAGAGCAAGCCAGAAAAAGGAGACGACATATGGGAAGAATCATCATTGGTGACAGCCGAGTTATCGAGTCTCGTGAAGTAAGTGATGGCGTGACGATTCGCCGCCGTCGTGAAGCTCCTGACGGCAGTCGCTTCACTACCTATGAACGCATTGAAAAGCCAAACCTCGCCATTATAAAAAAAGATGGCGTGCGCGAGCTCTATGACCGTGAAAAGCTTGCTACGGCAATCCGCCGCTCGGTAGGAAAGTTCTTTACTTCAGAGGTAGAGGTTGAGACGATGATTGACGTCATTGAAGACGCACTTTACGACCTTGGTGAAAGTGAAATTACCTCAAAGCAGGTAGGTGATAAGGTGCTTGATGAGCTCGCAAAGCGCAATGAAGTTGCCTACGTACGCTTTGCAAGTGTCTACCAGGAATTTAAGACGCTCGATGACTTCGTTGCTATCCTAGAGCAACGTCGCCGTAATCTAGAGAAGTCCTCTGAAGAGGCGGGAGCCTAGGTAGCATGCGCGTTGTAGTTGTGTACAAAGAGCAGTCAGAGTATGCACGTACGGTAGAGGAGTTTCTACGCTTCTTTAAACAGGTAACGGGGCGCGAGCTAGAAACCATGGAGCCAGAGACGCGCGACGGCATTGGTTTTTGTACCACCTATGACATCATGCAGTACCCAACGGTCATTGCACTGACAGATGATGGACAAATGCTTAATAAGTGGGCGGGTCTTCCACTCCCAACAGTTAACGAAGTTAGTTTTTACGGATAAAAGGAAAAGGTATGACAGTATTCGGTGCACTATTTAAGAAAAGTTCAGAAAAGACTGAGGCACGAAGTGTGCGAAATGCCTTCATTGTGCTTTTTGTGGGTGCTGTCTTGGCGCTCATTGCCGCGTTTGTCTTGAGTATTGAAGAAATCCACCTCTTGAAGGACCCAGATGCAGTTTTAGCCTGTAGCTTTAATCTGGTACTGAACTGCGCAACCGTCA
Source organism: uncultured Candidatus Saccharibacteria bacterium (assembly GCA_964386855.1). Lineage (GTDB taxonomy): Bacteria > Patescibacteriota > Saccharimonadia > Saccharimonadales > Saccharimonadaceae > Microsaccharimonas. The sequence goes on from CAYLUF010000001.1 coordinate 30,105, forward strand.
TGCAGACATGGCAGGCGAGCGTCTTCTTTGGAATTCCTAATATGTTCATCGGCCTCATGGCCTTTCCGGTGCTGGTAACCGTTGCTGTGGCAGCGCTGTGGGGCGGTGCAAGCTTTAAGCCGTGGTTCCTCCGCGCGCTCAACATTGGCGTACTCCTTGGGACAATTTTTGCCTACTGGCTCTTCTTTAATAGCGTATATGTCATCCAAGTGCTTTGCCCATGGTGCCTCATCGTCACCTTTAGCTGTACACTCATGCTTGCCGCAACCACGCATATTACGCTCCGAAAGAATCTCATTGGCCTTCAGAAGAAGACAAACGAAAAGGTGCAAAACTTCCTTAGGGGCGGCTATCACCAGCTTATCGTAGCGAGCTGGATCGTTCTGATGATTGCGCTTGTCTTCTTGAAGTTCGGCGCTGAACTCTTTGCCTAGAGAGGCGAAGGCTTTGCTATGGCGGATTCATTCTACAAAGCCACGAAGCAGCGCCTTGAGCGCTACGGCGTCTTTACTCCCGGCGTCATCGAATCTGTGTAAAATAATTTGAACAGTACTCTGTTACGTTGTATACTATATATAGAAACGTTTGAGCGGCTATCACCCGCAAGTTTTTGGGAAGAACAGCTACGGCCCACTAGACCCCAACGTGACCGCCACGTCAGAGCACTCAATCAAGCGCTGAAAGTTAAAACCTTTTGGAAACCGGATGGTACCACCCGCACCCGCGGGCTCCGGTGGACGAAGGGTTTTATTATTTTAAAGAGGTACACATGACAGCAAACTTCATCTGTTATAAAAAATGCACAACCTGCAAAAAAGCAGAGAAGTTTTTGCGTGAGAATGATATTTCTTACACCGCACGCGACTACACAGAAGACCCGCTCAGCGCCGCGGAAATAACGGAGCTCTGGAAGGCATCAAGCCTTCCACTCTCAAGATTCTTTAACACGAGTGGGCAAATCTACCGCCAGGAAAAGATAAAAGACTTACTCCCAAGCCTGAGCGAAGAAGAGCAGATCAATCTCCTTGCCAAGCATCCAAAGCTCATAAAACGCCCCATTATTCAAATGAAAAACACCGTGCTCGTAGGATTTAAAGAAACTGAATGGAAGGAACTCGCATAATGAAATTTCACGCAAATACACGCCGCCGCGCTCTAGAGTATGAAAAAGATATTCTTAACTACTGGAAAGAAAACAAGACTTTTGAAAAGTCGGTTGATTTCCGTCCGGCTGATAACGCCTACGTGTTTTACGATGGCCCTCCATTCATCACCGGCGTGCCGCACCACGGAACGCTCCTCAGCTCTATCGTAAAAGACACCGTGCCACGCTATCAAACCATGCAAGGCAAGCGTGTTGAGCGCGTCTGGGGCTGGGATACGCACGGCCTTCCAGCTGAAGTTTTCACGGAAAAGAAGCTTGGTATCAAGGATCGCCGTGAAATTGGCACAAAGATTAGCCTTGAAGAATACATTACTACTGCTCGTGAGAACATGACCCAAACAGGTGACCTCTGGGAAGATACCATTGACCGCATTGGCCGCTGGGTTGATTTCAAGGGTGCCTACAAGACCATGGACAAAGAATACATGGAGTCTATTTGGTGGGCGTTTAAAACCCTCTTTGAAAAGGGGAAGATCTACGAAGGCGAGCGCGTGCTTATGTACTGTACCCGCGACGCAACGCCACTTTCTAAGGCAGAGGTCACTATGGACGCCGGCGCCTACCAAGACGTCACTGACCCAAGCGTCTACGTGAAATTTAAGCTAGAAAACGGCAGTACGCTCCTTGCCTGGACGACCACTCCGTGGACTCTCCCGGCTAACACAGCCACAGCCGTAAACCCTGAACTTGAGTACGCGGAAGTACAAGTAGGCGATGAACAATTTATCTTGGCCAAAGAACTTATTCAGAAGGTTCTGACTGACGCTAAGCACCAGCCACTTGAGCACACCGTACTTCGTACGCTCAAGGGTGAAGAGCTCATTGGCCTTAGTTACGAGCCACTCTTTGAAGATAGGGGAGAGGGCGCACACAAGGTATGGGCAGCTGATTACGTCAGCGCTGAAGACGGAACGGGTATCGTCCATCTTGCACCAGCTTATGGTGAAGAAGACTTTATTCTTGCGCAGGAAAAGGGCATTCCTGTTGTACACGTCATTGATGAGAGCGGCCTCTACTCTGAAACGGAGTGGAAGGGCGAAAACGTCTGGGAAATCAACAAGACCATTGCTAAGACACTGCATGAGCGCGGCACTGTCTGGAAGATTGATTACATCCGCCACAGCTACCCGCACTGTCACCGTTGTGGCACGCGCCTCATGTACCGCGCGCACCCAAGCTGGTTTATGGATATTCAGGGTCAAAAAGAAGAAATGCTTGCGCAAAATACAGAAGGAATCGAATGGTTCCCAGCCCACATCAAGCACGGCCGTTTCCAAAAGAACATGGAAGCTGCACCAGACTGGAATCTTAGTCGCGACCGTTTCTGGGCAACGGCGATGCCCGTCTGGGAAGGTTACGACACTGACGGCAAGAAGCACCAGATTGTTGTAGGAAGCTACGCAGAACTCAAAGAGCTTTCTGGTGTTGAGCTTGAAGATTACCACCGCCCATGGGTCGATGACATTACCTTTGAAAAGGACGGCATCACGTATACGCGCATTGATAAGGTGATTGACGGCTGGTTTGAATCAGGCAGTATGCCATTCGCCCAGTTCCATTACCCGTTTGAAAATAAAGAAAAATTTGAAGCAAACTTCCCGGGTGATTTCATCGCCGAATACGTTGGGCAGGTCCGTGCATGGTTCTATTACCTCCAGGCAGTCAACGTTGGCCTCTTTGGAAAAGCACCATTTAAGAACGTGATTGTTACCGGAACACTTGCCGGCAACGATGGCCGCAAGATGAGCAAGAGCCTTGGCAACTTCACCGATCCAAATGAGCTCATGGATAAGTTCAGCGCGGATTCACTCCGTATGCTCATGCTCAGCTCGCCAGTGCTCGCAGGGGAAGATTTTAGCCTTCAAGATAAAGACGTCGGCGATGTCGCTCGTAAGCTCAGCATGGTCTGGAACATGTACGACTTCTTCACAATGTACGCCGACGTAGACGGCTGGGAGTTTACCGATGAAATGCGTGACGCAGCCGGCCTCCCGATAGACCCACTGAGTATTGAGGGGCTCATCCAGAACCCGCTTGACCAGTGGATTATTAGCCGCGTCCACCAACTCTTAAATGAAATTGAAGAACATATGGACAGGTATGACATCCCAAGTGCAGTGAAGCCGATCCTGCCGTTCCTTGACGACGCCTCAAACTGGTATGTCCGCCGTTCACGCCGCCGCTTCTGGAAATCAGATGACGATGGCGACAAGCAAGCAGCCTACCGCACCCTCCACTACGTACTGACGCGCGTCAGCCAGGCGCTCGCGCCATTCGCGCCATTCATGGCCGAAGAACTGTACCGAAAAATGACGAACAACGAAAGTGTTCACCTCACCGACTGGCCAAAGGTCAGTTCAAAGAACGAGCTTGTCATTGACCGCATGGCCCGTACCCGCGAAGTCATTGAACAGGGCCTTGGCCTCCGTATGAAGCGCGACGATGACCACGGTCAAATCAAGATTCGCCAGCCACTCTCAACCCTAGCGTACAGTGGTGAGAAGCTTGATGCGTTCTACGAAAACATCATCGCTGAAGAGGTGAACGTAAAGACCGTTTCGCACGAAGTAGGGGAGGGTGACGTTACTTTGGATAAGTCCATCACTCCAGAACTCCACCGCGAAGGCCTGAGCCGCGAAGTCATTCGCCACGTGCAATCCGCGCGCAAGAACGCCGGTCTTAATGTTGACGACCGTATTGTTCTGAGCCTCAAAACAGAAGATGAAACACTCGCACAGGCCATTACTGAACACGCAGAGGTCATTACCGCTGAAACACTCACCGAAGGCGCTATCTCAGACGCACCATACAGCCACAGTGCCGAAGCAACCATTGAAGGCGCAACTCTTACTGTATCGCTCCAAAAGGCGTAATACGTGGACGGCATCTACGTCAGCGACGAAGCATTCAACGCCCTCATCAGCAGGGCGATGGATGAGCTGCCGCAAGAGTACATTACCGGTCTTGATAACGTCGTCATTACCTATGCCGACGCGCCAGATGAAACCCAACGTCAAAAATCCCACCTTGATACCGAGGGTGGGATTTTACTTGGCCTCTATGAAGGGGTGCCGCTGACGCAGCGAAGCTCCATGGCGGCCTATTCGCTCCCTGATAAAATCACGCTCTTTAAACACGCCATTCAGACCGTATCGCGTACCCCAGAAGAGTTCTACGAACAAATCAAACGCACACTCTGGCATGAAATTGCCCACTACTACGGGCTTAGTCACGAGGACATGGACCGCTTAGAGCACGGGCAGTAGGTTACTTAACCTCAACACCACCCAGCGCTGCAATGCCAGTAAGCACAAGAACAGGGCCATCGCCTTCGTCTTTACCGCGCGCCTTATTCTCAACGCCACCCGCTATTGGGGCGACCTTAGAAATCACACGCCATTCACGTGGCACGTGAATCTCAACGCCGCCACAAATAGCTGTAATATCAAGGGTCGCTTCTTTTTTAATCACCGCATCGCGCAGGTCAAGTGACGCACCGCCAAAGATCGCCGTCACGCGGCCACCCTTATAATCCTTCGCTGCATTCACCGTCTCACTTCCGCTAAAAATGACAGAAATATTATCCATATCATTTGAACCAAGTGGTATCTTGCGCCGCTGCGTTGCAGAAAAGATAACCGAAAGCCCAATCGCAATCAACACAATAGGGAAGACCAGTCCAAAGACATTAAACGTAACCACCTCAAGGTTACGCAGAAGAAGGAGTGTTCCAATCACCCCAAGCACCAACGCCCAAAGGTAGTTACGGCGTGCATCGCCAATCGCTACAAAAATACCCGCAAGCACCAGCAGTGCCGGCCACCACGTGTTAAAAAGCCCCCAGAAGGAAAGGATGTTCAGTGCATCAAGCAGTGCCCCTGTTCCAAGTGCTACAATTAATACTCCCGTAACGTTGCGTAGAATAGTTTGCTTCATGCGTATAGTGTAGCACATCCTAAGCATTGACTTTTTAGCTAAAATATGCTAGTATATATACTATATTCATAAGCGGTACACTAAAAAGAAAAAACACTATGCACCAGTCTGAAAATCAACCACCCAACTCTGACCGCCGCCGCGAGCTTGTCCAGCGGTTTAACGAGCCTGAGGGTAATTACCAGCTCCTTCATGAGGATTCCCAAGGCCAGAAGAGGACTGCAAGTGTTATGGACCGGCTTGATACTGACGGTATCCTCCAAAAATACGTCCAGCATACAGATAAAATCATTGGCATCGCCGACGGTTCTATTGCAGAGCGCAATATTCTTGACCCCGTAAACCCAGAACGCTCAGCCCAGAAGCCAGACACCATTATCTTTCTTGATAAATCAGGTCGCCCCGTTGCGGATTTCGTCAGTGGTCTTTGGGAGCAGTTTGCTAAAGAGGGTACAGTGATGCCTGATTTTGAATTCCTCAACATCGACCGCGTTAACTGGTTCATGGACCAGGGGTTTAAGCGTGAAGAGGCCGAGACAATCCGCGGCCCACTGGACTTCGATATTGATAAGGTAAGCGAAGAAGACATTGCCCGTATTCGTGCACTCTTTACCATTGGTGATCTTTCTGAAGAAAATTGGCAAGAACAGGTAATGAACCAGCCAACAACTCTTGATGGCAAGAACATTCTTATTATTGACGAGGTAAGAAGCCAAGGTGGAACGCTCAGCATTGCCACACAGCTCCTTCGCCGCGCCATTCCAGAATCAACCGTCAGCGGTGAATATTTCTGGGAAACGAGCTACACCCAAATGGCAGATAGTAAAAACAAGGCCGATTCAGTTCCTGTCTGGTATAGCAAAGAAAACCCAATGGGCCGTGGAATAGGTGATATTAGTAAAACCTACTACGAAGCGCAGTATGAGCGCGAGCCATCGCAGGAAAATCTTCGCCGTAAAATTGGCTGGTCGGTACTTTCTGCGCCACACTTTACCACTGATGAGAATGGTGAAATTATTCACACAGAAGACAGGCGATACAAGACCCTCCTTCAGGATATTGCGTATCTATCGTACGCGGTAGCAGATGGTCGTATTCTTCGCAGCCCTGACCGTGGCCGTAGCTATGAAGACCAGGATGTTATCTTTGAAGAGCAGGGTGTGACTCCACGCGAAGCAAGTGAGTGGCGTAGTGGATCAAAACGTCTGAAGAAGCAGCAGGAGAGTGCTGATAGGGTTGCTGAGGCTCAAGAAAAGGTGCGCCAGGACCGCGCAGCTCTGGTCAATCACTAGGCGGCGCGCTTGCCACGCCCCACGCTCCATGTGCATGTGCGGCAGTCACACCCCCGCACCTCAGCTCCTGCAACACAGAACAATTGACCACTGTTGCAACAGAGGTCGGACGACTCCATAAAATAGCCCACCCCCTCATAGAGCAGGACCCTGCCCCAACCTCAGCGCGAGGACCCAAAGGCTACCGATTCGTAACGGGCAATGAGGCGGCTGAGATTGTGCGCCTCTATGCGACAGGTATCACTGCGACCGACGTGAGTGAAAAAACTGGACGCCCGCTCCGTACCGTGACAGATGTTCTGCGTCGGCACGGGATAGAGATCAGAAAGCAGTATAGGCGAACGGAGGCGAACCCTGCCGAGATTGCGCGACTCTACCGGGCTGGCGAATCGGTGAGAAAGATTGCAGAAAAGCTGGGCGTGAGTAAGAGCACTGTGGGCAAGTACCTCGCGAACGCCGGTGTGCCGTTGCGCAGTAGGAGCGAGGCGGCGGTCCTCCGAGGAAAACGCTCCAGAAGTTCAGTGCATGAACTGCAGGGCACTTCGGATTGATAAGAGTCAAAGACCCAACCCCATCTGGCCTAGTTTAAGAGGCAACGAATCGCAGCACCGACTGATCTGATGCCACCACTATGAGGGGCTGAGGAGATATCAGAGAAGTCGACTCCGAAGACGTCGTCTGCCCAATCAGGATTGACGGAAGCAGACCATAAAATGCCGAATTCTCCCTGACCGTCCAAATTACTAAACTCAGGGTCAAAAACTCCCGAATATGTACCCTTAAAAGCTCCGCCATAACGCCAATGGAAGACGTCGAGCTCCGAGTTATCTACGTAGGGGCCAGCCCCGCCAAACGCAATATCAAGTTCAATCAAATCGGTTTGCACCTCACCCTTCCCTCCGGTCGGTAGCCGCCAGCCTACGGGGCAGATCGAATGCTGCGCACTTCCTGTGGCGAGAGTGGCTCGCGTTTCGCCAGCTGTAGCAGCTGAAAAATTGTAGAGATAGCCGTAGTTACTAGAACCCGCGCCCGTGTCGCCGGGGACCGGCCCATATGCACGGGGGGTGTCATATTCGCCCGCTCCGCCAGTCGTGAGCTGTGGCAACGTAAAGTTACTTGCCACGCTCGTGTCAGCTGGCGTGAGAGTTATTGCTCCGCTGGTGCTCCCGAGCTTGAGATTGGTGAGCATCCAGCATTTGCCGTCGGCCAATTTGGCTATTTCATATGTTCTTGTTGTGCCGCCGCGGTTGTCTGTGACAGTGCGGATGGCGCTGGTGTTGCTGCCAGTGAATTCTGGAAGGGCTTGGCACTGTGCTGAGGTGACGTTTTGGATGGGGCTGTTGGCGGCGATCTCGTTACCACCTCCGCCAGTGGTGTGGCCAGAACAGGCACCTTCTTGGATACTGCCGCTCTGGGTGATGTGGAAGGCTCGGCCGTCTTTGGCGGCAGTAGCACAGAAGCCTTGGCCACCGCTGGTTTGAGAGTACTGAATGATGTCAGACAGCCCAGCGGGCTTCATGGATGGGTAAGCCCCTGTTTCTGCTTGAGCGATCCCCACCTTTTTGGCGGCCGTGTTGAGATCTGCTTTGAGGGCAGAGTCACGGGCGTTGGCGGTAATGCCGTTATACGCCACGATGGTAATGGCAGCGAGGATGGCGATGACTACTACGACGATGAGGAGCTCCACGATGGTGAAGCCACGAAGCCCTCTTGAAATCTGCCGTTTAGAGGTATGAGTGAAGTAGTTCTTTGGAGGGATTCCCTTCATGTGGATTCGGTCCTGCTTATGATTAAATTATGCGGCTTACTATGAAGCATGAGCAGGGTTGAGTCAATAGCGCGGCAGAGCTACAAAAACGAAAAGAGTCCGCCGTTTCCAGCAGACTCTTTACTGATGTATTTCATTCACTCAATGTCTCCGCCCAAACCTATGGTTTAAGTAAGAGCATGATGGTGCACACAACCACTCTTAAAAAAGGAATAACCCCTGCCCGCGTGAATGCGGACAGGGGTTTATGAGTAAAATGTGAGTTCGGCGTAGCCATCTCCCAGTCGATCCGGGGCGGTGAACAGCTGAGCTATCACATTTGCTCGTTTTTTATTGCGGTAGGCGTACCCCTCGATGCGTATCAGGAGGTCCCTGATATGGGTCGCAGAGATGTGCACCTGCACAATAATCATTTTGGTTTCTCCATCGGGGGTGACCCCAAGAGTGACCTGATCACCTTTCTGTAATGCTTCTAATTGCGTAGGGGTGAGTTCTTCGGCGGCCAGTGCGGCTCCCTTGATAAACACGTGTCCCATTCCTCTCTAAGAATGCAAAGTGACAAATACTATATTAGCATAAAAGCTATAAAATGTCAATAAATGAAAACCCCCTGCTAAAAACAGGGGGACGCCCAGAGGTTGGACGGTTTGTATTGAAGGGGAGACCTAGAACATGCTTCCGGTGAAGCGGGCCATCTGCTGGCAGCTGCACAGGCCTGTGACGATGCCGTAGCTTTCGTCGCCGGCCACAGTAGGTATGACATCGGTGATGATTCCGGTCTCACTGACCTGCAGTGACACATTCACTGTCATGTGTGCGGCCGAGCTACCGCCCGATATCGCCGGTGGCTTAGAGCTTGCGTGATTGATAATCTCAACCATTGCGTTATAGATCCAGCCTCCACGGTATCCCGTGCGTTCAGCGGCCCAGTAGATACGAAGGCTTCCACCTGTACCAACCCGGTACGCCGCGCCCTTTCTGAGTGAACCGGTAAAGCCCGGCTCAGCATAAAAGAGCATCGACGCACTCGTGAGCTCGATCAAGCTGTTGAGCGTACGGTCAGCACGCTTCACATCTCCGCCATCGTTCAACCCCTCAAGTTCACTAATGAACAGGCGGGGGACCGAACGGAGGATTGCATCCTTGATGAGCGCAAAGTGCTCTGACCCCTGAGTTCCCGGACGCGGAAGCCGAAGGACGGGGATCCCTAATTCAAGGAGTGTCTCCGGTTCAATGCCCGCGGGGAGCATATCCTTCTTGCTTTCCGTACTGCAGTGACGCAGTAACGCGTTCTGAAGCCTCTGCAACTCCTCTTTACTGAGTGCGGGTGCATCCTGTAAAAGGGTATTGAGAGCCTTTCCTTGCTTCTCCCGAAGGAGTCGCTCGACGGTATGGGTGTCTGGGGTGTCTGTGACGGTCTTCACATTCCTCCAAAAATAAAGTACGTGCACGCCCTGTGCACTATCACCAGTGTAGCACAGGGGTATTGACTTTTCAAATATTTTATGCAATAATAGAAATATTGCGAAACACGCCGGGAAACCAGCGCGCAAAAACAAAAAAATAAAGTAAAAATTAAATAGAAAAGGATCAAGACAGCATGTCATTACTGCGTTACCTTCAGTTGCAACCAGTAGACATCCGCGAGGATGGTACTGTGAGCGAACTTGATGCGTATGCTGAAGATGATATCATCGATCTTTCTGCCGATGACGGTGGAACAGATATGATTGAAAGCTGGTTGCATGTTGATTCCGACATGCACGAGTAAAAACTATGACACACGAATCAGGACACCCGTACATTCTCGCTATTGGCGACACCTTCACAGACGCATTTATCGAGCTCGATAAAGACACAGCAAAAGTTGACGTCGATGAAGCAGGGAAGAAGTGGCTGAGCGTTGAATTTGGCGCAAAGTTCCCATACAACACTGTTGATATTGTTCAGGCGGTAGGTCCGTCTCCAAACGCAGCCGTGGCATTTAGCCGTCTTGGTGCGGAGTCTGGCCTCATGACCTATATAGGTGATGACGAAACAGGTGAACACACCCTTCAGTACCTAAAAGAGCAGGGCGTAAAGACAGATACTGTTTCTGTACAGCCGGGCGCTAAGTCAAACTACTGGTACGTACTTCGGTATGGTGCTGACCGCACAATGCTTACGAAGAACGAAGGCTACGAGTATACATGGCAAGAGCCTGAGCAAGTGCCGGACTGGATCTACCTTGCGCAGAGTGGTGAAGCCTGGGAGCTTCATGAAGAAGTGCTGAACTATCTTGAAAAGCACCCTGAAACGAAGCTTGTCTTCCAACCGGGAACTATCCACTTTAAGTGGGGACGTGAAAAGCTTGCAGGTATTTATGCCCGCGCAGAGATCGTGATCATGAACCGTGAAGAAGCGGCCCAAGTGCTTGATCTTTCAATTGATTCAGTTGCTGATCTTGCAAATGGTTTCCATGCCCTTGGCGCGAAGGTAGTTGTAATTACTGACGGCCCTGATGGTGCATACGCCTCTGATGGTGCACGTCTGTTCCAGATGCCAAACTACCCAGATCCGTCTGCTCCGGTAGACCGTACGGGTGCAGGTGATGCCTTTGCCTCAACCTTCGTTACAGCGCTTGCGCTTGGTGAAGATATTGAGACAGCGCTTCGCTGGGCACCGATCAACTCAATGAACGTTGTGCAGCACATTGGTGCACAGACAGGGCTTCTGACCCGTGAAGAGCTTGTGCAGCACCTTGCCAATGCTCCTGCGGAATACGAATTGAAGCAGCTTGCCTAAGTAAAGGTAAGGAGAGAAGAGAACGGCCCCTTGAATGGGGTCGTTCCTTTTTTTCCGCCTCTTCATGCTATTGCTTTTTTAGCAAAATTATGCCATAATGTAGTTACATTCAGATGTCCCTAGGTGCTTTATTGTATTGATACCCGGGTGATTCTGGGTGTCTGCAGTTTAAAAAGTTGGTAGTATCTGAATGTGTCGCAGGAACATTTTTGTTTTGCTGTACCCTGTTGATTGGAAGATAGTGAAGAAAGTCCTTGGATTTTTCGCAGCGATGGTAACCGCCATGGCTGTATTCGCAATTGCACCGTCTGCTGCGTTTGCGGCGGAAGGCAATGACGATGTCGTTGCTGACGAGCTGGATGAAGTTCCGGCTAACATCGAATCCGACGAGACCCCTGAGGGCACTACGCCCGAAGGGGATGCTCCGCTGGATGAGGGTGGCGAGAACGCTGGCGACTCTGATGAGGAGCCGGCCGAGACGCCTGTCTTAGATGAAGTTGTATCCGTCACGGTTGAAGCACCTACGAAGGTTGTTGAGCCGTGCCGGCCTCCGCTTGCGGAGCAGCGTTGGGTGAAGATTGCCCCTGTTGAGGGTGTGCAGTTTTATCTCAATGGTGAGCCGGTAGATGCGTCTGCTATGCTCATTCCTGTGTATAGCAACGAAGCGTTGGTAAAGGCTGTTGCGCTTGAGGGCTTTGTAATTGAAGGGGAGACCGAATGGTTTATCCCGTTTGATTTCAAGGAGTGCTTGGGGAGCGATATTGTCCTTCCTCCGCTGGATATGATGCCGTGCGTGTATGGCTGTGAGCCGCCGTATGACATTGTTATACTCAAGCCCGAACTGGGTGAGGCAGCGGTCATCGACCGTACTCAGGAGCTTCCTGAGGCAACGACGGTAAGCGTTTCAGGCGGGGCGATGGCTCCGCACCCTGAGCAGCTTGCTGTGACGGGCATGAGTGATACTACTTTGAAGAATGGGGCGCTGGCGCTTGGGGCAATTTTACTTGCCGCTGGTGGAGCGTACCTGTGCTTCGGACTGCCTGATCGCATGAGGGGCCGCGCTCGTAAAGAGTAGTAGCCGCATGTGATCTCACGGGCGGGTTGTAGGAGTGAATACTTCTATAGTCCGCCCGCTTTTCTTTTTTGAAAGAGTGTACTAAAACAGAGGAGGGGAGTTTACAAACTACACCACCTCTGCTATAATAAATTACTGATTGTTAAAAGAGTTTTAAATAACTACGTAAGGAAGCAAGAAAATGACAAAAGCAGTCGTTAAGATCGGTGGCAAGCAACACGTTGTTACCGAGAAAGAGACCCTCTTGGTGGACCTCCTCCAAGAAGGAACTAAAGAGCTCACGCTTGACGCACTGTTGGTGATTGATGGCGACAAGATTACTGTCGGCACTCCAACGGTAAAAGGTGTGAAGGTAACCGCTAAGGTTGTAGAAGAAGAGGTAAAGGGTGATAAGATCCAAGTTATCCGCTACAAGTCTAAGAAGCGTGTTCACAAGGTAAACGGTCACCGTCAGAAGTACTCTCGTATTGAGATTACTTCAATCAAGTAAGCAGCTCTTACTAAAAAATCCCCTCATTGTAGGGGATTTTTTTGTTGGCAGCCGTGATACACTAAGCGCATGGAAACACACCCTCTAACTGCAAAGAACTGGCTCGTGGTGGCCTTGGTTGCGATTGGTTTGGGTCTTTGGTTTGTTGCGCCTTATCTTGGTGTGATTGCATTGGCCGCACTGATGGCATTTTTATTTCATAACGTCTACGAGAAGCTAGCGCTCAAGATGAAGCCGGGTCTGGCGGCAGCGCTGACACTAGTTTGGTCGTTCGTCATAGTCCTTGTACCGGTTATCCTGATAGCTATCCTGACCTTCTTCCAGCTAGGACAGTTAGTGGGGCAGGTGACTAGTGCTTTTGGGGGTGACTTTGCGTCACTACCGGTATTTTTACAGTCGGTAGTTGAGAATGTTAACAACGTTGCTCGCCCAGTTGGTGGTGGCAGGGATGTGCTGTCGGTTGAGGCTGTGCTTGAGTTTACGCGCAGTACGTTGCCGGGTATCCTGAGCGCCACAACAACCTTCTTGACTGGTTTTGTGGGTAGCATCCCGATGGCAATTATCCTTTTCATCATGTATACCTTCTTATTCTTTGAGTTCCTGGTGTTTGGCAAGAAGATCCACTCATCAATTATCGCTCTTAGTCCTTTTCAGCCCGATGTAACTCGGCTGTACCTTGCTCGGGTTGGTTTGATGGCCGGTGCAATGGCTAAAGGGCAGCTGATGATTGCGTTTATTCTGGGTGCACTTGAGGCGCTAGTACTGGCAACCTGCTTTGGTATGTGGGATTATTTCTTCCTGTTGACTGTGGCGTTTGCATTCTTCAACCTGATTCCACTTGGAGCAGGGGTGGTTGCCTATCCACTGATTCTTATTATGATGCTAACAGGGCAGGTAGTGCCGGGTATCATTGCGCTGGTGGTGATTGGGATTGTTAGTAATCTTGAATCCTTCCTGCGTCCGCGATTTATCCCTAAGACAGTGACGCTAACCAATGGCTTAACGATGCTAGCGGCTTTTGGTGGTATTGCAATGTACGGACTGCTTGGTGTGGTTTACGGTCCAATTATCATGATTGTTATCGTGACATCGGTTCAGGTCTATCTTGAGTATTACGATACGAAGCCAGTTTGGAAGAAGAAGGCTAATACTTAGGTTACGAGTGCCGCTTAACAGTAATGCTTCTTTTTTCAGTAAGCGGTTTCATGGTATACTAAGGCTAATAACGAGAGGGTAAAAACTAACATCATGGCGACTGTTATTGCCGTAACAAATCAAAAAGGTGGAGTAGGTAAGACAACTACTTCTATTAACTTGGCATACTTTCTGGCTAAGGCTGGCAAAAAAACTTTGCTTGTAGATTTTGACCCACAGGGGAACGCAAGTAGCGGCCTGGGGATTGATAAGGCAAGCCTAGTAGTGACGATGACGAACGTTGTGAAGGGCGAGGCGGCGCTTGCCGATGCGGTGGTGGAAACTGAGCATAAGAATCTCTGGGTGGCGCCTACAACGTCTATTCTTGCTAATACTGAAGTAGAGCTGGCGCAGGTTGATAAGCGTTTTTCACGCCTGAAGCAGGCAATTGATACTGCCGGTGATGCGTTTGATTTTGTCGTGATTGATAGTCCGCCAAGCCTGAGCCTTTTGACGGTGAATGGGCTGATTGCAGCAAAGTATGTTTTGCTTCCGGTGCAGGCTGAGTTTTACGCGCTTGAGGGCCTAGGGCAGCTGCTAGAGACCATGAAACTGGTCCGTAAGGGTATGAACCCTGGTCTTGAGCTCCTGGGTGTTCTTCCTACGATGGTAGATAGCCGTACGGCGCTCAGTACGCAGGTGCTTGCTGAGATTCAGCGCCACTTCCCGGGCCGTGTGTTTGATGCGGTGATTCCGCGTAACGTACGCCTTGCAGAGGCACCAAGTCACGGCCTTCCTATTGGTGTGTATGACAAGTTTTCTAAGGGTTCACGTGCGTACAAGGCGCTTGCTAAAGAAGTAATTGCGCGCACAGCTGATGGAGCAACTGAAGGGGGTGCAGTATGAGTGCAGCAAAGAAGGGGCTTGGGCGAGGCTTTGAGTCGTTAATCCCAACAGATCTTATTGATGATAGCTTCAATCCGATGGCGATTGAAGAAAAGCAGGTGAGTAGCGAAGGTGTGCTGCCTATTGCACGCATTAAGGCGAACCCTGATCAGCCACGTAAGGCATTTGACGAAGCTGCGCTCGAAGAGCTAGCAGCGTCCATTAAAGAGCACGGAGTCCTGCAGCCTATTTTGGTTGTTCCGCAGCACGTAGGGCAAGAGAGCCGTGATGGTGAGGCGGATACCTTCCTGATTGTGGCCGGTGAGCGCCGTTTTCGTGCTTCAAAGCTGGCGGGCCTTAAGGAAATACCCGTTGTTATCCGTGAAATGAGCGACCAGCATCAGCTGGAGGTGTCGCTGATTGAGAATATTCAGCGCCGCGACCTTAACGCCATTGAAACTGCGGTAAGTTATGCGAAACTCCGTGATGACTTCAATCTTACGAATGAGCAGATTGCGCAGCGCGTGCATAAGTCTATATCTGCGGTTACAAACACAATGCGTCTCTTGAAGCTTCCAAAGGAAGTGATTGAGCTGATTGCTGATGGCACACTCCGCGAGGGGCAGGCGCGTCCGCTGATTGGGCAGGATGAAGCGCTTCTTAAAGAGATTGTTCCAAGGATTGTTGCCGAGGGCTGGAGTAGTCGTAAGATTGAACAGTATGTGGCGAACGTAAAGAAGGGCGAAGACCTGACGCAGCAGCTTGATGATGACACTGAAGAGCAGATTTTCCGTATTGCTGAGAGAGGGAAGGCTTTTGCCGGCCACCTTGGTAAGCGACTTGATGCAAAGGTAGATGTAAAAGTGGGCAGCAAGGGTGCGGGAAAAATCGTGATTGGATTTAAGACGCCAGAAGAGCTTGAACGGCTCCAAGCGCTTTTAGAAAAGTAGAGTACTCTTATATATAAAATACCTCGTCATCTAGGCGGGGTATTTTATATTATCGGTGTGGCGTTAGTTCTAGAATGCGCGCAGTTTTGTGAATGGGTAGATGCGCAGTGAGGCTGGGCCAATGACATCGTAGAGGGGGATGGTGCCGAGTCCATTTCGTGAGTCATAAGAGAAGGTGCCTTCACGGTGATCTCCGGCTACGAAGATTTCATTATCTGGGACCATGACGTCTGTTTCGCCTGTGGTGGTAGATGCGGTAACGTCTTTGGTGAGTTCGTCGGGGTTGAAGCCATCTGGATGTTCGTCGTTGTAGACAGTAAATGAGCCATCCTTAAGAACGACACGCTCACCAGGGAGTCCAATGACGCGCTTTACGATAAACTTATTCTCAACGTTGCCCGAAAGGGTTACTTGAGGGTTCTCAAATACGATAACCTGACCGCGATCAGGGAGGTAACTATCACCTTTTATATGCGCCCATGTGACAGCAAGGCGATTTACCAAGAGGCGGTCACCGGTGTACATGGTTGACTCCATGCTTGGGCCGACAACATTATAGCTACGGAAAACGAAAGTGTTAATAAGGACGGTACCAATCACAACCAACGCAACAAAGAGCGCAATATTGAGCGCATCTTTTAAGAAGGGGTGTCGTGAGAGAAATGAAGCTTCCATAGATATATAACCTTACTTAGTATACTCGGCTTACGCTTAAAACACCATAAAAAACAAAAGCATAAGTACTTTGAGATGAGGTGCTGTTCACGTATAATAAAGAAATACGTTTATGAATAAAAGAAGACCATCTATTGACGGGTTTATCCCTCGTCAGCCGGGGAGTCGTGTGGGCGAACTCCATGGCGTAAAGAACAGACAATCCACCACGGGGCAGACGCGCCGACTCATTCACACCAGTGAAAATAGCACGAACGAGCGCGTAGGTGTGGTGCGACCTGGACGCGAATTAAAGCATGAAGGTATCCATGAGGATACTGATGTACTTGCCTCACTTCGCCAGCTTGATGACCTTCAGGGTGTTCCGGCTATTGAAGAGAAGCCAGCCCGTCAGCGTCGCCGCAATAAAAAGGCGGACAAGAAGCCAAAGAGCAAGGCGCGTCGAATAACATTCTGGGTTTCTATGGGGCTATTGGCCGCGATTCTTCTTGTGGCGGGATACCTTGTGTACAAGAGTATGGTTGCAGGAGGTAATATCTTCAAGGGAAATCTCTTTGATATTGTTCAAAACCAGTCGCTAAAAGAAGACAAGAACGGCCGGAGTAATTTCGTTATTTTTGGTACCGCTGAAGACAGCGAAGATGGGATGCACGGTGGGGCAAACCTGACGGACTCAATCATGGTCCTGAGTGTGAATCAGAAGAAGAAAGACGCGTACATGCTCAGTCTTCCGCGTGACCTTTGGGTGAAATACCAAGAGACGTGTACTGTGGGTAACCAAGGAAAGCTGAATGCTGCTTACTTCTGTGCTTCTGATGATGGTGAGAATGAGACTGAGGGCGCCGAGGCGCTCCAGAAGAAGGTTGGTGAAATTACCGGACTTGATATTCAGTACTTTGCACACCTCAACTTTACAGCCGTGACCGAGGCGGTTGACGCAGTAGGTGGTGTTGATGTGACGATTCAGAGCGAGGACCCGCGCGGAATCCTTGACCGTAACTTTGACTGGCGCTGTGGGTATAAGTGTTACCTTGTAAACTATAAAAATGGCGAAAAGGTACACCTAGACGGCGAACATGCGCTGGCACTTGCTCGTGCTCGTAACGCAGCTGGTGGATATGGCCTTCCAAATGGCAACTTTGACCGTGAGAAGAATCAACAGATGATCATTAAGGCACTTCGCGAGAAGGCTCTGAGTGCGGGAACGCTGACGAACCTTGGGAAGATTACTGGGCTTATTGACGCGCTGGGTAATAATCTGCGTACCAATGTTGAGACAAAAGAAATCCGTACGCTTATGGACTTAGCTTCAAGTATTGAATCGGACAAGATTATTTCACTGAGTCTTGTAGAGGAAGACAACATGCTTGTAACAACGGGAATGTATCTAGGGCAGAGTATTGTGCGCCCGGTTGCTGGGGTTATGGATTATAGCGAGATCCACACCTTTGTACAGTCGGAGATGTCGAGCGATCCGCACGTAAAAGAGAAGCCGCAAGTGGTGGTGTTGAACGGAAGTGGTGTCACTGGGGCTGCGCAAGACGTTGCCGATAGCCTTGAAGCAGAAGGCTTTACGGTTATCTCAACAGGCAACGCGCCTGACGGCTCCTATGCGCGCCGTGAGGTCTACACACTCCTAGGCGAGGGCAAGAAGCCAGCCAGCACGACACGCCTGCAAAGTATCTACAAGGGCGTTACATTTAAGACTTCGAAGCCACCGGTGAGTGTTGTGGGCGAAGCAGACTTTGTAGTGATTGTAGGGAAGTAAGCTATACTTTCTTGGTAATTTAAAAACCGCTCTGGTAAGGAGCGGTTTTTAAATAGAAACAGGTGGGTTAGCGGTTATCGCCACTTCCGCCAGTCACGCCACGTTCTTTGCGGCTGAGTACCTTGCTTAGGTTATTCTTCGCCACATCTTCAAGACTTGAACCAAGGAGGCTAGAGAGCGAGTTAACGTACCAAAGGACATCGCCAAGCTCTTTAAGGATTTCTGTTTTGTCCTCGTCAGTCAGTTCACCGTTTTTGTCACGGATAAGCTTCTTAAACTTTTCAGCCACTTCGCCACTTTCGCCCATTAAACCGAAGGCCTGTGAAAGAAGCGTCGCATCCATATCAGTAATGCCGTGCTCTGTGTGAAGCGTTGTGAGCGCTTGTGTGCTATATTCCTGTATATTCATACCCTTAGTATACAAGAGGTGAGGGGGCGAATCTACGCCTTCTGCGCGTGCTTTTTGCGGTAAAGGACACTGGTGTAGAAGGCGAAGCCAATAAAGAGAATACCAATGAATCCAGTGATTAGTTCGTTGACGTGGACGGTGATACTCACAAGAAGAATAGAGGCGAGCGCGCCAATTGCCCAGTGTGCGCCGTGTTCAAGGTGAACGAATTCATCTAGCGTGCCCTTCTTTACCATATAGACCGTCAGTGAACGCACCGCCATGGCGCCAATAACACCAAGGCCTAGCGCTATGATGATAGGATCTGGCGTGATGGCAAACGCGCCGATAGCACCGTCAAATGAAAGCGTTGCGTCAAGCACCTCTAGGTAGAGGAACATGAAGAAACCAGCCTTACCTGTAGCGAGTGCGAGGTTGCCCATTTTCTTTTCACTGTACTGCTGGAAGAGGTCGCCAAGACCCTTGATGAAAATGTAGAGCATAATACCGAAGATCCCGGCAATGAGCGCATTGAGCTGAATCTCCGGCTCAAGGGCTTGTGTTGCGAGCACGAGTGCGCCGAGCGCGACCAGTGGCGAGACGGTCTTAAGGCGGCCAATCTTTGCAAGTGGTTTTTCAATCTTCTGAAGCCATTTAATGTCTCTGTCTTCAAAAATGAAATCAAGGAAAAGAAGCAGGAGGAACATCCCACCAAAGGCTGCGATGAACGGATGTGCGGCTGCCAGAATGTAGCCGTAGGTGCCCGGGATGCTTGGGTCACCCTTGGCAAGTGCAAGTTGGACTGCCTCAACGGGACCCAGCTGCGCAGCGATCGCAACAATAAGAAGTGGGAAGACAAGGCGCATTCCAAAGACGGCAATAACAATACCAATAGTTAAGAATATTTTCTGCCAAAAAGCACTCATCTTGCGCAGGATACTTGCGTTCAAGACGGCGTTATCAAATGAAAGTGAAACCTCAAGGATCCCCAGGATAATACAGGTAACAAGTGCCGCCCAGCCTCCGTAGAAATAGGCAGCAATAAGTGAGGCAAGCGTGGCAAGAAGTGTCCACTTGAAAAATGAAATGAGTTGCATATGGTTTTCTGGTTAAAGGTTTTTGTAAATTTCGCTACTTGATTGCTTGAGGGGAGGGAGCCATGATTTGTTATCAAGGATGAGGAGGATTGCGCTTTCCTTGATTCGGACGCCGCGGCGCTCTACTGACTGGCCTTCAATAATGTAATACCAGTCCCTGCCGTCAAAATCGCCTCCGGTAATTTTCCCAAAGCCGCCGCCGTCTGCGTGTTCGTAGGTGACCCACTGGTTGGGTGTGTAGATTGGTTCTTGCATAGATTCCTCTTTTAGTTTTTTATCTAGATATTGTTTTTAGTATAGCAGAGTACTGATTCCTATTCGTGTATGGTACGATAAACATAATCATGAAACGAGCATTTACTATCGGCGCTGGGAGAAAGTGGTAGTGCTCAGTACCACGCGAGGGGGACTAATGATCAAAGCACCTGTAAGGCCGCCAACTTCAGAGACTGTTCTCCGTACTTTCTGTAGCGTGAGGTGCTAACCTTGATAATAATCACTAAAACTGCTATAATAAAAGGGTAATACATTAAACGACACACCTCGTCAGCGGTTACTCCTGAATTCTCAGGCGCTACGGGGGAGGTAAAAGGAGTATATATCATGGCCGTTAAGGTTGATATTAAGCAATTGCTTGAAGCTGGTCTCCACTTCGGGCACAAAACAAGCCGTTGGCACCCTAAGATGGCGCCATACATTCACAGCAAGCGTCAGGATTCACACATCATTGACCTTACAAAGACAGTTGAAGGTCTTGAAGTAGCACTTCCATTCCTTACATCTGTTGCAGCTGCTGGTAAGCCAATTCTTTTTGTGGCTACAAAGAAGCAGACAAAGGAAATCGTAAAGCAGACCGCTGAAGAGCTTGGTCAGCCATACATGGTAAACCGTTGGCTCGGTGGTACCCTTACAAACACTGGTACTGTTTCGAAGCAGATCAAGAAGCTCAAGGATCTTAACCGCAACATGGCATCAGGTGCGTTTGAGAAGAAGTACAACAAGCTTGAAGTACAGCGCTTCCAGGAAGAAATTGATGACCTTACATTCAAGTACGGTGGTATTCAGGATCTTACCGGAAACCCAGGTGCAATCATTATCACTGATATTCTTGGTGATGCAAACGCAATCAAGGAAGCAAAGACACTTGGTATTCCAGTTGTTGCGCTTGCTGATACAAACGTAGATCCAACTCCTGCTGACTACATTATTCCTGGTAACGACGACGCTATTAAGGGTGTTGCACTTATCCTTGACTACATGAAGCAGGCAATTGCTGAAGGTAAGGGTGTAAGTAAGAAGGATAAAGAAGGGGAGGCATAGAGCTTAATGGCTGTATCAATTGAAGATATCAAGAAGCTAAAAGAACTAACTGGTGTTGGTCTTGGTGACGCTAAGGGTGCACTCGTAGAGGCTGATGGTGACTTTGATAAGGCACTTGAGGCAATGCGCAAAAAGGGTCTGACAAAGGCTGAAAAGAAGGCTGATCGTGAAGCACTTGAGGGTGTGATCGATAGCTACGTGCACGGTGGCCGCATTGGTGTGCTTGTTGAAGTAAACTGTGAGACTGACTTTGTTGCTCGTACTGACGGCTTCAAGAACTTTGCTCATCAGATTGCACTACAGGTTGCATCAATGACACCTGTATACGTTTCTGAGGAAGAAATTCCAGCTGAAGAGCTTGAGCGTGTTCGTGAAGAGGCAAAGGCTTCTGACGCACTTGCTGGTAAGCCAGCTGAGATGGTTGATAAGATCGTTGACGGTCAGGTGAAGAAGCACTTCGCTGATAAGGTTCTTCTCAGCCAGAGCTACATCATGGATGACTCAAAGACTGTGGGTGAGTTCCTTAAGGAAACTATTGCACAGACTGGTGAGAACATCGTGATTCGCCGTTTCAAGCGTATTGAGCTTGGTGTAAACGACTAATCAGCTCTGTCGTATAAAAAATACCTGTCCGCTTAGGGCAGGTATTTTTATATTAATTGGGGTATAATAAGGACATGTTTGAAATAAATTCCTATGAAACCC
Source organism: uncultured Candidatus Saccharibacteria bacterium (assembly GCA_964386855.1). Lineage (GTDB taxonomy): Bacteria > Patescibacteriota > Saccharimonadia > Saccharimonadales > Saccharimonadaceae > Microsaccharimonas. The sequence goes on from CAYLUF010000001.1 coordinate 51,537, forward strand.
GCTTCCAAGCGGCAATCACTCACTTTGAAGATGAACTGAAAAAGGTTCGTACTGGCCGTGCGCACCCAAGCGCCCTTGATAGTGTACGCGTTGAGGCGTATGGACAGCTCATGCCGCTTAACCAGGTGGCAAACGTTATGGCGCCAGAAGCACAGCTCCTCACGGTCACGCCGTTTGACCCTAGTACTATCCAGGCTATTAGCGCGGCTATTCGTGCAGACCAGACACTTGGCCTTAACCCGTCTGATGATGGTCGCATTGTCCGTGTGCCAATTCCACCACTTACAGAAGAGCGCCGTAAGCAAATCGTAAAGCAGACCTCTGAGAAGGTTGAAGACGCAAAGATTACACTTCGCGCCGTGCGTCAGGATGCATTTAAGGAGATTAAGCGCCTTAAGGATGCCAAGGAGCTTTCTGAAGACGAGCAGAAGCGTTCAGAAAAGGCAGTTGATGATATGATTGCCCGCTTCAATGCGCAGGTTGACGAAGTCTTTAAGCAAAAAGAAAAAGAAATCCTTACTATTTAGGCGCGCATTAATGGTAGAGAGCGAAGAGACGAGCCAATACCTAGTACCTAAGCACGTTGGGGTGATTGTTGATGGCAATCGCCGCTGGGCACGTCAGCATGATATTCCTACGTATGAGGGGCACCTTGCCGGGTATAATACTCTGAAAGAGGTGGCGGTTGAGATGTTGAACCAAGGCGTTGAGTATCTCTCTGCGTATGTATTTTCTACTGAAAACTGGAAGCGGAGTGCCGATGAGGTAAAGAAGCTGATGGGCTTGGTTCTAAAGCTCGTTTCAAGTGATCTTCCTGAATTTCATAAGCATAACGTGCGTCTTAAGGTACTTGGTTCACGCGAAGATCTTGACGAAAAGATTATTAAAGCTATTGAGAAAGCAGAGGCGGAAACAGCAGGGAATACTGGTGGCGTCTTAGCGCTCTGTTTTAACTATGGCGGGCAGCGTGAGATTGTTGAAGCTGTGCAGGCGATTGCAAGAAAAGGCGTACCGGCCGAAGAGATTACTGAAGAGCTTATTGCTGAGCATCTGTACGTACCAGAGGTGCCACCAATAGATATTGTTGTGCGCACAAGCGGTGAACAGCGTATCAGTAACTTTATGCTATGGCGCGCTGCGTACAGTGAGTTTTTATTTGTAGAGAAAAACTGGCCTGATATGGATAAAGATGACGTGGCGTATATTATTAGTGAGTACACAAAACGTCAGCGCCGATTTGGTGAATAGAAAACAGAGGGGGTGAAATGTTGTTCGTAGGGATTATTGTAGGATTGATTGTACTCGTCATTTTAGTGGCGCTTCATGAGCTTGGTCACGCACTTGCTGCGCGGCGTAATGGGGTAGTAGTGGAGGAGTTTGGCATTGGCCTGCCGCCTCGTGCTTGGAAGAAGAAACTCAAGAACGGCACACTCTTTACGCTGAACTGGCTGCCTATTGGTGGGTTCGTAAAGCTTCAGGGTGAGCATGATTCGGCGAAGAAAAAGGGTGATTACGGCGCAGCAACATTCTGGCAGAAGACGCAGATTCTCCTTGCCGGTGTAGTGGTAAACTGGCTGATTGCAGTAGTGCTCCTTACTATTCTTGCACTCATTGGCCTCCCTAAGATTATTCCGAACCAATTCTCTATAGCATCGGATACCACTATTTCTCGTACACCGGTGCAGATTCTTGGCGTTAAAGATGACTACCCGGCAGCAGAGGCGGGTATCAAAGATGGCGATGTTATTACGCAGCTGAACGGCACGCCAATCGAAACAACGGAACAGTTTATTACAGAGAGCGGGGCATTCCGCGGCTCTTCTGTTGAGGTGGTGTATGAGCGCGAAGCGGCAGAGAAGACGGCAACGGTGCATCTCCGCGACGCCAATTCTGAAATCTTTGGTGCGCAGCTTGGTCAGTCTGAAAAGATGAAATCAACGTGGTCAGCGCCACTTGTCGGTATTGCTGCAACTGGTCAATACACCTGGGCAACGCTTCAGGGGCTTGGTGGGCTCGTCGCAGATACAGTCGGTGGGCTTTTTGGCCAGCTAAGCACAAGTGAAGTAGCTCGCCAAGATGCATCGAAGCGTCTTGAGAGGGCAGGCGAGAGCGTTGCTGGCCCTGTAGGTATTCTGGCTGTTATTTTCCCGGCGGCAAGCGAAGCGGGCGTGACACAGGTGCTGTTTCTTGCAGCGATTATTTCCTTGACGCTTGCGGTGATGAATGCGCTGCCTATTCCTGCACTTGATGGTGGCCGATGGTTCGTGACGATGCTATACAAGGTGTTTCGTAAGCCACTCACCAAAGAGCGCGAAGAGTCGATTCACGGTACAGGGTTCTTGATTCTCCTTGGGCTAATTCTGGTCATTACTATAGCGGATATTTTTAAACTATTTTAACTATGGATAGCGAAATGACACCAGCAGAGAAGATCCCCCTAAAGAAGAAGCTTGGAATTGCACTTGGGCTGCCGCTATGGGTGGCGGCTGCGTTTATGGCATCACAGGTCTTTGTTGTTGGCCTTATGCTTGGGGTGGATGCACTTGGCGTGTCGCTTGAAGGTGCTAATCAGGCAGTCGTTTCGGCTGTTCTTGGTGGGGCAACCTACCTCCTATCTATAGCGCTGATTATTGGCGTGCCGTGGCTTATTTTTAAGCGAAAAACATCTCTTAAGGAACTTGGACTCCAGCGCCTCGTGCACTTTAAGGACTTTGGCTGGCTCGGGTTGGGATTTATTTCATACCTTGTCCTCACCATGGTTATTACGGCCATCTCAATGGCGCTCTTGCCGTTTATTGACTTTGAACAAGAGCAGGTGACAGGCTACGAATCAATTGCAACGTCGTTTGAGTACGTACTAGCATTTATGGGGCTCGTTATCATTGCACCGGTAGCAGAAGAGGTGATGTTCCGTGGCTACCTCTTCGGAAAACTTGAAGCGGCAAAGGTGAAGCTTTGGCTGAACGTCCTCATTGTGAGCCTTCTTTTTGCCATTGTACACTTCCAGGGAAACGTCGGTGTTGATGTCTTTGCACTCAGTATCGTGCTATGTCTCCTTCGTGTTTTCTCAAAAAGCCTATGGCCAGCTATCATGCTTCATATGCTTAAGAACGGCATTGCCTTCTACGTCCTCTTTATAGATCCCTCAATCCTTGGTACACTAGGAGGATAATGCGAGTAACAAATGTATTCACCAAGACACTAAAGCAGGCGCCTTCAGACGAGGTCGCTAAAAATGCACAACTTCTTATCCGTGCCGGTTTTATCTATAAAGAGATGGCCGGTGTCTATACGTACCTTCCGCTTGGAAAGCGTGTTCTAGAGAACATTACCCAGATTATCCGCGAAGAAATGAATGCTATTGGCGGAAATGAAATCAGCCTCACTGCACTTCAGTCTAGCGAGACTTGGAAACTATCCGGGCGTTGGAGTGACGATGTCATGGACGTGTGGTTTAAGACAAGCCTTGCAAACGGAACCGAACTTGGCCTAGCGCCAACCCACGAAGAGCCGCTAACGAAGCTTATGAAGAACTACATTCATAGCTACAAAGACCTTCCCGTCTACCCGTACCAGTTCCAGATAAAGTTCCGCAACGAATTGCGCTCAAAGAGTGGCCTTATGCGTGGACGTGAGTTCTGGATGAAGGATTTGTACAGCTTCAGCCGAAACCAGCAAGAGCATGAAGTGTTTTATGAGAAGGCGAGTGAAGCCTACCTGCGCATCTTTGACCGCCTTGGTCTTGGCGAAGGAACATACAAGACTTTTGCCAGCGGTGGAAGTTTTGCCAAGTTCAGCCATGAATTCCAGACAGTGAGCCCGGTAGGCGAGGATACAATCTACATCCATAAGGAAAAAGGCATCGCCATTAACGAAGAGGTCTATACAGACGAAGTGCTGGCGGATCTAGGGATTAAGAAGGATGAGCTTGAAGAGGCGAAGGCAGTTGAGGTGGGGAATATCTTTACACTCGGCGAACGCTTCAGTGAACCGCTTGGTTTGACATTTGCAGATGAGGGCGGCGCCAAGAAGCCAGTATTCATGGGAAGCTACGGGATTGGCCCAAGCCGTCTCATGGGGCTTATTGCTGAACATTTCGCGGATGAAAAGGGACTTGTCTGGCCAGAGAATGTCGCACCATACCAGGTATATCTGGTGAGTATCGGCGACGTAGAGGATCAGGCAACTGAGCTCTATGAGAAGCTCACGGCCGCTGGAGTGTCAGTACTCTATGACGACCGCAAGGAACGTCCAGGTGCAAAGTTCGCTGACGCAGAATTGATTGGCCTCCCGCACCGTGTTACAATCAGCGAGCGCTTGATTGCAGAGGGTGTAGTAGAGTATACTAGCCGACAGGCAAGTGAGGAAACAGCAAAATTGACAGCTGATGAGCTGCTTGCTAAAATAGCTTAAATAGAGTTTTATACATATCGCCACACGCTACATATAGCGTTTGGCGATACTTGTGAGGAAGATTATACATGATTCAAAAAGCATACCAAATTACCGCTGAAGGAAAGGCGGAACTAGAAAAAGAACTAGAAGAGTTGAAGTCTCGCCGCGGTGAGGTGGCTGATAAGATCTCTGAGGCACGTGACTTCGGTGACCTGAGCGAAAATGCTGAATACGACTCAGCACGCGAAGAACAGGGGCTTCTTGAGACACGAATTGCGGAAATTGAAGATATCATCATGAATGCAGATATCATCAAGTCAAGCGGCAAGGGCGCTATCGGCCTTGGAAGTACCGTTGAACTAAAGAGTGGCGCGAAGAAGTTTACCTACACCGTTGTTGGTCCGGTTGAGGCAAACCCACTTGAAGGTAAGGTGAGTAACGAATCACCAATCGGTATGGCACTCTACGGTAAGAAGGTAGGTGACAAGGCTACTATCTCTACGCCAAAGGGTGATACTACCTACGAAGTTGTATCTATTAAGTAGTACGGTGCTTTCTGAAAAACACCTCGTCATGCGGCGAGGTGTTTTTTATGTACGTAAGGACTTTACTTGTATTTGTAAGGGATATGCGTGGCTATTCACCTCTGGTAGTGAGTAGTACATCATGGTATACTATGGGTAATATATGGCAACACTACAAGATTTTCGCAACGAACGCCTGCGTAAGCTCGCAGACCTAAAAGAACTCGGTTTTAACCCATACCCGGCAGAAAGCTACCGGACACATGAGACTGCAACTGTAAAAAATCAATTTGATGAGCTTGAAGGCCAGACGGTGACCGTTGCTGGGCGGGTCATGGGAATTCGTAAGTTTGGAAAACTCGCTTTCATAGTAGTGCGTGACCAGTCTGGTGAAATTCAGCTCTTCTTGCAGCGTGGCACGGTAGGTGAGCGCCAGGCGGAAAAAAGCATCCTTGGGATGGAGGATCTTCCGCTTCTTGATACCGGTGATTTTATTGAGGCAACCGGCCCCGTTATCCGTACGAAGACTGGTGAGGTTTCCGTAGGCGTAGAATCGTTCCGTCTTCTGACGAAAGCACTTCGCCCAATGCCGAGCGCCGTAGACGGCTTCACGAACAAAGAAGAGCGCATGCGCCGCCGCTACGTAGATATGAATGTGAACCTTGATGTGCGCGACCGTTTCGTGCGCCGCTCTAAGTTCTGGCAGGCAACCCGTGACTACCTAAATAGTAACGGCTTCGTGGAGGTAAATATTCCGGTACTCGAACATACTACCGGTGGGGCGGACGCTACGCCTTTTGCAACACATATGGATGCGCTGGGGCAAGATTTCTTCCTGCGTATTAGTCACGAACTCCCGCTGAAGCGTCTTATCGGTGCGGGCTTTGAAAAGGTCTATGACATTGGACCGCGCTTCCGAAATGAAAATTATTCAGACGAGCACCTTCCTGAGCACGTTGCAATGGAATGGTACTGGGCATACGCAAACTGGCAAGATGGCATGAAGTTTATGGAAGGGATGTATAAAGACGTCCTCCAGAAGACATTCGGTACGCTGCAGTTTAACGTCCGCGGCTTCGATGTTGACATGGGCGGTGAGTGGCAGGTCTGGGACTACGCAACGGTTATTAAAGAACGCTATGGCATTGACGTCTTTGCGTCATCGCTTGATGAGGTGAAGCAAGCGCTCAAGGATAATAACCTTGAGGTAGAGCAGACAGAAAACCGTGCACGCGGGATTGATAAGCTTTGGAAGAATATCCGTAAGGATGTTGCCGGCCCGGTATGGCTTGTGAATACACCAACATTTATTAGCCCGCTTTCAAAGAGTAGCCCTGAAACTCCTGAGGTTGTGCAGCGTTTCCAGCCAGTGATTGCTGGATCTGAGCTCGGCAACGGCTTCTCTGAACTGAATGACCCTGTAGACCAGCTTGACCGCTTTGTTGAGCAGCAGGGGATGCGTGACGCTGGTGATGACGAAGCAATGATGCTTGATATTGATTACGTTGAGATGCTTGAATACGGCATGCCACCTGCATGTGGTTGGGGTTGGAGCGAGCGAGTCTTTTGGATTTTTGAAGGTGTCACTGCGCGTGAAGGCGTGCCATTCCCGCAGCTTCGCCATGAATATGACGAGACAACAAAAGCAATCTACTCACAGGTCGATTTTAGCGAGCCTGACACAGTAGAAAAAGACACAGAGTAGCCACATTTCGTCACCCTCTTCGTGCTATGATAGATGCATGAAGAGGGTGATGTTTTTTATTGCAGGACTTATAGTAACGCTTGGAGGGGTGCTTCTTGCATCACCGCCAGATACTCAGGCGATATCTGTAAACGCTTTTACTATCACCTCGTTTGACGCAGAGTATGAGCTAAAGAAAGACGCTCAGCAACGCTCCGTGTTGGTAACTAAGGAAACAATCACTGCTAATTTTCCGTACAGAAATGTAAATAGGGGTATTGAACGGGCGATCCCGCACGAATATAAGGGTCATCCTACGAGCCTTTCTGTTGCTTCTGTGCAAGATGAGTCAGGGATGAGCTTGCAGTACAGTACTCGCAAGGATGGCGATGCAACGGTGCTTCGTATTGGCAACCCTGACAGGTATGTGCACGGCGTACAGACCTACGTCATCACATATACCCAGCGTGACGTCACACACTACTTTGAGAATACCCAGCGCACCGAGTGGTACTGGGATACAAACGGAACGCAGTGGCGAGTTCCAATTCAGGCACTGAGCGTGAAGGTAACGCTTGATGAGTCTATCCGAGATGAAATTCAGGGTGCGCCAATGTGTTACCAGGGGGCGTCCGGGTCTACGGATGTGTGTACGCTCAATGAAGTAGACGGTGTGTATTATGGCACTGCGCAAAACTTTACGCCCGGAGACAATATGACACTCGCATTTGGTTTTAATCAGGATGTATTTACTGCGTATACACCAAGTTTTCTTGACGTCTTTTTAAAGTGGTGGCGCATTGTATTCTTTATAACGATACCACTTGGAGTGCTGGGTCTTACACTCTTGAGCATTGCGTACTCAAGAAAGCGGAATCGCTCTAAGGAGCTAAAGCCGATTCCTGTTGAGTATATTCCACCACGAGGTGTGAGCGTGCTAACGTCTGGGCAAATCGTCCTGCCGTCTGGCTCTGTTTTTGCTGCGCAGCTCATTGATTTTGCGGTACGAAGGTATATTGCGGTGATTGAAACAAAGCCAAAGAGTGGATGGCGCCCCGCTGAATATGACATTGAGATTGTACGCGACCCTTCAGAGCTCCTTGCGGAGGAGCTGGAGATACTCAGTGACATGTTTGGCCGTATACCCGTAGTAGGTGAACGACTCTCTCTAAAGGCGCTCCGTTCTGATTATGGGTACGCCTCTAGGACAATTGATAACGATGCAAAGCTTACAAAGCTCATTCATGGCGAATACGCACTTCGTGAGCAGAAAACACCCGCTGCTTTAAAGAAATATTTCAGAAAATGGGCGGGTGCCTTTCTGGTGCTGATGTTCGTGACGTTTTCGCCGGTGTTCGCTATTCTAGCGCTGATCGCCTTTAGTCTTAGTTTTACAAATAAGCCACTGACGGATAGGGGGTTGGCGCTGCGACGATACCTATTTGGCCTGAGTCGCTACATCAAGGCGGCAGAAAAGGATCGCCTAAAGATGCTTCAAGGTCCTGATACTGCGGATAAGGTAGGGGAGCGGGTGGATACTTCTAACCCTGGCCAGATAGTGAAGCTCTATGAGCGTGTCTTGCCGTATGCGATTCTATTTGGACACGAGCTCGAGTGGACAAAGCGACTGGCAGACTTCTATGTAGAAGCTCACGAGTCACCTGGCTGGTATAGCGGCACGAATATGACAGCCTTCAATGCGGCAACGTTTGTAGCGGCGATACATAGCTTCTCGTATGCAGCGTCTTCATCTGGTGGATCTTCGAGTTCATCATCTTCGGGTGGTTCGGGTGGCGGTGGCTCCTCTGGTGGCGGCGGCGGTGGAGGTGGTGGCGGGGGCTGGTAGCCCCCTCGTTACTATATAAAGTATAAAAAAGGTCTTGCGTTGCAGGGTCTTTTTTACTATACTAAATATAGTAAACAATTAAGGAGAAATAATGACAAAGATTGCTGTTCTTGTAGGAAGCCTCAGTAAAGCTTCGATTAATAAAAACCTTGCAAATAGGCTTGCCGCACTTGCACCAGAGGGCGTAGAGTTTGCATTTGCAGATCTTGACCTGCCACTATTTAACTATGATCTTGAGGGCGACTTCCCAGTGAAGGCACAGGAGCTCAAGGATCTTATTGAGTCCGCTGACGGAGTTCTCTTCGTAACACCAGAGTACAACCGTAGCTTCAGTGGTGTTCTAAAGAACGCAATCGACTGGGCGTCACGTCCATGGGGTTCAAACTCATTTGACGGGAAGCCAGCAGGAATTGTCGGCGCATCACCATCTCCACTTGGTACAACGCAGGCGCAGCAGCAGCTTCGTAACGTTGTTGTCTACCTTGGCATGAAGCTTCTTGGTCAGCCAGAGCTCTACGTTGATGCAACCCGTGCATTTAACGAGGACGGTTCTGTTGCAGAAGGTGCGCAGGGTCTTTTCCAGGGCTACGTTGACACGCTTTTGGCGCACGTTCAAAAAGGCTAATTGACAGCCTGATATCACCACTAAAAGACACCCGTAGGGGTGTCTTTTTCTTTCTTAACTGCAGAAGACGTGCTTATGGTTGAACAAAAAAGTGCTACAATAAGAGTAGATATGATTGAGGTGAAGAATGTAACAAAGACGTACGGAAAAAAGCAAAATGCTTTTCGTGCGCTTAATGATGTAAGTTTTACAATACCAGATGGCGCTAGTGTGGCGATCTTGGGTAAGTCGGGGAGCGGCAAGTCTACACTCATGCATGCCATGAGCGGCCTTGATCGGCCAGAGGCTGGGCAGGTTCTGGTTGACGGTGTAGATATTCTCAAGCTCCGCAGCAAAGCGGTTGACCGCTTTAGGGTTGATAGGATTGGATTTATCTTCCAGAGTTTCTTCGTACAAGGGAATGAAAGCGTTTATGACAACGTCAGCCTTCCCCTTGAGATTGCACGCATGTCACGCACAAAGCGCAAAGCGCGTGTAAAGGCGGCGCTTGAGGCGGTAGACCTTGTAGATAAGATTAAGAATAAGGCGAAGAATCTTTCTGGTGGTCAGAAGCAGCGCCTTGCTGTGGCACGTGCGATTGCAAATGAACCACGTATTATCTTTGCCGATGAGCCAACCGGTAACCTTGATAGCGTGACGGGTGAGAAGGTTGAGCGCATGCTCTTTGGCTACAATAAGGAACAGGGTGTGACGCTTATCATTGTGACGCATGACCCAGAACTCGCGGCTAAATGCGATATGCAGATTGATATTAAAGACGGGACGATTGAAAATATCCGCGGTGAAAAAACCGCAAACCTAGAGCAGAGTGAGGGGGCGAAATAATGAGAGTTTCAGATACAATTCGCCGAGCTGGCCGTAGCCTTCGTCAGGCAAAAGCACGTACGCTTCTGACAAGCCTCGCTATTGGTGTTGGTGCATTTACTATCACGCTTGCACTTGCTGCGGGTGAGGGCGGCCGTCAGTATGCTACAGATATTGTCAGCAGTAATACGGATGTGCGCGAACTGTACGTTCAGCCAGCGGTGGACGAGAGTAGTTTTGACCCAACAAAACCACAGGAATATACAGAAGGTCCAGCGGTCAGTTTTGGAGGCGGATTCTCTCAGAAGATGCTCTCACAAAAGGATATTGATGTACTAAAAGAACTTGATCACGTTGACCGTGTTACGCCTATTTATAACGCGTCAGCAAAGTATGTGACGCGTGAGGGTGAGAAGAAGTACCAGGCAAGCATTGAGCCGTATAATAGCGCTATTAAGGCGGATGTTGTAGCAGGTGACGTTGCAGACCTGAAGAATGACAGCGTGATACTCCCAAGTGCATTCGCTGAGGCGCTTGGCTTCTCGGATGCATCGAAGGCGATTGGTCAGAATATTGATGTCGTTATGGCAAATACCGTTACTGGTGCAGAGCAGGCCTACACACAGCGAGTTGTTGCGGTGGTGAAAAGCTCAGCGCTTTCTATAAGTGGCGGCGGTACAGGGCTTCTTGTAAGCCGCGATACCGTTGCAGCAATGTACGGCTTTGCGCAGCAGGGGACACCCCTTGAGGATGCATTCCTTGGTGCTACCGTTATGGTAGATAAAGAAGAAAACGCTGAACCACTCAAAGAGGCAATCAGCAAGGCCGGGTACAATGCACAAACTGCAGAAGACCTCATGGGCTTCCTCTTCCAGTTCATTAACGTTCTTATGGGAATCTTAATTGGTTTTGGTGCACTTGCGGTGCTAACGTCAGTCTTTGGGATTATTAACACCCAGTACATTTCAGTGCTTGAGCGCACGCAGCAGATTGGCCTTATGAAGGCACTTGGTATGCGTCAGCGCGATGTGGGCCGCCTGTTTAGGCTTGAGGCGGCATGGATTGGCTTCCTTGGTGGTGCACTTGGTACGGGGCTTGCGTTCCTGACGGGAACCGCTGCAAACCCACTGATCTCTGATGCACTTTCTCTTGGTGATTCGTACCTACTTATCTTCCAGCCACTCATGTTTGTGGGGATTGTTGGTGGGCTTATGCTTGTGGCGGTGGTGTCTGGAATCTTCCCAGCCCGAAAAGCCTCAAAGCTTGATCCAATTGAAGCGCTTCGTACAGAGTAGCTCTGTGGTACAATAGGGTCAGTATGTTAGACCTAAAATTCATCCGCGAAAACGCCCAGCAAGTACAAACTAACGCCGAAAATAAAGGCTACAGCGTGAGTATTTCTGAGTTGATTTCGCGTGATGATGAGCGCCGTAAGGTCATGAAAGTTGTTGACGATCTTCGTGAACGCCGTAACCAGAACGCGGGCAAGATGAAGGGTGGCGGACGCCCAGATCAGGCACTTATTGACGAGGGTCGCCAGATTAAAGAGGAACTTGCGCAGCATGAGCAGACACTGAGCACCCTAGAGGTAGAGGTGTTGGCGCTGCAAAAAGCAGTTCCAAACATGGCGCTTGAAGACGTACCCTTTGGCAAGACCGAAGATGAGAACGTTGTATCCAAGGTAGTGGGTGAGCCAACGCAGTTTGCATTTACTCCACGTAATCACTACCAGATTGCTGAACAGCGCGACTGGATTGATAAAGAGCGCGCCGCAAAGGTGGCGGGGAGTCGCTTTGCCTACCTAAAGGGAGGGTTGGTGCAGCTTCAGTTTGCCATTGTGCAGTTTGTCCTTGATGCACTTTCAGATGAAGAAAAGGTAAAAGAAATTGCCACTGGTGCGGGCCTTGAGGATGTTTCATTTAAGCCATTTACCCCAGTGCTTCCGCCGTTCATGATTCGCACAGACCTATATGACGCAATGGATCGCCTTGAGCCACGCGATGACCGCTACAAGCTTGAGGGTGACGACCTTTGGCTCCAGGGAAGCGCAGAGCACGTCATGGGGAGCATGCACGCCAACGAGATTATTGACGAAGCTGAACTTCCGATCCGCTACGTTGGTTACGCCACCAGCTTCCGCCGTGAAGCCGGCACCTACGGCAAAGACATGGAAGGTATTCTTCGTATGCACCAGTTTGATAAGCTTGAGCTCGAGTCATTCACTACCGGCGAGTCTGGTCTTAATGAGCACCATCTCTTCGTCGCTATCCAAGAGTATCTTTTGAATGCGCTCCAGATTCCGTACCAGGTGATTCAAAAGTGCACCGCTGATATTGGTAAGCCAAATGCACGCGGCATTGATATGGAGGCATGGCTTCCGGGGCAAGATAAGTACCGTGAAACCCACACCGCAGACTATATGACTGATTACCAGACACGCCGCCTCCAAACCCGTGTTCGCCGTGCAGACGGTACTCTGGAGCTTGCGCATACCAATGACGCAACAGCTTTTGCCCTTGGCCGCATCATGATTGCGATTATTGAAAATGGTCAGCAAGAAGACGGCACCATTACCGTTCCTGAAGCGCTTCGCTCATACCTTGGCGGCAAAGAAGTGCTATAATAGTGGTATAGCAATCTACAACTAGGAGGGCTCCATGATTACATCAATTGACATTACTGGTATCAAGTATTCGGTCACCGAAAAGACGAAAAAGTACGTACTTGATAAGATTGGAAAACTTGATAAATATGTCCCGCTTCATGCACGAAAAACTCTCAGTGCAGATGTGAAGCTCCGCGAGGTCAACAAAGACCACGGAAATAAGTACGAAGTAGAAGTGATTCTTCAGGTTCCTGGCCGCGTTATAACCGCCCACGACACCACCATGAATATGATGGCGGCGGTTGATATTGTTGAGGCAAAACTCATTGGACAGCTACGAAGGTATAAGACTGAAGTTCAAAAGCGTAAGCTTGCCGAGGCTTCGTAGCAGTTAAGCGCCTCTAAGTTCTTGCACTCCCACCCCTATAGTCGTATACTATAAAGTAAGTAGTATACCGAATTATTTCCTGAAAGGCGGGGTAGAGAAACATAATGGCAGTTTCACGGCAAAAAGCGCTCACTAAAGTTTTTGGTGATCCGCAGAAAAAAATTCTAAAGCGACTCGAGAAAAAAGTCGCAGATGTGAATGCACTTTCTGATAAGTACAAGAAGATGACAAAGGTCGAGCTTCGTAAGCAGACCGAAGTTCTAAAGAAGCGCCTTGACAAGAAGGGTGTCACTCTTGATACGATTCTTCCTGATGCGTTTGCGGTTGTCCGTGAGGTAGCTGACCGTGTGCTTGGTATGCGTCACTTTGACGTACAGCTTATTGGCGGTATGGCACTTCATGAAGGCAACGTTGCTGAGATGAAGACCGGTGAGGGAAAGACGCTTGTTGCAACCGCACCGGTATATCTGAATGCCCTTGAAGGTAAGGGCGTGCATGTAGTAACAGTAAACGATTACCTTGCACAGCGTGACGCCGGCTGGATGAGTGAAGTCTACACCTTCCTTGGCCTCAGCGTTGGTGTGATTGTGAATGAAGCTTCATTTATCTTTGATCCAAAGTACGAAAATGAAAGCATGACCGACCCGCGCATGAAGAAGCTTCGCCCGGCTACTCGCAAGGAAGCGTATGCGGCGGACATTACTTACGGTACGAACAACGAATTCGGTTTCGATTACCTCCGTGACAACATGGTGAACGAGGTTGAGCTCCTTCGCCAGCGTGATCTTCACTTTGCGATTGTGGACGAGGTAGACTCTATCCTTATTGACGAAGCGCGTACACCGCTTATTATTAGTGCGCCTGCTAGTGAAAACCCAGAAAGTTACGAGCAGTTCGCTCGTGTTGCCTCAAAGCTGTCTGACAGTGACTACGTTGTTGATGAAAAGCGCAAGATGGTCGCCCTTACAGAAGATGGTGTAGAGCGTGTACAGAAAATGCTTGGCGTAAAGAACCTTTACAGCCCTGAGTATGTTCGCTCTGTCTACCACCTTGATCAGGCACTTCGTGCGCAAACACTTTTCAAGCGTGATAAGGACTACGTTGTGACAAATGACGGTGAAGTTGTGATTGTTGACGAATTTACAGGACGCCTTATGCAAGGTCGCCGTTATAATGAAGGTCTCCACCAGGCAATCGAAGCAAAAGAAAACGTTGATATCCTCCAAGAGAGCATGACACTTGCAACTGTTTCATTCCAGAACTTCTTCCGTCTCTACAAGAAGCTCTCGGGTATGACCGGTACGGCATTTACAGAGGCAGAAGAGTTCCAGCAGATCTACAAGTTGGACGTTATTCAGATTCCACCAAACCGCCCAATTGCCCGTGAAGACCGCGAAGATCTCATCTTCCGCACAGAAAAGGCGAAGCTTAAGGCAATTGCTGACGTTATTAAAGAGCATCATGAGGCGGGGCGCCCTGTACTTGTGGGTTCAGCGTCTATTGCGAAGAATGAACTCATTGCGCGTCACCTAGAAAAGGAAAAGATTCCGTACGAAATTCTTAACGCTAAGAATAACGAACGTGAAGCTGCCATTATTGAGAAGGCCGGTGAAAAGGGCGCAGTGACACTCGCGACCAATATTGCTGGTCGTGGTACTGACATTAAGCTCGCAGATGGCGTAAAGGAACTTGGTGGCCTTGTGGTGATTGGGTCTGAGCGTCATGAGTCGCGCCGTATTGACAACCAGCTTCGTGGACGTGGTGGGCGTCAGGGTGACCCTGGTATCACACAGTTCTACGTTTCTACAGAAGATGACCTTATGCGTATCTTCCAGGGTGAGCGTATTGCATCACTGATGAGCCGTATTGGGGTTGACGATGAGACACCTATTCAGCACAAGATGGCATCAAAGACACTTGAAGCAGCGCAGAAGCGTGTTGAAGGATACAACTTTGACAACCGTAAGAATGTCGTTCAGTACGACAACGTGATTAACCGTCACCGCCGCGTGGTCTATACAATCCGCCGCAAGATTCTTGAAGGGCAAGATATCCGTAGGGAAATTGAACGCCTTATTGAAGAAAAGGTCCGTGAGCTCACTGTTGTTCCTGCTAAGAATAACAAGAACTTCGAAGTTGAGTTTACTGAAATGTTCCCACTGAGCGAAAAGAAGATCAAGGCGATCGGTGCTGAGAAGCGCGATAAGGTTCGCTACGACCTTGCGATGAAGGAAGTGAAGAAGCTCTACCAGGCAAAGGAAGATGAAGTTGAAGTTGACGTGATGCGTAAGGTTGAACGTGAAGTGTACCTTCAGGTCCTTGATACGCTTTGGATGCAACACCTTGAGAATATGCAACACCTCCGTGAAGGTATCCACTGGCGCAGTATTGGTCAGCGCGATCCACTCGTAGAATACCGTGCTGAGTCACAGAAGATTTTTGCAAGCCTTCAGGCAACACTTCGTGAAGAAGTAATCCGCGCAATTATGCACGTGACAACACGTGACGCTATTGCTCGCGCTGCTGAAGACCACGAGACTGAGCTTACTCGTCTTGCGGAAAGTGCCGTTGAAAAGGGCGTGAACGAAATTACTTCTGGTGAAGCGTCACGTGATGATGATTTCAAGACAAATAAGGCCGATCCAAACGAAGTTCGCCGAAAGAAAAACGCGCAGCGTAAGAAAAAGAAAACACAGCGCCAGAATAAGAAATCTGGCCGACGGTAGACCTCGATGAAGCATACAGTTGAAGAGGTGCGGCTGAAAAATGGTGCACGGGGGCTGTTAATTCATGTCCCTGGTGCTACCGTTATGAGTATGCAGTTCCACTTTAGGGCTGGGAATCGCTATGCAAAAAGCAACGATATCGAGCAGGTGGCGCACATCATGGAGCATATGGCGTTTGGTGCCAATGCAAAGTACCGCAGTGAAAAGGCATTTGAAGCTGAATTCACGAAGAACGGGGCATATCATAATGCGTATACCTCTGATTTTGCCATGGTGTATGAATCCGACTGTGCTGATTTTGAATGGGATAGAATTCTAGAGCTCCAACGGCTCAGTATTTGCCAGCCACGCTTCAATGAAAAAGAGCTTGAGGCAGAGAAGGGGAATGTCCGCAGTGAGCTGACAAACTACCTTAATGACCATCACCGCCTTCTTTGGCCACGTGTGCAGCAGCTTCTTGGTGAGGATGTCCTGACATTCCGTCAGAGTATCGCAACTATTAATAATGTGACACTTTCAGATATCCGTGAGCACCACAAGCGTACGCACACCACAAAGAACATGCGCTTTGTGATTGCCGGTAAACTCCGTGGGCGAAAGGCTGAAATTATTCGTCAGCTTGAGGCCTTTGATATTCCGGAAGGTGAGCGCCTCGCAATTCCACGCGATGAACTCCACAGTGCGCCGCCAGCAGTGATTCGCCGTAAAGACGCTTCAAATATTACCTTTGGCTTAACGTTTACGCTGCCTCGTCAGCTTGAAGACGCGGAGGTAGATGCGATGAGCGCACTTGGCCACATTCTTACTGGGACGGCAACGTCACGTATTTATGGTAAGGCACGCTCCAAGGGTCTTGCGTACTACGTTGGCTCATATAGCGGCGCAAGTTACTATGACAGCGCCTGGGATATTTCAGGGCAGGTAAACCACGAAACGGCACCGCAACTCTTTGATATCATTGCGCGTGAACTTAAGGTAGTATTGGACGGAAAGTTAACAGATGCTGAAATTGAAGCGGCGAAGTCCTTTGGGCTTGGTCGTCACCAAATGGGCGCGCAAACTGTTTCGCAGATTAGTAATTTCTACACACACCGGTATTTTGCGGATGACACCATTAAGGATTACGATAAAATCCCAGACATGCTTCGCCGCGTAACGCGTGAGCGGATTCGTGACGTTGCCTGTGAGTTTATTCAGGCAAACACCTGGGCACTTGCGGCAGTGAGTAGCGGTGACCGTGATGAGCTCATTCAGCTGAGCGAGAAAATTACAGCACTCCTTCCTCAGGAAAGTACGGCGGCCTAAGTAATGCCCCTGCAGCATACAGTTGAGGAGATTGTCCTGAAGAGTGGCGCCAAAGGACTCCTCATTGCGACCCCAGGCTCAACATCAGTCCGCTATAGTATTCAGTTTCGCGCTGGTAATGAGTATGTTGCAGATGAAAAGATAAGCCAGACTGCACACATTATGGAGCACATGGCTTTTGGCCAAAACGCTGAGTTTGATTCAATGGAAGAGTTTAGCCGCGATTTCTCTAAAAACGGCGCCTTCCACAATGCTTTTACATCGAGTGTTGATATGATCTATACCGCGAGTGCGGCGCTAATGGAATGGGAGCGCATCTTACGCTTGCAACTCCTTGCAATTACGAAGCCAGTTTTTACAGAGGCCTCATTAAAGGCAGAGAAGGGGAATGTGCGCGAAGAGATTGTTGGCTATGCAAACAATCACGGGCGACTCCTCTGGCAGGAGATGGCGAATCGCGCAGGGATTCATCGCTGGCTTGATACGCGCGAGCTTGAGACGATAGACGCCGTGACGCTTGATGACATCATTAACCACCATAAAAAGACACACACTGCTGAGAATATGCGGTTTGTTATTGTAGGTGATTTGGGTAATGAGCGCGAGAAAATCACCGCCCTCCTAGAGGGGGCTTTTACTGAGCGTGGCGTACGGTTGCCTCTTCCTGCTGATGTGGCGAAGGGCGAGATGCTTGTGCCGATCGTCCGCAAGGACCTTCCGAGCGTAACGTTTAGCATTATCTTCTTCCTTAACCGCACACTGACACGTGAAGAACTTCGGGCGGCCAATGTTTTAACGCATATCATTACGGATACTTTCCATTCGCGCATTTGGGGTGAGGCTCGCACGCGTGGTATTTGCTACGGAATGGGTTCATGGGTAAGTTCTGAGCCAACGCAGCTTACCGAGTTTGGCCTTGGTGGCCAGGTGAGCCGGGAAAATACTGCGGAGCTCTTCTCGCTTATTGCAGAGAAGCTTGTAGAAATTGGACGCGAGGGCATTACTGAGGCGGAACTTGCCGCGGCGAAGGAATATCGTATGGGCGGAATGCAGATGGGCACCGAGACTACTGGCTCGCTTGCAAACTGGTACGCCACACTTTACTATGACCTTGGTGTTATTGATCATGTCAGTACGATGCCAGACATTATTCAAGGAACTACTGTTGAGCATATTACAACACTAGCTAGCGAACTTCTCAGGAGTGACGCATGGTCATTTGGTGCTATCGGTGATATAAATAAGCCAGAATTACAGCAGCACTATGATGCATTTAAGCAAACAATACACACGCTTCGGGGGTAAGTATGAATATCGCAATTGCAGGCTACGGAGTAGAAGGTAAGACGAGCTACGAGTACTGGGCTTCACAGACGGACGTGGAGGGCGGAGCGCCACTTCACCACGTGACAATCGTGAACGAGACACCAGTGGACGATGCGCCAGCCGATGCTGCGGTTATCACAGGTGACGGTGCCTTCTCTAGGTTAAATGGATTTGATATGGTGGTGCGCACAGCCGGCCTTGCGCCGCACAAAATCACCACTGACGGCACAGTGTGGTCAGCGACGAACGAGTTTTTCAAGCAGTGTCCAGCTAAGATTATTGGTGTGACGGGCACGAAAGGAAAGGGAACAACGAGTAGTATCATTGCCGCAATGCTTGAGCAGACCGGTAAAAAGGTACACCTCTTGGGCAATATTGGTATCCCAGCCCTCAGCCTCCTTCCTGCTATTCAGCCGGAAGACTACGTTGTCTTTGAGCTTTCAAGCTACCAGTTGTGGGATATCCAGCGCTCGCCTCAGATTGCCGTCGTACTTCTTATTGAGCCAGATCACCTAAACGTCCACACGGGTATGGATGATTACGTACAGGCAAAGGCGCACATTGCTCAGTTCCAATCAGAAGATGATAGTGTTATTTACCACCCAACAAACAGCTATTCTGCCGGTATTGCCGCAGAGAGCCCTGGGCGAAAGGTGAAATATAACACGCCAGAGCAGGGGAGTGTGCATGTTGAGGACGGTCAGTTTGTATTAGATGGCGAAGAGATTTGCCCGGTTGATGCACTACAGCTGATTGGCCAGCATAATGTTGAGAATGCCTGCGCAGCTATTACTGCAGTAAAGCAGCTTCCTATTACAAATGAGCAGATTGCAGCGGGTCTTCAGAACTTCTCTGGACTCCCGCACCGTCTAGAGTTTGTTCGTGAGCTTGATGGCGTAGAGTACTATAATGATAGCTTCTCATCAGCACCTTCTGCTACAGTTGCTGCGGTAAGATCTTTCACAAAGCCTGAAATCCTCATCCTTGGGGGTATTGATAAGGGCGCAGACTTTACTGAACTCGCCACAGCACTCCAAGGCGCAAATAATATAAAAGAAATCTTCATTATTGGCGAGATCCGCAATAAGCTTGCAGGTGTACTCCGCGATAATGGCGTACAGGCCAATATGACGCTACTAGACACCCGGACGATGCCAGAGATTGTTGCCACTGCAAAGAGCGCTGCGACTAGTGGTGATGTGATTATTCTCAGCCCAGGCTGCGCGAGTTTTGACATGTTCCGTGATTTTTACGACCGCGGTGATCAGTTTAGGGAAGTAGTACAGGGGCTCTAGTGGCATTTATCTTTGATACGTATACATTTAATCCGGCAACTGGCGAAGCTGCATTCAACTATTCTCTTGAAGGCGGACTTACTTTTACGGAGAAGATACGCTTCGCAGTGGACGTGGATTATAATCAACAGGTCCTTGAGCGTGCTCTGTTCCTTGCGTTCATCCTTATTGGCACCTCGTACTATAAAACGCAGCCAACGCCGGAGGTGCGCTTTCCAAACCACACCATAGACGGATGGCAGGCGGAGTTCTTAAACGTAGTCTACCAAGAGGGCTTGAGCCAGTTTGCATTTGAAAATAATCTTACGCGCACAGACCTTGCACACTTCACGGCGAACGGCGAGGCTCAGTCAGCGCTTACTTATGAAGGGGATGGTATACTCCAGCTCCAGAGCGGCGGCAAGGATTCACTTTTGACGTGGACACTCCTTGAGCAGAGTAACCCGTCCATGACACCGCTCTATGTCAGTAGCAGCGATACATACCCAGCTATTATCGATACACTGAGCGACTCGCCAGTCATTCTCCGCCGCACCATCGACCGTGAGGCGCTTATTGCAGCTAAAAAGCAGGGTGGGCTCAACGGCCACGTCCCAGTGACGTTTATTGTACTGGCAATCAGCCTTGTGCAGGCGGTGTTGAGTGGCAAGGATACGGTGGTTGCGTCTATTGGGCATGAGGGTGAAGAGCCACATGCGTGGATTGATGACCTTCCAGTAAATCACCAGTGGTCAAAAACATGGGGTGCCGAGCAGCGATTCGCGCAGTATGTGGAGCGCTACGTTTCACCTGATATCACCGTTGGCTCGCCACTTCGTGCGTATAGTGAGCTGAAGATTGCAGAACTTTTTGTGCAAAAGGCATGGAGCCGATTTGGACACGCGTTTAGTTCATGTAATGTGGCGAATTACGAGCAAGGCGCGCAAAATACCGTGCTTCGCTGGTGCGGGAGTTGCCCGAAGTGCGCGAATTCGTATCTGCTTTTTGCCGCATTTGTTGAGCAACAGGAACTTGATGCGCTCTTTGGTGGAGTAAGTCTTCTTGCAAAACCAGAGTTACAGGAGATCTTCAAAGGACTCCTTGGTATTGATGGCGTCATGAAGCCATTTGAATGTATTGGCGAGGTTGACGAGCTGCGACTTGCGTACCAGCGTGCGCAGGAGCGTGGCTATCCGGCTCTTTCTTTTGATGTACCGGCGTCTTCGTTTGATATTGATACGCGCTACCCAATGCAGCCCAAGCTGATGGTACAATAAGTATATATGCAACCACTCCAGAAACGCCTCACCGACCTTCAGCCGCAGATTACCGCAGCCTACGCAAAACTTTCCATAGACGAAAAACAGGAGAAGATCCACGCCTTTGAGGAGCAACTTGCAACCTCTGAAATTTGGCATAATCCACAGTATGCGCAGGACTTGAGTCGTCAGCTTGCAGCGCTCCGTAAGACAGTTGACCCGTGGGTAACACTGAACGCGCAGGTGACTGACCTTATTGAACTTATGGAGCTTGGTGATGATGAGCTTATTGCTGAGTTTGACGGGCAGATTACTGCGCTTGAAGGGGAGTACGAGCTTCTTCGAAAAGACCTCTTGTTTGACGGTGAATTTGATGACCATGACGTTATTCTTCGTCTCAGCGCTGGAGCTGGTGGTACCGATGCGCAGGATTGGACGGAAATGCTGGAGCGCATGTATCTTCGCTGGGCAGAGAAGTCTGATATGACTACGGTAAACATCGAACGCTCAAGTGGTGATGAAGCGGGGCTTAAGTCTGTAGTAATTGAGGTGAGCGGCCCATTTGCATACGGTAGGCTCCGCTCTGAGCACGGTGTGCACCGCCTTGTGCGGCTGAGCCCTTTTAATAGCGACAACCTTCGCCAGACGAGCTTTGCGCTTGTAGAGGTCTTGCCAAAAATTGACGCCCCAGACGCCGTAGTGATAGATGAAAAAGATCTTAAAATTGATGTCTATAGGGCAGGTGGCCATGGTGGCCAGTCTGTGAATACAACAGATTCAGCGGTGCGCATTACGCACATCCCTACAAGCATCGTCGTGGCAATTCAGAATGAACGCTCGCAGCTCCAAAACAAAGAAACTGCCATGAAACTCCTTCGCTCTAAGCTGGTGCAGCTTCAGCTAGAGCAGCACGCAAGCTCAATTACGGAGCTCCAGGCGGGAGAGTCGGCCAGCTGGGGTGCACAGATACGAAATTATGTGCTTCACCCGTACACGCTTGTTAAGGATACGCGTACAAAGCATGAAACAAATAACGCCCAAGGTGTGCTTGACGGTGACCTTGATGGATTTATGGAAGCGTATCTGGAGCAGGGCGCATAATCAGGCGACTAGGCCTAGAAATAGCAAAGCCGCTTATGCTACAATAAGCCTATAAATGATTCTTCTAGATCGCGTTACAAAAAGCTATGGAAAAGACCTTGCGCCGGCGTTGAACCGCGTGAGTCTCTTTGTTGAGCCACGTGAATTCGTGATTATTGTAGGCTCTTCTGGAGCAGGGAAGTCAACACTTCTTAAGCTTCTGACCCGCGAAGAAAAGCCAACCACCGGGAAGATTGTTGTGGGCGGTATAGATTACGACACATTAAAAGATTCTCAAATCCCACTCCTGCGTCGCAAGATTGGCGTTGTCTTCCAGGACTTCAAGCTTCTGCCTCAGCGCACTGTTTTTGAAAACGTTGCCTTTGCGCTAGAAATTGCCGGCATGACAAGCCGTGAGATTAAAAGCACCGTACCAAAGGTGATTGACCTTGTTGGCCTCACGGGCAAAGAAAAGAACTTCCCACGCCAGCTATCTGGTGGTGAGCGCCAGCGCGTTGCTATTGCTCGTGCGATTGTCCGTCAGCCGAAGATCCTCATTGCCGATGAGCCAACTGGTAACCTCGACCCTAAGAATACCTGGGATATCGTTCGGCTTCTAGAGAAGATTAATAAATACGGGACAACCGTTCTTCTGACAACGCACAACGCAGACATTGTAAACAAGCTCAAGCGCCGCGTTATCACAATGGAGGGCGGAAAAGTAACCAGCGACCAAGCAGAGGGGAGCTACCGCCAGTAAACACCCCTAGTGTACACGGTAGAAATGAAACTATGGCTAAGAAAAAAGTAAACTCAAAAGTACTCGCTCAGCAAAAGGCACGAAGGCGCCAGTGGATTACCTTTGTGCGTATGTGCCGCTACGGCGTTAATAACTTCAGCCGCAACGCATGGCTAACGGTGGCAGCGACTGCAGTAATGACCATTACACTCCTTGTAGTACTTGCAAGTGTGGTTGCTCAGAGTATTCTTACGAGCACCCTTGAAGACTTCCGCGGCAAGGTAAGTATGTCAATTTACCTAAAGAACAGCACATCTCAAGATGATGTAGACAAGGTCGTCGCTGAGGTAAATAAGCTCGAATCCGTCACCAGTAGCTCAACAAAAAGCCCAAGTCAAGCCCGCGAAGAGTTTGTCCAGCAGCGCAAGAACGACGCTGATACATTAGATGCAATTAAAGAAGCCTCAAACCAGTTCTTCTGGACGGTAAATATTAAGGTCGTCGATATTAACGACACCTCAGAACTTGCTGCGCTTGTAAAAGACAACCAAACCGTAAAGGCGCATATTGATCCAAATCATGAGCCGTCCTTTGCCGGAAGTCGGCGTGCGTCTATCGAAGGTATCGCTCGTACCGCACTGTTCCTACAGCGCCTCGGGATTATTGGTAGTAGTGTCTTCGTTGTTATTTCTATATTGATTATCTTCAACACCATCCGCATGGCAATCTTTAACCGCCGCGAAGAAATCCAGATGATGAAGCTTATTGGAGCGGACCGTTCATTTATTAGGGGTCCATTCATTGTTGAAGCGGTGGTGTACGGGGTCTTTGCGGCAATTGTTGCCACGGGAGTGGGCTATGCACTGCTCCACTTCGCAACACCGGCACTTGATAGGTTTGGTGTCATCGTTCAGCCAACGATGCAAGCCGGCACGTATTAC
Source organism: uncultured Candidatus Saccharibacteria bacterium (assembly GCA_964386855.1). GTDB lineage: Bacteria > Patescibacteriota > Saccharimonadia > Saccharimonadales > Saccharimonadaceae > Microsaccharimonas. The sequence goes on from CAYLUF010000001.1 coordinate 75,058, forward strand.
ATAGGATTCGTCTTACTTGGCATGATTGCCATAGGTTCACTGATAGGTATACTCTCATCAATGCTTGCAACGCGCAGGTATCTTAAGCCAAATTCATAAGAGAAACGTTTTGTATGGAGAAGGGGAGGAGTAAATTACTCCTTCTTTCTCGTGTTTAAAATTACTACACTCATGTGCTTGACCGTCTAAAATGCTTATGCTATAGTAAAGTAAGTAATGAAACTGCGTTCCACCACACTACCAGCTTCAATCTCTAGGGTTGCCAAGATCGGCACAATCTTTGCCGTAGTCGCTGCCATCATTGTTGGCGGCTTCCTTTATGCAAATCGTCCAGCATCTGCAGACGAGTACGATGCTAAGATTCGTAGCCTCTCCGCTGACATGTCACGCTTCCAAGCTGAAGCCGACCGCCTTAATAATGAGGCAATAACCCTCGGCAATACCCTTGCTCAGATTACCAATGATAAGAACGCGCTCCAGGCTCAGGTTGACCTCAGCCAGGCAAAGCACGACAAGCTTGTTGTTGAAATCAAAGACACAGAAGAGCAGATTGAAAAGAATCGTGACGCCTTAGGGACAACTATTGTAGACCTTTATGCAGGTGATGCGGTTTCGCCAATCGAGATGCTTGCCAGCAGCCAAGACATTGGTGACTTCCTTGATAAGCAGGAGTACCGTACCTCTGTGAAAGATTCACTGAGCGCAACAATCAAGAAGGTGAAAGACCTCCGCGCTCAGCTTCAAGAGCAAAAAGACGAAGTAGTAAAGGTACTTGATGAGCAAAAAGTAGCCCGTGACGGACTTGTTGCGAAGGAGTCAGAGCAGGCATCACTTCTAGCAAGGACACAGAATGACGAAGCGGCATTCCAAGGTCTTGTGAAGGACCGTGAAAAGCAAATTGCTGATGCGCGCGCCGCACAGGCTGCACTCCGTGCTCGTATTAATAACGCAGGTGGCGGTGGTCAGATTGTTAACTCTGGTAGTCTTGGTGCGTACCCATGGAACAACGCAAACTGTCCAATGCTCAGCTGGCTCTCTACTGGTGGTGCTGACGGAAACGGTGGCGATGGCCGCGGATACGGATGCCGCCAGTGTGCAAGCTACGCTGCATGGCGCGTTGCAAAAGAAACAGGCATTTATTACCGTTGGGGTAACGGTGGTGACTTCTACCGAAACGCAGTGAACGCAGGCTACGGTGACCTTGGACGCTCACCACAGGCAGGATCACTTGCAGTGATGCTTGGAACACCTGGACACGTTGCATGGGTTGAAGATGTGAGCGCAGATGGTTCACAGGTCCGCGTCAGCCAGTATAACTACAACTACGGTGCTGGATGGGGTATGTACAGCGACATGTGGCTCCCAACGTCAGTCTTCGATAGGTACGTAAAGATTAAATAGTTCATAACTGATGTAAAATAAGCAAAATCACGTTCCTCGGAGCGTGATTTTTGGTATACTAGAGTAAGTAAGAAGTAGAGCTTGAAAGGGTAGACACAGACATATGAATGCACAGCATGATGCACCGTATGTATCGCCACGGCGTGCATCACAGCGGGGTAAAAAAGAACAAACACCATTTGGAAAGCTAATGCTTTGCTTGATTGTTGGTGGGGTCGCATTCCTTGCGGGTGCACTTTCGGTACGGCTCTATCCAGGGAGCACGTCACCACTATTCCACTCAGACACACTTGATCTGAGTAGTGTGCAAACTACCTACACAAAGCTCGTAGAAAGCTATGATGGCAAGCTTGACCGTGAAGCGCTTATTGAGGGCGCCAACCGCGGGCTCGTTGAGGCTGTAGGTGATCAGTACACGGTATTCCTTAATGCAAAAGAGTCTGATCAGTTCAATGATGGCCTGAGCGGAAACATTGGTGGTGGTATTGGTGTTGAGGTTGGTATGCGCAGCGGCGTGCCTGTTGTTGAACGCCTCTTACAGGGCAACCCGGCAGAAAAGGCTGGAATTATGGTAGGCGATGCTATTACGGCGGTAAACGGCGAGTCTACAGAGGGAAAGACTCTTAATGAAGTTGTGAGTAAGATCCGCGGTGAAACAGATACGAGCGTGAAGCTCACTGTTATCCGTCAGGGCGAGGCACAGGATATTTCTGTGACGCGCCAGGTAATCAATAACCCAAGTGCGTATGGCACAATCTCTGATGGCGTTGGTGTCCTGACTATTACGCGCTTCGATGACAACACCGCCTCGCTCGCGCGCGCTGTCGCTCGTCAGTTCAAGGACGCAAACGTAAAGGGTGTTGTACTTGACCTACGCGGAAATGGCGGCGGATACATCACGGCAGCAAAAGATGTCTCAGGCATCTGGCTTAGTGATAAGGTTGTCGTCTCTGAACGAAAGGGTGGCAAAGCTGTAGAAGAGCTTCGCACCGGCACCGATCCAATCCTTGATGGCGTTAAGACAGTCGTCCTTCTAAACAAGAGTAGCGCAAGCGCAAGTGAAATCGTGGCAGGCGCACTTCGCGACCATGGTGCTGCGAAGCTTGTCGGTGAGACTACCTTCGGCAAGGGGAGCGTTCAGCAACTCATTCAGCTTCCAAACTCTGCAACCCTAAAGGTAACCGTTGCGCGCTGGTTCACACCAAAGGGCCTTAATATCTCTGAGAAGGGCATTGATCCAGACGTAAAGGTGGAGCGTACCGTTGAAGATATCAATGCAGGGCGTGACCCGCAGCTTGAAAGGGCACGCGCACTTGCGCTGTAGGGGTTTGCGCCGGTAGTCCAGAAGAGTACGCATCGCTTGTGCTTATAGAGACAGCATAGTACAATACAGATATGGAAGAAGTCAAAAAGAAAATCCTACTCGTTGAAGACGATGAAGCGCTTGCGGGCGTATACAAGTCACGCCTTGAAATTGAAGGCTTCGAGACTGCATGGGCAAGTAACGGAGAGAACGCACTCTCTGAGGCAATCGCATTTAAACCAGATCTTATCTTGCTTGATGCAATGATGCCAAAGATCAGCGGTTTTGATGTGCTTGATATCCTCCGCAACACCCCAGAGACAGCAAACATTCATGTTATCATGCTCACTGCGCTAAGTCAGCCAAAAGACAAAGAGCGCGCTCAAGCGCTTGGCGTTGATGACTACCTTGTGAAGTCACAGGTAGTGATTGGCGACGTTGTTGAGCGTGTCCGTCATCACCTTGGGATGCCAGCCGGCGCCTAGTGCGGAAACATCTAAGAAAAGTATAGCCCCAACAGGGGCTTGCTTTTTTATCAAGCTTGTGCTATAATTTACCTAAATAAGGATAGCATCAAAAAGTAAAAACCACCATGAACAACCACGAATCAGCCCCAAAACCACAATCATTTGAAGTAAAGAAGGAGACAACTCCTCCTCTTAACGAAGTAGTGAAGGGCTTGCTTGAAAACAGCGAGATTCAGGGGCTTCCAGAGGAAGAGCAGGGGAAGGTTATTGTCGACCGTTTCATCGGCTCACTTGTCCGCCACGGTGGTGTAGAAAGCTCAAACGCCCAGGTGGGCGAGATGGCACCTCATGAAATTCTTGCCAAGATTGATCAGATTGGTATGGCTAGTGAGGACGAGCTTCATACTGTGCGCGAACTGACGCGTACCGACGGCCTCCGCGGCGGTGTGTCGCTTCTTGCTGAAGATCCACGCACGGCCGCACTCTTTGGTCGTATGTCTCAGCAGCTTGCGATTGGCCGTAATAGTCGTGGTGAGGCGTTCTATGCGCTCACAAGCCCTGCGCAGATTGATGGATATATTGATGCTGGTGGTGAGAACAACATAGATACGCGTGCCCAGCAATATACTGACCCGACCGAGTGGATTGGGGTGCTTGCATCAGATATAGATAACGTTGCGAGCGGCTTTAGCGAATGGAAGTCAGACAACGAGCTTGCGCGTGATGTACAGAGTAGCGGGGCTATTACGCCAGAGGCGCATAAGCGTGCTCAGGATCTTTATGCGGCCCGCCGTAAGGCACTCTCTGCGGGTATCGATATGAACCTCATGAAGGATTCCGCTGAGTATATTCGCGATAGGGACGAGACAACAAAGCGTGAGCTTGGTGCACGTGCGGTCATGTTGGTGACAGGTCAAAAGATGCGCCGCTACCGTGATGCGCATGACGATTGGTTTAACCGCCACCTTAATAGCTATCGACGCTAGGCAATCAGGGCTTCTCATTAAAAAACCTCCCAATCAATGGGAGGTTTTCTTTTATGCAAGCGCTTAAGATTAAATAACGCTTACTTGTGTGCGAGGCACAGACTTGCCTGTAAAGTGACTCTTGCGCACCTTCTGGAAGACAACAACACCATCTTGAGCGGCGTGAATTGTGTAGTTGCGGCTGATAAATGTACCAGGACCGGCTACCTTTGTGCTACCAGTTTGGCGTACGAGTACTTCACCAGTACGTACCTTCTGGCCACCGAAGCGCTTTACACCAAGGCGCGCACCAGCGTTATTATGGATATTTTTACTTGATCCACCTGCTTTAACTTTTGACATAGAATTAACTCCTTATGAGCGATTCGACAATTAGGGTGTGCGACCTGCCAGCGTACCTATTAACGGCTGACGGCTCCATACCTTGGCGGATGCCGCGGTTAGGACAAGCGCACCTGCAGGCTTTGTTGCTGCAGACCCGATGCTCATTCAATCTGTTTAATTTTACAGGAAAAAGGGTGTTTCGTCAAGGGTTAGACTTTTTTAAGCACAAGAATTTCACGTGCTACAACCTGCTCTGGGCGGAAGTAGAGGAGCTGTTCTGGGGTGACGTTTTCAAAAGGAATCCAGCTAAAGCCGTAATCCTCTATATTTTGAATGAGCGGCAGGTGGGTGAACATTGGATTGCCGTACGGCGATAGGTCTTTACTGCGCCACGCAGGAACGGCGAGGGCAATAGGGGTGCCAGACGGAATTTGTGCGGCGAGGTTCTTTAAGAATGATCCAATAATGTGATTACAGTTACCCTGAACTTCAGTGAGCTTTGCGGGGCTTGGTGGGGCGCTGAATGGCTGGCCGAGGTAGGTCTCTGCGGCGACGACGGTAGGGGTGGAGAAGTCCCACTGCGTATCCATAGCGTCGCCCTGGTGGACGCGCGCGCCTGGAGCGGTGCGGTAGTTCTCTTCAAGCCACGCTAAGTTATCTTCAGTGTATTGAATCATTTTTTCAGAAAGGTCGCTGCCGTATGCGCCGTAGTGGAGGAGGGACGCTTCTTGAAGAAGAACACCGGTTCCACAGAACGGGTCAAGAATAGTGAGGCTGTCTTTATGGAGTGTTGGCTCTGTTTCTGCGCTTCCAGCCGCAAGGTTAATGAGGATTTGCGCCAGCTTTGGTGGGAGCATGCCAACAAAGGCATCGCGGCGTGGACGGCCTTGGTCACGTGCGGCAAGAGCGGTGATATTTTGCGCGCCAAGACTCTCGGCAATAATGGTGGTAGATTTACCTTTTACAATAATAAGTTCAACTTTGTTTGCGGCCAGGCCAAGTTTGTTGTGGTGCGATGTTGCGGTGCTGAGAGCAATTTCTTTGTTCGGAATGAGGCGCAGGCTGACACCGCGTTTTTTGAGGGATGACTTAAGGATGAGGCCAGTTTTTTGCAGTTCGCGAATAGAAGGGGAGTTGTCTGTCCCGTAGACGCTGAGGCCAAGGGTAATTTTTCCTTCATGTGCAGCCCAAACTTTTTTATAGTGAACAATTAATTTCTTCTCTATTTCTGACCACTTGGTGCTTTGGACGGTTGCCACAACGCGGCCAAGCTTCTGCGTACCGCCAAGACGTTGGATGTCTGGCTTTTGGGTGCTTTCAAAAAGTGCGGCGCTACTAGAGAACCAGCGGGTATCAGTAAAAACACGTTCAAGTTCTGCGATGGAGAGTTCGGGCTGACGGCCCAGAAGAGCAATATACATGCTTTTATTGTAGCACAATATGACGCCATCCGCCCCTGTATGCTACACTAAGAGTATGAAAAAGCTGTCGTTCCGAGGGTGGTTGACGATTGTGACATTGGCGTTACTGACGCTGGTGATGTTCTTTGCATGGCCTGAAATTCAAAAGGCATGGGGGCTGATGGGCCGAGTGGACTTATGGATCTTGGCACTGCTTATTCCGGTGCAGTTACTGAGCTACTATGCTACCGGCGGGATGATTTTCTCGTACCTTCGTTCTAAGGGTGAGCTCAAGACAATGTCGCACTGGAAAATGACACGCCTGGCTTTAGAGCTTAACTTTGTCAATCACGTTCTTCCAAGCGGTGGTGCGGCGGGGTTCTCCTACCTTGCGTGGGTGTTGAGCCGCTACAAGGTATCCGCTGCGCGCTCTACTATGGCGCAGATTATTCGCTTTACACTGACGTTCATTAGCTTTGTGGTGCTGATGCTGGTAGCGCTTCTTATTCTTACCTTGAATCATCAGGTGGATAGGGCGATGGTATTGATTGCCGTAACCCTTGCGGTGCTGGCAATTGGCGCGACCTTTTTTGTGATTTGGCTTGTGAAGAGCCGTGCACGGTTAACGCGCTTTTCTGGCTGGGTGACCCGGAAAGTAAACGCGCTGGTGAAATTCTTTACCGGTGGGCGCAAGAAGAAGGCGCTCAAGCCCGCTATTCTCCTGACGTTTTTTGAAGGACTTCATGATGACTATGAGGCGCTCACAAAAGAGCGTAAGATTCTGGTGCGCCCCTTTGGCTGGGCATTAATTGCAAATATTCTTGACGTGGCGCTGATTTGGATCGCGTTTTGGTCACTTGGCTTTATGCTTGATCCAGCGCTCCTGTTTATTGCCTTTGGTATCTCTTCTATTGCAAGTGCGGTATCGGTGACACCGGGGGGTGCGGGTGTGTATGAAACTATCATGGTGATGTTCTTGGCGGCAAGTGGTGTAACCCCTGAGGTGGCGATTGCGGGAACACTATTGGCTCGTGTAGTGCTTCTGGCGGGCACGATTGTATTTGGCTACGTATTCTACCAACTCACATTGGCGACCTATGGAAAACGCACCGTTTAGCGTTAGTGATTTTGTAGCGCTGGTAAACCAGACGCTGGAGTACGCCTACCCAACGGTGACGGTGGTTGGTGAGGTGGCCGAATTTAAGGTGAGCCAAGGGAAGTGGGTGAGCTTTAAGCTAAAAGACGGCGGCGCGGTGGTGAACTGTTTTATGGGAATTTACCAGATGCGCATACCACTAGAGGATGGCATGAAGGTGATGGTAGTTGCAAATCCAAAGCTCAACCCTAAGGGTTATTTCAACCTGAATATCCGCATGGTGAAGCCTGTGGGCGAGGGGTCAATCAAAAAGGGCTTCGAACTTTTAAAGGCGAAGCTTGAGGCCGAAGGGTTGTTTGCTCCTGAGCGAAAGCGGCTGCTTCCACGCACACCCGTACATATTGGCGTTATTACCAGTACCGAGTCTGCGGCCTACGCAGATTTTAGTACTATCTTAAATCAGCGCTGGGGCGGGCTAAAAGTAACTGTGGCGCATACGCAGGTACAGGGTGACCCGGCGGCTGATCAAATAATTGGTGCAATAAAGTACATGAATGGACTTGAGGAGCTTCCTGAGGTTCTGGTCATTATTAGGGGCGGCGGAGCAGCTGAGGATTTGATGTCGTTTAATGACGAGCGGTTAGCACGGGCTGTGGCGGCGAGCCGTATCCCAACGCTTGTGGGTGTAGGGCATGAGATTGATCATACGCTTGCTGATATGGTGGCGGATGTCCGTGCGGCAACCCCTACAGATGCTGCGAAGATTGTGGTGCCAGATAAGCAAGAGATTATCCGTGATGTGCGCAGTAAGGTTGTGCATGCTGGGCAGATTCTTTTGAGGCGGATTGATGAATATAATGTGCGAAACAGGGAAGCGCTGCGCCATGCCTACCGTAGGATTGAACACGAACTTGAACGTACGACTGCGCAGCTGGCGGCGTTGAAGCTTGCCATAGAGCAGGTGAATCCGGCAGCGGTGTTGCGGCAGGGGTATGCAATCCTTAGGGGTGAGGTGACGATAGGTGCGCAGATTGAGCTCGAAACCGCCACGCATACCGCCACGGCAGAAGTGAAGTCAGTGAAAGAAAAGGAGAGAAAATAATGGTGAATAAAAAAGATGTTCAGGCAGGTGAGGAGCACTCAATCCAAGATGATTTAATCCAGCTATCGGAACTTATTACGTGGTTTCAGAGTGATGACTTTGAGCTAGAGAAAGCAACTCAAACCTATGAAGAGGCCGAGGCTCTGGCGAAGAAGATTGAGACGAATCTTGATGGTCTAAAGAATGAGATCACGGTGATACGTCAGCGGTTTGAAGACAGCGCTGAGTAGGCCGGGCGCAAGTAGACGGGCGCTGAGTACCTCTTTACATTAACCATAAGCATCACGTATAATAATCACCAGTATGAATCCTCATGATCCTTTTCAACAGCCTCAGGGTGGAAGTCAGCCACAGTATGGCCCGCTTAATCCTGGTCAGCCAAGTATCCAGCCGCAGGTAGTTGCGGGCGAACCATTATATGATGCAGCGCCAAGTGGCGGATCTGCAGCGGGCGCTTCGGCACCTGCACCGGCACCTCAACCTATGAGTGGTGCGTTACCGCAGCCTGCCCCGCAGCAAAATGGCGCGCCGTCTCCTGCTGCGCAGCCAGTTCCGGCAACACTCTATACACTGCCGCCAAAGCCACCAAAGACATGGATGATTGTCTCAATTATCATGATAGTTGCCGCAGTAGGGCTTGCTGCTGGTTTCGTTTGGGCAATGCTCCAATACATGGACCACCGCGATAACGTGGATAGTAAAGTAACAAGTGCCGTTGCTGAAGCGGTAAAGAAGCAAGCAGATGACGACGCCGCTGCATTCCTAGAAAAAGAAAAGGAACCAAACCGTCTCTTTGTTGGTCCGGATGATTATGGGCGTCTTGCGTTTAACTACCCAAAGACATGGAGTACGTATGTAGACAAGGATGCCCTAAAGGGTGGCTCGTACGCCGCATACCTGAACCCGGTTGTTGTGCCTCCGGTCAGCACTGTGGGTCAGCAGTTTGCGCTCCGTATTCTTATTGAAGAAAAAGATTACGATAGGGTGGTTGAATCGTACAGGCAGCAGGTGCAAAAGGGTGAGCTTAAGTCATCAGCAGTGAAGGCAGATGACCAGAACGGTACACGCCTTGAAGGTATGTTTACAAAGAACATCCGTGGTACCGCAGTTATCTTTAAGATACGCGATAAAACAGTGACCATGCAGACTGATGCAGACGTATTCCGCGGCGATTTCGATGCAATTATAAAGACCGTTACCTTTAACCGTTAGACACTCCGTGCGGGGAGATTCATCTTCCTGCTTATCTTTGCCGTGAGGTGCGTGAAAGTGCTACACTAGAGCTATGAATAACGAGGGGAAGAAGATGATTCATGAGCCGGGCATGACGTCTGTTTCTTCAGTGGTCGCTGCGGCACATGAGCTCAAATCTCCCTTCGCTTTAGTGCGACAACTCCTCCTTCGGCTTGAGTCGCCCGACCTTTCAGATGCACAGCGCGAAAAAGCCGTGCGTCAGGCGCTGATGACTGCAGAACGGGGGCTGCGTCTGACAAGTGATATTACAAAAGCGGCACGGCTTGATGAGGGCGCCCTGTTTAGCCTTGAGCCAGTCAATCCTGAGCAGATTTGCCAAGACATAGTAGGTGAGCTCACGCCGCTCTTTGAGGCACACGGGCGTACCGTCCATGTAAAGACACGCAAGCATCCACTGCTTTTGGTGGCGAACCGTGATTTGCTGCGCCGTATCCTGCTTGGATTTAGCGACAACGCACTGCACTACAGTAGTGCTGGTTCTCCTGTGCATATGCAGATTACTGCCCTGAAGAAGGCGGGGGTAGTGCGCGTGGGTGTGCGCGATTACGGCCCTGCGCTTTCAAGCGACCTCTGGGCAACACTTCAAAAGAAGATAAAACTTGCACCACAGCCAGTGCATGCTCGCCCAGAGAGCAGTGGGCTTGGTCTCATGCTGGCGCAGCAATTTGCTGAGGTGATGAACGGTGAGATTGGCGTTGTCCGCCATAAAGACGGCGCGACGTTTTACGTTGACCTACAGGCATCAACACAGTTGAGCTTGTTGTAAGGGACATATGAAGAAGCAATCACTCCACCTCCTGCTTATAGAAGACGACTACTGGCTGGCGGATCTTGAGGCTGATGTACTGCGCGACGCAGGGTATGAGGTTACTACTGCACACAATGCGCTTGAGGCAATTGATGCTGTTGATGAGCGCGCTCCTGACTGTATTATTGCCGACGTCCTTTTGGCGGGTTCGACCATCTTCGCCCTGCTGAATGAACTCCAGTCCTACCACGATACGCAGGGTATACCGGTGATTTTATGTACAAGTATTGCCGAGCAGTTTTCTGCGAAGCAACTCGAGGCGTATAGTGTCAAAAGGGTTGTAGATAAAACAACAATGGAAGCAGATGCGCTCCCTGTTGCGGTAAAGGCGGTGTGTGCGGTATGAAAACCCAGCGAACGCGCGCGGTAGTGCTGCGACGTACAAATTACGGAGAAGCTGACCGTATCTTACAGCTCCTTACGCCTGAAGGTCGCCGTGCGGTTATGGCACGCGGTGTCCGTAAGGAGAAGAGCAAGCTTGCGGGTGGTATTGAACTTTTTGCGGTCAGTGATGTAGTGCTTGGGGAAGGCCGGGGTGAGCTGGGGATCTTAACGTCTGCAAAATTAATTCAGTTTTATCACCATATTTTAGAGGATTATGACCGGTTACAATTTGCCTATCACGTGATTGCGCTGGTGACGCGCGCAAGTGAGACGGTGGATGAGCCCGAATGGTTTGATTTACTAGTGGAGGTTTTGGCAGCGCTTGACGTAAAGACGGTGCCGCTTTCGCTGGTGAAGGCGTGGTTTTATATTCATTACAGTGCGCTCCTAGGGTACGAGCTGAACACGGGACGAGATGTTTCAGGTGCGCCACTAGACGCTGAGACGCACTATACGTATGATGTTTCCGAAAAAGGCCTGCGCGCGGCGCAAGGTGGTGAGCTAACAAGTGAGCACATTAAACTCTTGCGGCTTCTTTCAACACGTTCGCTCAAAGTACTCCTTCAGATTGGGGGAATTGGCGGAGTGATTGGTGTGTGTGCGCAGGTGGCGGAGCAGCATGCGGCTGTAGAGCAAACGGCACGGTAAAAAGCCAAAGAAAAAGGGACCCAATACGCGGGGTCCCGGTCGCGGCTCGCCAAAAGGGTGAGCTTCTAAAAGAGGTTAGAGCGAGCGGGCGAAGAATCGCTCGTCAAACTTATACCCGATGCGACCAAAGTAGGTCAACATCCATGCACGGAATCTTTCCAGAGCAGTGAGCCCCGTGAGCTGTAGATACAGTTCACTGCGTTTCTCTATTGGTGCGCCGGCAGCAGCCTGGGCACGAAGGGAGTGGAACGCATTGACTACCCTGATCTGGGCAGTGTTGCTCGTGTTCTGGTGCGCGATGGTAGACGATGCCTTCTGGTGCGATTCAATCGCACCCGACATATCCTTTTGGATGAGCCGATAACGCCCTCGGAGCATCTCGTACGTTGCCGTACGGTCAACGAGATCGTGTAGCTCAGCGCCGCCCCAGTGTGAGGTGCCCTCATCCTTAAGGAGGGGTCCTACTTCATCGAGCAGAAGCAAAGCGAATGGCAGGTGCCGTTCATCAAGTGCTTCCTTGATTCGATTGTGCTTGTCGTCAATGACCTTGAGGTGCGTCGCTGGGTCAACAGGTGTGACAGTCATACCTTTTCCTTTGATAGGTGTGGGGTTAGTACCGCTGAAAACGCACGAGCGTTGCGGCGACGTGTTCTGATTGGCGATAGAGCCAAACGGCGGGAGCGCTGTAGCGAAGAAAGGCCTTTACCCACGCCTTGCGGCGCGTATCATCACTCTTAAGAACAAGGGCGATGAAGGGGCGAAGGTCAATCTCGTCAGCGTGTCTTCTTCCTTTATGGGCGATAGCCGCTTTTATCAGGTGAAACGCTGTATCAAGCGCGCCTTGCTCGGCTTCTTTGCCGGCAAGACGCTTCCAGTAGACATGAGCAGCCCGGTAGAGCTGCGCTGCCTTTTTGTACTGCTTGCGCCCAAAGGCCAGATGTCCTTTGACGGTTGTCTGGGCACCTGTGCGAGCACGGTCTCCTGTGCTCAGCGCCTCAGCGTTCTGAAGTGCATTTTCCGCATCCTTGAAGTGTCGCGCACGAATATTCATCCGCGCAACGTCTCTTTGGAAATCGCCCTGGAGGAGCGGAGTATAGCCGGATGAATTCCGTGCCATATTCATACACCACCAGGGTCGCGATGTGTCTTGCATTTGTAGCAGGACGCGAGCGCACATACACCAGAACTGCGCATCCGGTTGGACGGGCTCTGGTATATCTGTGCTTCGCGCTGCGACATCACGTTGATTGAGGTAGGAGGTGATGAAGGAGAGGGCGTTTGCTGCCGCCTGCCTGTGGTCACGCTCCGCCTCGTATTCTGTGATGATGCGCCGAGCACGCTCAATTATTGACGATGTGATGAAAGGTACATCCATGCGCGAACTCCAATCTAAAGAGGGTGAGAGGCGGCCAAATGGCAGCCCAGTTCAATAAGCATATGGATACATCCATTATAGCACAAAATAGTGAAAAAGTCAATTTCTATAAGGGGCGGAGGGAGCTGGGGTATGCCTTTTGAGCGATTCTGCAGCCAGAGAATCTGATTGGCGTGGCAACCCAACCAGATTCCCGGCGCGAAGCCGTAGCGAAAAAGGTGTATCACAGCTCTCTTCACCTTTAGCTAGAAGTGACTTTCATCTGTTATTCTGCTATAATAACCGTAATTATGAGTAGTAGTGTGAATATGGAAGATATAGTTAGTTTAGCAAAGCGCCGGGGCTTTATTTACCCAGGGTCTGATGTATACGGTGGCCTCCGCGGAACGTGGGATTACGGTCCGCTTGGTGTTACCCTGAAGCGTAAGATTTTGCAGCTGTGGTGGGATCACTTTGTTGATAGCCGTGAAGATATGTACGGTGTTGATGCAGCCATTCTTATGAACCAGAAAGTCTGGCAGGCAAGTGGTCACGTCGATACCTTTGTTGACCCGCTGTGTGAAGATACAGTCAATCACCGCCGCTTCCGTACTGACCACATCCTTAAGGACAACGGCGTTGACGCTGAGGGTATGACAATGGAGCAGATGGACGCTGCAATTATTGAGCATGGCATCAAGAGCCCAGACGGCAACCCGCTCTCAGCTTCACGGACATTTAATATGATGTTTACAACACACGTTGGTCCAACTAGCGACGACGCGTCTATTAGCTACCTTCGCCCAGAAACTGCACAGGGTATTTTCACGAACTTCAAGAATGTGGTTGATAGCTTCTATCCAGACCTTCCATTTGGTCTTGCCCAGCAAGGGAAGGCATTCCGTAACGAAATCTCACCACGCGACTTTATTTTCCGTTCACGTGAGTTTGAGCAGATGGAGATTGAGTATTTTGTTCACCCTGAGAAGTGGGAGGAGGCGTTTGAAGAATTGCTTGCAAGTACGCACGAGTTCTTGGCTAAACTCGGTCTTAAGCCAGAACATATTCATGAGCTTAACGTGCCTGAAGCTGACCGCGCACACTACAGTAAAAAGACAATTGATATTGAGTACGATTTTCCAATTGGTAAAGAAGAGCTCTTAGGAATTGCCTACCGCACTGATTTTGACCTTGGTAACATTCAGCGCGTCAGTGGTAAGAGTATGGAATACACCATTAAGGGAACGAACGAGCGCTTTGTGCCGCACGTTATTGAGCCAAGTTTTGGGGTTGAGCGTGCACTCATGGCTGTGCTTTCAGCTGCATACCGTGAAGATGAAATTAATGGCGAGAAGCGTACGTACCTTGCACTCCCAGAACATCTTGCACCAGTTCGCTATGCTGTATCACCGCTCCTAAAGAATAAGCCAGCGTTAGTAGAGAAGGCGCGTGAAGTCTACACTGCACTGAAGAAAAAATACGGAAATGTTTCATGGGACGACAACGGAAATATTGGTAAGCGCTACCGCCGTCAGGATGAAATTGGAACACCATACACTGTGGTGATTGACTTTGAGACTATTGAGGGTGATGGTACTGTGACGGTTCGTGACCGCGATACGACTGAGCAGCGCCGCGTGACGGTTGAAGAACTCCTTCAGGACGCCTAATGGGCGCATATATTACATCGGCACAGAATCCACACATCCAGCACATAAAACAGCTGGCTACGAGCTCAAAACAACGCCAGAAGTCTAAGCAGACTATTCTTGATGGTGTGCATCTTGCGGATGCGTACTTACGGTCTGGTGGCACTCCAGAGCAGGTAGTTGTGGCAACGGAATCATTAACGAATCCTGAAGTTTCTGAGATTCTTTTTAGGCTGAATGACTCACTTGATATTATTGAGGTGCCACTTTCGCTCTTTGAGCGCGTGAGCAGTTTAGAGAAGGGTGTTGCGCTTCTTTTTGTGATTGCACAGCCTGCTAAAGAGCAGCAGGGTGAACTTGCTACTGATGCGCTTCTTCTTGATACGGTCCAGGATCCGGGTAATGTGGGCGCGATGCTTCGTACGGCTGCTGCTGCCGGAGTAAAGGACGTCTACCTCTCTTCAGGTTCTGCATCTGCGTGGGCGCCAAAGGTGCTTCGCGCAGGGATGGGGGCGCATTTTACACTCACGATTCACGAGGGTGTTGACCTACAGGCTCTTATTTCACAGGCGTCAGTGCCAGTAGTGGCAACAAGCCTCGAGGCATCTCATTCACTGTATGAAAAAGACCTCACAGATCCACACGCTTGGCTTTTTGGGAACGAAGGCGCAGGTGTCTCAGGTGAGCTTTTGGAGCTTTGTAAAGATGACGCGGTGATCATTCCACAGTCAGATGGGGTAGAGTCGCTCAACGTAGCTGCAGCTACTGCGGTGTGTCTTTTTGAGCAGCGACGCCAGCGAATTACCGGCTAGCTCTCAGCTAACTCTTGACTTTTTAAACCCTTTATGCTATAAATAAAGTAATACGTTACTAAAACAAAAAAGAAAAAGCAGAAACATGACATCAAAGAAAAGTATGCCCCAGTGGGCTTGGTTTGCTATTGCTGCCGCGGCGGTACTCCTTGCGGCGCCAAACGGCGTAATTGTAAAGGTAGCCATGGAAGAGATTCCTGCCGTGTGGGTGAATGTGTTTCGCTTTGCGCTTATTGCACTGGTGATGCTACCGGTTATCATCCGCTCTATTAAGGTGATGACTCGTCAGAATATGAAGTACGCGTTGCTTGCGGGTGTGATGTCGGCTGTTGCTGTGACGGGGTATATGCATGCCATTGACCTCAGCCAGGCAAGCTACGTTGCGGTGATTAACCTTGGTATTCCAATCCTTCTGATGCTCTATTCTGTCTACCTCACCAAAGAGCGTGTTTCGAAGCGAGCGATGCTAGGGATTAGTATTGCTGCACTTGGTGCGTTTATTATGATTGGTACGCCGCTCCTTGTAGGGCAGGGGTTTGAGCAAGGATTCTATCCGCTTGCAACCGTCCTGGCGCTCATTAACTGTGCTACCTTCCCGTTAACTATTATTTTCTCACGTAAGGCGAATGAAGCTGGGCTGCCGATTACGGCAACGTACGGAATATCTGCAAGCATGGTTGCCACCGTGAGTGTTATAGCCGCACTTATTATGGGCGTGTCACTTCCGGCTGAGGCGATTCAGAGTAATCCACTCATTCTTCTGCCAATTGCGTATTCAGCGCTTGCGGTATCTTTCCTGGCGCGGGTGCTCACAGTTGCGGCGTATCAACGCCTTGGATCTGTGGCGGTGAGCGGCTTCCAGTACATTGAATCATTCCTTTCTATTCTTCTGCCAATTATTCTTATTGGTGAGCTCATGACAACAGAAATGCTGGTTGGTGGTGTGATGATTCTGATTGGCGTGATTGTGGCTGAGATGCGCTTCCACCCGAAACTTCATGCTGACCGACAAGCTGGTCATATCCATAGCTAATATCTTGCTGCTAGTGGTACAATAGACGGTATGATTGTCTATTATACCGATGGGAGTGCAAGCCCAAATCCAGGTCCTGGGGGCTTTGCAGTGATAAAGAATGGCACTCCACACATCTTGGGGAGCGAAGAGGGTGATACAACCAATATCCGTATGGAAGGCAAGGCACTTGTTGCGGCTATGAAAGACGCGGGCGGTGCACACGCTGAGATTTTCACCGACAGTGAATTTTGGATTAATGTCATTACGAAGTGGGCGCCAGGCTGGGCGGCAAAGGGCTGGAAGAAGAAGGGTGGAGAGATAAAGAATCTTGACATCGTTCAGGAAGCGTACGCGCTGTTCCAGGATTCAAACGTGACACTGACATGGGTGCGTGGCCACGAGGGCGATGAAGGTAACGAGATGGCCGATGAGTGGGCAAACAAGGCTCGTGAAGGAGTGCGTCTCTAGGCGCAAAAGAATATGGAAAAGGTGCATCACTACGGCGGCGATGGAATGAAAGAGCGCGCTGAGTATGCACCGTTAAACCCTGAGCGGCGATTGGGACTATATGTTGATGCTGCCGAGGCACTTGAGGCGGTACTAGAGCAGGCGCATCAGATTGCAGGGATGACCGGTTCTGTAGAGGTAGGTCCTGAGGTGTCGCTCCGTGAGGCGTATATTCAGAGTAATGGTATTGATACTGACTGTGATGAAGTGCTGTTTGCGAATGTTGCTACGGGAGCGGTGATGCGTTGGCGCCAGCCAATGAAGAAGCCGATTGAAAAATCTGTACTGGTGCGCCATGAGGCGTATCGCACTGGTCCAAAGGAGGAGGAGTATATCCTTTCTGTGCAACGTGAAATTCCGGGGGTGGTAAATAGTTTTTATGCAATTTATACCATCGAGTATTTTAAAGGTGGCGGGGTCCAGGCAATGGTAGCGCTGAATAATATTCCCGTGAATGAGAATGAAACTGCATCGCAGGAGCGGCATATGACTGAGTATGACGTGGATGAATTTGAAAAAGAAGTAAACGATGTCATTTCATATATGAGTACGGTGAGTGAAGAGAATAGCCGCCTTCACGCGCTGAAGCTTGCAATGGAATAGGGGTTTTGGCGCCCGGATGGGTTGACCGCAGTGCGTCTTAGCACATACAATATAGACTGTTGTTTAAGAAAGAAATAGGGAAACACACATATGCAGGATGCGCCTGAAAAGACTGATGAACTTGCCGAAGAGGCGATTGAAGAAACTGTAGTGAGCACTGATGAAAGTGTTGAAGCGACAGACATGAGCGATGTTGCAGATGCTGACGAAGAAGTTGAGGTAGCGGTAGGGGCGGCAAACCTTCCGACTGAACTTGCTGGCGAGAAGCCAACTGGTGCTGGATCTTCTACTGATGGTGAGGTTGATATTTTCAACTGGGCAAACACAACTGATAGTGTAAAGAACGAGCTTCGGGCTGAGTTCTTCCTATTTAACCGAAATTATACACCGTACAGTATCCGTATTGCTGATGAGCTTGATACGCAGATTAAGGCGCTTTTTCTCTATGACCTTATTAACGATGTAAACCTTGGTGCAGGAACAGGACTTTCTGTACGTGATTATGAACTTTCTGAAAAAGAAGAAAATACACTCCTTCGGACTGATCTTGAGAAGGTAGGGCGTGCCGATACGTTGATTCACCTGATTAAGCACGAACGCCACGATATTGTGGAGTTTAGCGAACAGGAGCACGAATTTAAGCGCATAAAGGGTATTGCTGCACGTTTCACGAAGCGTGACGGGACGGGTGAGTTCTTTGTCCTCAAGCAGGTGAGCAGTGGTCAGGCGCTTCAAGGTGCGACTTCATGGGAATTTAATGAAGGAACATTCCGTCCATTTCAGCCAGAGTTTGGCTGGAAGGTACCGGCAGATAACCAAGTGCTTGTTATTAAGGGCGATATCTTTATCTTTAATCAAAGTAAATTTGAGCGCCTCTTTAACTACGACTATAAGAAGCAACTTCTTGCGGATAAGAAGGTGGCAGAGATTGAGCAGAAGTACAAGCTGAGCTTTGCTGAAGGTGCGGATCTGCAGTCACTTGTGATGGAAAAGAAGAAAATTGTGAATAAACTTCAGAAGATGGAGATTGGTACAGTCACGCAGGAGCAGGCAATTGAGTATGCAGATACAATGCAGCTTGATCTTATGACTGATGACGAAGGTGCGATTATTATCATGGATAGTAACGACCTTGATATGTTTGTAAATCTTATTAACGAAGACTATATTACTAGTGAAATTACTGGCACGCGCTTTGAGATTAAGAGCAAGAAGCCACTTGATGAGCCGGAAGGTGAGCCACCGCGCGGGTAGCGCGCTGCCTACATAGGGATAGGTGGCATATCGACGAGCGTCGTTGTCACGGGACATCCTTTCGTACAAATACGTACCTATGGTGCACGCCCCAAGCCTTGTTTAAGCAATAGCGGCTTATTTTAAGAGGTGGCGAGCAAAAGGCGTTGTTTATTTGACATGATGGAAGCGTGCGATTTCATGACTATTTAATAATCGATGTGTTTAATGAGAGTATGACAGTGACTATTAAAATGCTTCAGGCGCAACTTACGCAAATCCAGGTAAAGGTGGATGCTGTTGATCGCGACGGCATTTATTACCGCGAACACACGAGTCGGCACATCGGGCTTATGTATACAGCAATCGATGACGTAAGAGATTCTATGGTGACCAAGAAAGAGTTTATTACTGCAATGAGCGGTATTGATAAGCGATTCGTGTCGCTTGAGGGCGATATGGCTGAGGTGAAAGAGGTGCTTGCAACGCTTGCGCAGACGTGTGCTACGACTGACGAGCTACAGGAGCTGCGAACTGAGCTCAAGGAGCTCAAAGACCTTATTGTAGAGCGATTGCAGTCACACCAGGCGACACCATAAGGTATACTAGGAAGAGATGGATCAAAAACTTGCATTAGAAATTATGCTCTCTGGGGCGAGCGTACTGTTGACTGGGCCGGCGGGGTCGGGGAAGACGTATGTACTTAACCAGTTTATTAAGTATGCTAAGGCAGACGGAAAGCATGTCTCTGTGACGGCTACAACGGGCCTTGCAGCAACGCATCTTGGCGGTGCAACAATCCACGCGTGGTCGGGGATCGGTATTCACGACTCGCTTCCTCCGGGGTTTGCGGACCACATGGCAAAGGGGCGCCGTGAAATCATTGAAAAAACTGACGTACTGATCATAGATGAGATCAGCATGCTCCACGACTACCGTCTTGATATGGTGGATGAGGTGTGTCGCCTCGTACGGAAGAAGCCGGATGTTCCCTTTGGTGGGATTCAGATTATTATGTCCGGTGACTTTTTCCAGCTTCCTCCAGTGAACCGTGGTGATTCGCGTGCCGGCAGTTTTGTCGTCAATTCGAATGTGTGGATGGAGCTTGAGCCGACCATTTGTTACCTGCAGGAGCAATACCGCCAAGATGACGAAGTGCTCCTTGATATTCTTAACGCGCTCCGCGGCGGAGATATCCGCAGGCATCATGCAGAGAAGCTTCTTGAGCGGGCAGATGTGCACCCAGAAGACCCGTCGCAGCTGACCGAGCTTCACACGGTGAATATTGACGTTGATAGTATTAATGAAAAGCGTCTGGCGGAAGTAGGGGGCGATGAGCTTTCCTACCAGCAGGTGGTCACCGGTGCGCAGAATTACGTGGATACATTGCAGCGCTCTGTGCTGGCGCCATCGGTGCTTCGCCTCAAAGAAGGCGCGTTGGTGATGGCAGTAAAGAATAGTATTGATAGGAAGTATGCCAATGGTAGTATTGGCGTGGTTGTTGAGTTTGACCCGGCAACAGAATATCCAATTGTGCAATTTAGAAATGGTAAAGAAGTCACCATGCAGCCAGACACCTGGGAGCTCCGTGATGGTGACAAGAAGCGGGCGAGTATCACCCAGATTCCACTGCGCCTAGCGTGGGCAATTACGGTCCATAAATCTCAAGGGATGACCCTAGATGCCGCGCGCATTGACCTGCGTAAGGCATTTGTTGAGGGGATGGGATACGTGGCGCTGAGCCGTGTGCGCAGCCTTGACACCCTGTACCTTACGGGGATTAACCAGATGGCGCTCCGTGTCAGCGATGAAGCACAGGCAATTGACGCATATCTGCGGCAGCAATCTTCTGCGGCAAAGATTCAGTACGCGCACTTAGAGAAGGTGGCCGAAGAGCGTGCCAAAGAAGCGAAGAAAACGGGCGGCATACCGGCAAAAAAAGCTACGGGTTCGAGCGGTTGGGCGGATAAGATTGCGAAAATGCGTGAAACGCACCCTAATGCATATAAGCCGTGGAGTGCCAGTGATGACGCTGACCTGAAGCAACACTTTCAACAGGGAGAGAGCATTAGTGAGCTCAGCGACCGACTAGGCCGGCACGAAGGGTCTATTAAGATGCGCTTGCAGAAGCATTTTGGCGAAGAGATGGTGGTATAGCGGGGGTATGAGCAGAATGAAAGCCGTATCGTCATTTATAAAACGACACATCGCCTGGATTAACTTCATAAATATTATTTTGCTTGCGGGGTGGGCGACGGTAATTGCTGTTAAGGGATGGTTCGTATACCTACCCTGCAACCTTCTTGTGTTGTTTGAACCGATGACCTGTAGGCAGGCTGAGGAGCCCAATCTTCTTATCTATGCACCTATACCCCTGTTAATTATAGCTATTTCAATCGGTGTAATCTCTATGATAAGGACTAATATCTTTATTAGAACTACCGCAATTATTGCTCTTGCTTTAATTTTGAATATTCTCGCAATAAATTACATAGCGATTCTCATGCTTTTGCTGTTCCTGTCTTAGTTTTGCTGGGCAGTCCAAGAAAATAGCCCCCTCTTTTTACAGAGGGGGCATTCAGTTGTTCGGTGATGTCATACCCCCCCTCGCATTACCCCAGAACGATAATCCAACCTGCATATACTGATACTGCAGTACTGGCGGATCGGAGCTGGTTGTCTGGACCCATAAATACAGCCTCTGCTGTGTACGGGTCTAGGGGTATATGGCAATCAGTCCGCTCTTAGCTGCGGTAATCTAGCAAGCCTATCTCCGCCAATAAGGTATACTAATAAACATGAAAGAACCCTTCGCACGAAACGATATTAAGATTGCCGTCATTGGTGGGGGAACGGGAAGCTTCACGATGCTTTCTGCCCTAAAGCGCCATACGCGCCAGATTGCTGCCATTGTCAGCATGGCTGATGATGGCGGAAGCACCGGTGTGCTCCGCGATGAGCTTGGTGCGTTGCCGCCGGGTGACGTGCGTCAGTGCCTTGTGGCGCTGAGTGATTCGCCGAAGGTGCGTGATATGTTCCAGTATCGGTTTGATTCGGGGACGTTTGGTGGGCACTCGTTAGGCAACGTGCTCCTTTCTGGCTTAGAGCGGATGACGGGCGACTTTACCGAGGCGGTTGAGACTGCTGGTGAGATTCTTGGTATTGAGGGGACGGTGATTCCAGCAACCCTGGACGACGTCCGCCTTAAGATGAGCTGGGATGTAGACGGCGACGGAACAGAAGATAAAAGCGTGGTACTTCACGGTGAGCGGGTGATTGATGTTGAGCAGTTTAAGTATGATCCACGTCAGGCAGTTTTGACACTCACGCCTAATGCAACCGTCAACCCTATGGCAATTCGTGCTATTGAAGATGCTGACGTTGTGGTGATTGCGCCTGGCGATGTGTATACGTCACTTGGTCCACTGCTCATTATTGATGGGGTAGGCGAGGCGCTTCGCAAGTCAAAAGCAAAGAAAATCTACGTCTCTAACCTTGTGAGTAAGCACGGTCAGACAGACAGCTTTACGGTAAGCGACCACGCCTCAGAGATTGAGCGCCTGGCGGGCGGTCCATTCCTTGATTACGTTGTCTATAATGACGCCGTGCCGCCAAAAGACATCCTCGCGCGCTACGACGCTGAGGGTGGCAAGCTCTCTGAGCCAGACCCAGAGGCGCTGGATGCTGCGCACTATACGGCGGTGAGTGGGAATTTCCTTGGGGCAATCGCTACTGCTAACAAGGGTGATAGCCTCATTACGAAGCGCTCACTTATTCGTCATGATACGAGTTCTATTGCAAAGGTGATTATGAGGATTGCAAAACAGGGCTAGGGGGCGCTCCTAGGATTGATTGTGACAGTGCTGGCACTTGTGCTAGTACTTGTCTAGGCGTCTACGCGTGTGTGTGCATCTTCTCATCTCTCCTGGATACCCATCCGTTTACGACACCCATGAGGTGTTCAGTAAGCGGGTGGGTTTTTTCTTTTTTCGGCAAGTTATCCCCAAAAGTGTGGATAACTCAACATTATACGTAAATTGTCAAAATTGGGGGTTGAAGTGGGTAATAGTGGGTGATATAGTAATGAGCAGTGGACAAGGAACCACCACCCAGCAAAAGAAATCTGGCTGGCATGGTCCCCGCTAAACAAACATACATTAAAAAACAATCCAGTTAACACCCCAGCGAAAGGCGACTGTGGCGAAGATAGATTACTTTGAACGAAAGCTTGATGATAAGCGTCGATTGACGATACCGTCAGAGCTTCGTGAAGAATTTACCTCCGGAGTAGTCATCACACGAGGGTTTGGTTCATATCTGCATCTCTACTCAAAAAGTGTATGGGACGATATGGTTGAACCGGAACTAAACGCAGGTGATAGCATTCTTGATGAAAGAATTGCTGATATCAACGTACAGTTCAGGCGCGGCAAAACCGAAGCAGAGCTTGACCAAAAACAGGGGCGTATTACACTAGAGCAGCATCTGCTTGACTACGGCAAAATAGATAGAGATATCGTTGCTGTCAGAGCAGGAAAGTACTGGCGTATTATGGCTGGAGATTCCGAATAGACTGAAACCAACCTCAAAAAAGGTTGCCGACTTAACATAAAAAGAACATTAACAATTTTACGAAGAGAATGAACAACTCCTCGAGATCAACTATCTGGTAATAGGGCAGTGGCGTGCGGGAACACATAAAACATCCCGTTGTACCTTCCAAAAAACACACCTCCCAAAAAAAACTCCACCTCACATAAGTCTCTCAATACGATGAAGCAACTATCAGTGTCCATTTTGGCGCTTACAAACGCTTCGTCCGACTTTTACAAAAACAAACACACTATGCGAAAACAAAAAGCTCTGTTATCAGTTAGGTGATCTCGAGAAATTCCGAATGAATGAAGAAAAATAAAGTTCTTTATTTTTCTGCTATTCTGAGGAATTGATCCGAGATATGTAATCATATCTAGATCCCCTTGGTCTACAAATACTGTATACTAAGGGTCATGAGTAAAGAACATCCACCACATCATGTTCCAGTTTTACTAGATGCCACACTCCGTGAGCTCGCGCCAAAAGTAGGTGAGTCATACCTTGACTTAACTGCCGGATACGCAGGTCACGCCAGCGCGGTCCTAGCTAAAACTAACAACTTCAAAGATTCCGCTTTAGTCGACCGTGACGAATATGCAATTTCGCATCTTCAGCACATGGCAGACAAAGGCGTTCGTCTTATGCACACTGACTTCGCTTCAGCTGCACAGCAGCTTGTAGAAGAGGGCAGGGTATTTGACCTTATCTTGATTGATCTGGGGGTGTCGTCACCACAGCTCGATCAGGGCGAACGAGGATTTTCCTTCTCACACAATGGTCCACTTGATATGCGAATGGATAGGCGCGGCGAAACAACAGCTGCTGACCTTATACAACGCACATCAATACGGGAGCTCACCGACATCATCCACCGCTACGGCGAAGAGCCTTATAAACAGGCGCAGCGCATAGCAGAGGTGATAGTAGAGAACCGGCCATTTAAGGATACCGCCGCGTTAGCTGACTGTATCAGGCAAAATTATCGTGGTAAGCGGATGAAAATCCACCCAGCCACGCGCACATTCCAAGCCCTCCGCATTGCCATCAACGACGAACTCGGGCAGGTTGAGCGAACGCTACCGCTGCTTCCAAAGCTTCTTAGTAAGAACGGAAGAGTAGGGGTAATTAGCTTCCACAGCCTTGAAGACCGCTTAGTTAAGCAGTATTTCAAAACCCAGTCGCAGGCAGGATATGAGGCTGAATTGACCGTTCAGACTAAAAAGCCCATAGCCGGAGACATTGAAGACGTTCACAATCCGCGTTCACGAAGTGCAAAGCTTCGGGTCGCTGTGAAAAAATAAACAAAAAAGAAAGGGCACAAAAATCATGCCAGTTCACATTCCAGTACAGTACGCAGAGCAAGCACAAATCGTTGCAGTTCGCGTAAAGTAAAGTAATTTACTAGGGATTAGTAGGGTAGCTTCCATGACAAGCTACCCTCATCCCGAATACCCAAAAATAAAAACAAACTACAAAAAAAGACGTACCGCCACATGTCACAAAATACACCACAGTACTACACAAGCCGTCGTCAGCAGAGTTATTCACGTAACCAGAATACAACTCGCTTCCAATCGGCTATCAAACTTGGACCCGTCGCTCATACCGTGCTTGTTGCACTTATGATCACTGTTCTTGGTTTGATTTATGTGACACAGGCCACTCGTACAACCAGCTATGACTATCAGGCGCAGAAGATTGATTCGCAGATTGCCGAACTCAATCAGCAAAAGAGCGAGCTTGAAGTAGAGAGTGCGCGCCTGACTGCACTTGAATCTGTAAAGAACAGCACTGTTGCGCGTGAAATGGTGACACCTACGAGTACACAGTACGTAAATCAGTAGTATAATAAGCATATGAGACCTGATCTAGTAAAGGGGAGTCGTTCGCAGATCTTAGCGCGAATTGTGCTTATCGCCGCAATCCTGTTTGCGGCTCGTTTATTTTATCTTCAGATAATTCGCCATGATTATTATGTTGCGCAGGCGCAGCAGGAGCAGGTGAAGCGTGAACGGCTGCCGGCTTCACGTGGCGAAATCTACGCTATGAATGGCGATTCTCCGGTGAAACTAGCAATGAATGAGACTGTCTACACGGTGTTTGTTGACCCTGTTGCTATTAAGGATGCAGATAAGGTTATTTCTGCAATGAAAGATATTGCTGGCGGAAATGTCCGCGATGGCTTTGAAGAGCTTGTGAAGAAAGAGAAGTCACGCTACCAGGTAATTGCTCACCGCGTGACGCGTGCGCAGGCAGATAAGATAAAGGATCGAAAGCTCTACGGCGTTGGATTCCAGGCGGTGTCGCAGCGCGTCTATCCAGAGGGGCGGCTTGCTTCTCAGGTGCTTGGGTTTGTAAACGTTGAGGGTACGGGAAATTATGGTGTTGAGGGGTATCTGAACAAGCGACTTGCCGGTGTTGATGGCCGACTTGAAACGGTAACAGACGTCAGTGACGTTCCGCTTACTATAGGCGGGCGAAATATTCGCGAAGCCGCTAAAGATGGGGATAATATTGTCCTTTCTATTGACCGAAGTGTGCAGGGGAAGGTAGAAGATGTTATTGAATCGCACGCCAAGAAGCTCAAGACAGATCAATTTAGCGTAGTAGTAATGAACCCGAACGACGGTAAGGTCATGGCAATGGCGAACTACCCGGATTATGATCCGGCACGGTATTACAGTGTGACGGACGGCTCGGTCTTTAGTAACTCGGCAATTGCAACAACCTATGAGCCGGGCTCAACTATTAAGGCGTTTACTATGGCAACTGCGATAGATAAGAACGTGGCACGCGCCTCCGATACTTTCTATAACACTGACCTTATCCAGGTGGGTGATGCGAAGATTTCAAACGCCAGCAAGGGGCGTACCGGGACGATTACCTTCCAGACAGCTATGGACTGGTCACTCAATACCGGTTTTGTCACGCTAGGGCAGCGGCTTGGAAATGGACGAAATATTACACTTCAGGCCCGTGAGACGATTCACGAGTACTTCCATGACCGTTTCCGCCTAGGAAAGGCAACGGGAGTTGAGCTGGCTGCAGAGGCGGGTGGGACGATCCCGGCGCCAAATACATCAGATGGTGCAGAAGTGCGCTACGCGAACATGACCTTTGGTCAGGGCATGACAGCAACGGCACTGCAAGTTGCGGCTGGGTTCTGCGCAGTGGTGAATGGCGGTGATTACTACACGCCTACTGTAGTGAACGGTGTGGTTGAAGGCGGCGTATATAAGCCTAACAAGGCGCCAACGCCAGAGCAGGCGAATGTTGTGAGTGAAAGTACCTCAGCGCAGATTCGTGAGACAACACAAAAAGCCCGCGCCTCAGTATTTAGCCGTTTTGATAAGCCAGGGTATGTTATTGGTGGTAAAACAGGGACGTCACAGGTGGCAAAGGCCGGTGGGTATAGCGACTCTGAGACGATTGCAAGTTATGTTGGCTTTGGTGGTGCAGAAAAGCCCGAGTATGTCATAATGGTATCAATGTATGGCGAAGGCAAGGTCTTGCAAGGCGCACAACATGCTGTTCCAGTATTTACAGAGATTTCCAACTGGATGCTCGATTACCTAAAGATTCAGCCGAAAGGATAAAACAAATATGACCATGATAACCGCAGCTTTGAATGATGTGATGTTCCGTACAGTAGTACTGAGCGTGACAGCGTTTGGTATTGCGATGATACTGACGCCTCTTTACACCTTCATAGCGTACCGCTATAAGTTTTGGAAGCGGCAACGCACAGAGAGTACCACGGGTGAGATTCTGAAAGTATTCACGAAGCTCCACGCCAATAAATTCAAGCGTAATATCCCTACGATGGCCGGTATGGTCTTTGTGTTGGCGATTGTGATTGTGACATTCTTCTTGAACCTTGATAGGAAGGAAACCTGGCTTCCACTGGCGGCGCTTGCTGGTGGTGCATTGGTGGGGCTGATTGACGATATTATCAATATTCGCGGTGGCGGTAAGGGTGTGGCAGGACTTCGCTCGCAGCTGAAGTTCTTGATGATTGCCGGTATTGGGGCGATTCTTGGCTGGTACTTCTTTAGCAAGCTTGGCGTGAGTGCAGTGCATGTGCCGTTCTTTGGAAATCTTGAGCTCGGCTGGTTTATTGTGCCACTCTTCGCCTTTGTGGTGGTAGCAACCGGAAACGCTGTGAATATTAGCGACGGTCTTGATGGGCTTGCTGGCGGGCTTTCTGCGATTGCCTTTGGTGCCTTCGGTATTATTGCCTTGATGCAGGGGAATGGGCTCCTGGCGGCCTTCTGTTTCACCGTAGTGGGCGCGCTCTTGAGTTATCTCTGGTTTAATATTTATCCGGCCCGGTTCTTTATGGGTGATGTGGGAAGTTTTGCGCTAGGGACGTCGCTGGGTGTCGTGGCGATGCTGACGAACTCGCTCTTTATTCTGCCTATCATTGGCCTTGTGTTTGTGATTGAAGCGGGCTCAAGCCTCATTCAGATTGCAAGTAAGAAAATCTTCAAGCGTAAAATCTTTATCTCAGCACCAATCCACCATCACCTAGAGGCAAAGGGCTGGCCTGAGACGAAGGTGACAATGCGCTTCTGGGTTATTGCAGCGGTCACTGGGTTTATTGGCGTGATGATTGCTATTGCAGGAGGCGTCACGGTCTAATGGAACGAGGCGGGTGGACGCGAAGGCGCCGCTCAGCACCGGAAGGGGTTGTGCGCGTACATAGGCCGGACAAGCTCATTCTTGTGATGACCTTTGTGTTGATGCTTGTGGGGCTGCTGATGATTTATGCCATTGGTCCGCAGCGTGCAAACCTTATGAACTCGGTCTTTGGATACGAGTATTCTGACCAGTATTTCTTCTTTAAGCAGGCGGCAAGTTTTGGCTTGGCGCTGATTGCTTTTTTCGCGGCATATAAGATTCCGTATGAATTTATTCTTAAACATGGAACGAAGATGCTATGGATTGGTTTCGCGGCCTGTATTGGGTTGGCGCTTGCCTCTATGGTGGGGATTGTAGAGGGGACGTACGGTGCAGTGCGCTGGATTAATCTGGGGCCGTTGGGAAGCATCCAGCCATCGGAAATTCTTAAATTCGGGTTACTTCTGTATATGGCGGTATTTTTAGGAATGCGCATGAAGGAAAAGGCAGTGAACGATATCCATAAGACGCTGATACCTCTGGGGATTGTCGTGGGGTTGGCGCTGTTTTTGGTGGTGGTGGTTCAAAAGGACCTTGGTACGGGGATATCCCTGGCTGCGGTAGCGGGCGCAATGCTCTTTATGGCAGGGCTCAGCAAGAAGTTCTTAAGTATTCTTGGGATTACAACGCTGGTACTGGGGCTTGCTCTTATCTTTACTGCGCCACACCGTGTAGAGCGCGTCATGACGTTCCTGCAAGGAGATAATACATCCGTTTCCGATGCGGACGCGTACCATATTCAACATGCAAAGATTGCGATTGGCTCTGGCGGTCTCTTTGGCGTAGGGATTGGCGGAAGTGTACAGGCGTCTGGGTATCTTCCGGAGGCAATTAACGACTCTATCTTTGCGATTATTGGCGAGACTTTTGGGTTTATAGGCACGATGGCGCTTGTGGCGCTCTTTGTGACGCTTTTGATGCGGCTTCTCAATACTATGGACCACTTGATTGATCCGCGGCTACGGCTGCTTGTGGCGGGTGTCTTTGGGTGGCTGGCGGCGCATGTTATCCTGAATATAGCCGCAATGATTGGCATCTTCCCGCTCACTGGTATTACACTGCCACTGCTGAGCTACGGGGGGACGAGTATGATATTTATTACCGCTGCACTTGGGCTGGCATTCCAACTTTCCCGATACACCGTGCACACATCACAATTAAAGGAGACACCAGGCAATGAAGATTCTCGCAGTAGGCGGGGGGTCGGGCGGACACGTCACACCAGCCGTCGCAGTTCTTAAAGAAATCAAAAATCGCCAGCCAGATGCCGAGGTTCGTTTTTGGTGCGATACGAAGTTTGAGGCGCAGACGAAGAAAATCGTTGGTGCGTTTGACGGCTCTATTAAAATAGACACCATTGCCTCAGGGAAGCTTCGTCGCTACCATCACCTGACGCTTCTGCAGCATATTCTATGGCCGTCATTGATGTGGCAGAATCTTATAGATGGATTTAAGTTTGTGGGCGGCATCTTCCAGAGTATCTTCAAGCTTCTTTTTTGGCGACCAGATGTGA
Organism: uncultured Candidatus Saccharibacteria bacterium; assembly: GCA_964386855.1. Lineage (GTDB taxonomy): Bacteria > Patescibacteriota > Saccharimonadia > Saccharimonadales > Saccharimonadaceae > Microsaccharimonas. The sequence goes on from CAYLUF010000001.1 coordinate 104,193, forward strand.
TTTTTACGAAGGGCGGCTTTGTGTGTCTTCCTGTGGGAATAGCGGCGCACGTTTTGCGGATTCCACTGGTGATTCATGACTCTGATGCGCATCCAGGATTGACGAACCGTGTCCTTGCGCGCTGGGCGTCGGCGATTGGGACGGGCGCACCGCTTGAGTACTATAATTATCCAAAGAGTATTAGTAAGTACGTAGGAGTGCCGGTGAGCGATGAGTTTAGGGTGCGAAGTGCTGCTGAAAAGAAGGCGTTAAAGAAGGAGCTGGGGCTTGATTCATCTGCGCCAGTGACGGTGATCACTGGTGGGGGATTGGGGTCGACGCGACTCAATAACCTTGTTGCAGAAGTGTTGAAGGATTTACAACAGTTTACCTCTGTGGTGTTGGTTTCAGGGCAGGGGCAGTATGACGAGCTGCGAGAGACGCTTCCGGATAATTCAGAAACTTTTCAACTTCATGCGTTTGTGAGTACGATGCCGCAACTTCTCAGCTCCGCTGATGTGGTGGTGGCGCGCGCCGGCGCAACAACAATCCTAGAATTGGCTGCGGTGCAGGCACCAACAATTCTTGTTCCAAACGAGGCGCTCACCGGTGGGCACCAGATTAAGAACGCTGCGGTATATGGTGAAGCGCAGGCGGCGATTGTATTAGACGAAGAGGAGATTGTAACGTATCCAGAGCGTTTCGTGGAATCTGTGAAGGCGTATCTTGATGATCAGAGGACGACTCAGTCTATGACTGAACGCTTTGGGCAGTTTGCGAAACCTAGGGCAGCTGCTGAGATGGCGGAGATGGTCTTAGGGGTAGTGGGGTAGGGTACTCGGGGCCCGTTCCTCACCTTCGCCCTTTTTCTCTACGGCTTCGCACCGGGAATTTACTGGGCGTTTAGCGCCAGGTAAGGTTCTCGGGCTGCAGAATCGTTCAAAAGGCCAAAGACGAGGGGTAAACACCTAGTTCCGCTTATGCTATACTTAAGTCACTATGATGTGTACGTCAACTTTACCTAGAGTGAGTAGAAGTACGGGCTTTACAATCGCAGAGCTCCTTGTTGTCGTGGTCGTTATTGCTATTCTCGCCGCTATCACTATTACTGCCTATAGAGGAATCACTAGTCAGTCTCAAGATTCTTCTGTCAAGTCAGACCTCGCCACCGGTGCTAAGCAGCTTCACCTCGCTCAAGTAGAGACGGGCTCCTTTCCAAGCGACTCCGCAAAGCCGGACTACCTTGGCGACAATCTCACATACACCGGTGGTGGTAATGAGTTCTGTCTCGCTGCAACGAGTGGTACTAGTACTTTCCATGTCACTCAGGTCGGCTCTGTAGAGAAGGGTGTGTGTCCATTCACTCCAGGCGGTCACATTCAAATCGCTAATAATTCTAATTGCCCAGCCGCTCGCACCCTCGCCACTGACGCCCGTGACACCCACACATACTGGATTAAAAAGATGCCAGACGGCAACTGCTGGATGCTCACTAACTTAGCTTACGCAGGCGGCGGCACTAATGCCTATGGCGATGTAAAGACAATAGAACTCACGGGCGGGCTTACCTATACCGACCCAAGGTACTATACGCACTCAGCCGCCAGCCCTACTACATATCCCAGTGAACCTAGTACCGACACCGTCGGCGGCGGCTTCGGGCCTGGTCGCCAGTATGGCTACCACTATAATTGGTGTGCTGCTATGGGTAACCAGCAGGGTACGGCCGCTTGTCTAAATGCCATAACTCCAGAGGCGAATATGGGGGTGTCTGTATGCCCAGCCGGCTGGCGGCTGCCCACGAGCAAAGCTGCAACTGGTGAGTTTCAGCTCCTTGCCAGCAGTATAGCCGCGACTAATAATTCTGTCGGTTCCACTAACCTCCGTGTTTCATGGCTTGCTCAGCAGAGCGGCAGCTGGTATAACACCTTTTACAGTCAGGGTGATCTTGGCTATTACTGGTCAGCTACGCAGAGTTCGGCCACCAATGCCCACTATTTTGTATTTAGCGGCTCTGGTGTCTATTCGTTAGATGGCGGCAATAAATATTATGGAGCCTCTGTCCGCTGCGTGGCTAGTATATAGAGTTTGCAGTGCTATACTAGACATAAGTAATGTTCAAGAAAAAACAAAAAACTAACACACCCACACCTCGGCGGCGCCTCCCTGAGTATTCTATTGACGACGGTTCTCGGCGCTCTTCTGGTGCATCTACACGTCAAGACTCTTCTACTGAGAGTCCAGAGCGCCACTATCGCCGCAACCAGACAGTAAGCGCCCATAAGCGCACCGAAATGAGTGAGTCTGAACGCCAGAAGTCGCATAGTCTTGTACTCCAAAGACGGCGGCTCAGTATGGTATTTCTTGTGGCGGCGAGTGTCGCAGTACTTCTCCTAATTGGTCTCTGGCAGTTTATTTCACACCCTGTGGTTGTGTTTAACGACACTGAGATCACCCAGTCTATAAAGAAAGATACGTATGAAGACACCATCGCTGAGTATGTAGGGCGAAACCCATCGCAGCGTTTCCGTGCAACCATCAACCAAGAGGCGCTTACGGCTTATATGGTTGCCGCGCACAGCGAGATTGCGAATGTGACACTCTCTGGTGGCTTCTCTCTTCCAACAGAGGTGGGGTTTACTGTTGAGTTCCGTAAGCCCGTCGCCAGCTGGCAAATCAGAGGTTCGCAGTATTTTGTTGATAAAGACGGTATGGTTTTTACGAATAACTACTTTAGCTCCCCGGGGGTCAAGGTGATTGACGAGAGCGGAATTGCACCAGAACAGGGGAGTGCAGTGGCAGGCTCACGCCTTCTAGGGTTCCTAGGTAAGGTAGTGGACCAGGCGAAGGGGAGGGGATACACCGTTTCTGAGGCGCTTCTGCCGGCCGATACAACTCGCCGCGTTGATGTGAAGCTTGAGGGAGGGGAGACCCGTATTCGATTCACTACTGACAGGGGAGTAGGGGTGCAAGTTGAAGATATGGATCAGGCGCTGAAGTTTTTTGCTGCACGTGGAAATACGCCGCAGTATATTGATGTACGTGTTGCAGGCCGCGCGGCGTATAGATAGTTAAGGCTATGTAATAACTGGCTGGCACTGGGATATGCTGGGTGCTGGTAGGAAAAGTCATACCCTCTTCCCCTTTTTATTTTCATGCGCGTGTTCTATTTTTGTTCTTTTTATGGTTTGATGCGAAATGATAAAAAACTATATTAAAATATCAAAAATGCAAAAAGTCAAAAAAGCGAGTGGTGGGAGGGAGTAGTGCAATCTTTTTGAAAAAATGCAAATATCGCTGCAGGGCCTGGATTTATGTGGAAAACTATATGGCGAGCTCGTTGTAGGATCTACATACGTGTAAGTATGTGATGGATGACTGTAGGGTCACAGTATGCGACGCATATAAGTGTACAATAAGTAAAAAACTATACATAGTACAGGTGCGAAGAGTGTGTATACCCCTCTTCCTGGTAGAAGTCTGTATTTATATAGATATATAGATGAGTCTATATACGTCGTAGTTTGTATATATACATAACGTAAAAGAATTATTGTGCGACGTTAAGTCTATATCTTGGTTGTGAGTGTGCATGCGTTGCGTTTACGCTCTGCTGACTGGGTTTTTGATTTTTGGGATTTAATTTATGGACTTCTGCCCTATCTTTGTGTATCTTCGCTTTTTAGGTGCACGTATGTCTTTTTTCGTGTAATCCAAAAACATATTGTTTATGTATGTTTTTCGATTGTTGGCTTTTTGACCTATATACCCGGCGCACCTCTGATTACGACACCTCGCGGATCATCAAAATCTACAGGGGTCCATCAGGGGTGGATTTTGAGCCTATTTGAGCCCCAGTCGACCCCAAAATGCCCTAAAGCGCCAAATACTCAGTGTTCTACTTTTGTTCTTAAAAACAAACACAGCCCTAAAACCTCTCCTTCTCCCCCACTAATTGTAAAAAAGCCTAAATTATTATATAATATACACCATAGGAAAAGTTCCTTGTTCTTTATTTTTAGGAGTGACTATGTGGCGTGAGCCCGAAGTACATCATATAAACAATTTTGCGAGTTTGATGTCTGCGTATTACATGCAGATGCCATTCTTGGAAGAAATGCGTTTTCCGATCCCGGATGACGACCCTGCCCTTGCCCGGCTTTACAAATGGACAAATACCATCAATGAAGCCGTCCGAGGCGGCCTGGAAATGCGCGACCCAAATGCGCTCTATCCGTGGTATCGGGAGTTCATCCTAGGAGAAACCCGCAAGATTCACGATGCTGACGAATATGCGCTGATTCCAGAGATGATGAAGCAGGTGTCGATTATATCGGGTGGGTACGTATCCCAAGATAAGATACCGCCCGCCCTGCGTGAACTCTGGCAGACACTGCTCTCTCAGGTCATGACCCTCTTGGGTGACAAAAGAACCGTTCTAGTGGGAGTGCGCGATGGCGTCCCTGCCTGGAAGGGCGTGTCTGAGGTTCAAGACCGTGAGCTGACTGGGCGGATGATGAGCTCATTCATCGCGAGTTACGGGTTTATGGAATGCGTAGACCAGGCTTGTGTATGGATGGTTCCGGATCATCGTATATTCGATATACACTGCTATCGGAAGTACGAACGTGACCGAGAGTATATTGAGGTGACGCGCGGACTTCTGGAGGCGGCCTACTACGGCCAGCACTACGTGATTGACCCTGACGGCGTGTACGTAAAGTTCACGGATGCAGGCGATGTGACGGGTATGTACCTAAAGGTACGTGACCGCCGTGAGAGCGAGTTTTCAGAGATCCTTGTGAGGGCTGAGACGGCTCGGGGTGGCGCAGTCTTCTTTGTCCTTGATGAGGAGTCGCTGCTTGAACCGAGCCGTAAAATGGCGCGGTTCTGGGCGGGAAGTTATGTTGGTGCACTTGCTGCGCAGGTGTATCACGACCTCGTAACGGTTGCTGATGTGGCAGCGAATGGTGAACAGCAATCGTCCATTATCGTCCCAACGGGGAAGCATGGACGCGAGCCGCTTTCGCATGAGAATCGCTTTGTTTCATGGAGGGTTCTTCCGCGAAAGAAGGGCAAGTTTATGTATACTGCAAGAGGACGCGCGGCGGGCTCTACTGCCCGTGCTGCAAGCGAGCCGCACCGTGTCACAGGGCATCTGCGCAATGCGCCGCTCTCTGATACTCACCGCGAGGAGTTGAAACGTTTCGAAGCCACGACTGGCCTTGAGGTACTTCGGTTTATCCCTGAGGGGTATACCTTTGTGCGGCCGCATGTGTCGCCTCGTGCCTCAGCGGATGACGTACTGGCATTGCCGCGGTTTATCCGCTTCCGTATTCAACAGAGGCTGGAGGGTACGCTCACTGCACGCTCACCTGCCCTCTCCTAAATAAAAAACGCCTCCATAAAAAGAGGATCGCTGACCAAGAATGGTTGCCCGCGCTGCAATATGCGCGGGCTTTTACTTTTACGGCAGTTTTTGGAAATAGAAAAGCCCCGCGGGAAAAGCACGAAGCTTCTCTACCGCGGGGCACGCGTAGTGGACGACTAGAGGAAGATGAGGCCGACAACCAACGCAACAAGTGCGATAGGTGCCACTACGAAGAGAAGTATCCGCGTAGCGCTGGCGTGCATCTTTGTGATAGTAAGGGTCGCCTGCTCAACAGAGCCGGTCTGCTCAAACGTTTTCACGTAGATGCGCATCATGATGAAGCCAAAGGTCGCAAGACCACAGACCACAGATGCTGGCATGAGGAACGAAGACTGGACAAGTCCAAACATGAGCGATGCCCATATCTGCGTAGGAAGACTCCACTTCTCTGCTCCGTAATGGAACCAGTAGACTTTGTCTACGGCGTCGTAATCGAAGTAGGTCGTGGAGCTATTGTAGAGCCACGGTTTATGGAATTTCACACGCCTATTTACAAGGGTGAGAAAGAGGCCCATAAGTATGCCGCCAACAATCAGTGCTCCGTATTCGCCCAGGAAGCCCTCGAAGAGGCCGGCGATGAACGTGTACGGGAAGACGCTCGCCCAGGGGAAGAGCACGTAAGTCATGACTGTGACCGCAGCGGCCGCAGCAAATGCCCAAAAGAGCTTCTTTGGTGCGGCGGGCACGGTGCGCATAACGTCCTTGGTAGGATGCACTACGGTCTCGTGGTCTGGAAGTGCAGGAAGCAGGTTGCTGATGAAGCCGAAAAGTCCCTTGACGGGACGGCGGTACATCTTGCGCTTGCGCTCCTGGCAGTTCATGAGCTCGCGGTGGACGGTGTTGTAGTGACTGAGTGCGTCGCGCGTTGCATCAAGCAGCGGCATCATCTCATCACTTCCGTAGTCGTCACGCCGTGAAAGCTCATCTATCTTTGCCTGGAAGATGGTTATCTCCTCAGACGCAGAGGCGAGCTGGCGCTCAAGTTCGGTAATCTCGTCGTCGATCTTGTAATTCATAAAGAACCACATCCTTAAAAAGTCGGACTTCAGCAAACGGTGTGCTGAAGTGTGTCAAAGTACGGCAAAACGCGTAAGTACATTATACCACAAATGGCATAGATAATCAATAGCCTTCTAGAGGTGAGGGCTAATTATAGCCGAGGTGGATGCCCTGGAGGGCAAAGGCGGCGGTTGTAGTGTCGACGTACTCACGTGGGAGAGGGTCTTCAGTCCGCTCTGCGCGTGCGGTGAGTGTGTGAAGTGCTGCTGCGCCAAGGTTGGCAGGAATGTTGGGGTGCGCCAGGAGGAAGCCTTCTCTGAGGAGCCCAAGTGAGCCAGTTTCGGGGTGAGAAACATGGAGGCCATTCTCTCTATATGGCGTGACGATACCGCCAGTGACGTCGCCTTCAAGGAGGAGGAAGGGCTCTTCATTATTAGGGTTGAAAAGGTAGCCAATCAATCCTGTTCGCCCTACTTCGGTCTGAATACGTGCGGTCTGGAAGTGGAATTCTGCGGCGTTGAGGCCTTCTCTAGACTCAAGTTGTGCAGCCATAAGATACTGCTCGTTTGAGCGAAGATCTTCTTCGTGCACGCGCTCGGACTGAGCTTGTTTGTAGGTTTCAAGTGAGACGCGGTTGAAGATGGGTTGGCTCATATAGTGTTATTGTACCACGTTCCAAACTGCTTCCAATGCTGAAGATCTTCGCCGGCGGAAGCCACCTCCCCTGCCGCAATTTGTTCGGCCATTGTTTGGCCGCCGTAGAGGCTGACGACGCGCTCAATTGACACGCCCTGCCCTTCTGGGCCGCGTGCTTCGGCGGTAAATGCACCGGTGTAGATGTGCATGAAGTGCTGGAGATTTTCGCCGTCAAAATACGCCAGGTGTTCATGACATTCAATGGTTGTATCTGCGTGGCGCGCCATGAGCGCAAGCCAGTCGTCTGCCTGAAGCCAGCCAGCGACATCTTTCATATAGCCGCCCGGAAAGCCATTAAGCGCCGGAATTGCCCAGCTCGTATCAGATACAACCACCGGCACTTTTGTCACCTCGTACGCGGCCCGTGCTTTAGCTTTGACGATTTCTGACGGGTCTTGATGCTGGATTTCGTCAATATCAAGTGCCACAGGGCTGACGCTGAGGTTGAGGGGCGCAAGCGTGGCGTTTGCTTCACTGATTTTACGGGAATTGGTGGTGGCAAAGAGGACTGATCTCATACCGTTATAGTAGCAGACGGTATGCTAGAGTAATAGTATGAAGCTTGCTATTTTTGTCTCAACGATTGCTGATGGATCAATGAAGTCTTTAACGGGTGATTTCCGTGAAGCGCAAGACGCGCGCACTCAATTCTTAAATAAAAATGAAATTCAGGTAGATCAGACGACGCTCTTGCAGGTGGTGTATGAGGGTGAAGACTATCGCCGGTATAAGACTGTTGGTGGCGTTGATGGTGGCGATGGGATTACGCGCCCAGCCTCTATTGTGAGTGATGCGCTATTGACGCGTGATGCTGATCACGCACTCCTCCTTCCTATTGCCGACTGTGCTCCGCTGGTTATTTTTGATGAAACAACAGGCGCGATGATGCTTTCGCACTTGGGGCGGCAGAGCGTTGAGCAGGACGGCGGCCGTGGTTCTGTGGAGTATTTTATCCGTGAAACAGGCGCCTCCCTTCCCTCTTTGAAGGTGTGGCTTGGGCCGGCGGCTGGTGCGGAAAACTACCCCGTATGGGCGATGGAAAACAGAGGCTTACATGAGATTATTCTTGAACAGCTGAAGGGTGTGGGAGTTTCTAGCGGCCAGGTTGAAGAGATGCTTATAGATGTAACAAAAGACCCTCAGTACTATTCTCATAGTAATTTCCTTAAGGGTCTTCAGGATGATATAGGTGACGGCCGCTTTGCGGTTGTGGCCGTAACGCAAGATTAGCGCTTAGCGCGCTTCGTATTCAGCGATTTGCCCGATGCGGCGGACGTGACGTTCTTCACTAGTAAATGGCTCTGCTACAAAGGTATCAATAAGCTGGAGGACTTCTTCCTGTGTGTGCTGACGGGCACCAATAGAGATGACGTTGGCGTTGTTGTGTTGGCGTGCCAAACGCGAGGTGTCTTCATTCCAGACAAGCGCCGCGCGGATGCCAGCTACTTTATTAGCGGCGATTTGCTCACCATTTCCAGAGCCACCAAAGACAACACCAAGGGCTTCGCTGCCCGCTTCTTGGTCTTTTGCAACCGCCTCTGCGGCAGAAATAATGAACCCAGGGTAGTCATCTTCGGCATCGTATTCATACGCACCGTGATCAATGACGTTGTGCCCTTTTTGCGTGAGATGCTCTGCAATCACGTCTTTGAGTTCAAGACCAGCGTGGTCGGTGGCGATATGGATAATCATATCCCCAGTATAGCACGAGGAGTTGAGCGGAGTGAGCCTAACTGAGGTCGATTAGCTTTATCTTCAGATATAGCGCATAATAGAGAGAACACGTGTACATATTGCAAAGGAGTAAATATGACATTAGATGACGCGCGAGATGCGCTTACGGCAATGCAGGATGACCCTGCGCTTATTACGGAGTCTCGATATAGTCCATTAGCGGTTGATTACCCAGACAACCAACTTCCCTTTGTGGAGATTCACATGGCGTACCTACGCAAGAATAAAGCGGTGAGTCCAAGCGCGTATATCTCTAATCTTGGGATTATGATTAAGAAGCGCTAGGCTTCTTGTGATCTTTGCGGCGATTCAGTTCGCCGTCATGCATTTCATACACAGCATCACAGTATTTAAGAAGACGTTCATCATGAGTAACGATGATGGTTGCCTTCTTGCGCTCGTGCGTTTCATGGGCAAGGAGTGAGATCACCTCAAAGGCGCGGGTAGAATCAAGGCTAGCGGTTGGTTCGTCTGCCAGGATGAGGCTTGAGGTCCCGTAAAGTACCTTCGCAATGGCCACACGCTGGCGTTCACCACCAGAAAGATCACTGGGATATTTGTTGCGGAGCTTTTCAATCTGAAGGGTCTTAAAGAGGTCCTTTTTGACGTCATTTTCTGCTGGGCGCTTGGTGACTTTATCAATCAGCTTGAGTTGCTTCTCTACTGTGAGGAACGGAACAAGGTTTGATGCTTGCAGGATAAACCCAACAGTATTCAGGCGGACGGCTGAGAGCGCCTTCTGTGAGAGTTTTGTGATGTTCTTGCCCTGAATTGTTACTGTACCGCTGGAAGGGTTCTGGAGGCCTCCTGCGATGGTCAGGAAGGTGGTCTTACCCGAACCTGATGGTCCAATGACGGCAACCATCTCCCCTGCTTTCACGCTGAAGTTTGTTTTCTTGAGCGCTACGATTTTTTGGCCGGCCTGGTGAAAGGTCCGTGAAACGCCCTTTAGTTCAAGAATAGTTTCATTTTTTTGAGTAGTCATTATCCAATCGCCTCCACAGGGTCAATCTTAGTAACGGAGCGAACTGACGCTAATGCGCCCAATGCTGCACAAGCAAGGAAGAGCGCACTGATGGCGGCAAAGAAGGTTGGGTTGACGGCAAACGGTACTTTGCCTTCTAGGAGTGCGCCGGTGAGGAGTGCAAGCCCCATACCAATAAGGAGGCCGCCGACAGAGAGGATGCCGACCTGAATGATCACGGAGTTGGCGATGTAGCGGTTTGGTACACCTTCTGCTTTAAGGACTCCGAAGATTCCCTTCTTTTGGAGTGTGAGGATGTAGATGAAGATGGCAAGGACGAAGGCTGCGATGCCAATGAGGAAGCCAATCATAAGGCTAAATGTGAGCACTTGTGCTTGGTAGCCTGGGAGGGTGTTGATGAAGTCTTTGATGGTTTGGGTTTGGAGGGGCGCTTCTACCTGCGTTGCTTCCTTGAGAATTACGGCGTTGATTGAGGTATCATCACGCATGCCAATCATGCCTGAGGCTGCGCTGGCAGCTTCGCGCCAGTCATTGAGTGACATGTAGACAACGGGTGCGGTTTGGAAGCTGGCTTTTGTTGTAACGCCTACAACGGTGTACTTTTCTTCTTCGCCTTGGAGGGTGAAGGTGTCATTAAGGTTGAGGCCGATGATTGAGAGTTCGTCGCTGACGATGACTTCGTTGGCATTTTCAATCTGGCGGCCTTCAGAGAGGTCTGGGGCGATGAAGCTTTTTGTATCAATACCAAAGAGTGAAACGTCGTCTGACTCGTCTTTTTCAAGGGTAGCGACGCCCACGCCGAGTGGTGCGGCGGTAGCCGTGGCTTTGTCTGCCTCTGGGAGAAGCTGCTGGTAGTCTGAATGTGTGAGGATGGAGCGACCGATGGTGCTATTGGCGTTGTCATTGAGGGCAATGCTATGTGCGCCCCATTTATCTACTGCCTGGGTGTAGCTGGTTGCAAGGCCGTACGCAAGGGCAAGGAGGAAAAATACCAGATAGCTGACAAGAATAATAACAATGGTAATCAGCGCGAAGCGTGACTTTTCCTTGAGGAGTTCGTTAATTGCTAGAAACATGTAGTTAGTATAGCATTAAATGCGCACGTCAGGGCTGGTTTAGGTATGACACTACGTCTTGGCGAGCTGCTGTAAATGCCTTGATAATGTCGGTATCTGTCATTGCGCTAGGATTTCTTAGTCTTACGAGGGGTATTCGAGCGCTACGGAAAATTTCGTTCACAAAATCATCACGATTTACTCTTGTTGATATGTCATGTGTTCGATCGTCAAGCTCAATGGCGAAACTGGTTATGAGGCTTTCTTTATTTACGAGGACGAAATCGACGGATTTGCGTTGAATTTTTGATAGTGCGGCGCGCCAGTCCTGGCCGTTCTTTACCTCATGACTCAGGAGAGAAGAGAGGTGTATTTGAGGGAATATATAATACTTACTCCCCACCACCCTTTCGAGGCGTCTGAAGAGTGCGGCCTCTGCTTTTGTCATGATAAAGTTCTTACGCTCGTATTTATAAAGGGATACCGGCTGTATTACTGTAGGTTGGATGTGCGCGGAAGAATATGCGGCTTGTGTAATATGCTTTATCCGCTTACGCTCACTTCTACCCCTGGCGTCGTACTCTCTATTCTTGCGCGCAATAGGTTGCGTTGCTGCGATGATAGTTGCAGCAATAAGGATTATGACAATTACAATCAGTGTTTCCATTTTTTATTTTCGTTTAAGAATTTATTCTAAATACAGTATAGCCTATTCAGCCCAATGTGTCTGGTAGAACTCCGTCACCCCTGCTCCATGGCTAATTGCATAGTGATGCTGCTTGAGTTCATCGCCAATGGCGTGGATATGGATGATAGATTGCAATCCACCCCTGAGAATGACCGTAGGTTCTCCGTAGCTTTCTATTTCACCAGAGTGTTTTGCGCGTGCAGAGACCATGTGCGCCGCTTTCATAGAGAGCGCATCTTTATGGTGAGAAATAGCTTCTATCGGAGCGGCCTCACTCCCCTTTTCGTAGCCGTCAATGCGCCGACCCATCATGGTGAAGAGCTCGGTGTGGCCAAGTGTGTACGGCTGCACCTCTGCGCCCAAAAGCCGCGCCAAGTCTTTGGCGGTTTTTTCGCAGCTATCTACAGAGGGCTCCTCGTACCCTTCCCTACTATCGGGCCAAAGCATAAGAATAAGTTCAGAATCTTCCGGCACCCAACCGGCGGTGACAGTGTTGCGGCTTTCGGCGACGTAGGTATTGATGACGCCTTGGAGGATTTCTGCGGTGTAGGTATCCGCAAGCTTAAGTGATGTCATCCAGAGTGGTGTGGTGGAGAGAAGGTGCATGTCTCTATTGTACCGCTTCTGCTGATTTAATGAACTGTTTCTTCATAAAGTTAGGCTGGCGAAGTTTCTCGAAGGATTTTGTGACGCCACGCTGCAGGATGGCGCCGTAGACTGGCATTGGCGTGATGCGCGCAAAGCTGACAAATTCTTTGAGTGAATGCCGAGCAAGTGCAGTAGCTGTGTGAAGGTTAGGCTGGATGTTCATATTGCCTTCATTGTGGTCGCGGATAAGATCTGAAAGTGTATCCACGGCGTAGGCGGTTCGCCCCATCTGCTCTAGCCAGACGTTAAATATTTCACGCTGCGGATAGTCTGGGCGCGCCAGGGTATTTTCTACTTTGAGGACGTCAGACATGAGAATAGATTCTGTGGATATGACCTCTATGTACTCGCCCACTGTTTCGGCTTCAAGGCGCTTCAGAGCGAAGTTGCCTAGTTTTGTAGCGGCGTTTTGCCAGCGCTCCTTCGAAGTTTCGCTTAAATTACGGTAGGTTTCACGGACGAAGTTAGTTTCGTCTTCTGTGAGGTATGGCATCTGGCTGCCCGCTAGGAGCTGCTCCGTATAGAAGGAGGTGTCATAGATGTGATCTTCATCTACAAGGGTATCCAGTACCTTCGCCATTGTAAAGGCCGCCGACCAGTTACGCGTATCTTCTGCGTCGACGCCTACGTGAAATGCCTCCGCAGATGACGCAATCAGCTGTGTAGATTTGTGGTGGGGGTATTGTCGCTCCATTATCGGTCTCTTTCAAAATGGCAGGTGTAGCCGCCGGGATTTTTCTGGAGGTATTCTTGGTGGTAGTCTTCTGCTGACCAGAACTGCGTAAGGGGTTCTAGCGTGGTGACGATGGGGTCCTGCCAGTGTCGCTGGTTGCGTGCAATTGCCTCCTGCGCGGCTGCTTTCTGGGTCTCATCTGCGTAAAAGATGGCCGAGCGATAGCTGCTGCCGACGTCATTGCCTTGGCGATTGAGCGTGGTGGGATTGTGGATGCGGAAAAAGTAATCTAGAAGTGTGTCTTCGGTGGTGTGGGTGGGGTTAAATGTGAGCGCAAGCGCCTCGGCGTGCCCGGGGTGGTTTTGATAGGTGGGGTTGTCATTTTTGCCGCCAGCATAGCCGACTTCGGTAGAAATGACCCCCGGCTGCATGCGGAAGAGATCTTCCATTCCCCAGAAGCAACCACCAGCGAATACAAGGGTGTTTGCGTCTTGGATGGTGCCTTTGGGTTTCTTCATACTCCCTTTAGTATGACAGGAGATTGTTGAATAGTCATGAGCTATAGGTGAATTCCCTAGGGTCTTAGCGTATTTTTTCTTTGCGCATAGAGGTAGAATCGAGTATAATAGACTGTGAAGTAAAAGGAGCCCTATGGCTAAACAACGAAACCAGCACGCCGCTGATATCAAGCGCGCACGCAAGAAGAAGCTAAAGTCTGCAAAGATCAAGGCTCAGCGAAGCTAATAAAAACCGCCTGTTAAACCGGGCGGTTTTTTGTTTCACTAGGGATATATTTATTTGGACGTATACTAAGAGCATGACATCTATTGAATTTTACTTTGACCCTACCTGCCCCTTTAGCTGGATTACGAGCCGTTGGCTGCTGCAGGTCCAGAGGGACCGTGCTATTGACGTGAAATGGCGGCAGTTTAGTTTGGCATTAAAAAATGATGAACTTGAGGCGAAGGATGGCGATAATAAGTACGTTGTGGCGCACCGTGCATCGCACCGGATTCACCGAGTGATTGCTAAAGCGGTGGCTGAACACGGCGCCTCCCCTATTGAGCTGTATTCTGAATTTGGGATTCGGTTTCATATTATGGAACGGGCTTTTGACGACGAGGTGATTGCGGAGGTATTAGCTGCGAAGGGACTTCCGGCCGAGCTTTTGGCGGCGGCGGATGATATGAGCTTAGACGCAGGACTGCAGGCAGAAATAGATTCTGCTATAGAGGCGGCCGGTGGAGACATTGGCGTGCCGACGATCGTCTTTATGGGCAAGGATAGTGAGCGCCTGGGTTACTTTGGCCCGGTATTGAATGAGCTTCCGGAAACCACAGAAGAGGCTTTGGCGATCTGGGATGGTCTAGAGAAGCTCGGTACGGCGAAGAGTTTTTATGAGCTGAAGCGGTCGCGAACGGGCGGACCGAATGTTTTTAGTGCGGCGAGGTGTTAGCTAGCCCGGTCTGCAATTAATCCGAGCGTAGAGGCGGCCCGCACGACTTCTTCATACGTTGCCGACCTATCTTCATCTTCTGACTGCGAAAGCCGCCACAGCTCCTCTGCGGTGCTTATAAGGCTACGTGAAACACTATTGCGTAGGTAGTCTGGGTTAAAATTACCTAGCCGTACCCTATCAAGGTTATCTGCGTCTTTTAGGATGGATAGTTCCGCTGTCATGACGGGCGCTTCTTTATCTGGCAGCGCGTGCCAGTGCACGGCGTAGGTGGAGGTGTCTAATTCTTCTGGTGTCATTTTCTGCGCCAGATGTTCGTTCATCCAAGTGGCCGAATGCCGACCGTGGTCCGGGTCGCGGTCGTCATTAACGCGGCCAACGTCATGTGCTATAGCTGCGTAGCGAAGCGCGGTGCGGTCAATTTTCACACCCTGCTCTTCTAGTTTGGTGCAGATAAGTTCCTGTAAGATAAACACCCGAGTGAGGTGATCAATGCCGTGAAAATAGCTGTCATGCGATAGCCACGCCCGGCGCGGTTCAAATGCATGGAGGAGGTGTTCTGGGATTCTAGTCATTTGTGACAATAGGAAGAACCACCGTGATGAGCTCTTCGTCTTTCCGGCGTTTATCATCTTCTTTTGAATCTTGCGGTACCTTCATACTACTCAGTATACTCCCCTTTTATCTCAAACACTTTGTGCTTCGAGGTGTGCCCGCGCACAAGCCGTACGTTTGATTTGCTGACGCCGAAGTGCTTGGCGAGGAGTTGGATGGCGGCGAGGTTGGCTTTGTTTTCTACCGCCGGGGCTTTGGCGTGGATGGTGTAGGTGCCGTCTTCGCCCAGGATGACACCTTCGCGGTGTTTTGAGTTGGGTTTGAGGTGGGTGTGGATTTGCATAGCGGCTAAGCCTCTTCTGGTTGGTAGTGCGGAGTGACCGCCTGTTCTAGCCAATCACCAAGCTTTGCCCATTGTATAGTATTGTTCAGCTCCTGAACATCAATAAGTGAATACCCGATTACAGAACCGCCAGAATCTGTGTGAAATTCACCAAGTTTTTCAAGCTCTGCGTACACTCTGAGTTGATATTCTACTTCGTCACTTCCCTCTTGAGTGTTCTTTTGATAGCCTAGTGGGATCCAGTTAATTGCGCGCATATTGAGTTCTTCGCTCAATTCTCTTTGAAGCGCGTCCTCTACGGATTCGCCCGCCTCGATACCTCCGCCTGGAAGGTTGTCTTTATGATCTACATAGTGCACGATGGGCACTTTCCCGGAGTAGTTCCCTACGGCGTAGACTTGGCTCCAAGGGAGGCTTGGGAGAGGTTCATGTGCTGTAAGTGGGAAGAATTCTAAGGCGTAGGTGGTGTTTTTGTGGAGGAAGGTTTCGGTGATGATCGGGCTATTATTCAAAGCTGCCTACTTTCTAGTTTGCCTAAGGATTTACGTGCGGACGGCTTTCTTTAGACCATATGTATCATCCGCATCTAGTAGCACTATGTCCTTCATATCCTTCAGCTTCTTACCTCCAGATACCCAATGTGCCGCACCCTGATAGGAGCCACTGGGATTAAGCTGCCCCTTTTGTTCAAATAGTCTTCGTGTTAATGGAGATAGCTTCCACACCTGTCCTTCATATTCAACTTCGCGCTCACCAACAACGATGGCTGTAATAGAGGGGTCTGCTGCGAATGTAACGACGCTACCGTCGTGCATACCTTTTCGATAAAAGCTAAATAGTGCAGATTGCTTTCTGCTCTTCGATACTTCATCAAATTCACGCTCCTTGTCAATAGATTCGGGGTAGATAACCTTACCATCAAATGAGGGTAGTAGTTGCTGGGTCAGGTCCTCTTCTAGTGCAAATAGCTCGCTTGTGCCGACTCGGTGCTTACTGAATATTTCATGCAACAAACTCTCCTTGTCGCCGTAATCCTCGAGCTCGATTGCAAAGAATCGCTTTAGTCCGGTAACATTAGCGTATCCATTTGCCTCCAGGAAGCGCATCCGCTCTTTGTAGCTGTCTGTGCCGGACTTACCTATCTTAATTAAGCCAGAGACGGCTGTAGTCATGATGTAAACGATACCCTTTGGAGTTTTTGACATAGACTACCTAACTATATCCAACAACTCTTCGTACCCGACAACCACATCATACTTGACACCCTCACTCTCAATAAGCTTGAAGTGCTCCCGTGCATAATTAATCTTGAGCTCCTCGCTTCTGCGTAGTTGCATTGTCGACATAGATCCCTTTGTTTCAGCAACAAAGTAAATATGCTTCACAGATTCGCTATCGAATACAATTGCCCAGTCGGGGTTGTAGTCACCCACTGGTGTAGGGATTTTGAAGCCGGTTGGCAGCTTGGCGTATACAGAAACTTCGGTGCTTGATTCAAGCTTTTGGGCAAATTCGCGCTCATTTTTAGAATCGTAGCGCAGAAGGTCGTAAACGTGCTTTTCGACGTCAAGGATGCTATCCTCGCTGCCGCTGCCCTTTTTACCCTTCAAGTTGTTGATAGTGAAGATGTCGTCTTCGTACGTGTCATCAGTCTTCTTGTAGGTAATACCGTTAATGAGCGTCGTCGCCTTCTGCTCTTGAATAAGTCGTGATGCCTGGCGAATGAACTCTTCCGGGTTGGCTTTATAGTTTGCAAAGGTTTTTGCATTTATTCCTGTAAGGATTTTACCGGCAGTTTGGCGAGTTAGTCCGCCGCCACGTGCAACTTCGCCAATAATGTCGTAAGTTGTGTCTCCAAGAAGGCTATCTGCCTCTTCTATTCGTGTTGCTTCGCCAACGAAGCCTGCGCCGTCTTTTAGTCCATCGGCTGTAAGGATATCCGCCTGCTCGCCTTCGTGAACACTGACGCGAACACGGCGAACGTGCAGTTGACTGTCGAGTGCTTGAATTGACTTCTGAACAAGCTCGTCTGAATCAAAACTCACCTCATAGCTTGATTTGAATTTGATTTTATTCCATAGCTCCTGGAATTCTTTCTTCGCAAAGTTGGCGTTTGGCTGATAGTTCTTTTCATGAACGTTTTCAGCACGATCGTTTTCAGCGACCTGGAAGGTTGCGGTATCGTGCGCCGCCTTAGCAAGTTTGAGGATTTCAGTCTTGAATGGCTCGAACGCAGGGCTAAATTCAACCTTTTCATCAGTTACGTCAGCAACAAGCTGGTCGGTGACGTGGTATTCTTCGTCAAGATACCCCTTACCTCGAAGTTCAAAAATAAGATTCATAGCAGTTGTACTATCAAGTTCAAGCTTGTCGCCAGCTGAGTTTTGCAGCGTGCGTCCTACAAGCACATCTGTTGTGAAGGTTGCTGAACGGTCATTGAGGGAGTCGACGATTTCCCGTTGCAGTACATTCACCCAGTCTTTGTACGAT
The DNA here is from genome assembly GCA_964386855.1 of uncultured Candidatus Saccharibacteria bacterium. Taxonomy (GTDB): domain Bacteria; phylum Patescibacteriota; class Saccharimonadia; order Saccharimonadales; family Saccharimonadaceae; genus Microsaccharimonas. The sequence goes on from CAYLUF010000001.1 coordinate 121,925, forward strand.
TCACTAGCAATAACAGTTAGTGAGTTAACATCGAAGAATCGCTCGCCAAGGATGTCTTGGTCCATGCGTTCACCCTGTTTGTTCACGGCAATACGAAGTCCGCGTCCAATTTCTTGGCGCTTGCTGATTTCAGACTGGCTGTGCTTGAGGGTACAGATTTGGAAGATGTTTGGGTTGTCCCAACCTTCACGGAGTGCAGAGTGGCTAAAGATGAAGCGTACACGGTTGGTGCCGTTCATATCAAGGAGTGTCTCCTTGTCCTTCATGATCAGGTCGTAAGCACTGACGTCGTCGCTGCCGCCTTCGCCACGCTTTTCACTACTGTTTACAAGACGACCCTTCCTGTCTTTTGAGAAGTAGCCTTCGTGAATTTCACTAGCGTCAAACTTTTCAAGATATTTCTGGTATTCAGTATCAAGAAGGCTGAGTTGTTTTACGGCCTCACGATATTCTTCTTCAAAAATACGTGCATAAACACCAGGCTGCACCTCGCCGCCCTCGCCGTATTCACGATACTTGGCTACTTCATCAATAAAGAAGAGTGACAGCACCTTAATGCCCTGCTGGAATAATTCACGCTCTTTTTCAAGGTGCGATTTAATTGTTTCGCGAATCTGAATGCGGCGAACGTGCTCTTCACTGATATCGCCAATTGCTTGCCCAACATTAACGGTGACGCCATTTGTGAAGCGCACCTCATTCTTAATACCGTCTACAATTGCACGGAAGCCTTTGTACTGCTCCATATTGCCGGAGTGGTCATATAAGTCAAAGTCGTCGCCAATACGCCGCGTAATGCGCTTAATACCGTTTGCCTGCTTTTGGTCAAACTCAACAATAGCCGTTGGGTTGTGTTTTGGTAGTGCGTCAATGCGGTCAACGAATACATAGCCGCTTGTACCAGTATTGCCAACAACCTCAACACCCTTAGCCTTTACCTTTTTAACGAGCTTTTCGTTATAGGCATCAATTGGGTCAAGCTTGTAGATTTTGTTGAAGATCTTATCTTTCAGGTGGGTTGCAGAGTAGCGAGTGATGAAGAGTGGGTTAAACTCTGAAAGCGCCGCTTCAGCCTTTGGTCCGAACCGCTGCGGCTCGTCCATAATGAGGATTGGATTGGTACGGCGAATAATCTCAATTGGCGCCACCTGCCCAGTTGCATCAAGGTCGGCGTTATAGATTTTACGGGCATCCTTACTACTGGTGGCAAAAGCCTGGTAGTTCATAATAATCACTTCGATATTTGCTGTGTTACCGAAGTTCTTGATGTTTGCAATGTTTGATTTATTCTTAGTGTCGTAAATAAAGAAGCGCAACTTCTTTCCGTACTGCTGCTGGAAGTAATCTTGCGTAAGGCTGAGTGACTTATAGACACCTTCACGAATCGCCACACTTGGCACGATGATAATAAACTTACTCCAGCCGTATTCACGGTTGAGCTCGAAGATACTTTTGGTGTAGACGAAAGTTTTACCGGTACCGGTTTCCATTTCAATGCTAAATTGGCGACCGCCGTATGTTTTAGCTGGTTTGATGTCGTTGCTGTTTTGGACGTCTTTGACATTCTTATAGATGTCATTATCGCTCAGTAGGAGCTTTTTATTAGCAAAGACCTCTTCTACATACGTCCCCTGCCTACCTGCAACTACCTTGCGGGAGCCATTTGGCTGCCCATTAAAAACCTCAACGAGCGAATTAACTGCGTCGGTTTGATACTGCTGAGTGGTGAACCGAAAATGATTTGCCATACCCTGCCCTACACCACCTGTATAGTTGTATCTGGTGAAAGTTGCTTGAGACGGATGTCGATATTGATACGAGTTTGGTCATCCTTGAATGACGAATCCTTAAAGACAACGCGCACCGGCTTCATGGCTGCAATACCGTCAACAATATCAAGTGATATTGCATCGTCGAAACACGCTACGAGCGAGTTGATGTCAACTGCGTATACGTTGTATCCGGCGATGTCCTTTTGTTCAATTGGAAGATCGAGGGTAAGGCCAAGGTCAAGAATAGTTTCAGTCAGGAGGTCTTCGGCACTACGCCCTTCTTTTATATTATCGGCAACTTCAAGAAGGCTTGCTTGAGTTGTTTCGTTCGGGTGCTGTGCGGTATCAGTAAAGTTACTACTGCTAAGCTTGTAGGAGCGGAAGCCGGTGTCGAGTGGCGTGTCGCGCTTGGCGATTTGTTCAGCGAAGTCTTCGCGGATCTTTTTACCAGCACGGCGGATGCGCTCTCGGCTGATTTCAGGAATGGTTTTGTAGCCAGCTTTGTAGGCTTCGGACTTTTCATCAGTTGGCTCGGCTAGCTGTACCTGGATGTGCTTACGGTTGCCGCCGTCTTCGGCGTTGAGTTGCATGACCGCATGGGCGGTGGTGGCGGAGCCGGAGAAGAAATCGAGAATAGTAAAGTTATTATTTTCATGAATCATATTGATAAGATATTTTATTAGTGAAACCGGCTTAGTATAATCAAATACGTTTAGCTTCCCCATTAGCTTCCCCAGTTCATTGAATGCATCGTCGTTACGAAGAACACCAGCTTCTTCGCTATTTATGATATCTGAAGGAGCAATAAACTTTGAACCATCTTCGTTGTCCAGACTGTAGTACATGGTTGCAAAGTTAGGCTTCTTAAAGGTATAAGACTGACCCTCTTTGAATCGTTCATCCACGGTGCTCTGTGTCCACTTGAATCTCGCGGTTATGGTTACTTCATTTGAGTTGTAGCCATCTTTAATAATGATACTATTTTTAATTTCTACGCGGCTTGAATCTTTACCGTAGATTCCTGCTGGGTATAGGCCGTCGGCAAATTTACACTCGATCATGCCAGGGGCAAATTTTACGGAGCTATATTTATTTATAGCGTTGAGTAGTGGTCCAGCTGTGTTGTACGAGGCCTGACCCCTTAGTGTAACCCTGCCTCCCTTATGGTAAGCAAGAAGATACTCGTATTTACTCCTATATAGCTTGCTGAGAGTTGGGGCCTTGCTAGTTTTATTCCATTTAAATGATGTTATAAAGTTGCTTTCGCCGAATATTTCGTCGCCTATTTTCTTTAGGTTTGCCTGCTCATTATCGTCAATCGAAATAAATATCACGCCGTCATCAGTCAGTAGGTCGCGCGCCACGATCAGTCGCTCTTGCATCATGCTCAGCCAGTCGCTATGGTAGCGACCATTGGTTTCGGTATTTTTCACTAGCTTGCCACCGCTTTCGCCATCACGCACGCCGATTTCTTCTTCGTAGTCTTCACGGTCGGCAGTAAAGTTATCGCGGTAGATAAAATCTTTACCGGTGTTATACGGTGGGTCGATGTAAATCATCTTGATCTTGCCAAGGTAGCTTTCTTGTAGAACCTTCAGCACTTCAAAGTTATCACCCTCGATGAAGACATTCTCGGTGGTGTCAAAATCAACACTATCCTCACGCACCGGGCGGAGAGTTTTGGCGATTGGCGTATTGGCCTTCAGTATACTCGCCTTCTTGCCTGGCCAATCAAGGCGGAAGCGCTCACGGTCACCCTCAACGAGCGTATCGCTCAGGTGCTGACGCAAAAGGTCGAAGTCGACAACCTTCTTTAGCTCGCCGGTAGCTTCGTCTTGCGACTCAGTAACGACGCTCGGGAATAGCTCAGCGATCTTTTCTATATTTCCGCCTAGAATGTCTTTGGTTGTGTGGGTGATCTTTTCCATGGTTGTATCTATTGTACTACAGATAAAACTATACGCACGACCAGTAATAATATATACTAATAACAGTTATGCTTGCGTAACTGGATATAGTAGTCAAAAATAGGAGGGATTTATGACAACGGATGCAGTTGCTGAAAAAGCGCAAGAAATCTTGAAGAAGAATAGTATCACATCTCCTTTTGTGAATGTTTTTGATATTGCTGAGCGTGAAGGTCTTAAGATTGAGTACCGCGTATTCCCAAATGGCAATTCCGATATATCCGGTTTCCTGATGGCCGACGAGAAGACGATATATCTTAACATTGATAACTCTCCTGAGCGACAGGCTTACACTGTAGCGCACGAGCTAGGGCATTACCTGCTTGGTCATGCGCCAGATAAGTACGGTGTGCTACGGCGCGCCAATGACTATACTAATACGGAGAAGTCGCAGGAGGAAAAGGACGCAGACCGTTTTGCAGCAAACCTACTGATGCCGGAGAAAATGATCAGGCGCGAATTAAGGCAATACCCATTCCTAAAAGACGCACCTCAGATATTGGCCGCTAAATTCGGTGTGTCTGTGAGTGCTATGAAATTTCGCTTGATGAACCTAGGTATAGCTCCGGGGTATTATGCCTGAGGAAAAACTAGGCACTACTCCAGTCGATACAACCACCCTGGATGAGAGGCGTCTACTGCTTGAATCAATGCAGCTACCAGCAACAAGTCGCTCGTCGGAGGAGATTACTGAAAAGTTCGAGGGGCGCCTGTTAAAAGGTACGACCTTTGCTGAAATGGAGATTATCGAGTTACAGAGTAAGATTGAGCAGCGAGAGCTCTGGAGCAGGGTGCTGTTGTGCCTAGTTGGGTTGATTATTGTTTCGGATATGGCGATAATCTTCCTCACTGGCTTTGGGTGGATGCAGTTTGAGAATGAAACAACATTACCTTTGTTTATTGCAAGTAACCTTGCTCAAATCTTCACCCTAAGTGTTATTGTGGTCAAATTTTTATTCAAAGAAGATCCAGCAAGACGTGATACAGGAAAGAGGTAGACTCAGCACGGCTATCTCCTGTAGGCAGCTACATTAGAGTTTGGCGACGATGTGCCAGTGTACTACTCTCTTCTAGGTAAAGATATCTTTCGTGAATAGAGGCTATTCACCCCCTTGAGCCGGGTATGGAGAGTGGCTGATTATATATAAAGAACAAACCTCTGCCTCATTCATTAATTGGAGGCGCAGCCGATGTCGGTGTTCATACTGTATACTAAGGCTATGGGGGCTTTTGACTCAATAGATGAGAATGTCATTAGACAACTGAGCGACAAAGAGGCAGTTATTCTACTGCATAAATTAATTTATGCCGAGGTGCGAAAACTTTCGATTTCAACTGAATTAATATCGGTGCCATACGAAGTAGACACTCCAGACGGTGGTATTGATGCTGTCGTCAAAACAGGTCAGCCTATTGAAGGCAGTGAACTCATTTTTGAGGGCGATACTTATTACCAGGTGAAGTCTGGCAGGGTAACTTTTACAGAAAAGGGCATGGAAGATGTGCTCTGTGAGGAAAAAAATAAGGATATACCCGAACGTGCGCTTAAGCCTAAGGTTCAACAGATCATAGAGGGCGGCGGCACTCTCGTGCTTTTTTTGACAGGTCAGAGTGCACCTAGGGTTGATGATGCACTATTGAACGCCAAGAACGTTATTGAGCAGAGGCTACCAAGCTCATCTCCGTCCATTCGTATTGTCCAGCTCGAGAATATACTAGCGATACTCAATAGCTGCCTACCCTTGCGGTTAAGTTTATTGAAGATACCTGATTTTACAGGACTCACTCATGACGAGTGGAGTGGATTGAGTAGTATGTATAACTACTTTGAAGAGGATGAGCGGCGCCTCGGCGTGATTGGCAACGTTCGTACGCTTGCCGGGAGTTCAGAGCCGAGCGATCGCATTATCCGAGTTATCGGCTATCCGGGTGTCGGTAAAACGCGCAGTGTACTAGAGGCGCTACGTGAAGATAATCTAGCACCGCTTGTTGTCTATTTTGACAAACCCTCTATCGCACGTGATACAAGCTTCATAACCCAGCTTGTACGTAATGAGAATGAAGCAATTGTGGTGATAGACGAGTGTGACCCGCTGAGTCATGCACAATTTGTAAATGCTGTCGCAGGCGCAAAATCGAACATAAAACTAATAACGATATACAACGAGGACTGGCGTGATGCTGACAAGACTTTTAGACTCGTAGATATGAACGAGAACGAACGTCTTGCTACCGAGTCTATTGTCGCTATCATAAAGGATTACGGGGTTCCTGACGACATCGCTAGGAGATGGGAGTCATACTGCGAAGGGTCACCTCGAGCAGCTCATATGATAGCCATAAATCTGCAGCGTAGCGCGGATAATATCTGGGAAGACCCTGGCTACGATCGAGCCATGGAGCGCATATTAGCCGACACTGACAAGATTGATAGCGATACATTTAAGATGAGTAAAACTATCATAAGTTGGTTGGCACTATTCCATAAGTTCGGCTGGAGTCGTAGCTTTGCTGATGAGCGCAAGTTTATTCTCTACAAAATCATGGAGAATACTGGCTATTCTGAGAATGATATAGATAGCGTAGTAAACGAGCTAAGAAAACGCAAGGTATTGCAGGGTGATAAAACTTTATATATATCACCTCGCCTTCTTCATATACGCGCCTGGGTGTGGTGGTGGGAGCAGAATGGTGACAATTTCGACCTTAACGACATGAAAAGCGTTACTTTCAATGGCGAAACCGTAACTATGACAAGTGAACTGTACGGCTGGTATACGCAGATGTTCGAATATGCAAGAGAGGTTCAAGGTGCCAGCGAGGTGGTGCAGACACTACTGTCCCTCGACGGACCGCTCGCTAGCGAACCAGGGCTGACAGAGGCTCTCGGCGGCAATTTTTTTAGTGGACTAGCTATAGCCGACCCTGAAAATGCTCTTTTACTTTTAGAGAGCTGGTTTAATGGCAAGACTGATGACGAGCTCAGGGCGGCTGCGTTTGACCGCATGAGCTTAGTCCGCTCCCTTGAAGGTATCGCTGTTTGGAAAGATCTCTTTGTTCGCTCGGCTGAACTAATGCTTCGACTTGCCGCAACTGAAGAGAATCACACCTACTCAAACAACTCAGAGGGTACATTTGCTAACCTTTTTAGTAACGGCTACGGTAAGGTTGCATCAACGGAGGCACATCCGTCGGACCGACTGCCTGTCCTAAGAAGAGCTCTTGAGTCGGGCGATGACAGAAAGCAATTAATGGCTATCAAGGCTATTGATCAGGGTCTAGAGTCGTCACACTTCACGAAAGTAATGGGTGCGGAGACGCAAGGTTTGCGTGCGGAGCCAGAGCTCTGGATGCCTATAACGAATGGTGAGCTTTGGGATGTCTTTAGGAATATATGGAATTTACTATTAGAATTTCTACCTAATCTATCCGATGAGCTGAAGACTGAGGCGACCAGAGTACTGAGTGGTAATATACGCGACCTAGTATTACATACAGGGCATGGCGAGCAGTATATGGAAGACTACACCTCTTTAGTCAAGAAGAGTATTGTTTTACCTGGCGATGCGGTCGACCTCGTTAACGCCATGCTTCGGTTCGATAGAGAAAGGGTTAATAAAGACGCACTCAATCTTGTAAAAGAACTAGCCGAGCATCTAGAGGGTGATGACTTAACCTCTCGACTCAAGCGATATATCGCGCACAATTCACCGGATGACTGGTGGGGTGGCGATGAAGACGTAAAAAAGTCGGAGGTGAAGGTTGCAAAGCTCGTCCAAGGGATTGTAGCCAACCCTTCGACACTAGATGCCAATGATTGGCTTTTCACTAGAGAGGCACAGAATGGATATCGACTCGGTAGGGGTGTCGGGTCTGTGGATGTATCGAATAGTCTTATAGGTAATCTTCTTCGTCTCCAGAAAACGAGCGATGAAAAACATGGCGAAGATGCAGCGTTTGCATTCGTCGCAGGCTATCTTGCAAGTCTGTATCAGCGAGATGTAACCGAATGGCAGAATACTCTGAATTACATATACGACAATGGCGATCTAGAGCGTTGGTATGCCGAGGCCAGCTGGAGAAGCCACCTTGATAATCATAACGCGGAGCGGATATTGATACAGCTAAAAAATGGAGTAATTGACTTTGAGCAGATGAGCATATTCCGATATGGTGCGATGACTAATGGTTTAAGTCCAGCTGTCTTTAATCGATGGATTGAGCATCTATTATGTGTCAATACACTAGATTCGGTCGCAATCGCCATAGATTTATACGCCTCCTACTACATACACCAAGAGAAAAGAAGTTTACCTGTCGACTTAACGCGAAGAGTCATTACATCCCCTGCCTTAAGAAATAAGGATGGCAATATAGCGCGCAGGATAGACTACGACTGGGCAATGATAGCAGAGGGTTTTATAGAGCAGAATCCAGCCCACGCACTCGAACTATTCAGTTTCCTTGTTAGCAATTTTGATGAAGAAAAGACCATATTTGGATCATACGGAGGCTATGTTAAGGGCGTGATGAATAAGATTGTCACCATAGACCCAGACGAAACATGGAGGCAGGTATCTAACTATCTCGAGAAGGAGGACAGAGGCTGGCGACTAGAGATGAGCTGGTTAGGTGGTGGAGCATCCTTTGGTGACGACAACGATGGTGCAATAGTGCTGTTTCCTAAAGATGCCGTACTTGCATGGGTGGATGAAGAGCCTGAAAAGAAACGTGCTAATAAGATAGCTTACATAATGCCACATGACTATGATCATGCGGAGAGTGAAGATTCGTGGTATGCAGTAATTCTTGACAGGTATGGAAGCGATAAGTCTGTAATGAATTCCGTTACAGCAAACTTTGGAACCGAGGGCTTTTCTGGACCGTCCAGCCTGCACTATGCCAGCAAGGTGGAAAAGGTTAAGCGCTTCGGCGAGATACATAAAGAATCCCCAAATATACAAGCCTGGGTTAGTATGATTGTTGCTCAGCTAAGCGCACGGGTGCAACAGGCACGAGAAGAAGAGGAGCGGCGAGGGTATTAGGTTACATCAAGACCAGCCCCGACCGTACATATGCCCTACCTCACCAACATCCACTCCTCATACTCAGCAACCGACAAAACAATCACCCCTGCATCACCCTTGTACTCCAGGAGGTCCTTATCCCCTGTCACAATGAGCGCCGCATGTTCAATAGCTAGCTGAAGTATAGGCGTGTCCTTGATGTCACGTATGTCATGGGTGGCGGTTGTATTGTAGTCTTTTGCATGTTCAAGCAGGCTTCGCTGCAGGGCGTTAGACTTGTCAATACAATTCCTATACAAGATTTGAAAGTTCCTGTATCTTCCTGCGCAGCTCCCTATTTAGCTCTACCTTCCGGTTAAACTGCGGCTCTGCCCGCATCTTATTCTCAAGCGCAGAGATTTCTTTTTGCAGTTGCTCACGCCGGACGTTTGTAGCAACAATCTCGTCAAAAGATTTGTCGGTAGTTAGGCTGTCTGGGCTGGCGTCACTAACGCCATCGTCAACCGCAATAAAGCTCGTTATAATACGCTGGTACACCGCCTCTAGGTCGCTACCGGTGAACGATAGCTCGGGCAGCTGATTCCACTCTGTCTTGTAGTAGCGGCGCTTGCTATCAAGTTTATGTTGAATGATATAGCAGATGCTCTCTTCGCACTTCAATACAAAAAGAATTGGATATGAAATAGCCTTATCAATTACGCCAAGGGCCTTGAGGGGCACTTCTTTCGTCTTGAGCTCAATAAGGAATACCTGTAACTCCTCTACCCTATCTGAGGTTGGTATATTGAGCGTCTCTGGCGCAAGTTTGTGGAGCCAAGTGATACGGCCGATGATGCCGGTAAATTCATCACGAATAGCAGTCGATACCTGTATGCGTTCATAGAATTTAGTCTTTGGAATAATCCGATCAACACTTGTGGAGTTCGGAAGATGAAACACTAGCGCACCACCATAAATGTCACAAGTTCAAAATCTTTAAGCCCTTGGAATTTTTGTGATGATACTGATGTTCCGCCGGCGCTGAAGAGGCTGTCGATATCTTTATCTTCTTTGACGTCAACAATTGAGCTAATTGCTTTTGTGAGGAGGTCTGAGTATTTCTCCATGTACTTGCCATCGTTTGTTTCTTCGTTGAAGCTTTCGTAAAGCTCGCGAATTGGCTCGCCTTCATTACGCGAGATAGCACGGAGCGTGTCGAGGGTGTGTTTTATGGCAAGATGGTCAGAAAGGACTCGCCCGTCATCATTAACGTACACAAGGTAGAACGGGTGGAGCTGATTGGTGTTGTCGATATTTACATCTTCATTGACGTTGCGGAGCACGAATATCACACCCGGGTCGGCACCTATGTCGTAGCGTTTCGGTGCAACGGCATGCATGCCGCTTGGCGTGTCGCGGAAGTCTTCACCGTCTTTGATCTTTCCAACAAGGTCCATGCGGAAGTCATTGAGTCCAAGGTCGGTAATGGAAACCCCGGTGTCCATATCTTCAATATCAACAACTTCATCTTGTAGCTTTTCAAGCTGCGCCTTGCGGAACATAAGGTCTGAGGATTCGTTCGTGAGGACGTTGTCTTCGCCTGTTGCCGTAACGTCAACCATTACCATACGCCCCTCGACGCGGTCCTTGAGCTTAATGTAATCATCAAGTGATAGCTGCGGCCAGAAGTTAATAAGCTGAATCTCGTTATTCTGTGAGCCAATACGGTCAACTCGCCCGAAGCGCTGAATAATACGAACTGGGTTCCAGTGAATGTCATAGTTCACAAGCGTGTCACAGTCCTGGAGGTTCTGCCCTTCTGAGATACAGTCGGTTGCAATAAGAAGGTCAATCTCTGGCGCACCGCTAAACTTATCTGAACGATTTTTCGAGAGTGGCGAGAAGTGAATTAGGAGATTGTTGAACTGGGGGCTGACGTCGAGGTTAGTCTTATTGTCCGAGCCGGTAATTTTGGCTGCGTAAAGTCCGTATTCACTTTTAAGCCATTCGGAAAGATTGTTATACAGGTAGTTGGCGGTATCGGCAAAGGCCGAGAATACGATCACCTTCTTATTACCTGGGTTGATTGGGTTCGCTATCTTTTCTGCAATAGCCGCTTTGAGGTCGTTAAGTTTTTCGTCGTGCTCTGGCGTGACGCGTGCAATTTCAGCGAGTAGACTCTCTGCAATGCTGAGGTCAAGCCGAAGGTCCTCTTTCCAGCCGAGCGTATCCATATCGGCAATGTTAATCTGTATCTTGCCGCCGATTGCGTGAGTGAATTCGTTGTCAAATGACCCTTCGTCGAAAGAATCTTCATCATAGTCGTCTTCATTAAGCACCGTTCCGGTAGCTTCTGCGGCGACACCGGTGCGCTCGAACTCTTCAATGGCATCGATATTCTTTTGGATATTATCGGCAAATTTACCAAGTGTAATACGGAATGAATCAACCGAACTTTCAAGGCGCTTCAGGAAATTGACACGCATAAGTTTCTTGAGCGTCCCTTCGCGGTTTTGCTGCGTGAAGGTCGTGTTGTTGATGTCGGTGTCATATAGCTGAGCGTAAATACCTGCCTTATCAGGTAGAATATATTGAGTCGGCGCATAGACAGAGAGGTTGAGCCGGGTGAGCTGTTCGTACAATTCTTCAATTTTAATAAAATTAGGAAGTTCTGTTATGTCACTACGTACCGTTATTGGCTTCCGACGTGTTGGAAATTTACCAATACTGCTTGTATTGTAGTAGCGTGAAATATGCTTGCGGCTACGAGAGATAGTAATGCCGTCGAGCAATTTGAAGAAGTCGTAATTTCCACTCAGACGATTTTGCAACTCCTTGCTCGTGCGCTCTTCTGGCTCTAGCTTTGACCAGTCGTTGAAGGTCTTTTGGGCCTGCTGGAGAATAAAATTGATTGACTTCGAGGTGTCGAGCTTTTCGTCGGCTTCGTCGGTATGCCCTTCGTATGCAAGTGCAAGCTGATTCTTAAGGTCTGTGAAACGGTTGTTGACTGGCGTTGCCGAGAGCATGAGGACCTTTGTTTTTACACCTGTGCGCATAACGTGATTAAGGAGTCGCTGATAGCGCGTCTCTTTGTCGCCCTTGCTTGGATTGTTGTTGCGGAAGTTGTGTGATTCATCAATAACAACAAGGTCATAGTTACCCCAATTGACGCGTGACAGGTCAATACTGTTTGAGTGCCCACTCTCCCGCTGGAGGTCAGTATGATAAAGGACATCATAGTTAAAGCGGTCCTCAACAAGCGGGTTGTCGTCGTAGTTATTGAGGAATGTCTGCCAGTTATCGCCAAGTTTCTTCGGGCACAGTACAAGCACACTACTGTTGCGTTCTTGGTAGTATTTTATAACTCCTAGCGCGGAAAAGGTCTTTCCGAGCCCAACGCTATCCGCCAGAATGCAGCCGTTGTGGCGTTCGAGTTTGTTGATAATTCCAAGCACGGCATCACGCTGGAAATCGTAAAGTGAATTCCATACTTTAGACTCTTTGAAGCCGGTCTTTTCGTTAGCGAGCTCGTTCTCGTCAATATCTTCTAAGAATTCATCAAATATTTTGAACAAGGTCAGGTAGTAGATATATGACGGTGAGTTTTCTTTGTATAGATTGGCAATAAACTCACTCACCTCTTCCGTAACGTCATCAAGTGCATCGGTGTCATTCCAGACGTCGTCAAACTGCTGAATGGCCTGCTTTGCTGTGGCCTGGTCGGGGACCTTAATGATTTGTCGAAGCATTGAATTGTCGCTCTCAAACCCAAGACCGGCGCTACTGAACTCGTCAATGCCGTTATAAAAGAATGCATTGTCGGGGTATTCAATAATCGTTTGAGGTTGAATGTAGCGGCTGCTCGTATTGGTCTTGAATCGCGCCTTCTGCTCAATCCATCGCTGGGTTTCCTTTGCAACCGCCCTACCCTTCAGTTCATTCTTGAGGTTAATCTCAAACTCTGTGCCAGCAACGGCGCGCTCTGCCGGGAATTGAATAGAGAACTGGCGTTTTTGCTTCTGTTCTTTGGCGTCTTTCAGGAACGTTGGTGTTGAGTAGATGAACTGGAATGAGTCAACCTGCTTTAGCTGTTTCTTCAGAGATTCGAAGCCGTAGATAGAAAAGGCATTTGCGGAAATACGCAGCCGGGCGTCTTTAGCAATGCTCTTAGCGAGATCCTCGCCAACTTTCCTTGTTTTGTTATCAAAGAAGTTATCCATGTTAAGGCTATTATACCGCAATACATAAGGATTATAGAATTAAAGCATGACCACGTTGAGACATAAGGATATGGTAGATGAGTGGGATGCCCAGTATAATTCCGGCTTTTTGAATTCTATCTGTAGTTCTTAGGTCTGATGCTCCTGGGGTTAAATTTCCGCTCGGGTGATTATGCCCCACAACAATCGAAGCCGCCCTATCCAAAATAGCATCCACAAAAACCTCCCGCGGATGCACGAAGCTCGCCGTCAGCGTCCCAATAGAAATCACGCGCACGGCAATCTTCCTGTTCGCCGCATCAAGCGTCATGCACACGAAGTGCTCGCGCATCTCATCCTTAATGAAGGCGAACTCGGCAGCGGCTTTAGCGGGGGTGTCGATGATGGGGTTTTTGCTACGGTCCATGTATTTAGTATGACAATCAAATCTGAAATAATCATAAGCCCCTGGTTCTTTATCTCAGCTCCCCCTCCCTCACACCCTGCTATACTAATACCATGACCAAAACCACCCAAGAAGAATTCAAAGTCTCCGGTAAAGATCTCCTAGAAAAGGTGAAAAACCTTATTAATGAAGGCAATGTTCGCCGCATTATCATAAAGAATAAAGACGGCAAGAAGCTGATTGAACTTCCCTTGACTATTGGCGTGGTGGGCGCTGTGCTCGCCCCTGTACTGGCTGCCGTAGGCGCTATTGCTGCACTCGTAACGGAATGCACTATCGTGGTAGAGCGCGAGGTTCCCGAATCTACGGACGCATCCTAGGTCCAACGCCCAGGCCTATCGCCACTCCACCTCAGTCCCACCCCTAGCCAAACCTCCATAAAAATGGTATACTACCCCTGAACGCGCACAATCCCGTGCCGTTCGTTCGTTTTATACAGAGGAGGTGGTGCCTTTTTGCAGGGTACCGTATCAACAACACAATTCACGCCGCTGGAGGCGATGGAGATTCTGGGAGTCGATATGTCGTGGGTGGTTGAGGCAACGGGCCTTAACTACAACGCAGTTCGGCGCGCCATCATGGGTGGCAAAAAGAAGATCCATCAGGAAACCGCGAATCTGATTGCGAATGCGCTTGCGCTTGGGTTGCATGAAGTTGCGTGGCCGAATGATCTTACGCACCTTGGGCGGCCGCCGCTCACGGGTGGCCACGCCAACTACAGGCGTCCCGACGAATGGCGTCTTGGCAAGGTCTGCGAGGAGCATTTCATTCTCCTTTCGGTCAGCGGTGAGTGTGGGTACTGTGATGTCACCCAGGAGGTGGCAATGCGCGCATAGTTCGCGTAGTCTCTCTATAGGCGCACGCCCACACACCCCCCGCAGGGCTCTGTCTATTGAGAAGCTTTCCGCTTTTCTGGGCAGAGACCCTGCGGGGTTTTTCATTTTCCGCCCCGCCTTCCGCACATGAAATGCGCACCAGGTCCCCCAATCACCGAAAGAAAAGTGCTATACTAAACCCTATGCCCAACCGTTATACCCTCTTCGATATTGGCGAGCTCAAAGACACCTTTGCGCTGCCGCTTGGCGTCCCTGCTGGAGTCAAGAAAAGTTACAATATTAGCCCAACACAAACCGTGCCTGCCATTAGAATAGAAGACGGCCAGCGTGTTGCCGAGCGCATGAAATGGGGCTTTGTTCCAAAGAATGCTAAAGATATGAACTCAGTCTTCCGCTACAAGACGCACCATATCCCAAGTGGCGCCGTGCTTACAAAGAAAAGCTGGCAGGACGTTGTCCGCACCCAGCGCTGCCTTATTCCGGCAAATGGATTTTATGAATGGCGTAATGCGCCTGAAGGTAAGCGCGCTTACTACCTCCGTCTTGCGGAGCGCCCACTCTTTGCGTTTGCTGGTGTGTATGGTGAATGGACTGACCCAGAAGGCGTCACGCACGGTGTCTGCGCGGCTATTACAACGCGCTCGGATTCTCAATCTGACCAGATCCCAAGCATCCTTCCGGTCATTGTTGACCCGGCAGATGAGGACGACTGGCTTAACCCAGAAGTGAGCGACACTGGAACGCTCTTTAAGATCCTCCGCCCACTTGAACCTGAAGATTTTATTGTTACGCGCGTGGGTGATGCGGTCCATTCGGTAAAGCCAAACTCGGCTGACCTGATTCTCCCCTTCCACCGAAAAGACTAAATAATCCGTGAAATCCGTGCGCTCTTGTAGAGCAGCGGAATAGCAATCAGTGTATCTTCTGTATACGACACTGATTCAATCGTCCCCTTGCCTTCTTCGTCGAAGGTGCGTTGCGTGTAGGTTGGGTTCCGTAGCAGGAGCGCCACACTTGGGGTCTTCTCTACGCCATAGAGGGCGTTGCCGCTGCCGGCTGGGTGGTCGGCGCGGTTGAAGTCGCGCATGCTTGGGACTTCAATGACGGTGAGGCGTTCGAAATCGCCGGTGACTTCCGTGCGGGGGTCGAGTTTGTATTGCTCGGGGGCGTCGTCGCCGTCTTGGATGTGGCAATAATATGTGCCATTGACGTTGATTGGTTCACCAGTTTTGAAGAATTCATTTTGGTGATTGAGGCTGTTGAGTTGACGTTCCTGGAATTCAAGGACGGCGATTTTTGCAGCTTCATCTGGCAGGTGTGTGCTGAGGGAATTGAAGCCTGCGCGCAGTGAATTAAAGTGCGCGGTGATCTTCTCACGCTCTTTGTTGATGGTGTGGAAGCGCGGCATTTCAAGTTGGCCGCCGATGATTTCTTCAAGGCGCTCATCACTTGGTGTATAGGTGTCCGAATCATGCGCTGAAGTGTCCACCTGGTAGTGCTCTAGAAGCGATTGTGAGCTAATAGGCATCCCTGGCTCATAAAGCTCCTCAATGGGCGTCCAGAAGCCTGCTAGCGCCATTTCATACGTCTCTGTGTCCTCTACGTACAGCTCTGGAAGGTAGGTGTAGGCAAATTGGCGGAAGTCTTCAACGATTTCGCTGTTTTCTGCTGCCCAAGTGATGCCGTCAAACTGGAGTGCTTCGGTGAAGTTTGTGACGGCGTTGATGTTTTGGGTGAAGGGTTGCTGGTCGAGTTCGCGTGAGTGGATCTCTTCAGACATGTCACTCCAGAGGTAATTGTGTGCCAGGGTTCCGCCGGTGAATTCACGGTGCGGGTGGAGTTCCTGGATGAGTGAAGATGAAAGCAGCGCGCCTTTGTAGAAGGCTTCCCCTTCTGGTGTGTTTGCGAGGGCGTGGGGCGTAGCGATGAAGTGGCCAACCCTGTGGAGGCGCAGGAGCTCTGCCTTGCCGTCTGAAGTGCTTGCCTGTTCTTTTTGTAGCGCTGCAAGATACTGCTGCACGCCGCCAGCCTTTTCAATCCCGTAGCCTACGGTGTCACAGGCGATGTCAATTTCCTCAGGTGTGTATTTTACAAAGAGTTCTACGGACGGCTCGTTTTCATGCATAATAACCACTACTGTACGACTAAAGGGGGTCGGGTGCAAGCATGAGCGTGGCTGGTGGCGGGGCTTTGTGGCTGGCGGTTAGGGTTGTTGGCGCCGGGGCAAAAAAAGAACCCCGCCATACAAGACAGGGCCGGAGCGGTGGCTCATACGGCGGGGTCTTTTAGCGGGGTGGTGAGATGGTGCTACTGCACGGTTATGCAGTCCAGGGCGGCTTCGTTAGTGCTTTTGAAGAACTCCTGGAGAGTTGTATCTTCATGGGCACTGAGTGCTTTGAGCTGACCAACAAGGTACAGCAGGTATCCCCTAGCTCTGGACCATTCAGCATCCTGAGGCATCAGGGTGTTGAGATAGCCGAGGTAGCGTGCCATTGATGAGACAATGGCTTCCCTTTCTCGATTGATTGTTTGGAGTGACGTGGCGGTGATGTCACCAACCATGTCACGTGCGATGATGGCGCGGAATCGCTCTTCATCTGTAGGCTCGTTTGCCATGGCACTTCCCCTTTTTCTTGGGTCACTGCGATGTGACCGTGGGTATGGACGGAATAAGCTCCCTTCAGGTGTCGATGGTGGACGGGTCTATCCTTTTATTATAACATATAATGTAAGTATAAGCAATATAGGGCTGGAGCTGAGATTTTTGGTTTGAAGTGACCTTTGGACGAGCCCCTGGCGCATATTCCCGCCAGGGTATACGTGTATCTAGCCTTCCGTGCTCGATCCGCCAGCGGCACTCGCGCCTGATTTCTTGCGTCGTCGCCTACGTTTCTTCTTCGCTGGTTGCCCGTCATCCGCCTGGGCTGGGCCGCTTCCAAGTGGCCCAGTTGGCGCTGGTGAATCTCCCATATCTGGAGCTTCAATCACACTACTCACCGCCTTCGCACCAGCATCAATCGGCCAAAGCTTCGCCTGAGATGGCGTCAGCGGCACAACTGGCTGAGCTGGTCCTTGCCTCTTCGCACCGCCACCTCCGCCACTATTACCTCCGCCATTCTGCGCCACACGGTTCTGGTCCATCGCTTGCATAAGACTATTAATCTCAGCCTCAACATCAGCACGGGTGCGGCTATAGTTACGGCGAGTATTCTCAACAATTCGCCCAGTATTATCAATCTGCTCCGGCGGTAGTGTTAGCGTTGTTGCACTAAAAGCCGGCGCCTTCTCACCGTTAATTACCATATTAATAATGAAATGACGGTTGTGCATTTGCAGAAGATCGCCCGCTTCAAACTGTGGCTCAAACTGCTTGGCAAGAATCGGTGCATCATCGGCAGAAACACGGAAAGAAATCATCGAACCGACGTTTCCAAAGACCGCATCGCGCACGGTGTCAGTCATCTGCCCAATATACTGGTTGGCAACGGTAAGGTTCAGGGCATACTTACGCGCCTCAGAGAGAATCGTCGCAAATGAATCTGTGGCAAAGTTTTGGAACTCGTCCACGTAGAGGTAGAACGGACGGCGGTCGGCAATATTAGGAATATCCGAGCGGCTCATAGCGGCAAGCTGGATCTTCGTTACCAGGAATGACCCCAGAATCGACGCATTATCTTCACCAATCAGACCCTTAGAAAGGTTCACAATCAGAATCTTCCCTTCATCCATAATCTGCCTAATATTAAAGGTAGACTTCGGCTGGCCAATAATATTACGGATGATCGGGTTGGCGGTAAACGCCCCCACCTTGTTTAGTACCGGCGCAATTGCCTCTGCCTGGAACTTATCATTCCAGCTAGCAAATTCAACGTTCCAGAACTGGAGCACCACGGCATCTTTACAGTACGAGAGCGTTTCCTTGCGGAACTTCTTATCCGTGAGCATGCGGGTAATATCAAGCATGGTGGTTTCTGGGCGGTCCAATAGTGCCAAAATAGTATAGCGAAGGATGTATTCAAGACGCGGACCCCAGCTTTCGCCAAACATACGCTTGAGTACGCCAATCACCTCAGAGCTAATATTGTTCTTCTGGTCAGGATTCGTCACCTCAAGCGGGTTAAATCCAAGTGGGAACGCCGTATCGGCAGGGTTGAAGTAGACCACATCTTGCATACGACTTCCAGGAATGAAGCGCATATTGTTAATGGCGAAGTCGCCGTGTGGGTCAATGATGGCGTAGCCTTGGCCGTGGAAAATGTCGCTGAGCGCAAAGAGCTCAAGGAGGCCCGATTTACCTGCACCGGTCTGCCCAATAATATAGACGTGACGCGAGCGGTCGTAGCGCAACATACCAAACTGGTGGTTGATGCCGCGGAAGTTGGTGAGGCCAAAGGCGCTGATGTTTTCATCGGTTGCTGGGTTGCCACTAATAATAGGAAGTTTTGCTGGCGGTTCAGCGGTTTTACTGCTTGCCCAGACGATGTTTGGCGTTTCTACGTTTGTGTGCGGAAGGTGGTAAACAGAAGCCAGCTCCTCGATGTTGAGCACAAAGCTACCGTCGCCAAACGCACGTTTGCGGTACGGCTCAAGGTGTTCCTTACCGAAGTGCGCTGCCCCACCCTTAAAGCCGTTAAGGTTGGTTGAGTTGTACTGCTTAAACGTACCAATAATAGCCTGCATTTGCTGGCGCGCATTCACTTGGCTCTCACCAAGGTACGCCACGCGCATTTTTACTTCGTAGCCAAGTTTTGTGGCCTTCTTTTCAGCCTCAGAAATACGTGTTTTTGCACGGTCGGACAGTTCCTTTACTGTAGTGGTGCTACTTCCCTCTTCTGGTGGGCGCCATAGTGCTTCAAAGACCTGCGGGAGCCAGCCAAGGGTGGCGGATGTGACGCTTTTTCGACCGTTACGGACGCCGTTTATCCATTTTTCGGTGTTTTCGTGCCACTCATCGGCAATTGGACGTACAAGAATCTGCACCCAAATTTCTTCACCGGTAGACTCAAGCTTCGCAAGGGTCCCCGTGATTCCCGCCAAAGGGTCAACCTCAAAGTTTTGGAAGGTTTTAATAGGAAGGACGTCATTTTCCGTCAGGGTAATTTCAGATGAATAGATGACGGTGTGGTCACGTTCGTGGGCGATGTAATCTTCGTCGGCATCACGAATTTGCACCGCTGGGTACTGCGAGTAGATCTGACTCTCTACGAAGCTACGCAGGCCGCGCGGCACCCAGACGTAGAAGCGAATCTGACCGTTAACAGAGGCAATCTCAAAGCTAAGATGCTCTTGGTGACCGTCGTTGGCGCGGAGTTCCTCTTTGTCACGGAGGATACCGTGGAGGCTGGCAAACATCTGCTCGGCGGCAAGTTCCTGTTTGTCGTTGGTTTTTGGGATTTCAAGAATAAGGAGGTCGGCCTCGTCTTGGCGCTCTAGCTCTACCTTTTTGTAGTTACGCCAGGTGAGAAAAGAAAGGACAGCAACAACAGGCATCCAAATATACCACTGGAGGAAAAAGCTGAAGAATGCGCCGATGAGTTCCATAGTCTTTTTATAGTATACCACGAGGGCTATGCTTTTATGCGAGGCTAGGAGAGCTTTGCTGTGAGGCGTTTTTCTAGTGTGCAAAGGCGTGTATCGTGCTTTTTTTGGACGACTTTTGTTTCGCTTGTGAGGTCGTGAGAGGTTTGCGCGAAGTCTAGGAGGATTTCGTGGATTTCGGCGAAGTTTTTGTCTACCGTTTTGAAGCGGGAATCCATGGCGTCAAAGCGGGCGTCCATAGCGTCAAACCGGGAATCCATGGCGTCAAATCGGGCGTCCATAGCGTCAAACCGCCGGTCCATAGTATCAAGGCGGGCGTCTATAGCGTCAAACCGCGCATCGTGCTTGTCTATTCTGGCACCGAGCGTTTCGCCAATGCCAACCATCGTACTCAGTAGTGTTAAATATTGCTTATCCGTCATACTGCTTACTATACGTACCAATTATTAAATAGTTCTTAATTAAATAAAAAAGAGGCTGTAGTAATTACAACCTCTTGATTCTCTTGCGGCGTTAAGGTGTTACGCAGCTACGTCAGCAAGCTTGTACGTCGCCTTGGCAACTCGCTTAAACTGTGGCTTACTCTGAAGATTAAGCAGAATTGTTGTTTCCTTCACCTGGCGGCTATCAAGGACGCGTTTTACGATCTCATCGCGGTGAAGTGGTTCGCCCGCTTCCTCAAGAACGTGCACGATGATATCGCTCACAGTCCCCTTCTTGTAGCCCCATGTATCAAGGGCGTAGATGCCACGGCCAATAAGTACGAAGCGCTTGTCTTTAATAAGTTCGTTGTGGATTGCCTGTGTGGTCACGTCTTTACGCTTGAAAGAGCTGTCTTTAATAGCGTCAGCAATGTCAGAAAAGTGCATTGGCTTGCCGTTGTCTGCAAGAACGACGTAGATTTTATCACGGATGTTCTTTGGGTTGACGGTCGGCCATTTTGCAAGACCCCAAGTGTCCTTAAGGTGTGCAAGGAGCTTGCTAATGCTAGCAAGTGCGGCAACCTGTGACGGGTGCTCGTAGCTGAGGGTGTCAAAAAGCTGGTCAACGGTCCGTGGAACTCTCCCGGTCTTAATAGTAGTGACGATTTCATCAACGCGGCTCTTGAGCTTCTTCTGGTCACCGTAGTCGCTGTGGGCAACTGCTTGGTGGTAGCTGTCGTTTTCATCAAGAACGGTCAGGTTTGGTGCAAGTGTGGCGATGAATGCAACGTGGGCACGCTCTTGGAGGTTTGTAGTGCGGCCATAGAGTTTGTCGGCAAGGTCCTGAACGCGGGCAGCGCGGCCCATTTCGCTGAGTGTGCGGATGAAGGCTTTCTCTAGCTGACCAATGACGTCTGTCTCGCCTTTTTCTGCTGCGCTCTTAAGACGGACGAGGATTGCCTTTTCAAGCTGACGAACACGCTCACGAGTAATGCCAAGAAGCTCACCAATTTGCTCAAGGGTTTCACGGCGCTCGTAGAGGCCAAAACGACGGGTAACAATTTCACGCTCGCGTTCTTGGTCAATGAGGGAAATGATGTCAGTAACACCTGTGGCGAGGTCAATTGTCTGCGTTGTTTCAGTGGTTTCAGTCATGTATATCGTCTTTCTTCCCGCCACACCCCTTGGAGGATTCATAATGTTGCTATTCTCTATCTTTACTACATTATACAAGATTATGTGTATAATGTCAAAGAATTTGTATAGTTAACTTATAGTACCATAATTCTTGCATTATTGTACCATAAATTAGACTTATTTTGTAGATGGTGTTCTGAGTTTACCCCACCCAGAGATTGTATAGGAGATAGTGTTGGGACAGGCTAAGGTTGAGGCTATAGTGAAGTCTGAGATAGATGCTCATGCCGAGACATCGCGATTGATTATTGAAAGAAGAAGGAGGGTCAATAATTATTAGGTAGGAGTATGTCGTGAGCCTTTCCTATGCTGGTTATTACAGAGTTGTTTACATAAAGGGCGGAGTTTTCATACAGGCAGATAGTTGGGTGGTCTTGACTCTCTAGGCTTACCAGAGTGCTGTCGTCTTTGTTGTAGTGACATAGGAGAGATAGTCCACCAAGCAGGTCTAGACCATCAGGGGGTGAACTCTCGTAGCCCACTCTTGCATCCTTAGCTGATGCTATAGTTCGTCCAAATATAATAGCACCTGCACTTCCTCCGTAAACCCTACCTCCGGACTGTACGTATCTCTTGATGCGAGTGTCTAGGCCAGTTTTCCTTAAAATATGCATCAGCCGGTATGTATTGCCTCCGCCGATATAAATCGCGTCATATTTATCAATAGATTCAACCAACTCTAGATTAAGAGGAGTGTCTATTGAAATACTTTTACCTAGATGGTTTACATTATTCAACGTGGCCGTAAGCCACTGGATGCTAGGGCTGTAGTCGTCCGACTGTTTGGCATTTGCATGGGGCAGGTACAAGATAGTTGCTTTTTTCGGTAAAGATCTGACAAAAAGTGAATCAACTTCGACACTATCCTGTGCTCCACCACCGCCTGATAGAAATAGTAAACCCTGGTTCATACTATGCGTTATTGTAGCACATAGGTTTCTTTCATTCTCTCTTTATTGCACCTAGCGCACCCCTCTCTGTCGCGTGAGGTTCGGACCATCTGCCCCAGTACGAGATGCGCGCTTGCAGCTCTCTGTTTATATGCTCGCTTGATAGAAGGGAGTCTTGTGCTATTTGCTTCGAAGCCTGCCTAAACCTGTAGCCAGCTCCTCTGTTTGATGGAGACACTCCAGACAGTGCAAGTAGCGCTAGTGAAGAGCAGTTTGACTTGCTCGTTAGCGATAGTGGCGTCAGTCTCTACTCCCGTGGCTAGGTACGAATGTATGAAGGGTTGTACGCCAGCTGTTATAAAGACAGTGTCACCCATCTCGTTTTTTATGGGTGCAGGACTTGCTATCGAGTAGCCTTTTTGCTTGAAAAAGTCGTTTATGTAGTCGGGATTAAGGAGTGCCTCTCCAAGGGCGGGATCAGTTCCGTACTCAAAGCTCTGGCTATGTGGATACTGGGTCTGTTGCCCCTCTGGGTGCTTAGTGTAATGAGATGACTCCATTGTATGCACTTACTATACAGTAGCTAATTAGAAAATCAACCAAGAGAAAAGGGTGGGTATGTAAGGTTACGCTGCCTTCTTTGTCGATGCCTTCCTTGCGGTCGCTTTCTTCGTAGCTGGCTTCTTTGCCGCAGTAGTCTTACGTGCGTAGCGACCCTTTGGCGCAGGTGCATCTTCTAGAATCTGCTTTGCCTGCTCGTGAGTAACGTCTTTTGGTTCAACGTCTTTAGGAATCTTGGCATTTTTTGTGCCGTCGGTAATGTACGGCCCGTAGCGGCCCTTGAGTACCTTGATACCATCGCCAAAGTCAGCGATGTTCTTTTCTGCCTCTGCCTTGAGCTTGTCTGCGTAGAGCTGAAGGGCTTCTTCGTGCGTAATAGTGTGCGGATCAAGTGGCTTGATGCTGACAAAGAGCTTCGTCTTTGTTTCTGGATTATCAATCTGAATATACGGACCAAAGCGGCCAATATTCGCCTTAATAGGAAGCCCTTCTTTGGTTTCACCCACAAGCCGTGGGAGTTGGAACGCCTTGAGCGCTTCTTCTAGGGTGACAGTGTCAACGCGGAAGCCCTTTGGCATTGGGGCAAACTGTGGCTTTTCATCGCTGTCTGAGCCATCTGGGTTTTTGGCATCACCAAGCTGGAGCATTGGACCAAAGCGGCCAATACGCGCAAAAATCATCTTGCCAGTCTTCGGGTCGTTGCCAATTGGTGTAGCCTGTGCAACCTGTGAACGGTCAATGCCGCCAGATTGCTCAATGAGCTTATGGAACGGTGTGTAGAATTTCTCTAGCATGACGTTGCGTGCCAGTGCGCCGGTGGCGATTTGGTCAAATTCTTCTTCTACTGTAGCGGTAAAGCCGTAGTCAATGACTTGGTTGAAGTATTCATTCAAGAAATCAGAGATCATCATACCAATAGAAGTTGGCACAAGCTTGCCCTTATCTGAGCCGGTCTTTTCCTGCACGATTTCACGCGCTACGTCTGCACCTTCTGTAGAAAGAACAATCACGTCACGCTCCTGGCCTTCGCCTTCGCCCTTTTCGGCGTAACCACGGACCTGCACGGTGTTAATAATAGTTGCGTAGGTAGACGGGCGGCCAATACCTAGGTCTTCAAGCTTCTTCACAAGTGAACCTTCTGTAAAGCGCGCTGGTGGACGGCTGAAGGTTTGGCGAGCGCTGGCGCTTTGGAGCGCAAGGATGTCATTGGCTTTTACTGCTGGAAGAAGGTCTGGATCTTTCTTTCCGCCGCCGTAGACTTTAAGGAATCCGTCGAAGATAACCACTTCACCCTTTGCTTCAAAGGCGTGCTCTGAACCGCTTACCGCAATAGTAACGGTTGTCTTTTCAAGCTTTGCTGGTGCCATCTGGCTGGCAAGGGTGCGGCGGCGAATGAGGTCGTATAGCTTCTGGTCATACTCATTACCACTTCCCTTTTCAAGGCGCATGTCTGTAGGGCGAATAGCTTCGTGAGCTTCCTGTGCACTTGATGACTTCGTCTTAAATTTACGAACCTCTGAATATTCAGGACCAAAGGCACTCTTAATGTAATCCGCTGCAGCGGCAATTGCCTGGCCGCTGAGATTAACGGAGTCAGTACGCATGTAGGTAATCTTACCTTCTTGGTAGAGCTTCTGAGCGCTACTCATAGTGGCACGAGCACCAAAGCCAAGCTTGCTGTTGGCTTCCTGCTGCAAGGTGCTGGTAGTAAACGGCGCGCCTGGGTTGCGCTTAGAAGGGCTGGTGGTGACATCTGAAACGGTAAACTGTGCACCCTGAAGGCTGGCAAGAAAAGCCTGTGCCTCCTCCTCTGTCTCAAAGCGCTGCGGAAGCTCTGCCTTTACGGTGACGCCTTCATGAGTAAACTCAGCCGTCACCTTAAAGGTGAAGTTGCCTTCAAAGGCTTGAATTTCACGTTCACGTTCAACAAGAAGACGAACTGCTGGTGACTGCACGCGTCCAGCAGACTTACCGCCAGGAACTTTTTGCCAGACAACCGGACTCAGTTCAAACCCTACCAGGCGGTCAAGAATTTGACGTGCCTGCTGTGCCTGCACAAGTTGCATGTCTACGGTGCGAGGGTTCTTGATAGCCTCTTCAATAGCAGACTTTGTAATTTCATGAAACGCAATGCGCTTGGTGGTTTTTGGGTCAAGACCTAGGACCTCGCAAAGGTGCCAGGCAATTGCCTCCCCTTCGCGGTCTTCATCGGTTGCGAGCCAGATAGTCTCTGCAACTTTAGTGGCGCGCTTGAGTTCTGTGATGGTCTTTTTCTTCTCTGCGTCAATCTCGTAGATTGTTTTGAAGTCGTTTTTTACATCAATTGGCGGCGTGCCGTCTTTTGTCTTTTTTGCAATAGAGCGAATATGCCCCACGCTGGAGAGGACGTGGTATTCTTTGCCAAGATACTTTTCAATAGTCTTAGCTTTGGCTGGGGACTCTACGATGACGAGATTCTTGCTCATATATATAAGTGTACCGTGTAATTCTTAATTAATTCTTTATTGTGTTGGTATTTTTTAGCTGTACGTTGGCGTATTCCGTCAGCTAGTACAGGGTTGCAGTGTACACAAGTTTTTAGGCTTTGTAAACCGCGCCCCCTTATAAACCAGAATATCGGCAAATGAAAAGGGGCTGCTCCGCATACTATATATATGCAAAGCAGCCCCTAACTATCAATGACGCGCCACGTGCGACACGCTCCGGTACGGCTGATACCCTACGCGGCGCACATCCTCGAGCCTTGTCAGGAATGCATCGGCAGCGACGAGCCACATCTCTTTGCTCTGTGCGCGCGGGTCCGTGAGGTAGCGCAGCGCAATCTCTTCAGAGATGTTTTCCAGATAGATCGTGTGACGATCCTCGCCCCTCCTCGCCCAATTGGTGAGAAGGTAGGTGATCATCTCGTCGACTTCCCCGCTGGTGCCGTGAATCGGGTCGGCTGTGACCTGAAAGCGAAGGCTCTTATGACTGGTTGCTTCGGCGACGGCCGCATACGCTGCTTGGATTGCAGTGATGAATACGGTGGCGTCTTCCTTGTTGAACCATTGGACGCGGCGAAGCACCATTGCGGCTGCGAGGTAGACGATGAAGTCCTTACTCCCTATGACCCCCGATTGCCCCTGGGTCTGCTGAGCAGCGCGCCTCTTGTAGTGCTTGCTCCGTACACTTTTTCTTGCCATGTATGTTCCCTTCGGGTGATGACGTAATGTCAGATACTGAACAGTGAGACAGAGTATTGATAGGTGCATAGCGGAGGTCCGCACTTGCAGACTTCAACACTAAGTATTCTAATTATACAATATTTAGCTTAAAAAATCCACTCGCACCGCACCTACTCATAGCAGCTTCAGCTCCCATCTATCCGCCCCCAGCGCATAGATAGCCCCTTTAAGTTCAAGCATGGTCATTGCCTGGAGATATTCAGCCACAGGCGCACTGCATTTCTCTGCGAGCTCCGACCCTTCCTGGACCCCCTCTTTTATCAGCTGGAGGATCTGTGCCTCAAGGGGCGTATCCCCCAGTGGGAGCTGTGCCTGACGCCGTTTCGTGAGAAGTTGAGGTGCAATCCGCTCCAGGATATCCTCTGGCTTGAGCGCCGCGTAGCCGTATTGCTGGAGTGCCCTGTTTGACCCAGCGGAAAGTGCGCTTGTGATGGGCCCGGGTACGACGAAGATATCTTTTCCCTGATCTACCGCGTGCTGCACCGTGGAGAGTGTGCCGCTTTTTTCCGTAGCTTCAATAACGAGTATGGCATCTGCAATCCCAGCAATAAGGCGGTTGCGTGCCAAGAAATCATACGGCCTGGCTTCATAGCCCGTTTCTTTTTCTGAAATGAGCGCCCCGCCCTGCTCTACAATGCGCCGCGCAAGTGGAGTGTGCGATGCTGGGTAGACGCGGTGTAGGCCGTTGGCAAGGATAGCAATAGTAGTGCCTCGTGCCTCTAAGGCTGCTTGGTGGGCAATGCTGTCCGTTCCTAGCGCAAGACCACTCACGATAATGACACCGTGACGCGCCAACGCAGCGGCAAAGGTGCGGGTGACCTCTTTGCCATAAGGGCTGGGCTTTCTTGTCCCAATAATGGCGATGGTTGGGCGCCTCTCTACAGGAAGCGTCCCTTTGTAGTACAGCTCTAACGGGGGTGAGTGCAGTGTTTTTAGTGGCGAAACGTAAGCGTTATTTACTATATCTATTCTATTGATTTTTCTTATATTCATGTTTACCCTCAAATAAGTATTGACATTAAGTCAACTAGGTGCTATAATCAAAAATGATTGATACAGCAAATATGCGTGTATCAAGCACCTTATACCCCCTATTTCTAACGGTAGTTACTATTTATAGTACTGCCAATGTTAGGTAGTATGCAAGGCGCGTTTAGAGTATCTACCCTCCACTTTTCTCGCTTTTTTGAAGAATTTAATCTTTGAAATGACAGCTTTGCATATTTACTAACCCCTTTAACGCCGCTTCTTCCTTTATGGTCGGACGGATACCCAATTTAAGGATATATTCAGCAACTATCCAGTAGTGGATGAGTTCTCTGCGAGGTTCATTCAGGCGCGCACCTATGTGAGATCAAGGTCGACGACGCTTTGCAGAATATGTTCCGGGGTGGGTTAAAGGGTAAAATGGCGCCTACAGCGATGCCCACCCTTGCTGTAGGCGCTTTTTTATTTCCGGTAAAACATGAGAAGCTTTATGCTTGTGCTACTATTGTTAGTATGAATGAACAGCCACAGCCACAGCCACAGCCACAGCCACCGGTGCCACCTCAGTCAACGGTACAAGGCATCCCCTACGCACATATTATTGAGGAGATTAAGCGACAACTTGTCCACCGTAAAAGAGCATTATTTAAGCGGGTAGCATTGACATCATCTCCACTTATAATTACGGCCGTGCTTTTTGGGAGTTCAGTTAAGATACAAGAAACATATCAACTATCCGATACGATGCACGGTGTCTCTATGACTATTGCCGGGGTTGCACTTCTCGTTTCGTTAATCTGGTTTATGATAACAAAGAGAATTTTTAGAATCGAACGGGCGATTTGGATCGACTCCTTTTTTGATCAGGTAGTATTGACCGATAAGGAGAGCTGGCGATTAGCGATGGGATTGTTTTTTCCGAATATTGTTGTGAGTCTGCTCATTTTTGCTCGATACCATCTTGTGCTCATTTTGATATGGATTAGTGTCCTGGTTTTGGGCGGCTTTGCCATGGGTGGCGGTGGCACGCCTGATGCAGGGATCCTTATTCTCCTTATAGCCGCTGTCCCGATAAGCTTCGTGCTACTAGCTATCTATCTAAAGATCAGATTACGCTACTTGACTTTTGTATTCCTCGATACATACGGGACGCCTGGATTCTCATACAATGCACTTTTTAAGAAAACACGTGAAATTAACCATGCAACTAAGGGTGATGGGTTTAAGAAATCGCTTACAGTAGCGCTAGGATCCGATGTTGCCGAAGCTGGTGTTAATATGGCGATTGGCGGTGCTATTGGTGCCGTATCTTCTAGCCTACCACTTCCCGGCCAGGCTGTTGGCCAGGCGGCTGGCATAGTGGCTAGTGAAGTTACTGCGGCGTATAAGCAATATATTCAAGAGACGACATTTTACGTATACTACCGAGTTGGTCGGTCTATGGTGTACGGTGAGTCACAGTTTGTAAATAATAGTTTGTACGTAAAGCGTCAGACACAGTCGTCATTCTAGTTGGTGTCCACGCAGTCTTAACGGTAGAACGACTGGAGTAGTGCTGGCCCATCGTCATTGCACCACGGGTTTACATGAAACAACCCCGCCCTTTTACAGGCGGGGTTTTGCAGTATCACGTACACATTCCCCTGGAATCGCTTGCGACTCTCTACGAAAGAAAGTCGCGCCCGAAGGCTTTCCAGAGCAGGAGCTGTCGCTTAAGCTGCAGTTTCAGGTACTGAACGACATCGCGTGGATAGGTATTCAGTACTTGCGGAGGGATGGATTCCGTGAGGGTTGTCCCGTTCTTGCCTCTTGCGAGTATTGAGCGATGAAGACTTCCTTTAACATCAACAAGGAAGTACACATGTCGCTCGTAGGGGTGCCGACAGATATCCCACGCGTGTGAATACGTCGACGGCGAGACATCTGCTTCGCTTCTCAAGAAAAGGCCGGAAAACTTTTCAATGATTGACGCCCGATGTTCAGGTGTGCCTGCGGGTGCACCAGGGTCTAGTACTGGTGAAATGTACCGTGTCTCAAGGAGGCTAGGATCTGACTGAAGTGCCTTGTCGGCTACCTCTTGCAGTAGGGCTAGCAGCTCTCTTGTCTCCTCTTGTAAAGGAGGGGCTAGTTCTGTACTCATGATACTCCAATGGAAATAGGGTGTGCGGATTGTGAAACTGCAAATCTCTTGGGTGTACCGCTTAGTATGCGACCAAAGATTAGGTGTAGTATGCAGAAAAGTTGCATAATTTGCAAGCATAAGCGGCCCCCAGGGCTTTTTTATGAAAAGAAGAGGCCCGCCATACGGTGATATGGCGGGCTATTGTCGACACGAGTACCCTACTAGGAGGTGACGCATCGCATGAAGTCATCTTCTATGGCAGAGAGGTCTCCTTTTGTTGCAATCTTGATCCGATAGATGTCGTCCTCAGAGAGGGTGCTGGGGGCGACATAGACGTATTTGCCTGAGTCATTTTGCATAACAATCCGCTCGTTATCGCATGTCCATAGGTAGGGGTGTGAGCCGCCAGAGATGGCCGTCTCTTCCCCGCTACTGTCGTGATGGATAGTGCCGCTATGGGCAAATGCGATAGGTGCGAGTTTTTTGAAATGCCAGCGGAGAGATGAGTGGTATACTCGTCTCCACCTGTTACGGAACGCTGGCGGTGCCTTTTTCGGAAAGGGGTACCGCTCTCTGACAATTAGAATAACAAAGGCGGCTTTTCCGCTTTGTCCGTTGCTGTACATGAGGGTCCTTACTGCTGTGTCGACGAACTTCCTGTATTCCAGGAATGAGCTTACTATATACTAAAAATAGTATTATGGCAAATATACCGAGCTGTACACTAGGGAGTAATGGCGTGAGTAACGCTGTGCGGGGTGAGCTTTTGTTGCACGAAGTCATTCATAAGAGTAAGGACTGCGGGTGTGATTGTTTCAGTAAGATGCGTTTGTTCGGCTTGAGAAAAATGAGCCAGGACAAAATTGACATCACCTATACGCGATGCTTGATCGGTCCAGATGCCTATGCGGATACGGGTGTAGGCATCGCCAAGATGGGTATTAAGGCTTTTGATACCATTGTTACCTGCATCACTTCCCTTCTCTCTGACGCGAAGCGTACCAAAGGGCAGGGCAAGGTCATCATGAAGGACGAGGAGGTCTGTACTGGGGCTGAGCTTATAGAAATGAATGAGGCTCTGTGCAACACGGCCAGTTTCGTTGTAGTACGATAGGGGTTTTACGAGGAGTGTTTTTTGACCAGCAATAACCCCCTGTGCAATAAGGGCATTGTGTTTTGCGTCAGTCTTCCAGGGCACACCAAGCTGCGTGGCAAGGGCGTCAAGAACTATCCAGCCCGCGTTGTGTCGGGTGGTGGCGTACCGAGGCTCTGGATTTCCCTGTGCAAACAGTATCTTCATCCCTTTATAATACGGTGTTTATGGCGTTTTTGGAAATTACGCAGCGTTGTTGGCTCGCCGTGCGATAACGATGTCTCTGGAGTTTTCGCCGCCAACGGAGTAGTTTTTGAACGTTCGACTATGCGACGAGTAGCCAGCTTCGGCCGATGCGGTGTCGGTGGTATCCATAAAAACTTGGTAGGGCGTGACATCCCACTTCTCAAGGATGGATTCGTAGGTAGCCGCGGCAACGTCGATGGAAAAGCTGTATGCTGCTATCTTGGGGTCCTGAGCAATGTCAAGGAAGAGCCCTTCGCTTACAGGGAATGTATCACGAGGATCACTTGCGTAGTTGCTGTACTTGTATGATGCTGCGTGGGCACCGGCCGAGAGTCGTACTTGCATACTATTCCAGTCTACCGCAAGTGTATCAAGGGCTTCCCTGGCCTGCTCTACGTAGCCGTGTGCGACACCAAGCCAGGCAAGGTGCAAGAGCACCGAAACCTCACCGTCTGGTGTTTCTGCTGCTATATAGGCAACAGGACAATCGGCGGGCCGGGCTGCAAGGGCTATATCTGGATTGAACGTATAGATAAAGTCACCTTTTTGAGTAGTCTTAAGGAGGCCTGAATCGTCCATTTCAAGGGTGGCTGTGTCTAGGTTGATGCACGTGAGTGGTGTTGTGTAATCGCGTTCTGGGGCAAGAAGCCGGACGGTATCACGCTGAATGTTATTTGCCTGAAGGAAGGAGGCGACATTTTCTTGCGCATCCTGGATGCGACCCTCTGTAGTAAGGTGGGTTGGCCCGTAGCTATTGAGGGGGCTCATATTGCCGCTTAAGATAAGCCGAAATGCCGCTTCACCTGCTTTTTTTGTGAAATCACGACTATCTCCAGCGCTATGGAGTGAGTGGATAACGTCTAGTTTTGAGGGTTCATTCATAAGAAAGCTGTCGCGGTTGTTGCGTTCGATTATCTCGTAGCGATTCGCAGAGTAGTCGGTATCCTGACGCAAAGGCTTTTCTAATGAGTCCATAATATTATTTTATCATAAATTAAGAATAAAGTCAAAACATGTTCCCTATTGAAAATATAAAAAAACATGCTATAGTATAAATATACCCACTGTCAAATTGGCAGTGGTAGTTCTTATGAATGGATGTGTTGGTATGAATATCTTCCCTATTGCAGTATCAGTTATTGGAGGGGTGTGGTTCTTTCTGCTCGTGGCTTGTCTCCTGCTTCTCTTTTTGGGGGCGATCCGGATGGACTGGTACGCGAGCCGCGTTCCAGAGCGAGCGATGGAGCTCCGTAATGGACGAAAGTTCACCGGGATGACGGCGCTCCTCTTGGGGGTAACGGCAGTCGTTGCGGTGACCCTGATGAGTGTGACGGATTATTACTTTGCGGTAAATTCGTGGAGGCTGTACGTGCTGCTTATAGCTGCTGCTGGGTCGTTCTTGCCCTTTGTGGTTTGGGCCAGCGCCGCGCGGTCCGAGGAAAGGCTTTGCCGCCAGGCACTTACCACCGTATCCGCATAAGAACAGGGGCTTCCCTTGAGGTGCATATGCACTTCGGGAAGCCCCTTTTTCATTGGATTTTATGCTGATTTAATTTTCTTCAGCTTCGAGCTCTTCAGCGTTACGAGCAGCTTTTTCTGCGGCAAGCTTTTCTTTTTCGCGGTTGGCCTTGATCTGCTTTTCGTCGCGGAAGCTAAACTTGATAGCGGTCCCAGCAAGGTCGAAAGTTTCACGCATGACGCGCTCAAGGTGACGCTTGTAGCTCCAGTGTACGAACTTGAGGTTGCTACCGTAGATCACAAACCATGGTGGTGATGTGTCTGTTTGCACCATGTAGCGAAGCTTCGGGTGGGTGTTCTTGAGCCCAGATGGCGGGTGCTTTGCAATAGTCTTTTGGAGAAGGTCGTTCAGCTTACGAGTCTTAATTTCCTGTGTGCGGCGTTCCTGGATTTCAAGGACGAGGTCAAAGAGTTTTGCAACGTTCTGCCCTGTGACGCTGCTGGTAAAGATAAGTGGCGCCCATGGGGTGAAGTTAAATGTGCGTGCAATGCGCGGCGCAAGTGCGTCGCGGGTGTAGGCGTCTTTATCTATAACGCTGTCCCACTTGCTCACAACAATCACCATGCCCTTGCCGGCTTCGTCGATGATGCCAGCCATGCGCTGGTCAAGCTGGGTGTTGAGTTCGTTAACGTCCATGAGGAGCAGACAAACGTCTGATTCTTCAATTGCCTGAAGGGTGCGAAGAACGCTGAACTTTTCAATTCCAACTTCTTGCTTACCTTGGCGGCGGACACCGGCAGTGTCAAGGAGTTCAATGTGCTGCCCCTTGTACTTTACCTTGATGCGGTTGACGTCGCGGGTGGTGCCGGCAACGTTTGCCACAATTGCCTGCTGTTTGCCTGCAAGGGTGTTAAAGAGGTGGCTCTTACCTACGTTTGGACGGCCGATGAGTGAGACGCGGATTGCATCGTGCTCTTCCTGTGACTTTGCAGGGATAAGCGCAGTGACGCGCTCGAGCGTTT
Source organism: uncultured Candidatus Saccharibacteria bacterium (assembly GCA_964386855.1). Classification (GTDB taxonomy): domain Bacteria; phylum Patescibacteriota; class Saccharimonadia; order Saccharimonadales; family Saccharimonadaceae; genus Microsaccharimonas. The sequence goes on from CAYLUF010000001.1 coordinate 154,932, forward strand.
CGTTGATACCAACGGCGTGCTCTGCACTGGTAGCGATCATGTCTTTGATGCCAAGACGGCGGAATTCGTCTAGTGGAAGACTTTCTTTCAGGTCTGATTTGTTGACAAGAAGAAGGACGGGCTTTTTGCTTCTGAGGGCTTTCTTTGCCACGATGCGTTCTTCGTCGCCAACGTATTCTGTGCCGTCAATGACAACAAGAATAACGTCTGCAGCGTCTGCAGCTTCGGTGATTTGGTCTTGGATTGATGCTTCGAATTCGTCATCTGGGTCCTTAAGACCTGCTGTGTCGACCATCCAGAACTGGTGATCTTCGTAGGTGACTTTTCCAAGAATGCTATCCCTGGTAGTACCGGCTTCCCTCGCGACAATAGCTTGACGAGATTTTAAAAAGCGGTTAAAAAGAGAGCTTTTTCCTGCGTTTGCTCGTCCAATAATTGCGACTGTAGGTAGTTTTGATGCCATAACAGAGGTAATTGTAGCATAGTTTTGGGGTTTTGGCGAGCATGAGCGGAATGTTTTAGGGGTGGCGGGGTTTTGGCGTCTTTGGTGTGGGGATTCTAGAGGGGTCTACCCCGTACTCCTTTATCCCTCGCCTATAGGTCTTTTTCTCAGTATCCAAAAACATATAAAAAGGATAAGTTTTACGAAGCGCGCCGAATATCTTCAAAAGACGCTTCGTTATGAAGATTTAACTGACGACAAAGAATGAGTAGGCAGGAATTTTCCTGCTGCAAGGTCTCCAAGCACATAGGGGCCAAAGCTCGTGCGGTGTAGCGCTGTTACTGCGTAGCCGAGTGTGTCAAAGGTGCGGCGAATCTGCCGATTGCGCCCTTCATGCATGGTCACAAGCCAATCTTTACGGTCGTCACTGCGGCGCTCAAGACTGAGTTTGCTTGGGCCGTCTTCTAGAATAATTCCATAATCGCTGATCATCTGCTGGTGTAGCGGCGCAAGCGGTGAGTTCACCGAAACTTCATAATTCTTTACCTTGTAAAACTTCGGGTGCGTCATTTGGTAGGCAAAATCGCCATCATCGGTAAGGATAAGGAGGCCACTACTATCTTTATCAAGGCGCCCTACCGGCTTGAGGGCGTGATATTCTTTTGGAAGTAAATCATAAAGGGTTGGATTATCACCCTGCTGCTTGCGTGACGAAACGTAGCCTGCTGGCTTGTGAAAGATAAGATACGTATATTCTTTCTTCTCTGCCACAGCGGCGCCATCAACAGCCACAGTATCCCCCTCTTTGAGGCGCGCACCAAGAATTGCAGGTGTGTCATTAATTGTCACCTTACCTTTTTCAATCAGTAAATCAGCCTCGCGCCGTGAAACGCCAAGATGAAATGCAAGATACTTATTAAGCCGTTCTATCATAGTGGTAAGTATAGCACGGAGTGTGCGGGGCTACTGCGGCCCTGCTACTGGAGGCTGCTGTGGAGCTGCTTGCTGGTCTGGCTGTTGGCCGCCGCCAAGTGCCTGTGCCATCTGTGAGGCGATATCGTGTGGCTGCTGAGCAACTGCGGTAGGATTCACGAGTGGTTCAATGACGCGCTCACCAAGTGATGCTGGCGCGGGAGATGAGAACGGTGCTGTTGGCTGCGGGAGTACCGACTCTGGCGCAGTAGGTGCTGGCGCAGGAGCGGGCGCTGCAGGGAGCTCTACTGGCGCAGGAGCTACAGTAACTGGTTCTGGGGCTGGTACTACAGGCTGCGGCGCAGGCATTTCCGCTACAGGTGCAGGCATAACAGGCTCAGGTGCAACAGGAGCTGGCATTGGTGCCATTGGCGCTGGAGTATCCGCTACTACAGGTGCAGGCATCTCTACCGCCTCTGGTGTTGGCGGGATTGGTACGAATGGAGGTGCTGCCGGTGCTTCGGTTGGAGCGGCCATAGGAGCAGGCTCTACAGGAGCGGGCGCTGCAGGCATCTCTACTGGCGCAGGAGCTACGGCAACCGGCTCTGGAGCTGGCGCTACAGGCTGCGGCGCAGGCATTTCCGCTACAGGTGCAGGCACTTCTACCGCAGGTGCGGGCTGCACTGGCTCTGGAGCTACAGGTAAGACAGGTGCCTCTACTGGAGTGTCCATTTCAGGCTGTGCAAGTGGCACGGCTGGGATTTCAATAGGCTGGTCAATGACAGGCTCTGCAGCAACAGGCTGAGCAGATTCTACAGGCGCAGCTGGAACTGGCGTGAAGTCTGGTGCGGCTACAGCTGGCGCTGCACCAAACGGCGCTGGAGCTGCTGGCTGTGCTGCTTGGATGCTATCGCCAATAACTTCGTGGACTGTACGGACAACGTCCTCAATGCCAACTTGAGATTTTACAAGGTAGCGATCGGCGCCAAGTGATTCACCGCGGGCGCGCTGGTCTTCACTGGAAAGTGCGGTCATCATAATAACTTTTACATCTTTTGTTTCTGTGGTGCTGCGGAGGATGTCGAGCATGTCGAAGCCGCTGATCTTTGGCATCATGACGTCGCTGATAATCAAATCAGGACGCTCTTTAATTGCCATTGCAAGCGCTTCCTCGCCGTCACCGGCCGAAACAATTTCGTAGCCTTCGGCCATTAAGCGTACGCCGTAAATTTCGCGTAGGCTCTTGTCATCCTCAACTAATAGAATCTTTGCCATAATTACCTTTTATTTTACCTAACTTGTGTAAAAATTACCATACCTCTTATGCTTATCTGCTGCGCCATTCGCCTATCTCCCGGTGCTTTCTTCGCGTTGCTGCTGAGAAAGTGCTTCAAGTTGACGGACGCGTTCGGCGATTTGTTCACGAGTAAGACTTTCGCCGCGCGGGACGGTTGTAGCTGGGCGGACGGCTGGGGCGGGTTGAATGTCAGCGGGGCGCTGCGGTTGTTGTGCGGGCTGAGGGGCTTGCTGTACAGGTGTCACTGGAGGTTGCTGGAGTGGCTGAGGAGCTGGTGCTACTGGTTGCGGCGTAGGCTGCACTGCTGCTTGTGCTTGTACTGGAGCCGCTGTAACTGGGATTGGTTGTTGCTGAGCTGCGGTTACTGGCGTGGCTGGAGCTGGCGCCTGCGGTACTGGTTGCGGCGCTGAGGCCACAGGGGCTGGCACAGGCGGCGTCACTACTACAGGCTCATCAGCTGGCGTCTGGATAGGAATGCTGACAGGCCCCATGCTCTGTGCGGACTCTTCCTGGCGCTTGATGGTCTCGGCTTCGCTGGTGCTAATGCGCGGGAGCTCAACGAAGAACGTACTCCCCTCTTTAAACGTACTTTCTGCCCAGAGGCGGCCGTTCATGGATTCAACTAGGCGACGTGAAAGATAAAGCCCAAGACCAGTTCCGCCGATTTCCTGTCGGTCGACGTTATCAATACGGTAGAACTTCTGGAAGAGGTGTGAAATATCTTCGGCTGGAATACCAAGGCCGGTGTCTTTTATGCTCACAATTACCCTGTCTTCAGAGCCGGCAATATCAACGGTCACTTCGCCTTCTGGCGTATATTTAATGGCATTTTCAATTAAGTTATCAATGACCTCGCGCATATGGCTTGGGTCTTGGTGGACGTAATACACAGGCATGAGCTTACGCTGGGCGCTGGCCTGGCCTGGATTGAAAGATAATTTAAGACCCTTTTCAAGCGCTTTTTGGTTGAGGCCCTCTACAAGCGACTGGACGAATGGCACAAGATCAGTAACCTTAGGGATACTGGTCATGCGGCCGTCTTCTGAGCGGGATACATCCAGGAGGTCCTGAAAGAGGCGGCCAAGGTGCTGTGCGGAATCTTGGGCTTTCTTGATAAAGTCATGGGCGCGCTGGTCAATAGTGGCGGTGCTTGGGTTGATAGCAAGGCCAAGGTAGCCCTCAATAGACGCCACTGGTGTGCGCATTTCGTGGCTGGCAGTGCTAATAAACTCCGCCTGCTCACGGCCCTCTGCGCGCTCTTTGGTGACATCGCGGAAGATGACAATCACACCGGAACCGGTGGTGTCTATAGGTGATACGGTGACGGCCACAGAGACTTTCTGGTCAGTTTTAGTAAGCGCAACGAGCTTATTGTTGTGCTCCTGCTGGTTATTGTTGAGAACAAGCTGGATAGGGTTTTGGGAATCTTCAACGGCCTTTCCGTGTTCATCGGTGAGCCGAAGAATAGACTTGTAGTTAAGAAGAAGCGCATCTTGCTTGCTCCAGCCAAGCATCTTTTGAGCAGCAGGATTAATGAGCTGGACAATCCCCTTTGCATCTACGGCAATCACTCCGTCACCAATTGCGTTAATAATAATCTCAGATTTAGTTGCAACCTCAGAAAGCTGACTGGCGAGGTGTTTGACGTTTGTACCTGACGGATCCGGCTGATCAGTATGATCGCGCAGGATGAAGAGGCCGGCACCAAGCGGCAGGACACTACTTAGGGCAATAGCGACCATGGCGCTGACAGAGAGGTCTTGGTTAAGATACGCGGCTGCAGTATAGCTTCCCGTCATAACGATGGTTGGAAGCCAACCGTAGGCACCAAAAAGTGGTGAGAAAAACACCACTAGGCCCCAGAAGGCTATGAACGGTGAGGCAACTCCCCCGCTCTGCTGGACACTATAGGCGGTGGTGATAGCGAAAAATAAGAATGCAATGAGCGCAATCGCCCCCAGTTTTGTAGCGGGCTGCTTTTTGGCCATGATAAGCCCTATGACTGCAGCGCTGAGCGAAAGCCCTGCGCCAATCAGTGCGAGGATATCAAATGCACCACCGTTAAAGAGTGGTTTTGTGACGGCGGTGTGTGTGACATACAGGGCGCCGTACGAGACGGATACCACAAGAATCGTCACAAAAAAACGACGGTACCAGTTCAGTGATAATTTTAATGGAGCCATGCTGCGTTGCCTACCCTATTTATTTGCAAACCTCTTGTGCTTTAGTATGCGTCATCTCTGTGAGAATGACAAGACGTAATGCGCAGGTGCGCCTACTGAAGCTTCCCTTTGTAGCGCTCGCCTGGCTTGCGGATTTGGCGCGCTGGTGCTGCCTTCTTTGGCTCTGGCTCATCGTCTTTTAAGTCATCAAGGAGGTAGCCTGGAAGGTCAATCTCTTCTTCTGTTTCACGGCGTGCTACAAGCTTTCGCTTTTGGGTGTTCTTGCGCGGTGTGTTGCGCTGGCTATTTTTGTAATCAAAAGTAAAGAACAAGATAATGAAGGCAATGATAGTGCCGGCGCCAGTTGCAAGCATGAGCTGAAGTGACTCGCGGACGTTGACGGCGGTGTCAGAGCGCTGGGCGGTGTCAATGACGCGTACTTCGTCTGTAGGGATATTGTAGACGTTCGCCACCTCCTGAACGAAGGCCCTGGTAATGCCGCTTGCAAGCGCACGTGAGCGATCTGGATTTGGCGTGGTGACGGAGATATCAAGGACGTCGGTGTTCTTGTCATTTGTTACGGTTGTTGCCGTAGAGAGCGCTGTAAAGGAGATATCTTCACCGGAAGATTGAATAGCTTTGTTGAGGACGCTGCGTGAGGTCACGAGGTCTGCGTAGTTGCTGATGTCGCGCATGGTGCGCACAGATGCATTGTTTTTATTGATAAAGGTTACCTTGGCGTCACTTTGGTAGAGTGGTACCTGGACAATCCGTGTGTATGCGAGCCCTGCAATAAATCCTACAGCTGCAAAGAGGAGAATAATATACCAGTATTTAAGATAAAATTTTAGTAATGACCAGAGATCTATCTCGTTGTTCATGGTGAAAAAGTGTTCTTCCTTACGCGCGACGTAGCTGTTCTATTTAAGGTTCTTTTAATTATAGTATGATGGTTGTGCTTTTGCCAAATGAGGGAGAGTGTGAGGAGGGTGAGGATACCAGCCAGCCCTCCCACCGTATCAATCAACACATCCCGCACTTCCGCACTCCGCCCTGGTATAAACGACTGATGAAATTCATCTAAAGCGGCGTAGCCAGCAACAATGAGGACACTGATAAGCACTCCCCTCTTTTGCGACCGCACAGCCGGGTGTAGCGCCCAGAACATCAGTGCGCCAAGGATAAAGTACAGGAAGAAATGAGCGGATTTTCTAATGACAGTAATAAGCAGGTCTTCATCTAGGTACGGCGCAAGCGGCGCAACAAGCTGGAGGAAGAAGCCACTCTGCGTATCTGACGTGGCGGCTGCTTGGTGGGAAAAGAAGAAAATGAGCAGCGCCCAAAGGAGTGCTGGTATGAAGCGAATGAAGATTGTTTTAATAGAGGTATGGTTTTTACCGGGCATACCCACTAGTATACAGAATAGCTTTTTTACTGGAAATATGGTATAATTAGCTATGGAGGGTGATCGTATGAAACTAGACCTGAAAACGACCGTACGCACCGACATTGAAACATTCTGGCAGAAGCTGAAGACGCCGACATCGCTACAGTTCGTAGCCGCGCCCGTCATCTACTTTGACAGAATCAACGATGTCACTTTTGGAGAAGATTGGAAAGAAGGTGAAACGTATTTCCTGCCCATGCAATACTTCGGGCGTATCCCTGCGGGGGTGCAATCGGTAACGATGATGACTATTGACGACGAGTCAAAGACGATTGTCACCGATGAATCCGGAGGCGCTGCCAAGCGGTGGATTCATACCATGCAGCTGCGCAGTACCGGAAACGGCACCGTGGAGTACCATGACACACTAGAAATAGAGGCGGGTATAAAAACCCCATTCCTCTGGCTGTTTGTGCAGCTCTTTTACCGCCATAGACAGCGGCGATGGAAGAAGCTCCTTGGGAGCTAGGTGGAGTGAAGAACCCCGTGCTTTTGGCGCGGGGTTTTTTCTTTTAACGCGATACGGAGCGCTTCAAGTTATACCTTTGTTATCATCCTGGAAAGCATAGCGCGAAGGGGCGCTAGATTCCCTTTTATGGACTCTCTTGATACAGCGATATTTTCGTTTTTATCTAGCCTACCCCACTCTATGTCGTAGCCGTGTTTTAACGCAAGAAGACGCAGGAATGTTCTTATGGCCCTGCCGTTACCTTCTCTGAACGGATGAATTGCATTTAGTTCCGCGAAATAGTATGTCAACGCATCTACTAGGTCGTCTATGTTGCTAGATAGGAGTCTCCTATCCTGTTGGAGCTCGTCTATGAGTATGTTGAGTGACGAGTCTATGAATTGAGCATGCGCAAAATAGGATGTCTCCTTGCTGATATCGTAGGTCCGTGTCGTACCCGCCCATTTATATATGTCACGAAAGATTTCGTTGTGAATATCAAGGAGTAGCTGGCTGTTGAAAGTGAGTGTTTCGGGGCGCGAGCCAACAGTAAGGGTTGTGATGACGATGTACGTAATTTCAGCTTCGGCTTTGTCGAGCTGCTTTTGTTTCTTAGCGCCAATTTTATTATAGAGAATTCCCGTCTTCGGGTTTATGTAGGGGTCGGCGATGATATCATAAGGCATGCTTAACCTTTGATTTTTGCTTTTACTTCACGGACAACAGCGGCGCGGAGTTCGCGCTTCGTTACCTTACCATGAACGTATCTTTCTGCTTGTTTTTGCACGCGCGCGCTTGGTGTGAGCCCCTCTGCACGAAGTGACCCGAGTGCAGCGGCTGCAGAGCGTTTTTTCATGTCGACAGATAGCATATTCATACTCTTATTATACTAGCGTTGGCGGAATGGGGCAATATATTGCGCCAGAGCTTACCGCTATCCTGCGGGACTACACCTTCCCAATAAACACTTCCCGCCCACCATGCGGATTCCTATCCGCCTATCTTTTGTGTGGTTATGCGCCCCCTAAGTAGGCGTGTCTTCTATATAGCTGTGCGACCGCCAATCGCTAGCAATAAGATACTTAAACGCCTGCGTCCGCGCCCTTTCGCGCACGATTGATTCGATCATAATCAAGAACCCGTCACCGACGCCGATATCAGCACCATACAGGGAATATACGACGGGTCCTTATTATGCCCCGGCTCATAATGACAAACGAGGCGCCAGCAGCAAGGATGATTGAGGCGAGGATGAAGAGAAGGGTGTTGTTTATTTTTAGTACTTTGGGGGCTCCTTTGGGTTTATGATACTACACAGAGAGGAGAGTAACTAGCTTATGTTCACTGGTATGATTCGCAGCCGTATCCATCACCATCCCTGTCAAACCGGTGAACGTCTGTACCAACAACCCGCACTTGCCTTCCTATGTCGGGGCAATCTAGGTCATAGGAGACTTTCGGTATACACGGCGTGTAATTAGGGTCGCAGTTGCTCGCGGTATTATTTTCTGATTTTACAGGTTCCGCGCTCTTCACTGTTGTAGATGATTTGGGGGTGCCGCTTGCACTTGAGGCTGTATCGCCGTTGCACGTACTAGGAGACCAAAGACCCTTGTTGTTTGCCCTAGCATAGGACTGAGCCCTCTTGAATTCTTCTTGGTAGTTATAGGGGATTTTATAGGTATACTCATGGGCGTATCCTTCTTCAATCATGAGCTTATTGAAGTGAGTTCCGTCTTTTAAGAATACATACGCAAGGAGTCGGCCATATGTGTCTCTTTCAGACTGAGTCGGATCCTGTTTTAGCTCCACCTCTGTATTTTCAAGAAGCGATTTTGCTTTATTAGACGCCTCTTTGCCGAAGCACTCTACTGTTTTTCTTGGATCAACTGTCTCGGGGGTATCTATACCTATGAGGCGAAGGCGTTCCGCTTTGCCGTTTATATCTACATCAATTGTGTCGCCATCGATAACCTTCGTGACTTTATAGTAGACGATGCTATCTTTTGATTTAGCAGTAGTCCCGACTGACTGTAGAGATGGTGATGAAGAGCTGGGTGTCTTATTGATGTCTGAGCTACTCTTTGCCGCTAGGATAGCCCACGCGATGATAATCAGGGGTAGGATACCTGACATGACGACCCATTTCAACCAAGGTCTATACACATAGTTAGGGTCGTAGACTGAGCGCTCCTTATTCCACATCATCGCCTCGCTACATTGTGAGCTTCTATGGTACTCCTGAGGTCCTGTGTGTCGTTGCCGCTCTTTGCGCGGATAGCAAGGGCGACTGAGTTTTGAGCAGCTTCAACCGAGCTATCGATAATCTTTACGAGACTCGGCTTTATGGACGTTTCAAATTGGTGCTCTTGTTTGTCAATTGTTCTGACGTAGTCGATGTTAGTCGATATCTTTTGATAGTGACTTTTTATCTCATTAAGCTTTTCGTTGTAATTCTTTAGCGCCTGGCCATAGGTCTTCGCAAGCTTCAGCTCCCCTGCTTGTTTCTTGGCATTTTCCTCAGCTTTTTTGCGCGCTTCTTCTGCCTCTTTGAGCTGCTTTTCGCGTGCAAGTCGTGCTTTCGTCTCGCGCTTTGACTCCTCCGCTCGACGGGAGAGTTTCAGCTGCTTTCTCTCCTCGCGCCATGCATCAAAGTCTGGGTTGAGCAAGAGGTGCTTGACTCCGTCCTTCGCCATAACACCGGTTGCTAGATAGAGGAGCATCATGAGGGGCGCTATAACGAGGTCGACCTCGCGCACATCCATTCCGAGCAAACTAATAAGGGCTTGATCACCCGTCTCATCCCCAAGTTGCATAATTGACGCCGAGAAGAATCGGATGACTACAAAGGCAATTCCTAGAAACACCCAAAGCGAGTAGTGACCTATAGAGCTCCATAGGCTTGAACCCCCGTGTGAGGCTTTTACACCTTGGTGAGCCATGATGCCGATACCCACCATTCCCAGTGCGAATGCGATGAGCATTGACTCGGTTGTACCGAGGTCAAGGACTTTACCGATTACGTCATTAAGGAACATGAGGTCAACAAACGAAAGAATTACGGCCGCGGCTATAAGTGAAAGTGATACTGGGATCGGATACGTCGCTTTCATTATACTAATACACCTATCTTCTTAGTAGTTGCTGACTGTTGCTTACTTGAGTCGCTCGTTAGTTTTTCGAGTGACTTCTTCAGCTCGCTCATATCCGGCGGTGTAGCTATGTCCTGCTTTAGGTCATTCGTGCGCCCTGACTCCTTTGCTCGCTCCTGGAGGTTGCTGTAGAGTTTTCTGAGATTACCAAACTCCGTATCGTAAAATGCCATTAGTTGGCGCGTTTCGGCAATTTTTGCCGCACGTATTGCTTCATAGTCAGTAATCGTGGTTGTATTGAGTACTTGTGCACGAAGGTGTTCATACCTAGAGTCGATGTACTTAAGGTAGAGCGAAAGGGCATGCGAATCAGGGAGTTCTCCCCTCTTGACCCGCTTCTTTGCGTCGCGTACGACACGCTTTGTTATGCGGTCGGTTTTTACTTGAACCACCTGTGAGTTTACGAAATTCGTTTTACGTTTAAAGAACATGGCATCCTCCTAGTTGGCGCACTGCTTATTGTCGCGACTAATGTTAACTTTTACAGTTCTATTCTGAGCGTCTGTCTCGTATGGTCCATATCCTTTGCCGGTTGCTGTTATTTTATTCGCATCGACACCAAGACCTACGAGTGTCTTTTTGACGGTATCTGCCCTATCTTGCGATAGCTGTCCTGCACCAGGATAGTGTGCCGTATAACCATCAACCTGGATAAGCTCGATTGTATCTTTTTGCTTGCTCCAGATGTCACTGATTGTAGAGAGGGACTTCGACGCAGATGCGCTGTCGATAAATATAGCCATATCTCCTACAAATTTAAGGTCTTCGTCATCAAAGATGAGGTTGATATCACCACAGCCCGTGTCAGTAGTACCTACTACGTAGATTGTCTCAATAGGGTTGCCTGTTTGTGTACGAGTTGTGATTACTGATTCCCCGCCAAGTTTGCGAACAGTGTCCTTGTAGATATCTCTTACGATACCTTTCTGTATAGAAGAGAGCTCTTCCTGAGGCGCCGCTGTATCACCAAGCCCAAAGAACTCAATAGTATAGCCTTCTAGGCGATCATGGCCGTATTTTTCCTGTATCTCTTCTATTTGGGTATCTCTAGCTTCTTCATTCGTTAGGATGTTTGTCTTTGAGAAATTGAGGTCTCCACTATCCGAAAGGCCGGAACCTATCACTATGATTGTCGAGCCCTTTTTGATATTTTCGCTTGCCTCGATGATTGCTTCTAGGTAGTTTGCGCCATTGTCTGCGGGCTTTATGCCGTTAATTTTTTCCTCAAGAGCTTCTAAGTTGAGACGTATATCGCGTTTGGCGTTTGAGTTATTGTTGCTGATTTTACGGATTTTAACGTCTGAGCTCCTCATTTTAATAACATCAGGTTGCTTGACTGCGGATATAAACTTAATAGACTCCATGAGGGTATCTGCATCTTCACCCTTATGGAAGAGCATCGCGTCCGCAATTGCTTCTGAGATATTGCCGGAGATAGATGGGGCTGGGGTGTTTTGCGTGTTACCGATAACGACTGCAATCTCTCCGGTTGGCGGTGCCTTATAGGGCGTGAGGAAGAAGACGATAATTCCTAGCGCGATTACTGATGCAATCCCTGCCGACACCTTCTTTGGCTTTGATGCGAATTCGAACATAGTACCGTAGATTTTATTTTGTTTTAAGAAATATGGAATGGCAAACACAATAACGATTAAAGATAGTATGAGTAGTGCTACAAGTACAGGACTACTAGAAGCGTGCTTCGCTATGTCATCAATCAAGACCCTTATCCCCCAATGAATGTTGCACTTATTTTATAGTACTTTCACTTCTTATGCAATTTAAGGATATCCTAAGGATTATATTCACTCCCCTGCAATACTAAATAAAAGCTAAGGAGTTTACACTATGCCTACCGTTTCTCAAGTCACTAAGATTGAAAAAGAATTACGCGGACTATGTCATTCAGCTGGCTCGCAAGAAGCATATTGTTATTGAAGTGAAGTCGATTCAGATTGATCTAAATAGTAACCACCTCCGCCAGGCAATGGGCTACGCTGCCGATGAAGGTATTGACTGGGTGATGCTTACGAACGGTCGCCAGTTGCGGCTGTATAAAGTTATCTTTGGCAAGCCTGTCACTCGTCACCTTGTGTTTGACTACAATCTTGCCGACCTGACAACTATTAAGCGAGCGGCCAGTGACCTAGCCTACGCCCTCAAGAAGAATGTTCAGAAGTGAGAACTCGACGGATACTGGAAGCGCTTTGATGCACTCACGCCAAAGAGTATCGTGAAGGCAATCTACACAGAGGATGTCATTAAGGCAATCCGCCTGCGACTCAAGAAAAACTGCGGCATGAGTTTTACGCAGGATGACGTCGCCGAGGCGGTGCAGGAGGTTATTTTGGGGGCACAGGAGGGGGCTGGGCGGCCGAGGGTGTTGCGGTAGACTCCCGGTCACTTGCGCGACCGTATTTTGATCAGTATTGCATTACACTTGTTTTTATGATATGTTTTTGACATGGACGCTACTATGTGTTCAGGGACCTTTACAGAAAGACTAATCATGATTTCATTTGATTTTCAGCCAATTTTAGTTGCATCCATCGCCCATGGCGATGGACTAATTGAGTTTCGAACAAGGACCGAGCAGATTATTATTAATAGCGATCTGCTTGCCATCAACGAGCTGGTTAGGCTCTGCGACGGCAGGTCTTCTGCCGGTAAGATTGCTGAGCGCGTCGCCAGGAAGACTGGATACGCGACCGACTATCTCGTCAGTATGATTGATGAGCTGGTTGAGGCGGGGATTTTTATTGATAGTCGTGACTATGCTAGCTATACACATCTCATGGGGAATAACCCCATGATGTTTATGCGTGAATTGAGTGATGCTGAGGTGGTGACACTTCAGCATGAACGGCCCGACTATACTGTTGATGCCGCACGCCACTCAGAGCTTTTAGGTACTAGTCAGGACGCGATTAGGTCTCCGCTTGTAAGTTTACTGGAGATGAGGAGGTCTTGTCGTAATTTTTTACGAGAAGATTCGCTTGACCTCACCCAAGTTATTTCGCTGAGTGAGGTGGCGTACAGTAGGGATCTTTCGCCTGTACCTTCCGGTGGCGGGCTGTTTCCGCTCAGCCTCTTCATTATTGTAATGAGGAGCTCTCAGGGGGTCGCTGCTGGTATCTACCAGTACGATCCTATGCTTAATGGTATCCGCAGTATAGAATCATCGATCGACCGAGATGATGTCACTTTTGTGCTTAATAGTGACACGCAGCTTCATGGAGCGAGTGCTATTTTCGTGATCGCAGGTGATCTGGGTCGGCATCCATCAAAGTACTCGAATAGAGGTTATCGGTATACGCTGATTGAAGCTGGGCATGTCGCTCAGAATATTCACCTACAGGCAGTCTCTGAGGGCCTCGCCTCGCTTGAGTACTGTGGATTCAATGACAAGAAGCTTAAGGAGTTCCTCGGAATTGAGTATGAGGATGTGTGGCCGCTCGTATGTGTCGCCGTCGGTAGGTCTGGTGGTGACGATGAGTATCGTAGTGAGGATGCTGGTTTTCGCACCTGGCTCGAAGCGGAGTTGGTAGGGAGGTCTAAGAGTAGCCCTATCAACTGGGTAGTAGGGCTACACAAAGAGCATGAGGAAAACCCACCATTTCATGCGATGATCGCGCACTTTAAGCCTGGTGTCTTTTCTGATGCTAGGCGTAGCTATAAGGAGCGTATCGCCATAGGTACGAGTGTATCTAGGGATCTGGCTACGGTTAAGGCGTTGGCCGAGGGGTATGAGAGATATCTTTCAAGCACCCCCTATGTCGACGCGGTTTGTCGCGCAAGTGACCTTGCTAGTCAGTGGGTTGACCCACGTGAATACACGCCATTCACCGAATGGCAGCTTGTTGACCAGGGCTTGGAGCTGTTTAGTCCTGACGCGGAGCGTGAATGGGTAAAAGGCGAAAGTGCGGACGGAGAGGATGTCTTCGTACCGTCCGAGCTCGTTTTCTATCCCTACAGGGGTAATAACCTATCGTATCGTGCCCATTCAAGCGGGTGTGCTGCGCACCGAACTCTGGAAGCGGCGAAGATTAATGCCATCCACGAGCTGGTTGAGAGGGATGCAATTGCGTATAATTGGCTTCTGAAAGAGGTGCCCTTGCGTATTCATCCCGACATGGTATCTGTACATTGGCGGAATCGTGTGATATTCTGGCAGTCACAGGGCTGGGAGGTTGATATTATCGACCTCTCACACTCTGGGGTCGCTGTGGTAAATGTTCTGGCGAGGAACGAAAACAGCCGTCCGTATTTTGTGCAAGGATCATCCGCCTCGAGCACTAGTTTTGCAGAGGCTGTAGATAAGGCATTTCATGAAATGGAAGTGTCGATATATGCCCTTTCGGGATGGCGTGCGAAACGCATCCCGTACAGGGAGGTTGATTCACCTGCCGATCACGGACAGTTGTATCGCTTTGCCGACCATGGTGATGAATTGGCGTATTTATTTAGTGGAGAGTACGCCAGTGAGGTACCGTTCACAGCTGGAGTGGATACGCTAAGTGTGTTCCAGCCTGTGTATGTAACGTTGAGTTCTGAGACGTCGCCACTTCAGGTGGTAAGGGCGCTCTCATCTGAGCTCTTGCCGGTTAATTTCGGCTACGGCAGGGATCATATTTCTCACAAGAGGGTGTTCGGAAAGGTTGCTCAGAATGAGCCCCCCTTCCCCCACTATCTTGCCTAGTTTTGAATTTCGATTTGAGAATGGAGGTGAAATCATGAAGAAACGTGTACTGTCGATGAAGCGTACGCCACTGACGAAGCTTAGCTTCGCCAAGGCAAGCGCTAACGGGTGCAATGGCCACTCGGGTGGCGGTGGCAATGGCGGTGGCCAGGGCTGCTCGCGCGGTAAGTAAGCTTACTGGTGTGATTGCTTTCGTGGTGTACCTTGCGTACGCTAACGTCTACGGGCGTCCCGGCTAGATCGTGACACGGTCTAGCTTTGGATGGGTGTCAATTACATATTGACACCCATCCAAAAATACAATAATAAAATATTATTAGAAGGACGGGCTTTATGGTGAGGTATACTCTTTTGAATAGCGCAGGCCTATTTAGTAAGAAGCAGGCGGGTGATATTGAGGAAGTTTTTCTAGAGGCGGTTCGAAGTGTTCGAGGGTCTCTAGAAGTACTTCCTGATATAGATGTAGTATTCTATCACAACCCTGACTACGTCGTGCCAGATACGGGCATAGGCGGGAATACGGATAGCGAAAACCTTATATTTATACCACTTGATGCAACTGTAGATATTAGCATGAGAGAGTTACTTTTTGTTGTAAGACATGAGCTTCATCATGCCGTTAGGATGTCAAAACTTGGGCAGACTGACTCTTTGATTAAAAAAGTCATTTCTGAGGGCCTAGCTGATCAGTTTGAGTTATGTTTTGATCCGGCCTATAGATCGATTACCTATAGGGATGACATAAAGCAAGCAGACCTCTTGATGGGCCTTGAGGATCTCATTACTGTGATTGAAGGTGGTGACTATAACTACTACGAGTGGTTCTTTGGCTATGACGACACGTACCCGAACTGGCTTGGTTATACACTGGGGAATATGATTGTCGAAAAATACTGTCGAAGACACGACACGAATGCTGCAGAGCTTGTTTATGAGCCTGCTGAAAGCTTTGTGGATACGGCAAAGGAGCTTATGCGCGAATTAAGAGGCGTCAAGGATGTTACGGCTTAAGGCGGTTAGCTTTAGTCTCTCTGGTGATGTTATATTTGAGAATATTTCGCTTTCCGCAACGAGTAGTGATAGAATTGCACTCATCGGAGATAATGGGTCCGGCAAAACGACACTGCTAAAACTAATAGCCGGCGAGCTACAGCCTGATTCTGGTGCAGTTGATCGCTCTGTGGTAGCTAGTGTTCGGCAAGTTATCAGCCCTACTGCTATTGTGAGCAATATTTTCCGCAACGCTGAGCAGTGGATGGTGGAGCGTGCGATGGAAGAGGTGGGGCTTGATATGCAGATACTTAATAGGACATTTGGTGAGATTAGCGGCGGACAAGCCACGCGAGTTTCCATTGCGGCTATACTTGCACTGTCTGAGGCTCCAGATTTCATTCTGCTTGATGAGCCAACGAATAATCTTGACGCGGAGGGATTGGAGTGGCTTGTTGAATTTCTCGATACCTTTGAAGGCGGCGTTATTGTCGCCAGTCACGATCGCGGGTTTATTGATAATTTTGCAAATAAGATCTGGTCAATAGAAGGAAAGAAAGTTGTGCAGACAAACGGCAACTATTCGACATATAAGACCAACAAGGACGCTGATGCGAAGTATATGAGTCAGCTCTATGAAAGTAAGCAAGAGGAAAGGCGCAAAATAAAACGCCTTATTCGCATTGCTACTCAGAAAAGTCAATCCGCCAGTAGAGTACAGAGGCGTGATAACGATAAGATGCTATATCACAGCAAGAAAGAGGGTGTTCAAAAAAAGGCTGGTCAGGAATTGAGGCGCCTTACGTCAAGGGAGCGGCATATAGAGGCGATAGATCGCCCTCTGGTCGAAAAGAGCTATGGCGCGACACTGTTATCACCTCAAGCTCGTGTCAAAGCCCTCCTCAGTTTAGAGGATGTTACGAAGTCGTTTGAAAAGCCTGACAGTACGATTATTTTTAAGCAATCACTTACAGTTTATGCTGGTCGTCGAATTATTTTATCTGGAAGAAATGGGTCGGGTAAGACGACACTCCTCCGGATTATTGCTCGCGATTTATTACCTACTTCTGGCAGAGTAATAGTATCACCTAGTGTTAATGTGGGGTATTTTTCACAAGATACTTATGAATTAGATATGACTCTCACTCCCATTGAGCTCCTTACTCCATACTGTGAGGATATATCGGAGGCCTATAAGCGACTGCGGACACTAGGGGTCGGTGCCCCGAAGGCTGCGCAGGCAAAAATAGCCACGCTTTCCAGGGGGCAACAAGCTAAAATAGGTCTTGCTAAGCTCATACTCAATGGAAGTGATCTGCTCGTACTGGATGAGCCGACAAATCATCTAGATATATCGACCAGGAGTGTTATGGAGGACATGCTCGATAGGTATAGAGGTGCTATCATCTACGCCTCGCACGACGAGGCATTCGTTAACCGCATAGGTTCGGATGAGAGAGTTGAACTGTAGGGATTTAAACAAGCCTTATTACGTACTTCTTCATGTCATAGTGGCGGAAGATTGCCATAGAGAGGAATGCGACGCCCATGGCAATCGCCGCGGCGTAGATGCCGATCCAGTGAATGAATATAAGCGTGAAGCTGATATTGATTGCTGCGGCGATGAGGGATGTTGTGAACACCTGCTTCGTAAGCTTCTTGGCAATGTAGATCGCGCTATACAGTCCGACGATTGAATTAAAGAACGCGCCAATGATAAGAATTGGGATGTATTGATATGCTTCGACGAACTCTTCGTTTACAAAAAGATTAAAGACGAACGGTACGGCCGCGATAATAAACGCGCCGAGTGCAGCGAACATCTTGAGGCTCGTATTCATGACCTGCGAGAAGTATTTGTCCCTGTCGGGGCTATTGATGTGCATTGATGCTGATTCGGTCCATGACATGCCAAAGAAGGAGAAGAGGCCGTTGAATATGAGCGGGAATCGGTATGCGACTGCATAGACGCCGTTCGCTGCAACGCCAAGGACGATGGTGATAATTGTCCTATCCCCTACTCCTACACCAATATACCTGCGTAGTTTAAGAGCAATGAATAAGTAGACCGCACCAATAAAGTTAGCAATGACAATCGCAAGGAGCATTCCTTCTGCACCCATGCCCATGGCGACAATAAGTACCAAGTTAGCAATAATTGTCATCACTCCAGTAACGATGCCACCAATTACGTATATGCCGTATGGAATAGTTATAAATGAACTAATGGTGACATATAGTCCTATTGCGACTAGTACTCCAATGCCAACAACCTGGAGTGCATTAGTTATGATTCGTTTCTTCTCACCTTTGGTGGAGTTGGTATATGGTATTTCATTGACCTCATCCTCATCCTTACTGGCAGTATGAAGGACTCTAAGGGTCATGAACTTGAAGGTAGGGATAGAAATATCAAGAACCAACCCAAAAAGGTCGTATAGATGCTCGT
The DNA here is from genome assembly GCA_964386855.1 of uncultured Candidatus Saccharibacteria bacterium. Classification (GTDB taxonomy): domain Bacteria; phylum Patescibacteriota; class Saccharimonadia; order Saccharimonadales; family Saccharimonadaceae; genus Microsaccharimonas. Next base: position 172,930 of record CAYLUF010000001.1, read on the forward strand.
TTTAGCTCTGCCGCTAAAAAATCCATGAGGGGTTGGAGTATCATATTTCTGCCTCCAGAAAATGTCGCAACGCCCCTAGGTCTCGCTCCTCATGATCGTAAGAGTAAGTCAAAATTCCCACCGACCCTGCGCTTTCGACTGCCGCCGGGTCATGCTCGAAATAAACAGCATTAGTCGCCTGTAATCCATAGCGTGCGAGCATCGTGCGGTAATACTGTGGGTCGATCTTCTCTGGGTCATGCTTGAGCGTGAAGACTTCGTACGGCGCTTTGTGGAGGTTGAATTTTTCAAACTGCTCATCATTCGCACCTGTGAGGATGATTTTCTTGTTTGGAAACTCTTCAAGAAGCTCGTGCATTTCTTGAAATACAGTACCGTCCCGGTTAATAAGGCTGTTGATTGCATCGACGAGGATTATTTTTTCTATCTTCTGATTTTCCATAAGACCTCCTGTCTATGGTTGTAGTATATAGTACTATTTCTTGAGTGACAGGATAAGTTTTACAATATCCCTATTGAGGGTGATACCGAATACTGTAGCTGTGAATACAGCCATGAGGTTGAGCTGTATGCTTGCTACTGGCGCGTAGTACACTGTAAGTACAAGCCCTAGTCCAAGAGCAATCAGGAGTATATTGAGTGGTCTAATTCTAACGTTAACTCCCCTCCTTCTGATGTCGTAATACCGGAATACAGCCATTGTTGCGAGCCCAACAACCGATGCGATAACTGGCGCCCAGAGGCCGATCGTGTTGATAAATAGAAGGGTCCCTGTAAGGCTTATGGCTGCCGCTGTGATGGTTGTGTACATAACCTGCCTGGTGAGTCGTAGCGCAACGTATAATGCGCCAATCATCCGAACGATTGTATCAAAAAGGAACCCGATCGTTAGAATTGGTATATAAACTGCCGCAGAGGAAAAGGACTCGTTAACGAACCACGGGAATGCAATCGGAAGTGCGGCGATGAGGAGGATCGATACCGACCCAAAGAAAAGAAACGCTGCGTTGATGGTTTTTGTAAAGAATTCGTCACGACCTTTAGACGTAATGTTAATCGAGGCGGACTCTGTCCAGGTAATATTGAACACTTCATAAAGTCCGCTGAATAATGTCGTAAAACGACCGGCGACTGCATAGATACCATTGGCGGTAACACCAAGGGTGGCCGAGATGATCACCTTGCTCCCTGCGATAATTGCCCATCCTGATAGTCCGTTAGGGATCATCGGGGTTGAGAATTGTATCATTTCTTTTTGCAATGAGTGGTCTCTTGGCCCAAAGGAGAGTCGTGGTAGCTTGAGGGTGGTTATGACTAGGAGGCTTGCAGCAGCTGCTCCGACGAGCATGCCGGTAAGCACGCCGTTGACACCCATGCCGAATACTGCAACGAGCGTGCCGCCTACTGCTGCCGAGAGAGCTCCATTCGTAATTCCGCCGATGGCAAATATGCGAATATTTCCCAAACCCCTAGCTATCTGAAGGGCAATGCCAGATAAGACGCTCGCGATAAGGTAAAGGTAGATGAGCGGTGCGTATGGGATTGGTATGAAGAAATTGATAGCCCAGAACGCTAGCGAGAAGATGGTAGTACTCAGTACTACGATTCGAAGCGTGTTGCTGATAATCGTGCGTACCCTATTTGTATCCTTGCGTGCATCAATGAGCCAGCGGAAGATGGCCAGCTCAAGGCGAAGTGTTAAGGTTGGCACGATGAGAGCGGCGTAGACAGTAACAAGGTCAACTACCCCATACTCCCCAGTCGTAAGGTGTTTTGTGTAAATCGGCAGGACAACGAAAACAGCCAGAGCAGTACTTACCTTGCTGATGCCAACGATAATTGTGTTGAGGGCGAGCTGTTTTCCTTTTGACATGGGGCTACTTCTTGAGAGTCTCTCTGAGTTTTGATGATGAAATGTGGTCTGTATAGCTAAAGTAGTGTACTCGTGATCCCTTTTTAGACAAGTCCTTTTCAAGATCTATCCATTTCTGTTCATCTTTATGGTCATCGCCAACAAATATAACGTCATATCCATGCTCTTGGTGGGCATGGTACTTATCAGTGTTTGTTACGAGTGTGACCTCGTCAACAAACTTGAGTCCATCCACAATCGCCATGCGCTCATGTTCAGGTATGATAGGGTACTTATTCTTGTAGGAATACATGGCCTCGTCTGCATTGATCCCAACGATAAGATAGTCGCAATTTTGTTTTGCGCGACGCAGGAGGTTCATATGGCCTATATGAAACAGGTCGTAGCAACCTGCTGTGTAGCCAATTGTCTTACCGTCTCGTTTGGCGAGGTGGTACCGGTAGGAGTGTGACAAGTCAAGCAGACCGTCACCGTGACTAGGTATTCTTTGTGACTCAGGGGGTAGCGTTGTGTAGTTTGGGTACAGGGAGTTCAGATAGCGGTCGTATCCTATTGGCAGGGCGATAGTGGTGTCTTCGAAGGTGAATTCTTTCGACTGATTAAAGTCTTTTTTATAGTACCTAGACAGTGCTTGCAGGCCGTGATGTGAGCTAAACAGCCAGGTCCTTGCTAGGTATTTTGTCTTCCTATCATCAAATGCATATTTCGAGGCCAGTTTCGCAAACTTTCGCTTAAGGATTAGAGTGTCGGTTCGTGCTGTTGCGACACGGGCAAGGCTCTTTAGGAGCGCTTTTGCTTTGGTTGATTTCTTGTTTTCAGGGCGGTAGATATTTGCCCAAATCATAAGGTATAGGAGTTTTAGTCGTAGCATGTGAACGCGAAAGAGGAGACTGTTCGACGGGACGCCGTCGAGTGGGAAGATGTCAAGGAATACACCACTCCAGTTGGCGGTGTTATCGATATCAACGACACCGATATCTGTTGTGTTTTCGTCACTAATCTTCCCGAACACCAGGCTGGAGGAGCTGTTCACTGTATGGTCGGTAAATAGATATCTATCGGATAGCTCGGTGTTGGCTACTTTGCAGAATTCTAGGTAATCCTTGCGAGGCATGGCAACATCGAGGTCGTCATCCCAGGGTATAAATCCCTTGTGTCGCACTGCTCCAATTGCAGTGCCACCAATGGCGAAGTAGCGAAGATTATGTTTTTCGCAAATCCCCCTAAAAATCTTATACATATCGAGTATGGTTTCTTGAATATACCTCGTCTGGGTGTCTGTAGGGTTAATTTCCATAGTCGTCTATTTCCTCTGTGATTTTATTTTTCTAACAAGATTCTTTGCGAATCTCCTCAATGGCGCCGGTGATGTTCGAAACAGGGCGTAGAATATTCTGCTCGACAGTGGGTGCCAAGATGCATCATACCAGTGTATAGAGTACGTATTGGCGGTGACATTAAGCTTACCTGTTGTAAAGTTCTTGGGGCAGAAGTAGTCGGTAGGATACACTGTAATGCCTGCTATTTCCTGCAACGTATCGCTATTTATAAAGCCATCTTCCTGTAGAGTTCTTGTGACTCGTGTAACGATAGTTGACAAGTTCTGTCGACCGTTTTCTAATATAAATCTATCCGACTCATAGGATGCAATGAGCTTTTTATAGAGGTCGGCTCCTGCGACGCAGGCCATACCTAATCCTGTGGCTATGGCGACGCCGCCATCCTCTTGCGGCTCCAGCCCCATATAGCCGCCATTTTGGACAATATCCTCCAGTGACCTTATGAGCTCCACGTCCGTATCTAGGTATATCCCTCCGTATTCATGGAGGATCTTAAGTCGTGCATAGTCTGATACAAAGGCGTATTTTTTCTCGGCATAGGCTTGCTTGGAGTATAGTGCCATGTTGACATCGAAGTTATCTTCATTCCATAGCTTAATCTCGTAGTCGGGCATGTATCGCCTCCATGAGTCAATACACCTCTTTGCAAGCTCCGGCAGTGGTCTTGGTCCAAACCAGAAGTAATGTATCGTTTTTGGGATTGTAGTACGATCTGACATTATGCTGCTTTCTTTTGATCGGTAGCGTCTAAATAGTAGTGCTCAACAACTGCCTTGGTTAGAAAAATAAACACTAGGCTATAGAGGTACATTCTTTCTGTAAACATCAGTAGGCATGCAATAAGTATGTACGATTGGATTGCAGGGTCATCTATTAGTTTAGCCCCTCGATAGATTATTAAGAGAATGATGAGGTATACGGGGATCCCGTAGTATACGAGGATATACAGGGTCATGTTGTCGAGCGCATGCGATTTATCGGCGCCTTGATTGGGTGATGATAGGTACTCGTCATTATTGCCGTACATATTCAAGTACGATTCATTCTCTATCCTTAGATTCCATGTGTACGGACGGGTTGTCAGGGTGTCGTTTACTGGATTTGGTAGAGTGCTTGACGGCCCAAAGAGTAGTGCAACGGCAAAGGTTAGGATGGTGATAATGGGGAATGCCTTCGGGGTAACTTTCTTCAGCCTCCTTAGCGCTCTGTCGCTATGCTTAGCGCTATATGTCAGGAGGATGAGTCCTAGTCCAGCGAGGAGGCCTGTTGTTGAGCCAGTGAGTGACGAGAGAATTACTGTAAGCGTAGCAAGAGCTATCGCCGCCAGGAAGTCTTGCCGCTGCGACCTTGTGATAATAAAGGTCATCGCTATGACGCTGATGAATAGTACCATGAGGCTATTTGGATTCGAGAGACCGAAAGCGGGAGCTGTTGTCGATAAATCACTGTCCGACCCGAAGAGTGGCTTACTGACGACGTCACCACCTGTTAGGCCGATAGTGTGTAGTATGGTCGATGCGACAATGAGGGTTATGAGGGAGGAGAGGATAGTTTTCGCAATTAACCTTAGGTTAGAGTTGGCAGCAAGAAGGCCGAGGGCAATAGGTAGGGCAATTGATATGCTGCCTATGGCGATTAGCAAGAAGGCTATAATACTAAGGATTACTATGGATGTCCAGCGTTTGCGCCTAAGGGTATTAATATCCAACAGGAGTCCATAGGCCATTAGGATGGCGACCCCAGAAAGTGTGATGGTTGATACGCCTGAGAAGAGTAGCTCTAGGCCCACCTCCCCCATTCTACCTGCAGATGTGGCCCAGTTTTCGAGGAATATGTAGAGTATATAAAGTGCGATTGACGCACATAGTGCTAAGTTTTTCGTTCGCATCACGCCTTGCCTATTACCTTGCGAATTACAGGTGTAACATTTATAGCTCTTAGGAGGGTGAAGAGAGGAGGTAGGTTTACGGGAATAGCCCCGAGTACTACTGTTGCGGATCGAGATTTAAGTATAGAATTATTGTACTTTTGCTTAAACTTCATGAATGCCTGTGGTTGCGTGGTGCTCGAAAGTTTATACAAGATACTTAGGTGGCGCAGTGCCTTGTGTCGCTCAATTGCACTCTTACTGATAGGGATGTTATGGGAGGATATGAAACTCTCAAGCTCCTTGTGGTATAACTCGACGGCACCGTAGTGTCGGGCTGAGTACTTTGAATTCATGATACTTGCGCGGTTGACTCGATAGAGATAGAGATTGACGCCTATTAGAGAGATGGATTTCGCAAAGTACATAAGCTTGTATACTACTGCGGTATCCTCATGCAGTCTGTTTACCGGAAAGTAGACCGCATGATCGGTGAATAGTTTTCTCCTGTAGACCTTACCCCATGCAGTTGGAGATATCTTCTTGTATTGCACTAGGGAGAGAAATGCAGCAATACCCGTGAGTGTCTGTACTTTACTCCCCCCTTTACCGAGAAGCCTACCAGTGCGAGTATTGTTAGCCTGGGCGATGTCAGAGCCCTGTGCGATGCATAACTCGGTCAGTACTCTTACGAGATCTCGCGAGATATAATCGTCGCTATCCACGAAAGTGATAAACTCTCCGGCTGACTCGTCAATGCCGCGATTCCGAGCCGATGACAGGCCGCTATTGTCCTGGTGGATAACTCTCGCTCGATGATCTGTGGTGGCTAGTCTGTCTGCAAGCCTCCCTGATGCGTCCGTTGATCCGTCATTGATAAGGATGATTTCGATATTACGATAGGATTGGCGGGAGATAGAGGTAAAGCACTCTTCGAGATATCTTTCAACGTTATATACTGGTACGATAACGCTCACGAGAGGTGTATTTTCTGTACTAGGCACGACCTTTAGCCTCCCCTACCTGCTCATGCCCCTCTACATAGCCTGCCGCTACACCAATCACAAGAATAGTTCTCAGTGCGACCTTAGCGTCAGTTTTGACACCGCAACGCCTGACATACTCGCCGTCCATGCGTGCTTTTAGGGTGTCTTCGACCTCATCCCGCCCATTCACCTGCGCCCATCCGGTAATACCCGGCTTGATACTGTTAGCGCCATATTTATCCCGGAGTGCAATAAGCTTTTTCTCACTGAGGACAACTGGACGTGGTCCAATAATACTCATCTCGCCGCGCAGGACGTTGATGAGTTGCGGGAGTTCATCGATAGAAAGCCTGCGCATAATTTTACCACTGCGGGTGATATAGTCACTGGCATTCTTGAAGCTGTTTGTTGCTATGTCGCGGGGAGCTTCTGTCGACATAGTGCGGAACTTGTAAACAGTGAATGGCTTTTTATCTTTACCGTAGCGAAGTTGTTTAAAGAATACAGGTCCTTTTGAATCAAGCTTCACCCAGAGGATTAGAGCAATACTTGGAAGGGCTAGCAAGATGAGGGCTGTGCTTGCCGCAATGAGATCGAGTCCCCTTTTTCCAAATTTCTCGTACATCTAAACTTCTTAATTCTTTCTTAGTTTACCTATAAGTATAAGCTATAACGCGCCTACCGTTAAGCTTTTGCGCTCTTCTTTTGCTTTGGCGTTGGCTTTTTAGTGGTGCGCGCCTTCGCTGCCTTTGTTGCTACTGTGCGCTTTGGGGTACTGTTTTTGTAGTCGTACACAAAGAAGAGTGCTATCACCGCCATAAAGAAGGTTGCAAATGTAGCAAGGCTAATCTGCATTGCAGGGCGGACGTTTTCTGCCTTGTACGGGAGGTTGGCGCTGTCAACGGTCGTGATATTCTCAGATCCGTTGTAAGTACCCTGCGCACGGTCCTTAAAGGTGGCCACGGCCGCATTCACGAGTGTCTGGCTGACGTTCGGGTCGGTGTCGGCAATGGAGACACGGAGGATGTCTGTCTTTGCGTCTGTTGTAGCGGTAGTGCGCGCCAGAAGCTGCTGGTAGTCACCAATATAGCCCTTCTCATGAATCACCTTCTCTAGAACAAGACGTGACTTAAAGAGCTCTGCGTAGTTGTTGATGTTCACAACCTTCGCAGCTCCTGCCTTATCCTGAGCAATAATAATCATCGTCGCCTCACTCTTATAGAGCGGCGTCTGGATGACGGTGGTATAGACGGTGCCAATCAGCACACCTAGAATAACGGCTCCCAAGAGGTTAAGCCAGTTTTTTGCGTAGTAACGCATAAGGTCGTAGAGGTTTATTTCTTGCACTAAATATATCCTTTTGTTGCGGTGGTGGTAAATTTAGTCAATAATAGCATATTATTGACAAAAAGTAAATAGTCTTACCTCTGTTTGGTTGGGGCGATGTGTGTGGTGGCGTGGATACTGCTTATGCTTTTATTGCCGTGCTGGATTCTGGTACACTAGAAGGAATTATGGCAAGAGAGGGAAAAGCGAAGGTGCCAATTATGCCCCGCTGGGCGCAGGGTATATTCGTGCTGGGGGTGTCGTGGCGCTCCTGGGACTGCTCGTATTCCTTGGTGCCGGCCCTGATATTGTGCGGCCAAGCCTAAAGAAAGAGGTTGTGAAGACACAAGGCCCTGGCGGGATCACCCTTTCTGAGGAGGCGCAGAAACGTGCGTCTATAGATGGCTTTGCAGAGAGTATTTCTACGACTGAGGTGAAAAAGCCGGTGATTATTACGCCTGATATTGCAGGTGAGCTGAGTACGGATGGGATGGGGGCTAAGGAAGCTGCTCCTGCGTCGGTTGCCGAGTCAGAGGTACAGCCGGAGCCTGTAGAAAAGAAGGTTTCACATCTTACGTACGAAGCGCGCAGTGGCGATTCATATACCGTGATTGTCCGCGCCGCCATTAGCCATGTTGCTGATATGCAGGGCACTCCCCTTTCTCTTACGCAGCGCGTTGCCGCAGAGACACTTTTGGCGCAAGGTGCGGTAGAGCTGGCCATATCCGAGCAAGTTGTCCTTTCTGTTGAGACTATTGAGGCGGTGATTGAGAAGGCGCAAGCGTTAGAGGCTGATGAACTTGCGGCCTGGGGCGTTTTTGCTGAGAGGGTGGATTGGACGGCTGAGGGTGGGCCGGAGTTGGCTGGCAGTAGTGTTGGTGGAATTCAACCGTAGTTAAGTACAATCCCGCCAATGCTTATAGGGTGAAGTCGGCGGATTTTCTTGTTGGCGGTATGGCGTGGGAGGTGAAGTCACCGATCGGTAGTTCAAGGAAGTCTACAATAAAGAACCAACTAAAGGGTCTTGGTCAATCCAGGGATATCGTCATAGATGGGCGGAGGTCAGGATTGAGCGACGACTATATAGTGGCAGAGATACACAAGAATATAAAGTTAGGCTTACGCGCACGACGCCTTCTCTATATAAATAAAAAGGCGATAATTGTTGACCTAAAGCGTAAGCGGTCGTATAATAAGACCTAGAGAAAGACCGGGTTGACCTGTATGGACAGTTTACTGGACTGGGATGATCAAAGGAGTATTCTCTACGAAATTATTAAACCATTGTTTGTGCGGTGGTTTTTCTTTTTGAGACAGGTATTAACTGGAGAGGGACGGTGGGCCGTGAAGGTATACTGGCAGTAACAATACCACCCCGCAAGCGCTACCCTTTACAAAACCAATAATTTAAGATACAATAAATCAGATTATGAAGAGCAATTTACATCCAACCGACTACAGGCCTGTCGTATTCAGCGACGAGGTCGCCGGTTTTGCGTTCTTGACTCAGTCAACAGCACAAACCAACGACACTATTAAATGGGAAGACGGCAACGAATACCCACTTGTGAAGGTGCACCTTTCAAGCGCATCTCACCCATTCTTTACAGGTGAAGAGAAGATCATCGACACCGAAGGACGCGTTGACCGCTTCAAGAACCGCTTTGCTGCGGCAGAAGCGCGCAAGGCTGAACTTGCCAACAAGGCAAAGAAGAAGGCTGCAGCTGCTAAGGCTAAGTCAGACAAGTAATCCTACGGGTTATTTTCTAGAAGAACACCGCAGAATGGTTGCGGTGTTTTTTTGTTGCGATGGTGTGTCCAAAAAGCGACATGGGATAGAGGCTGCGAGCGCAAAACCTTCAAAACCCCCAAAAAACCAAAAAGAAGCAAAAGCAAGCGGCGGCCTTACGGAAATTTACTAAAATACAGAGGTAAGCATGCTATAATAGTATAAAGTTATGTCTAAAATCACCCTCAACCTTGAAGACCTCAACGCAGAGAAAACCTCTCTGGACGATTTCCTTATGCAGCCAAACGCTTACAGCGACCCAGATTTCTCAAAAAAGAATAAGCGCCGCACGGAACTTGAAGCTATCTTGGAAAAGGCAACCCTTCGCCAAAAACTTGAAACACAGCTGGCAGAAGCAAAAGAACTTATGGGCGGTAGCGATGAGCTTGCTGATCTTGCAAAGATGGAAGCCGCAGAGGCAGAAACACAGCTAGAGAAGCTTGAAGAAGACCTCTTCATGATGCTTGCACCAAAAGATCCAAACGACGAAAAGAACGTGATTGTAGAAATCCGTGCTGGTGCCGGTGGCGACGAAGCCAGTCTCTTTGGCGCTGAACTCTACCGTATGTACCTCCGTTACTGTGAATCAAGCAACCTCAAAGCTGAACTTATTTCAGAAAGCGCAAACGACACCGGCGGCTACAAAGAAGTTGTCTTTGCCGTAAAGGGCGATTCGCCGTACTCCAAGCTGAAATTCGAATCCGGCGTCCACCGTGTGCAGCGTATCCCGGCAACAGAAAGTCAGGGCCGCGTCCATACCAGCACCGTTACCGTGGCGGTGCTTCCAGAAGCGGAAGAGACGGATGTTGAAATCCACGCTAATGACCTCAAGGTTGACACCTACCGCGCCGGCGGCCACGGCGGCCAATCTGTCAACACGACAGACTCTGCGGTACGCATCACTCACCTCCCTACTGGGCTCGTGGTAACAAACCAGGACGAAAAGTCACAGATTAAGAATAAAGAAAAAGCCATGAGCGTCCTCCGTTCACGCCTTCTTCAGCAGAGGATTGACGAAGGAAATGCTAAGCTCGCGTCTGAGCGCCGCAGCTTGATTGGGTCTGGTGACCGTTCTGAAAAGATTCGCACCTACAACTTCCCGCAAGATCGTATTACTGATCACCGCATTGGCTACAGCCGCTCGGGTATTCCGCAGGCAATGGACGGCCGTATTGACGACCTTATTGATAATCTCCAAGCCTATGAGCGCGAACTCGCCGCGAAAAACGCAGAGGTATAGACAATGACAGTGCAGGAATGGCTCACCAGCGCAGTACGGGCACTAAAGGGGGTGGGCATTGCATCGGCACGGCTGGATGCCGAGCTTCTTTTGGCGCATACGGTGCGCAAACCTCGCACGTGGCTCCACGCCCACGGCGACGATGAACTTACCGACCGCCAACACGACATTGCTGATGCACGCCTTGATCTGCGCCTTGACCGCGTCCCGGTGGCATATATTGTTGGGCACAAAGAATTCTACGGTCGCCGTTTTAAAGTCACTACCGCCACGCTTATCCCCCGCCCCGAAACAGAGGATTTAGTAGGTTTGATTAAGCAGGCGGTCCCAGCAAACGTGGCGCTCCTCACCGATACACCTGTCCGCTTGGTTGACGTTGGTACAGGCAGCGGGATTTTAGGTATTACCGCAAAATTAGAGCACCCAGAGTTGGATGTGACGCTTCTAGATGTGAGCCGGCATGCCTTGCAGGTTGCAGAAGAAAACGCCGCAGCACTAGAGGTGGAGGTGCTGTGTCTACAGAGCGACCTTCTGGCGCAGTATCCGTACGTTGCTGACATTATTGTGGCGAATCTCCCCTATGTAGATGAAGCGTGGGAGCGCTCCCCTGAGACGGATCATGAGCCGGGGCTTGCGCTTTTTGCTGCTGATGGCGGCAAGGCACTCATCTTTAAGCTGCTTGACCAGACGTCAAGCGCGTTGGCAGTGAATGGCCATGTGATTCTAGAGGCAGACCCTGAGCAGCACGCAGCGCTGATTGCGTACGGCGCAAAGCTCAAGTTAGCTCATGTTGCCACTGATGGCTATGGTGTTCTTCTTCAGAAAATTGCGTAAGTAGCGCAGGCGCGCCGCCGGCTACTAGATTGCCGCGCCAACTTGGTTGAAGGCAACCAGAAGGATAAGGATAATTCCTACCGTGAAAAGAATCGGCATGAGCACATCTGTAGAGCGGACTCTGTCGTGCAGGTGAAGCGAATTGTAGACTTTGTACGCCATGAAGCTCAGGAGCGTCACAATGATTGAAACTTGTGGAATCATCACGCTACCAAAGAACGGAAGTGGATATGCGATTGCCCAGTGGTACGCCACCCATGCAATCTCTGCTATGACAAAGCCCCAGACAAGGCTCAGGAAGAGTGTGTGCGTTTCTTTTTCATAGGAGCTCAGTGCGTGCTGTGCGGCGGTGAATCCGTTAATCCACATACCAATCACAACTACTGATACTGGCCAGTCATACCATGCAGTAAAGAGTGCGGTGCTTCCAAGGAAAATCGCTACACCAGCTTGCGCAATAACTGCGCTGCGCTTTGAACGAGGCTTGAGGAAAAGGAGCCAGCCAATATAGAGAATGGTGAGCGCCACCATAATGGCGATCTTGCTGTTTTCTGGAAGGCCGGACATGTGGATGCCGTACATATGCAGGACAATACTGATGTTAACCGTGAAGTCCACCATGTTTGAGCGCAGGTTTGCCCACCAGTAGCGCGGGCGTACCGCGAAGACGCGCCATTTACTGATAATAACCGCAATAATAGCAAGAAGAATTGAGCTCGTGTAGTACACAATAAAGGTAATCGCGATAGCGAGCGCTATGTTAAGTAGTGCGTAGATTAGTTCGCTAAGAAATGATTTCTTCCGGACAAATTTAAGAAACTCCATACTTCTTCTATTGTAGCATATTTACGGATTTGAGATGGCCATGGAATTGAAAAAAAGCACCGCAAGAAACGGTGCTTCAAAACAATAAAGGTATTTTACCATAAATTATATAAAAAAGCAATAGGGGGTGGTTTTTTGGGTGGGGAAACCAACCAAAGAAAAAAGTTCACCTTTTGGGTGAACTGTTTTCTTTGGTGATCCCGCGGAGAATCGAACTCCGATTGCCAGGATGAGAACCTGGTGTCCTAACCGTTAGACGACGGGACCAAATACTAAATAGTACTTAAAAATCATACCAAAAATAGGCTGACTTGTCTAGATGGGTGCTGCTACTTCAGGCGTTCGATGACCGAAAGAAGCTTGCGCGGGGTAATCTCTGCCTTGATAAGATATGCATCTGCATGTGCTTCCATGGCGCGGCGTGATTCATCGTCCTGCTCAAAGTTTGTCAGAACAATCACCTTTGCTTCTGGGATAAGATTTTCCTTACCTCTAAGTGCTTCAAGGATCTCGGTGCCACGGCGCTCTGGGAGCATCACATCAAGCAGGATAAGGTCGTACGGCTTGTTGCGTGCGGCAATAAGCCCATCATTGCCATCAATCATCCAATCAACGGTATACCCCGCCTTTTGGAGGCTCCGCACGTACATTTCACCAATGAACCGATCGTCTTCAACTATCAAAATTGTCTTTATTGCCATGGTTATCCTCTAAACATTGTGTGATTTTTAATCCAGCTCTTTCCATCACCAAGGAGCTCTTTGTTTCCATTATTACCTGTCTTTAGCTTCTCTGCAACTGATGCATAGGTTGGTAAGATGACGGTAAAGACTGATCCGCGCCCATCTTCACTGGTGACGGCGATGGTTCCGCCGTGCGATTCAACGATTCCCTTACTGATGTAAAGGCCAATTCCTGTTCCGGCAACGGTCTCACGTGAGCGGTGTGAGCGGTAGAACTTTTGGAAGAGATTGCTGATGACATTAGCCGGCATGCCAATTCCCTGGTCCTTGACGGTAATCTCTACGGTATCCCCTTTTGAGGCGGCAGTGACGGTAATGGCGCCACCTTCGTTACTGTATTTAATAGCGTTGTCTATAAGGTTAGAGAATACTTCGCTCAGGCTCCCAATATCCGCCGGTATCGTTGGGAGTGCGTCAGGGAAGCTAACACTGAGGAGGCGGCGCTGTGAGTGCGCGCGTAGGTTCATGTCGTCCGCAATGGTGGCGTACACATTCTGAACAGTGTCTTCGCGCAGCTGAAGGTTAAGGTGATGGCGGTCGTACTTAGACGTATTAAGGATGTTATTAATGTAGGTGCTGAGGCGGTTAGCCGAAACGGTGAGGCGGCGGAAGAGCTCCTTGTGGTCGGTATCAAGCACTTCGCTCATTTCATCCTGAAGAACGTCAAGGTACCCGCGAATCACGGTAATAGGCCCACGCAGTTCATGTGCGGCAAAGGCAATGAAGTCCAGCTCCTCTTCACCCACAGAATACTGTTCCGTGCGGTCAACCAGTGTCAGGACAAGTTCATCGTCAAGCCCCTTATTGTAGGTTGCAACAACGTCAAAGAGTCGCCTCCCCTCTTCTCCGGGAAGCTTATCTGGGATACGGCTCCAGGTCTTTTCTGCACGGACGGCAGTTTCTGCGCATTCGTTCCACCAGATATCAATAGTGTTGCTTGGTTGGAAGAAAAGGCTAAGCTCTTTGACGCCGTCTGAGGTGGTGCGCACAGGTGCGGCTTCGTTGGCGTAGGTGATGGTGCGGCTGCTGTTGTAAACAACAAACCCTGAGTGTGAGGCGTCAAGTGCTTCTTCAAGCATGGTATTTGTCGCCATAAGGTTTGTTTCCTCAGTCTGCGGTGAGTCCTTTGAGAGCATTGCGTAAATAGCCTCAATGGCAGCGCTCAGGCCGCTGCGCTTAAAGTATGTCTCGTTTGCATTTGGTGGTGTGCTTCCGTCACGCTCACCACTGGCGTAGGTAAGTGCGGCTAAAATGTGCTTTGTAGGGCGTGTTGTGAATGTGGCAAGAACAAAAAGCATGAGGTAAATAGTCACGAACTGGACAAACAGGAGGATGGCAGCAAGCTCGGCCCGTGTCTCGAATAGTCCAGTGGCAACGAGTGTCGCTGCTGCCGGCGCGAGCGATGCTATTGCTAGAAGAAGGCTAATGTTAGCAGTTTTTGCACTAAAGCGTGGCCAGAAGTTTTTTACAAGCCGGGGCGCTTCTAGCTTTTGTTTTTTAGAAAACCACCGCTTCTTTTGCTTCTTTATTTCCACGAAACACTCCCGGTGCCGTCTGGGATGGCAGTGATCCATGTCTGACCCCTTGCAAGCGCCACTTCTTTACCTTCCGCATCAGTAAAGGTAATCTGCCCTTCCCTGCTTGGCTTATTCCAAGTAACTTCTTGGGCTACGCCGTCCTGGAAGATGTGCGCGGTGCCGCTGCCAATTGCAACGATCTGTTCGCGCCAGCCATCTTCAAGTACTTTTTGCTGTTTTACTTTCATAACAATAACGACGCGTGGGCTGATTTGCCCCGCTTCCCTATCAAGGTGCGGTGCGCCAGCCTGAGACCTGTTATAGAGGCCTGTCTCGGCATTATATACGTACGAGCTATTATAGAGCGGCCCGCTGATCCCTACGGATACTTCGTTTGCCGTCAGGACTTCGGCTGTTTTTGAATCTTTGCGGGTAAAGCCTGCAAATGATGATTCTGTATAGCCTTTTTCTTTATTGAGCGCGTCAAGGCGTTCGAAGTTTGTGTAGACATTGTGGGGTGCGTAGCGGTCGCTTGCACGCCAGTAGGCGCCGGCGTTAAAGAACTGGTCTATATCGCGGTACTTTCCATTTCGCACCTCTTCAAGTGCTGCGGCGCTGCCGCCAATGTGCGCAACGCTGGCGTTAAATGGTGCAAGCCAATCTACGTAGTACATGCGCAGGCTCCGCACTGGGCCAACAAGCCCTGGTTTCTGCTCTTGGTAAAGAGAGAGGAAGCGTGTAATGCCACCCTCTGCAATGGCTTCAAAAACGACGCCACTATCCTTTAGGCCAGATTGCGGACGTGCGTCGGGGCTGTTTTCAATCATGATTGCAGTGACGGCCTGTTTCGTGGCCGCTTCGTCGGCGACTTCATTTCCAGTGAGTGGCGAGTAATATTTCACCACAGGAGTTGGTTTTTCTACCTTCTTCTTGACCTGCTGCTGCGCTTCAGGCTCTTTGTTGAGAAGGTAGAGCGCAGTTGCGGTGCCGCCAGCAACAAGAAGCACTGCGGCAATGATAATAACAATCGTCCACTTTTTATGACGTTTGAACCAGTTTGGTTTTTTATCTTTTTTAGCCGACGATGCATCTTCAATAATAACAACGGGCGCTTTTTGCTTACGCTTAAACATACGCTCATTATAGAGGATTCACTGCTGTTTAAGCAAATGAAAACGCCGATGGAGTCAGGGTGCTATTATGCGCTGATTGATGCAATTGCTGCGGTGATGCGGCGAAGCGTTGTTTCGCGGCCAAGGGTTGCCAGTGTCTCATTCAGTGCTGGGCTAAACGGCGCCCATGACACAGCGAGGCGGATAAGGCTAAAGAGGATGCCTGGCTTCTGACCGGTTGTTTCAAGAAGTTGGTTGAGTGCGTCTTGAAGCGTATCTTCTGTGAAGTTTTCTTCTGGAATTGCTTCAAATGCGGCGTGCGCTGCAGTAAGAAGTTCGTTCACTTCGCTCTTTTCAAGCTTTTTAAGTTGCTTGTTACCTTCAACCATAGTCCAGTCTGGAGTTGGTTCTTCAAAGAAGTAGCTCGTAAGAACAGGAAGGTCCGTGAGTGTCTTGAGGCGGTCCTGAGCAAGTGTAAGGACTTCACGCTTCTTTTCTTCTGGTGCGTTTTGTGCAGATTCAGGCCAGAAGTCTTCAACGCGGACAAGGAGGTCATCAAGGCTGAGGCTGCGGATGTGTTGGCCGTTGATCCAAAGGAGGCGCTGCTCGTCAAAGCGAGCCGGGCTTTTTTGAACGCGTGAAAGTGAGAACTTTTCAACAAGTTCATCAACAGTAAATACTTCCTGCTCTGTGCCGTCGTTCCAGCCAAGAGTGGCAAGGAAGTTTGTCATAGCCTCTGGAAGGTAGCCTTCTTTTCCGTATTCAAGGATGTCCTTTGCGCCGTCACGCTTCCCTAGTTTCTTTTTGCCGTCCATTGCCATAACAAATGGAAGGGTGGCAAGGGTTGGCATTTCAACGCCTAGGGCTTCATAAAGATTTAAGAACTTTGGCGTGCTGCTAATGAACTCCTGGCTGCGAAGCACGTGCGTGACGCCCATAATTGCATCGTCAACAATGTGGCAGAAGTTGTATGTTGGGTAGCCGTCTGATTTCACGAGAATGAAATCGTCAATGGCATCCTCTGCGGTAGAAAGGTCGCCCATAACTGCATCTGTCCAGTTGTATGGCTTTGGGTCTGACTTAAAGCGGAGTGGCTGTGTACCATCCCATACTGGAGGGTTCTCTGGGCGGTGTTCACGGTAGAGGAATGGTCGCTTCTCTGCTTTTGCCTTTTCACGGAAGGCTTCAAGCTCTGCTGGTGTGTACGGATCTGCATAGGCGCGGCCGGCGTCAATAAGCTTCTGCGCCCATTCTTTGTAGATTTCTAGGCGCTCAGACTGCTTGTATGGCGCGTGCGGGCCACCCTGATCAATACCTTCGTCCCAAGTAATCCCAAGCCACTTAAGGCTGTTTTCAATCTGCTGAATACTTCCTTCAACTTCACGGACCTTGTCTGTATCTTCAATGCGAAGAATAAACGTTCCTTCGCCATGAGTCTTTTTACTTTGTTGTGCAAGGAGCCATGCAAAAAGAGCGGTGCGGACGCCGCCTACGTGCATGAAGCCGGTTGGGCTTGGGGCAAATCGGGTTCGGATAGATGTCATAATTACTTTTATTATAGCATATGAATCAGGGGTAGTGGCAGTCAGCTCCCTACCGTTTTCACGGAACTTGCTTCACGCAAAAACCCTTAAGGGTCTCTACGCCTTAAGGGTTGTTGGTTACGCGAAAGTGTCCTTTGAAAAGGTAGGGAGCTGACTACCCTACCCTGCCAACACTATAAACTCGTAGCAATCTTTCGAATCTGATCACCCGATAGCTCTGCGTCACCCTCAATGGTGAAAAGTGTGCCGCCATTTACCCACGCTGCATTTGACTGGTAGGTGTAGATGGTGAGGCCGCGCTCACGGGTGGTGACGTAGTTGTTGTCTGCCTTCTTCTTCACGAGGTTATCAAGGACGGCGGTTGAATCCCACGAGCTACTTGATTGAGTGAGCATGTACTTTGTGTCGTTACTGTTTGAAGTAAAGGTAATTGCCACGCGTCCATCGCTATATTTGATTGGCTGTGAAAGCGAGTAGCCATCAGGGACATACTTAGGGTATGAGGCGGTGACGCCGGAGCGGATAGAGGCTACCTGTACGCTGAGGCCGGGGAAGATATTTGTTGCTGCAAAGACCGCAAGGAGCGCAATAACTGCCACGGTCGTAAGGATAATCGTACGCTTCTTCCATGGTGTTGAAGGTGTGTTCTTTTTTACGGTCTTCTTCGTGCTTTTCGCCTGCTTCTTTGTCTGTGGAGCTGGTGATGCGCTGAGTGCTTTTTGGATTTGCGCCTCTTTCACCTGCTTTGCAGTAGGTGTTGTTGCTTTTGCAGCTGCAGCTTTCTTCATCTTTTGCACTGGACGCTTCGCAAGTGCGCGTTTTGCAACAGGGTGTGTCTTCGCAGGCGCGTCGACGGTCTTCTTCGCTGCGTCTGTAGGTGTCGCTGCTTTCGCTGCAACCGCCTGAGGGTGCGGTGCGAAGCGTGCTACCTGCGTACTACGCGCAATGTCCATATGGCGTGCGCCAGCTGGCTTCGGCCTGCGGGTTACAACCTTGGTTGGTGCAATAGGCTTCTTTACGGCTGTGCGCCTGAGTGTTTGTGAGCGCTTTGGTTCTGATGTGTGCACTGAAGTCGCAGCCTTTGTGCCACGCTCTGTAACAGGTGTGCGTGCAGGAGCAGTCTTTTTTATAGGAGCAGGTGCTTTCTTTGCTGGTTGCGCTGCCGGCTCTGCTGCTGCCGCCGCTGGCCGTGGTGCTGGTTTACTGGCAACAGGAAGCCCGGTCTTGGCGTCGTATTGGCGCCCGTTTATGGTAATTGTATCTTTTGTTGCCATCTTATGTTGATTCCTCGCAGGTTTCACATTTTTTTAACAGTTGAGCAAGGACATGCCCACCTATGCTTACCCTCTATAGTAGTGTGAATAAAGCGCTTATGCAAGCCTAATAGTGCTTTTATAGGGTGAACTTTGATATACTTTATTAAGAATGTTTAAGAAACCTACCAAGAAACAATTTATTATTCGCCGTGTCATTTTATCGGTCATTGCAACGGTATCTGTGGCTATCATTGTCACGACCGCTGTCCTTTTCATGCTTGGCTACAGGATTAATAGTAATGACGGCACACTCCAGCAAGGTGCACTCCTCCAGTTTGATTCACGCCCTAATAATGCAAATGTCTACGTGGACGGTATTCTTGTGGGCGGCCGTACTGCTACTAAGCAGGCGGTTGTGGCAGGTGCGCACTCGGTGACAATTGCGAAAGACGGCTACGAGGACTGGAATCACGAACTTACAGTGAAGCCAGGAACGCTGACGTGGCTTAATTACACACGCCTTGTGCCAAAAGAGCGCAAGCCGCAAGCTGTTCAGCGGTATGAAGCGCTGGCACAGATAGAGTTCTCGCCAGATTATAAGTGGGCGATTGCACACGAAACGCCAGACTCCCCTTCTTTTCACTACATAGATCTTCGTTCAGAGCAGGTAAAGAGCCAGACACTCACGCTTCCAACCTCGCTCTATAGTGAAGCTGAGGCTCCTGATGTAGCGCACACCTTTACTATTATTCGTTGGAATACCCCAAGCCGCCATGTTCTTATTAAGCACGAATACGCAGGAAAGCTTGAATGGCTTGTACTAGATACGCATGATATTTCTCGTTCTACGAATGTAACCCGTTCGCTGAATGCGGGGTTTAAGGATATCCAATTCGCTGGCACAAACGGCTCTTCGCTGTATGGTCTGACTGATGATGGGTTGATTCGTAAGCTTGACCTTGGCGCCGGGACGATGTCACGCGCCTTTATTGCGCACGTGAATGGCTTCCGAATGTTCTCTACGAATATTCTTGTCTACACAGGTATGCACCCAGAAAAAGAAAATGTACAGGTTGCGGGCGTGTACCGTGACGGCGATGAGGCTTCGAATATCCTCCGTGAAGTAGAGGGTGATACACCACTTCGGATTGCTACGGGCGAGTATTTTGGAGATGACTACGTTGCTATTGCTGAAGACAATGAGGTGACGGTGCTTAAGGGTACCTACCCACGTTCCCAGGCACAGAGTGCAACAGCAAGCCTGCGTCAGTATGCAGTCTTTGAGGTTCCAGGTACTGTAAGCGAACTTTCATTCAGTATCAGCGGTGAGTACATCATTGCTCAGGTAGGTGCGCAGTTTGTGTCCTACGACATTGAATATAAGCGTGTTGCGCGTGGTGTCTCTACGGAGGCAACAGAAGGTGTCCGCCCACTTTCATGGCTTGGTGCGGCACATCTTTGGAATGATACTGATGGCAACCTGACAATGCGCGACTTTGACGGGACGAATACGCACACTATTATGCGGGTTGCGCCCGGCTACGACGCCTCTCTGAGCCAGAATGGTCGCTTCTTGTACGCTATCGGTGAGACCGATGCTGGCTATAGTCTTCAGCGTGTACGCATGATTCTAGAGTAAAGTGTAAATACACAGAAGGCCGCAGGCATTGAGTCTACGGCCTTTTTATATTGGACTTGAGGTTTGATTCTCTTGAGTGTCTGGCGAGCGCTAGCGGCGGCCGAAGAGGCGCTCTAAGAGCGTTGCTGAGTTACCAGGCATTGCTGAGTCGGAGCCTGTGTCTGCGGATGAGTCTGGAGCAGCCTTGGCTTCGCTTGGGCTTGGACTGATCTGCTCGGCAGTCACAAGGAGTCGGTTGAGCGATGTACCAAGTGGCGTACAGGTGATGAGCGTGAGGATTGGCTTATCTGTTGGGTAGACGAGCTTATCTACCTGCGTTGGCTTTACGACTTCTGTTTTCGTAACAACGTATGTGTAGCGGACACCTTCGTAGTGCGTGTAGATAGTATCCCCTTCTTGGAGTTTTTCAAGTTGCGCAAAGATGAACTTGTAATCGCCTGGGTCAAAGAGGTCATTGCTACTGTGGCCTGAAAGGACGGTATTGCCGATCTGCCCTGGGTGGCTATTTGCGCCTGCAATGCCAAAGTGTGCAACTCCTCTCTCCATTGCGTCCATTTGTGAGTTGTGGTCGGGCCCAATCCCGTAGACGGCTGGGACGTCGACGTTAATCTTTGGGATGATGAGACGAGGGTCCTCGCCTACGATGGCGTCATCACCTGGTTTGATGACGATGTTCTGCGGGTCAATGGCCCCTGGTGAGACGTACGCGTTGACGGTTGCAATGAATACGCGGTTGTATTGAATAAAGACAAAGATAAGCATCACAGCAAGTGCTGCAATGAGTGGCATGAAGTGCCTGCTTTTACGTACCTTTTCGGCACGTGTTTTTACTTTACCAAGGAGGCGCTGGCGCAGTTCTTGCATAGCCTGCATTTTGGTGAGTTCGTCTGAGCTGACAGGTTGTTCTGTGTACTGTGCGGCATTGAGGCTCTGAGGCTGCTGCGTTTTCGTATCTTGGAGTTGCTGGGAGAGCTGCTGATTCAACGCTTCCTGCTTTGCTGCCTTTTGAGACGTTTGGTGGTCGTAGTAGGCTGCGTAGTATTTCTGGTAGTAGTCTTGCCAAGCTGAGTGGTACTGTTTCCACTGCTCTGGGTTGACGCTTGAGTGGCTCCGCACTTCCGGTGAGTGCGTGCGTTCGTAAGGGTTTTGAGTATCTAAGTTTTGCTGGAGGATTTCTTGGTTTATAGCGCTGTGTTGGCCAGGGACATGTACTGGTTGTGGCTGTGCGGCGGTTTGTGGTTGCGTTGGCGCTGCTGCCTGAATTGGCCGTACGGTTTCTGGTGCCGCAACGGGCTGGTCACCGTAAAGAGAATCAATCTGAGAGCGAAGGACGTTAATGGTCGCCTCTTTTTGTTGAGGCGATGCCGAGCGTGTGTCGGTTTGCGGGTGCGGCTGAGGATGAAGCGGCGCCCCTGATGGCGCTGGCTGCTGCGGCGTTCCCTTGAAGCCCCCACTCTGACTTTGATTATTAGGATTCATATACTTCGATCTGTATTCTTGTTCTCTCTTATTGTACAGTATATTGTTGTATTTTGCCTACGTAGTTGAGGCGAGAGCTGAGGGCGAGGTGTTTGCTCGCGAGGATGGGCCTGTGTCCAAAAGCTGACCATCGAAAAACATATAGAAACGATATGTTTTTCGATAGTACGATTATAGACATATAGGGCACGGCTCTAGTGCGATAAGGCGCGGCTCGCAATATAAAAAAGCCCCAGAAAGGGCTCTATTTTTGGTACCGCAGGCCGGAATTGAACCGGCACGTCCATAATGGACACGAAATTTTGAGTCTCGCGTGTCTACCAATTCCACCACTGCGGCATGGAAAGTGTGCAGAATTTAGTATAGCACCAGATAGAGTGAAACTAAAGTGGCAACTACGCCGATGCGCTCTTCCCGTTGCCAAGGGTGCGAAGTGCGCGCACGGCAATGCTGCTGGCTGTGGCGATTTCTGTCGTCTCGCGTTCTGTAGCGGTGTGTTCACTGTCGTGAATAAGTGACAGTGGCAGGCTGTATTTCCCCTTGAAATAGTCCCCCGTGAGCTCTTCTGTGCTAATAACAGGCACCGAGCGGGCATACGGCGCACCAAGGTGGTTGCGCGCAGTCTTTACCTGAAGGTCAATGCGCTCATTCGGCATTCTTTCATTGAGAACGCTAAAGTCAAACGAGTGCCGTTTTCCGGTGACGTCTCGCGGCGCGTGGTCGTCATGACGGTTAGATGGCAGGGCTATGTACCCATGTTGGTGGCGGTTGCGTAGGAGGAGTGAGAAGAATGTAAGTTCTGAGATCGCCCCAGAGAGCTGGTTGAGTGTGTACTTATTCTCCGGAGAGTGCTCGGTGCTGTCGCGACGCGTAACGAAAGTATCAAGGACTGAGGCTGCTTTTCGGTAGGTAGCGTTGGCTGCGGCGGCGGTTTCTTGGTCCACGGCTGTATTGCGATTTCGTGCCGCAAGGTACTCATACAGTGGGATTGAGAGGTGCTTCATGTGTGCACGGGCAAGGTCTATAGGTGTTCCCATGACTTCTTGCTGCGCAACAAGCTCTTCGCTGAGCACGAGAGAAACGGCGAAGTGACCGATGCGCGCCTCATGCCCAAGAGTCCTATCAAGACGACCTTCCACGACTTCGGGTGCGACGAAAGTATCACTTTCTGGAGTGAAATACATCTCTTGCGATGTTTCGTGTGCATGTCGTGCCATAATATTATATTATAGCATATTTTAAGCAATATATCAATCTATAAGACTTGCGGTAACGGCTTCGAGTGGCTTCTTTGGGTTCCAGAGCCAGAACGCTGCCGCCTTGGTTGCGGTGGTGCCGCGCCAGATGGCCATGGGATTCTCCCAAGCGGTTGTGGTCACCTCGCCGTTGGATGCGACGATGAGTGTTTCACGGTGAAGAACGGCGATCGTAACCGGATAGGTGACGGTGAATTTATGGAGCGCCTCAACAAAATGCAGGAGGTGCATGCTAAAAGTGAGTACTTTTGGGTAGTAGACTGCCTGAAACAGTTTTTGGAGTTGAGCAAAGGACATAACTAGGAGGGTGTTTGGGCGGTCAAGGAGCGTTGAGGCTGAGTTTTTCAAAAGATCAACGGCGTCGCGAGTGACCACAAGCTGCCCTTCGTATTCCCTGATGAACGTCTCGTAGGCTATGGCAGTCTCGCTACTGCGCCCGGCATCACCGATGAGCAGAATACTCTCTGCCCAAGCACCAAGCGCCTTCATCTCTGAAAGGGCATCGCCAGAAAGACTTCCGGAGATATTGGTCGGGGCAAAAAGTGTATCGGTAATGGTCTTTGGGATGGTACTTTTGAGTGCATCGGGAAGAAGGACGCGAATCTCCCCTACTCCAGCAGCTTGGCTCTGGGTATAGCCTTCGGCAACGCCAGCAAAGCCAAGTTTGTTGCCGCCAATAATACCAAGCCTCCCTGCCTGCGCGCGCCGCTCTGGTTTACTCCAGGCGATATCAGGAAACAGGGGTTCAGTAGGGGTTTGCGTTCGCCAGTACGAATGACTGCGCATCAGGTGTTCCTTCTAGCTCGTAGCTAATATTCTTACGCTCAATGACGATCTTCCAGCCGTGTTCTAGGGCTTTTTCCAGAAGTTCGTGGGTTGGGTTAAAGGCAATAGGGTTATCAACAATACCAAGCATGCCGCTATCGCCGTTACTATCCCCTACTGCGTAGCTGCCCTCAAGGGTGAGGCCGTGCTTCTCTGCTATCTGGCGGACGAGTTTATCTTTACCGGTGTGGGTTTTGGTAACCGTTCCGGTGAAGTATTCTTCGCCGCGCTCCCATTCCTGGCCAATCCAGTCATGGAAGCCGTAACGCTTCGCAAATGGCTCAACCAGCTCTTTTTGCGAGCCGCTGATCGCCACCGTAAAGTACCCTTCATCTTGGAGTTTTTTCAGAAGGCGTGTGGTGTAGACGTAAATATTTTCCGCCTTCTTATCAAGGACGCGTCGGACAGCTTCGTCGTAATCAGCAATGCGAAGACGCGGAAGATACGAATCAAGCCCCGCCACCATAATGCGTTCAAACTCTTCAAAGGCATTGCCGTGGATACGGTGACGCCATTCGCGGTGCTTTTCCGTGGTTTGCTCCGTGAGGTCGTTTGGAAGCACCCCCATCTTATAAAGTTCATAAAATACTTCACGATACAGCCCACTCCGAAATAATGTACCGTCTATGTCAAATACTGCAATCTTTCGTGTCATACCTGTTAGTATACCAGTTTAAAAAGAAAATACCCCACCGCCACGGCAAGGTACTTCCTTGCGGGCAGTGGGGTGTGCGTACTTAGAGAGCGCTTACTGAGTTCTTCTCCTTCCCTTTATAGACGGACCTTGCGATGATGTTTGTTCGCTCGTAGACGAAACTGCCGGGCAGGATGGTTGACTCTTGTCCGATAGTCACGTTGCTGCCAACGCCTGTGTTTCGCATGACAGACGCCTCCTTCTCCACGCGCACAGCATGGTAGAGGTGGACGTTATCGCCGATGACAACACCGTACTGGATGTACGAGTTGCCACCAATGATGCAGTCACGGCTGATAGTGACGAAGGGTTCGATGACTGTACCGCTTCGTATCTGTGTGCGCATTCCGATGTGTGTACCGTTGCCGATGGTGCATCGGGAGTCGATCATTGTGTGTGGCGCGAGGCTGGCATTGCTGCCAAACTCCGTCTGGTCGCCGACGATTGTGTCGTTGGCGAGGATGGAACCTGTACCAATATGGACATCGCTGCCGATCTTCGCGTAGGAACGGATGATGACGCTGTTTTCAATGATGCAGTTGTCACCTACCGTGCTCCTCCGTTCGACGATTGCACTGCGGTCGATGCGGACATCGTTGCCGATGCGGACATCATTTCCGATGAATGCGTCAGCTTCGATGATGCATCTGTCGCCGACGGTGACATCGCATCCGAAGCGCGCCGTTGCGTTGATGTGGACATTTGCGCCGACCTTGATGGAGCGCAGGATGCGCACTGTTGAGCCGTCTGGGTTGATGTGAAGTCGAGTTGTCTTCTCTGTACTTTCCGTTGCAATGGTCAAAATGACCACCTCCCTTACGTAGTGAGCAAGCAGAATACTTATATTATAGCAAAAAAAGTGATTTTTGTCAATCTATCTCGATACTGACGGGACAGTGGTCCGACCCCATGACATCGGCGTGAATCTGGGGGCTCTTTACTCTATCCGCAATGGTGTCACTTGCAAGCCAGTAGTCAATCCGCCAGCCAACGTTACGTGCACGTGCATTTGCCCAGTGACTCCACCAGCTATATGCACCGGTCTGCTCTGGGTAGAAGGCGCGGAAGGTGTCTGTGTAGCCGGCGCCGAGGATGTTATTAAAGCCCTCGCGCTCTTCGTGTGTGAAGCCGTGCTTGCCGACGTTTGGCTTTGGATTTGCAAGGTCGATTTCATTATGTGCAACGTTGAGGTCGCCACAAAAGAGGACCGGCTTTGTTACTTCAAGCGAACGCACATGCTCAAGAAATGCTGGGTCCCACTGCTTATGGCGAAGCTGGAGGCGGCCTAGGTCACCCTTTGAGTTTGGGGTGTAGACGGTCACGACCCAGAAGTCGTCAAACTCTGCAGAGATGACGCGGCCTTCTTTTGTTGGGTCGCCGAAGCCGTCATCACCTAGTTCGTATTTAGTGCTAATTTCATCAGAGAATCCATTGATGACTTGGTGCGGTTTTTTCTTTGAAAAGATGGCCGTCCCGCTGTAGCCCGCGCGCTCTGCACTGTTCCAGTATTCTTCGTACTCAGGCAGGTCAATTTCAGCCTGCCCCTGCTTTGCCTTGGTCTCCTGGAGGCAGAGAATATCTGGCTGATGTGTCTTGATAAATTCTTGAAAGGCGCCTTTATTGATGACGGCACGGATACCGTTTACGTTCCACGAGTATAACTTCATACCCTTAGTATAGCACCTCCTTAGCCATTGTATTAGGGGTTACTTTATGGTATAATAAGAAGGTTCTTTGTACGATACTGCTTTAAGGAGCAAAACAATGACATTTAGGGGAAACGCAGTGGTGTCAATGGCGTCATACGCTGCGTCTGGGAAGCCGCGCACTGCACAAAAGCCGAGGCCTCGGGCTCAGTCACAAGCTGAACCTCGTGTGCCCGCTGGGTGCATCCATGTCCGGCAATTGGTCCGAGACGCATGGGCGCGCGCTGGACGTACCGCTGCAATACGATCCGCATCGGGGAGTTCTGCGAGCAATAGCTACGGAAAGGCGAACGGAAACCTCTCCGAAGGACTCAAGCAGGCTGTAACGATATTCATTCCTACGGGAGAGAATTATCCGAGCGGACTGCAGGAGATTGCTGATGTGTACGACGGTGCGCGGTACTCTGAAGAGGGTCTCACTGTGCGCCTGCCGGCAGGTACGCAACTCCTCGCCTACTCCAATTTCACACAGGAGCATGCGTGGGATGTAGTCCCCCGGGCTGTCGCAACATTTTTTGTTGATGACGGGGCCTTCCAGTTGACAGTACGTTCAACCGGACGGGTCTTTTTACGGACACCGGGGAGGCGACTTGACTCTATCGCGCCAAATGGTCAAAAGGTTGTTATGGGAACATAACGGCCCTATCGAACAAAGAATTACCCAGCTGTTATGGCTGGGTTTTTCTTTATCTAAGCTTTGCTGCGTCGCGCATTTGATCACGCTGTTTTATGCTCTGGCGCTTATCGTAGTTCTTTTTACCCTTACCAGTGGCAATCACTACTTTGATGTATTTTCCCGCAGTGAGAAGCTTGAGAGGTACAATGGTAAGTCCGGACTGTTTCTTTTCTTTTAAGATTTCAATCTGCTTGCGGTGTGCAAGGAGTTTTCGAGGTGAGGTATCAACCGTTGTTTCGGATTCACCTTTCGTATTGAGTGTAAGGCTAAAGCTAGCGTTGTTAAGCCAGAGTTCGTCATTTCGGATGCTGACGAACGCACCTTTTAGCTGAACGCGACCAGTGCGGGCTGCACGTACTTCATTGCCGGTAAGAGAGAGACCTGCGACGATTTCATCGCCCAATGCGTAATCATACGAAGCCCGCCGGTTTGTAATGACCGGTGCTTTTGTTCTTTTGAGGGGCTTCTTTTTCGCTGCCATGTATTCTATTGTACCAGAAGAATGTCCGTATCGCCCCTGTTGTTTTCCGTAAAGGGCAAGGAATGTGGTATAATCAGCATCAGATTATGAAAATCCTAATTGCGTCGGATTTACACTACCCGACTATCAACGGTGTCGCAACGTTTAGCCGAAACTTAGCAAAAGGCCTTGCTTCGCGTGGCCATGAGGTGTTGGTGATTGCCCCAAGCCAGACCGGAAAGCGCTCTGAGGAGATAGACGGAAATTATAAGATTATCCGCACCCAGTCTGTCCCCTTCCCGTTTTACCAGAACTTTAGAATCTCTTTAAATCCTGCGCGTGAGGTCCGTAAGATTATTGAAGCCTTCGACCCTGACGTTATCCATATTCAGATGTTGATGTGGATTGGGCAAGCAGCAATGAAGCACGGGAATAAGGTGGGAATTCCTATTGTCAGTACAAATCATGCAATGCCAGAGAATCTCATGGATAACCTTGTGCTCCTGGCGCCAGTTTCACGCCCTATCAACTACATTTTGAAGGCATATGGTGCACGCTTCCATTCAAAAGCTGATTACGTTACGATGCCAACGCAATCTGCAATCGACATGTTTAACGCAGGCGATAGGCTTGCGGCGCCACTAGAGGCAGTGTCAAACGGTATTAATTTATCAGAATTTACACCAGGGGTTGCACCAAAGAGTATCTATGAAAAGCATGCTATCCCAGAGAATGCGCCAGTTGTGACATATGTAGGGCGCCTTGATGCAGAAAAGCACCTTCCCGTACTGCTGAAGGCCTTTGCTGAGGTGAAGGCGAAAGTGAGCGATGCGCACCTTGTTGTTGTGGGCGATGGGACTGAGTTTACATCGCTGAATGCGCTTGCGTGGGAGCTGGGTATCTCAGAGAGCGCCTCGTTTACCGGTCGCATTGACGATGATGAGCTTCGGGCTATTCACAAGCTTGGTACGGTGTTTTGCATGCCATCCCCTGCTGAGCTCCAGAGTATTGCAACGCTTGAGGCAATGGCAAGTGGCCAGCCTGTTGTGGCGGTGGACGCCGGTGCGCTCCGTGAGCTCTGCCAAAATGACCGTAACGGATTCCTTTGTGAGCAGGATGACGTTGAGGCGGTTTCTGCAGGAATTATAAAGATTCTCAAGGACGCCACTCTTCGCGAAAAGATGAGTAAAGAGAGCCTTGCGATTGCAAATACGCACGACCTCTGTACAACACTTGATAGATTTGAAGAAATTTACACAGATTTAATAAAAGCTTGAACGTGCTTCGCCACCGTGTCTGGTGTTTCGTAGTGCGTAAGGTGCCCAACGTGGTCAATGACTTTTAGCGTGGCGCTTGGGAAGTGTTTTGCCAGTGCGTACTGATCGCTCAGTGGCGTGATGTCGTCAAGCGATCCCGCAACGAGGAGTGTCTTTACGGGAATATCGGCTGCGAAATCACGGACTGTATGATTCACGGAAGTCTTGAAGGCATCGAGCACGGAGGCTGGGCTGTGAAAAAGACTGAAATAACGGCTATGTTGACCATGAATGTATTTTCGCAGGTCGGCGTCTTTTGTTTTTGCCATTGTGACACTCATGATGCGCACAATGAGCGGTGAGGCAAGCCATGCGTGAGCGAGGTTCCGTGGGAGTGCCGCGCCAACCCGATAGTAAAGAATCGCAAGCTTCGTTAAGGTCTTTTTTGGCCCTTCAAGTGCCGGCGCACCAATGGGGTTGACGAGCACGAGCGACTGGATGCTGCGAGGATATTTTGCAGCATACGCAGCGCAGATAATGCTCCCAAACGAATGACCAAGGAGATGAATTTTCTTTCTAGGGAATTTTGCCTGCGTCTTTTTCATGTAGCTATGAAGCCATTCTACGTAGGAATCTAAGGAGTAGTCTTTTAGCTGTGCTCCGCGTCCAAACCCCGGAAGGTCTGGGGCGTGAAGCGCGTAGTGTATCCCCTGTTTTTCACCAGTTGCGCTGAGCTCTTTTGCGATCAGCGAAAGTCCCTGCCGCGTGCCCCTAAAACCATGAATCAGCACCAAGGGAACTCCTGATGCTGATGGTGCGGCGTTTTTACGCCGTGAAAGAGTAGTGTCTCTAGGCTGTGATGAGGCCATTTGCCTTGAGTGACTCCTGAAGCTTCGGACGATCAAAGCCGAGGATGATGTCACCCGAGATATCTGTGACAGGTACGCCGCGGAAGTCGCCGCCTACCTTCGCCATAAGTTCTTTATGCGCTTCTTCGTCAGCTTCAATATCTTTTGCAACGTACTTTACGCCAAGACGGTCGAGCCACTGCATTTCAGTGTGGCAGAATGCGCACCAGCTTGTGCTGTATACCGTTACTGCTGCGTCGTTTTTTGCTGTTGATTCTGTCATAGTACCTCTATTCCCATAAAAACTGTATCGTTACTATACATTATACAGCGTTTTAGACTTGCCTGCAATGATGGTGCTTGTGCTACAATAACAAATAGAATTATGCAAAAAACTATGTTTGCACGAGGTGGGGTACAACGCAAGGGATTCGCACTCCCTACTGTCTTAATTTCGTCTGTAATCCTGCTGACAATGCTTGCCGTGACGGTGGGTGCAGTAAACTCCGCACGCATAGCCTTGCAAGGTCAGTACTACGCACAACTCGCAGAGAGCGCGGCACAATCTGGCCTAGAGATGGCCGAGGCATGTATTGAGGAGGGGTATCTTACTTGGGATGAACCTCTTCGCCCTGGCGGGGATTGTTACGGGTCGGCTTCGGTATGTACAGCAGATGATTGCTATGTCATACGTTCCAGCGATGTGCGTACGACATTCGAAGTCTCGGCGCCAAGCATTGCTGGTGACGTAAGCACGGTTGCGTCAAAAGGAAGTTCGGAAAAGGTGCGACTGAGCTCTGACGCTGTATGGAAGCGGTATAATGCAACGTTGCGTATGCAGGACAGGGTTACGGATGTGAACCCGGGAGCTGAACGGGTATGGGAGCAGGTGTCGATCGGTGTCCAGCACACGTGTGGGGTCGTTGCCGATACTGGTACCACGGCTGATGTTGGTGCGTATTGCTGGGGATATAACCAATACGGAGAGCTTGGTATTTCGGCGGTGGGATACAAAGATACGCCATCGCCAATTAATCGCGGTGCAATTCCTGAGGGTCATAAGATTGTAGAGATAGCAACTGGCAATGACTTTACTTGTGGCATTGCTTCGGACGGTAAGGTGTACTGCTGGGGCTTGAACGGAAGTGGTCAGCTTGGTGATGGGACAACCACGACTCGCACTGCCCCTGTTGCGGTTTCGCAGGGTGCTCTACCTGCAAAT
This sequence comes from uncultured Candidatus Saccharibacteria bacterium, assembly GCA_964386855.1. Taxonomy (GTDB): domain Bacteria; phylum Patescibacteriota; class Saccharimonadia; order Saccharimonadales; family Saccharimonadaceae; genus Microsaccharimonas. The sequence continues at coordinate 203,243 of CAYLUF010000001.1, forward strand.
GTTGTTTATGAGAAAATATCAGCTGGCAATGCCCATGTGTGTGCCTATGCTTCAAATGCACGAGCGTATTGCTGGGGAGTTAATACTTTCGGTCAGCTTGGCGATGGGACAACCACGACTCGCACTGCCCCTGTTGCGGTTTCGCAGGGTGCTATTCCGGCTGGTCAAAACTTCAGTAGTGTCGACGCCGGAAGCGAACATACTTGTGCTGTAGCTTCAAATGCACGGGCGTATTGCTGGGGTGCTGGCGATAGCGGCCGTCTTGGAACGGGTAGTACGGCAAATTCCTTGAGTCCTGCTGCAGTTGCTCAAGGAGCTATGCCGGCAGGTTTCTTAATAGTTCAAGTCGACGCCGGGTGGGGTTCTAGTTGTGCAGTTGCCTCAGACGATAAGGCGTACTGTTGGGGCTACAATAATACAGGGCAGCTTGGAAATGGGACACTTACTACCACTACCTCGCCGGTTGCAGTGAGCCTTGGGGCAATGCAAGCTTCCGATAAAGTCGCAAGCGTTACTGTAACGGCAAGCGGCTCATCTGCCTGTGCCCTCACTACAAGCGGGCAGCTGTTCTGCTGGGGTGATAATGCATATGGTCAGCTTGGTGATGGGACAGATGTACGACGGACGATGCCAACAAGAGTCCTTGCTGGAGCGATACCCGAAGATGAAACAGTCAGTACGGCTGTAATTAATGCATCGGTGGCGTGTGTGCTAAGCAGTAAGATGAAAGCGTATTGTTGGGGTAATGGCGACGAAGCTCAGATTGGAAACGATACATTTAATGACAGTAGCGTGCCTACTGCGGTGAGTGTTGTGTATGACAAGACGCGGTGGCCGTATTTTAAGCAGATATCTTCTGGTCTCGCCCACACCTGTGCCCTCGCCTCCAACAACCAGGCCTACTGCTGGGGTAGTGGCGCAAACGGCCGATTAGGCAACGGCACAACCACCGACCAAACCACCCCCGTCGCCGTCTCCCAGGGTGCCATCCCGGCCGGCGTCACGCTGCGCCAGATTGCCGCGGGAAGCTACCACACCTGTGCCCTCGCCTCCAACAACCAGGCCTACTGCTGGGGTAGTGGCGCAAACGGCCGATTAGGCAACGGCACAACCACCGACCAAACCACCCCCGTCGCCGTCTTACAGGGTGC
>CAYLUF010000002.1:0-148228 GCA_964386855.1 uncultured Candidatus Saccharibacteria bacterium
CCCCGTCGCTGTCTCCCAGGGTGCCATCCCGGCCGGTGCCACGCTGCGCCAGATTTCCGCGGGCGGTAATCACACCTGTGCCCTCGCCTCCAACAACCAGGCCTACTGCTGGGGATCTGGCGGAAACGGCCAAGTAGGCAACGGCACAACCGCTAACCAAACCACCCCCGTCGCTGTCTTACAGGGTGCCAACTCGTCTATCTATGTACCCTCCTATGTCTTCCTCGGCCCCCGTCGTTTCTTCTAACGCGCCGCCGTACCCGTGATACTCCAGCACGGCCGACATTAAATATTCCCTATTCACCCACCTCATGCTTTCTGGTAGAATAGAACGGTATGGCCGAAAATAAACCGCCAGTTTCACCCGTGATAGCACTACTTTCAACCGCACTCGATACCACGTGGCGTATGTTTGTGCCAATTATTGGGGGAACGTTTGCGGGGATAGGGCTGGATCATCTATTTTCAATAGCACCCATCGCAACAGTCGTTTGTCTTGTACTTGGTGTTGGGGTAAGTGGGATGCTGATTGTACGTCAATTAAATAATGTAAGGAATTTTAAGAAATAATGGATTTGCACATCTCAATGTCGGCACAGGAACTTTTTACCGTTGCTGGCTTTCCCGTTACTAACGCACTCCTTACGGGTATTCTTGGCGGCATCCTGGTAATTGCCATTCTCTGGTACGTTGCCGGGCGTGTGAAGCGTGAAAAATACAACCGCTTTGTTGGGCTTGTACAGTGGGTATTTGAAGGGCTTCTTAAGCAAATTGATAACGTCGTGCCGGATAAGAAGATCGCACGGAAGATTACACCACTTGCGGTGACTATCTTTTTTGTCGTCCTTCTTAACTACTGGCTGAGTGTGATTCCTGGACTTGAGAGTATTATGATTAACGGCGTGCCACTCCTTCGTAGCCTTGCCGCAGACCTTAACTTTACTGTTGCACTCGCAATCATAACTATTGTCACCGTACAGATTTATGCCGTTAAGTACCTTGGTGTTTTTGCTAACGGTGCCCGCTATCTTCGTAATCCGTTTAAGGATCCCGTAGGAGCGTTTGAGGGAATCCTTGAGCTCATTGGTGAATTTTCACGCGGTGCAGCACTTGCACTCCGTCTTTTTGGAAATGCCTTCGCGGGTGAAATTCTTCTCATTGTTATTGCCCTTCTGACAAGTTACTTTGCTGCAGTCGTCCTTCCGGTATTTATGATTTTTGAGCTCTTCATTGGGTTTATCCAGGCATACGTCTTCTTTGTCCTGACGCTTATCTTTACCTCGCTTGCCGTATCACACCATGGCCCCGAGGTTGACCATGCATCACCCACGCCAGAGATTTCACCAAAAAAGAAATCCGAGGCAAAGGCCTAGCCGATGATGAGACCCGTGCACGCCTTACCTTTCGTTTATCTTTCACATTGTCGATAAACGAAGAGTGAGGTGCGCACAGGTCCATCCCTATCGGATAGTGCTATAATTAGAGTAATAACTAAGGAGAAATAATAAATGGATGCATTAGCATTTGGTCTAACATACGGTCTACCAGCATTTGGTGCGGCTCTTGGTATTGGTTTTATTGGTGCAGCTGCACTGAACGCGTTTGGTCGTAACCCAGAAAAGCTAAGTGATATTCGTACACTCATGATTACTGCTATCGTGTTTGCTGACTCACTCGCAATCATCGGTATCATCGTTGCGATTATTGCGAAGTTCCTATAGGCGAGGTTGTCTGTGAATTTTATCAACCTATTCGCTAGCGCACCTGAGGCTCAGGGCGGTATCGTTGAAGCACTGGGGATTGACTGGCGTCTGCTGATTATTCAGATTGTCGCCTTTCTTGTCTTAGTTGCAGTTCTTGGGAAGTTTGTTTATCCATGGCTTATGAAGCAGGTTGACGAGCGTCAAGAAAATATCGAAGCAGCTGCAAAGGCTGCGACGAAGGCGCAAGCGGCTGCGGCTGATAGCCAGCAGGAAACAGCAAAGCTTCTTGCCGAGGCTCGCAAGGAAGCGTCGGGTATTATTGCAACAGCAAAGCTTGAGGCGTCCGAACTCCGTGCTGATATGGAAGCAAAAGCAAAAGCAACTGCTGAGAGAATTGTTTCTGATGCACAGGTTCAGCTGCAAAAAGACATTGAAGTCGCAAAGCGCGATCTTCATAATGAAACACTCGAGCTTATTGCACTCGCAACTGAAAAAGTTACCGCAGGTGCACTTTCTGGTGCAACTGACCAAGAGGTTATTGCGGCAGCACTCAAGGAGGCTACCCGGTAATGGCACGGAAGCTGTCTCGTCGTATGATAGCTCGGCACGTAGCCGAGCGGATTGTTGCGGGCGACGCCCACGACGTCATTACGCAGCAGCTTGCGGCGTATCTTATCGAGTCACGTCGGACAAACGAAGCGGCAACGATCCTACGGGACGTAGCGTATCATTTGGCCGAGGCTGGGCATGTTGAGGCCGTCGTGACAAGTACCTATGCACTTGATGCGTCGGTAGAGGCGGCAATCGAAGCGTTGGTGAAGCGTGCAACAGATGCAACAGACGTTACTATTACTGCGACGCTTGACCCATCTGTACTGGGGGGTGTTAAAATTGAAACCCCTGGACACGAACTGAACGCTACTGTCGCCCATAAACTTCAGGTACTAAAAACCCGATACAAGAAAGCCTAAAGGAATCTAATAATGAGCAAACTATCAATTACAGAATTATCTAAAGAACTCCGCCATGCCATTGAGAGCCTTGAAACATCTGGTAACCTTGATGAAGTAGGTGTTGTCCTGCGCATCGGTGACGGTGTTGCTTGGATTCACGGACTCCGTGCAGCTGGCTATAGCGAAGTTGTAGAAATTGAAACAGAAAATGGCACCGTTGAAGCCTTCGCCCTGAACCTCATGGAAGATGAGATTGGTGCGGTACTTCTAGGAAGCGACTCTGAAGTAAAGGCCGGTCAAACCGTACGCCTTAAGGGAACCGTACTTACGGTACCTGTTGGCCCTGAGCTTCTTGGTCGTGTGGTTGACCCACTTGGTCGCCCACTTGACGGCAAGGGTGCTATTAAAGCAAAGCAACAAGGAATTGTTGAGCGCAACGCCCCAGGTGTTATGGCGCGTAAGTCAGTGCACGAGCCACTTATGACTGGTATTGTATCTATTGATGCAATGTTCCCAGTAGGACGTGGTCAGCGTGAGCTTATCATTGGTGACCGCCAGACTGGTAAGACTGCGCTTGCAATTGACACTATGATTAACCAGGCAAAGCAAAAGACTGGTGTGATTAACGTCTACGTTGCAATTGGCCAGAAGCGCTCTAAGGTAGCACGCCTTGTTGAGCGTCTTGAGCGTGAAGGTGTGATGGAGCAGACTATTGTTGTGGCAACCAGCCCAGCTGACCCAGCGTCACTCCTCTACCTTGCACCGTACGCAGCAACTGCTATTGGTGAATACTTCCGCGACAACGCACAGCACGCGCTGATGATCTACGATGACCTCACAAAGCATGCCGTTGCGTATCGCCAGATGTCACTCCTTCTTCGCCGTCCACCAGGACGCGAGGCGTACCCAGGTGATGTCTTTTACCTTCACTCACGCCTTCTTGAGCGTTCAGCGAAGCTTTCCGACGCACTTGGCGGTGGTTCACTCACTGCCCTTCCAATTATTGAAACGCAAGCAGGTGACATTTCTGCCTACATTCCAACCAACGTGATTTCCATCACCGATGGTCAGATTTTCCTTGAAACTGACCTCTTCCACCAGGGTATTCGCCCAGCTATTTCAGCAGGTCTTTCTGTATCACGTGTTGGTGGTGCAGCGCAGACTGGTGCAGTGAAGTCTGTCAGTGGAAACCTCAAGCTCGGTCTTTCACAGTTCCGTGAGCTTGCGAGCTTCGCGCAGTTTGGAAGCGACCTTGATGACGCAACTAAGCAGCAGATTGAGCGTGGGCAGCGCCTTACTGAGCTTCTTAAGCAACCTCAGTACCAGCCACTCAGTGTTTGGCAGCAAGCTGTGAGTATCCTCTTTGTAACTGGCGGCCACTTTGACTCAGTACCACCAGTGAAGGTGAAGGATGCACAGTCTGCAACCCTCACTCGTCTTTGGGCTGACCATAAGGCTGAGATGCAGGAGCTTGATAAGGGTGGTAAGCCAACCGATGAGCTTCTTGCACTTGTTGCGAAGGTAGCAAAGACAGTAGTAAAGGGATTTGAGGAAGCGTAAATGGCATCAACTCAAGCACTAAAGGGTCGTATCCGCTCGGTTTCAAACACCAAGCAGATTACAAAGGCCATGGAGCTTGTGGCGGCAAGTAAGATGCGCCGTGCTCAAGAAGCGACGAAGGCTTCTTCACCGTACACTACTGCAGCAACGTCATTGCTTTCAAACCTTGCGGGCCACGTCTCTGTGCAGACGCATCCGTTATTTGAGCAGCGCACAGTAAAGTCTCGGCTTTTCATTGTGATTGCTTCAGATAAGGGGCTTGCGGGTGCATTTAATAGCAATATCATTAAGCTATATGCAACTGAGCTTAAGGCTGATGATACTGCTGGTGTGGCAAATAAAACGATTACCGTTGGCCGTAAGGCAGCACAGTTCGCTGCGCGCCTAAAAGATACGGAAATCGTTGGTTCCTACCAGGATACACCTGACCGCCCAGATGGCTACGAGCTTCGCGCTATTCTTGATACGGCAAAGGAACTCTTTATTTCTGGTGAAGTAGACGCTGTTGATGTTGTGTATACAGACTACGTAAGTAGTTTGACGCAGCAGGCAACAATGAAGCGCCTCTTCCCTGCTGGTATTGGCTATACGCCAACTGCTAGCGAGGTGAAGGATGTTCTGTATGAGCCAAGTCCAGAAGAAGTACTTGATGGCGTTGTGTACCGACTTGTTGGTGCGCAGCTTTACCAGGCGCTTCTGGATTCCCGCGCCAGTGAACACAGTATGCGAATGATGGCAATGCGCAACGCAACCGATAACGCCAGCGACCTGATTGATGACCTGACCCTTGCGATGAATAAGGCGCGCCAGGGTGCAATTACCCAGGAGCTTGCGGAAATTAGCGGTGGCGTAGAGGCGATGAATGACTAAAGGAGAAATGATGAGTAAGAATACAGGAACAATTACACAGATCGTTGGTGTGGTTGTTGATGTGGAGTTCCCGAAGGGAAATCTTCCAGCCATCAACGACGCCGTAACGGTTAAAAATGATAAAGAAGTAGTAACACTTGAAGTTGCGCAGCACCTCAGCGAAGACGCGGTGCGTACGATTGCACTTTCAAGTACTGACGGGCTTAAGCGCGGTCAGGAAGCGGTTGCAACTGGCTCGCCTATTATGGTGCCGGTTGGTGAGGAAACTCAGGGGCGTATGTTTAACGTGACCGGTGATCCAATTGACGAAAAGCCAGCGCCGAAGGGTGAAAAGTCACCAATCCACCGCCCCGCCCCGTCACTTGAAGAGCAGTCAAACAAGACTGAAGTCCTTGAAACAGGTATTAAGGTTGTTGACCTCATTGCGCCACTTATTAAGGGTGGTAAGGCTGGACTCTTCGCTGGTGCAGGTGTGGGTAAGACCGTACTTATTACCGAGCTTATTAACAACATCGCCAAGTTCCACAGCGGAAACTCTGTGTTTGCCGGTGTTGGTGAGCGTACACGTGAAGGTAACGACCTTTACTACGAAATGGAAGAAGCAGGAGTGCTTGAGAAGACATCACTCGTGTTTGGCCAGATGAATGAACCACCTGGAGCACGTCTTCGTGTTGCGCTTTCTGGCCTTACGATGGCTGAAGCATTCCGTGACGAAGGTAAGGACGTTCTCCTCTTCGTGGACAATATTTTCCGTTACACACAGGCCGGTGCTGAGGTTTCAGCGCTTCTAGGACGCCTTCCATCTGCAGTGGGCTACCAGCCAAACCTTCAGGAAGAAATGGGTGCACTTCAGGAACGTATTACGTCTACAAAGAAGGGTTCAATTACTTCTGTGCAGGCAGTTTACGTCCCGGCGGACGACCTTACTGACCCAGCGCCAGCAGCAACGTTCGCGCACCTTGATGCAACGATTGTGATGAACCGTGCGCTCACTGAAATTGGTATCTACCCAGCAGTTGACGTGCTTGCTTCAAGCTCAACTAGCCTTGACCCTGAAGTGGTTGGCGAAGAGCACTACCGCGTGGCACGTGAAGTACAACGCGTTCTTCAGCAGTACAAGGAGCTCCAGGACATCATTGCAATTCTTGGTATGGAAGAACTTTCTGATGATCAGAAGCAGACTGTGGCACGTGCGCGCCGTATTCAGCGCTATCTTTCACAGCCATTCCACGTTGCTGAGAAGTTTACTGGCAACCCTGGTACATACGTGAAGCTCGAAGACACTATCCGTGACTTTGCTGACATCTTTGCAGGTAAGTACGATGACAAGCCAGAGGACTGGTTCTACATGGTGAACGGAACGCTTCTTGAGAAGGCGCACGCTGAAGCTGGCGCTCAGAAGGCGGATAAGTAGTCATGCATTTGCAGCTCATTACTCTTAGCGGCGTCAGTGTTGACGACACGATTTATGAGCTCATAGCGCCAACAACTGCTGGTGAAATTGCAGTATTCCCAGGGCACGAGCCGCTTGTTACTATGGCGGCCCCTGGTACGCTTATTGTCCGTCATGATAAAAAAGATGGCGACGATAAGCTTGAATACTTCGCAATCAGCGGTGGTGTTATTGAAGTGAATCCTGACTCAATCCGCGTGCTTGTGGACGAAGCTGATCATGGCGATGATATCATTGAGGCTGAATCTCAGGCAGCGCTTGAGCGTGCAATGAAGCTTCGTGATGAGGCTGAGGATCAGGTTGATATTGATAAGGCACACCAGCTTATTGACCGTCATACTGTTCGTCTTCGTGTTGCTGAATTGCAGCGACGCCGACGCCGATAGTCTTTGCTTTTTAGCGGACGAAAAACACCCTTTTTGTGAGGGTGTTTTTTGATGGGATGGAGGTATGCATAGAAAAGGACTGACGCTCGGCCAGTCTTTGGGTTTATAGATGCACTATCTGTTACGCAACGCTACTTAGTACGGTTCGTGCCTCTGCGGTACTCTTCGTGTGCATCATCTTATCACGAAGCTCCGCGGCACCCGGGAAGCTATGGAGATAGACCTTAAAGAAGCGCTTTAGTACGTCATACGGGCGCTGCTCAAGCTCTTCGGTGTATTTATCAAAGAGGTCAAGGTGGTAATACAGGAGTGCAAAAAGCTCCGAGCGCTGCTCATCTGCACTCAGCAGCTTCCACTCGCCGTCAGTAAAAGCAAAAGGATCCTTGAATATACCGCGGCCAATCATGACGCCGTCAACGCCGTATTTTTCAGCAAGCTCAAGCCCATGCGCGCGGTCAAGGATATCTCCGTTAATAGTAAGGAGTGTCTGCGGTGCGATTTCATCGCGAAGCGCCTTAATCTCTGGAATAAGTTCAAAGTGCGCGTCGACTTTACTCATCTCTTTACGTGTCCGTAGGTGAATTGTAAGGTTAGCGACATCTTGCTTGAGGATGTGCGTGAGCCATTCGCGCCATTCACTGGCGGCAATATCGCCAAGACGTGTCTTCACGCTCACGGGGAGCTCGCCCTCTTTTGTGGCTGCAATAATTTCGGCAGCAAGTTCAGGGGTACGAATGAGACCGCTTCCGCCCCCACTCTTCACCACTGCCTTGTCTGGACAGCCCATATTGATATCAATACCTTTAAAGCCAAGCTCTTTGAGGCCATGCGCCATTTCGCGGAAATTCTCTGGCTTTGACCCCCAGATCTGCGCTACCATTGGGTGTTCATCCTCAGTAAACACAAGGCGCGCACGAGTGCTGTGTGCGCCCTTAGGGCTACAATAGCTTGCGCTGTTGGTGAATTCGGTGAAGAAAACGTCAGGACGGCCGGCTTTAGCTGCGACATGGCGAAAAACAACATCCGTCACAGCCTCCATTGGGGCAAGGATGAAGAAAGGTTTTGGCAAATCATTCCAGAAGTTATTCATTACTCTCTAGTATACCGTACTTATTGAGGCATAAAAAACGCTCAACTCGTGCCACAATGTATTGTGATGCGAGTTGAGCGGACAGAGATAGCATTTCTCCCCTTTTTGCACCCCTAGAGGCGTCCGCTACAGCATGTGCTACTTGGAGATTCCCAAGTCGCGGGGCGATTTCGGCGCTTGGCCGGCCGCTGTCATGCTTTCGCGGTACTTGTCGTAGGCGTCAACTGCCTTGCCGGCGTCACCGCTACGAACCGCGTCTTTTACGGCTTCCTCTTGCCATCCAGCCATCTTTTTTTCCTCTCGTTGAGGGTGGAGCTCCTACCGGTTAGTAGAAGTGTGTGTACTGTGTAAGTTTGGCGAGAGGGCTCCCAAGCCTGCAACGACGCCGTTGTCGTCACACGCCTAACCGTGTAGGGAGCCCTCTCAGGTTCTTCCGTCACGCGACGGAAGCTTAGGGGCCGCTGGACTGAGCTATGGAACGGAAAAAAGCGCTTAACGCCATCCGTGTCACTAAGCGCTCAGCCCAGCGGTGTTCTGATGCCTCATACGGGGGGTGAGGAATGGTCTAGGGGGTGACCTCATCAGAACGGGTGTGCTATCTCTGTCAATGTACAGACTGAGAGTCGCAGCATATATGTACTTTTAGGTAAAAATACCTCCAAAAATACACACATGCCGCGACTCCATCACGTCTATATCTATAGTATATCACATTTTACACTGTGTCGTCAATAAGGTCTTGCTCGAAAGTGAGAATACCCTCAAGTGTCTCTGGATACGTGCTTGTATCTGGGAGGTCAAGTGCCATGATTTTCTTCCAGCTGGCGGTGATGAGCTTCTCTGTGCGGTCAAGCTCTTCCCTATCTGTAAACTCCATAGGAAGGATGACTGGCGACCCAGAGGCATCAGGCTGTACGAAGATGAGCTGCCCGTGTGTTACGGTGTATCCCGCATAGAGTCCGGAGTTTTCTATAAGGAGCTTGTAGAAAAGAAGTTGTTGGCGATATTTATGGAGCTTTACCTTCACATAATCTGGGCCCTTTGCCCAAGCGGCTGCTGGTGCCCCTGTTTTGTAATCGGAAACCGTGATGGTCTTGTTCTCTTTATCGATATCAATGAGATCGAGCGCCCCTGTGAGGCGAGCATCGCCAATGTGTACGCCCTGTGAAGAGAAGTTCACCTCTGCTTTTTGGGTAGCGGTCATAGGGAATACGCCAGATTCTATGAAGATGCTGAGGTGCTGACTCCCCTGCTCTAAGTAAAAGCCGAAATCTTTCTCTGATAGGCGCTCGTTTTGTAGCGCAGCCTCAAAATCATGAAGGATATCTTCAAGTGGCTTTTGCTCGCCCGTTGCTACAACATGAGTATGCGCGCGCTGCATGGTTGCGTGGATTGCGGTTCCGTAGGATGCGGCTGGACCTTTGGCGCTTGGAAAGCGAAGAAGGTTATTCAGAAGAAGGGCTCTTGGGCCGCCGCGCGTGACATCAAGGAAATTATTAAAGGTTGTGGCGCTAATCTTAAACTTTGAAAGTGTTGGCTCAAGGAGTACTGAGAGATCTGGCGTTGGCTGCGCAAGACGCTCTAAATGCGCATTCCAGGCAAGTTGCGCCGCCTCTGTTTTCTCAGATAGTTCTTCTTGAGAGGTATGACTCTCTTCTAGTTCTGTCACCGGCGTATCAAGTGCGACAAGGAAATCTGCCCTCAACGTAGACTTATCTGCGTCATTGTTCGTGCTATAGGTAAGAATGAGCGAATCCTTTGCGCGCGTCATGGCTACGTAGTACAGGCGCATGCGCTCTTCCGGCGTGTTGCTATTTGCGGTGAGCGGAAGGTTTGCCGGGTAGCTAATAGAGCTACTTCGTGAACGAACGCTCTGCCCCCAGGTAGAATCGACGCCATTAAAGACATAGACAGTTTTAAACTCAAGCCCCTTTGACTTGTGGGCGGTCATGAGATTAACGGCGTTTGTGTCGCTACTAACGGTTACCTGTGAGGTTGCAATGCGGAGATTGAGCTTCTGGTGGAGCGCAACGAAGGCTGTGAAGTCTGAGAGCATTGGGGTCTTTGTGTCTGTATATTCACGAAGCCGAGCGCGTATTGCACGCAGCGCGCCAAGGTGTTCAAGGTAACGGCTTGGCTGTGAGGCAAGTACGTCACTTGAAAAATAATAGCTATGGTACGGAATCCAGGCGCCTTCTTCTGGGATTCCAATGAGCTGATCGATCATCTGCTCAAGGGTAAGCTGGGCTGACTGCTGCGCGCGCTCAAGCAGCCATGTGTGGACGGCCACGAGTTCTGGGGTCGTTTCCATACACTCCATCCAGTGTTGACGGTTCTTATAGGCGGTAAGACTGAGCTTCCAGAGTGTCTGCGCAGAGATGCTCCATGCTGGGTGTGCGAGCACTTCAGGGAGGAGTGTTTCAGCGACGTCGTGATGACTACTGGCGAGCGCGACGATGAGTTCAGCGAGCTTCGTCAGTGCGATAATTGGCTCTGACTCAAGGACGTTCTCCTGGTGCTCATATCTAACCGGAACGCCTGCGTGCGCAAAGTACGGAAGGAGGCTTTGGATATCTGTGTGCGTACGAGCAAGCACCGCTATATCCGCTGGGTCTATTTCATCTGTAATTTCCTTTTGGATGGCGCTGACAATTGCCTGGCGCTCTGCGTGAACGCTTGGTGCTTGCCAGATAGACACGTTGCCAGTTGCTTCGTGGTGCGCTTGAAGTTGCTTATTGAGTGATGGAATGCGGGTCTCAAGCCTATCTTCACCTTGTGTAATAACGGTACGAGAGGCCTTAAGAACGGCGTCGATTGAACGGTAGTTCTCTGTCAGGACAATCAGTTCGCGTGTTGGATAGGTGTCAGAGAATGTAAGAATATTGTTAATATCCGCGCCTTGGAAGCTGTAAATGGCTTGGTCATCATCACCCACAACGAGGATATTTGGCGAGCCTTCATTAACAGGGTTGTCTGTAAGGTTATGTAGGATACGGAGTTGTGCAAGGTTGGTGTCCTGGAATTCATCCACCATTGTATAGAGGTATTTTTCCTGAAGATTATAGCGAAGGTCTGGCTGTGTTTCCATGGCGTGGACGACCTGCATGATCATGTCATCGAAGTCGTAAAGACCAGCTTTTTCCATGCGTGAAAGGTATTCGTAGTAGATATAGGTCACTTCACGAAGCTTTGCAAGGCGCTTCCTGTCTTTAAAAACAAGGTTCTTTTGCCCGTCGCGCTCAAAGCGCTGCGACTTCCATGCGGTGATGGGTTTCGTTGATTCCTCTGCCTCAAGGAGCATTGTCTCTAGAGAGTCTGCGAAGAGCTGAGCGAACGGGGTGACGCCAAAGAGTGGCGAAAGTGTACGGGCGTGTTCACGAATCTCAGGAAGAATCTCTTGGAGCTGTGCGGCGGTCTGCTTCCCTACTCTGGCTTCTAAGATAGGACGGATGAGCGGCTCTATAGTATCAAGCGACGCCTCATTCTGTTCAATGATAGTACGGAGTTCATCACTCGTAAGAGCGCTGTTTCGCTTTAGTTCGGAAATAGTCTTTAGAGCGTCTTTTAAGTGGGTGTATTCACCATTTTGCATACTCCCAAGAGGGTTTCCGTATGGAAGCTCCTCAAAAATACCTCTAATGATTTCATATTGTTTTAATTCATCTGCTGGGTCAAATTGCGCGTTATTGTAGAAGTACTCGCGGTTTTGGCTGATAACCTCACTACCGAAGCTATGGAAGGTGTGAATCGCTACTTTATAGGCGTCTTTGCCTATAATGCCTACGAGTCGTTCACGCATAGCGGCTTGTCCACTCTCTGTGAAGGTAAGGCAGAGGATATTTTCCGGGAGGGTGTCAGTTTTTTGGAGAATATTGGCGATACGGACACTGAGGAGCTCGGTTTTACCGGTTCCTGGCCCGGCAACGATCATGACGGGGCCGTCAATTGCATCAACTGCTTTCTTTTGTGCATCATTCAACCGGGAGTATCGTGTTTCAAAGCTCATTACCTCTAGTATACACGGAAATACAGGAGCAGTGGTACAATGGTGGTATGAACGACCAACTCTATGAAGATGTCACACTAGAGCGTCAAATAATGGCTCAGTTTGGTGTGCACGGAGATATTGATTCAGTGGTTGCGCGGCGTTTTCCGGTGGGTCGTAGCCTAGAGGCAACACTGTATCTCACGAAAAAGAAATTATTAATGCTGTATATTGACGGCGAGTCGCCACTTCTTCTCTCTGACGTACGCAAGATTGTTAGCCGAGCTGGACTCCAAGCTGAAATGTACGTGCCGCCTAAAGGTCAGCCGCAGTATTTTGACGAAATTGGTACGCAGAAATTTAATGAAGTGTTTCCAGGCAGGAAGGCCGTGAGTGAGCATGATATTGCGTTCTATAAGACGCTTGCGCCGTACAGCCCTGCCCTTGTGATTATTCGTGAAGTAAAGAACGGTGCTATTTTCCAGTTTGATAGCGATGCACGCGGCGGATGGCGACCGCACTCTAAATTTAGCTACAGGCGTATTAAGACGAGTTAATTACCAGCCGCGGCGGCTGTCTGGGCCAGCGACGTATTTATCGCCCTCGTGCCAGTAGAGAATAGAGTATGTGGTGCGTGGAGCGTTTGGATTTGATGGACTGCCATACGGCGACTCATACATGAATATGTCATTATCTTCTGTTGGAAATACACTGCCGTTATTGCACCATAGGCCAGTAGGCGCTTCACCTCTTGGGGTCTTGAATACGTCTTCATCGAGACCGCCAAGCGTCGACGCAGCCACTGAGACGCTGTCTCGCATTGTTGCGCAAGTCGGGTACTCGCCATATTTGTCGTAGTACTTCTCTAGTGCATCGGCAATAATCATCACCTTTGTTTCTCGCTCACTATCACGCGCGTCTTTAAGGTAGACTGTGATCCCCACTGCCGAGATAGAGGTGAGGATAATAAGCACAGTAATAACGATCACAAGTTCGACGACTGTGAAGCCGCTATTCTTTGTTGGATAGATACTGCTTATGCTTTTGTTCATGATGTTATTGTACCAGACTCCAGAGCATCTTGCCTATTTAGCGTAGTAGATGTATAATAACTAACGTTCAAGTGTGCAGCTAATTACCGTAAGTACACACAAGAATCCTACTGGGGATTCGCCAAGTGGTAAGGCACTGGTTTCTGGTACCAGCATTCGGGGGTTCGAATCCCTCATCCCCAGCCAAATATAGTATCCTAGAACTCCGTCTCGGAGTTCTTTTGCTACAATAATAAGTATGGCCACATATGAAGATTTTGAAAAAATAGACTTTCGCGTAGGAAAGATTATAGAAGTACAGGACTTTCCCGAAGCAAGAAAGCCTGCATATAAATTACTCATAGATTTTGGTGGGAAAATTGGCAAGAAGCGTTCAAGCGCACAGCTTCCTCAAAATTACACAAAAGAAGAACTATTGAACAGGCAGGTTGTGTGTATTGTAAACTTTCCACCACGACAAATTGGACCAGTCAAGTCGGAGGTGCTTACGCTTGGCCTACCCGATAAAGATGGAAACTGTGTTTTAATAGCACCCGACACCAACGTACCACCGGGCGGACGTGTATTTTAACTCCTCTATGACCCTAGTAGACAAAATTATCATCACGTAAAATCTCTAGAATACCTTTTCCGTTCACGAATCAACTAATGCCGCGTCACTGTCACGCCACTATCGAACGCGCTCGAATTTACGACCATGCCTTGCGGGAGCGATACCGACGTAAGCTGATTATTAGTGAATGCACCGGCGCTAATAGAGGTCACCAATCCTGTTACGGTCAGCGATGCAATTTGGTTGTAAGGGTACGGCGCAACTACCTTAAGTGCGCCTGTGGTACTATAAGCATACATAACTAGGGGGAGACATATGACGAAAAAGGTTAAGATAAGCGTTAGTATCATCGTAGTGCTTATAGTACTCATTGGGGGACTCCTTGCCTGGCATTTTCTTGGGAGTGCGAAGTCTCCTGCTGATTCATCAGTGGATAGCCCTGCGCCAAGCCCTGTAATACTCTCTGCCTGCACGAAAGCTGGTGGAGATGATGACCTATGTAGTTTCTACGCTGGCATACAGGATTTCACCAAGATGTCATCCCAGATGGTCATTACTTCAGGTGGTGAGACGATGAAGATATACTATGACGGCAAAGGAAACTCTCACGTCAAGAGCGCAGAGGGCATGCAGATTATCGTGTTGAACGAGAGCTCCTATTATCTCGAGGCTGGCGCTACTGAGTGGATCAAGCTACCTGACACCGAAGATGTGCAGCGACCTACGGGGCTGGATATGTCTGCGCTTGAAGAGAGATTCAAGTCAGAAAACGGTGAGAATACCACCCAGCTTACCTACGCTAAACTGGGTAAGAAAGAACTCAGCGGCCAAGATGTTGTTGGCTATAAAGTATACAATGATGCATCAAGGGCAGCTGGTACAGAATTTTGGTTTAATAAAAAAGACAACCGCATTTACCAGATGATATATACCGATGCGAATAATGAAAACACTACCGATGTTACTATTACGTACGACAAGGTGGAGATACCTACACCGTCACCAGTGCGCAAGTCTGACCTAAGGTAATATCGCTCGCCATGCCCTTTCTTCGTAAAACCATTTACACAGGAAAAAGTGCCTATGGTTCTTATAAAATTATAGATATGAATTACTATGGCCGGCCATCGCGTGTTCTTTTTGGCGATCATAAAACACCGCAATCTGGCATGGCGCTTGATGACGCTCCTGAGCTACTTTTTCACTATAATCAGCGGCTCTTAGAGATGATGCTCAGCTATGCGTCTATGAAGCGAGCGCTTGTCATTGGCGGTGGCGTTGGGATGCTTCCTGTTGCGGCGTATCGCCATCTGCCTGACCTCACTCTTGATGTTGTTGAGATCGACCCGCTTCTAACGGAGCTTGCGTATCGTTATTTTAACTTCCCTAAAGATAAGAGGATGAATGTATATAACGAAGACGGTGCGGCGTTTGTGGCTGAAACGAATCAGAGATATGATATGATTTGCGTCGACGCCTTTACTGGCTTTGTCATTCCGCCGCATCTATTTGAGGTATCTACTGTGAAGCAGTACAAACGTAAGCTCACTAAAGGGGGGTTCGTAGCCGTCAATCTTATATCGGAATATAAGCCTTATCGGCGAAGATTAGCTCACGATATGATAGATTCATTTAATGAAGTGTTTGCCCACATTTCTTTATACCAGGCAGACCCACATGACACTCCTGGTGTAGATCAGAACTTCATTCTTGTAGCAAGTGATGAGCCGCTTTCCTTTGATTATCTTCAGTCCGCTGAGCACGAACTATATGTAGCATAGCTCAGTCCGGTCATGTTGTAGGCGCATCATACGAAAAAGCCGTCCCGTACTTCGCTGGATGTTTTGACTAGGGTGGGTGCTCACACCCCTATCGAACCAAGCGTCGTCCAGACTCGGCTGCCATAGCCGTAATACTGCCATTGTTGAATTCCAAAGAAAGGCGGAGTGGGAGGTGGTCGGATACTACGTCCGGATCAACGGTAAAGTCGTACGCGGCCGTGGTGTCGCTTCGGATAAAAGCGTAGTCGGCATAGAGCTGTTTGTTGTCTGGGAATTTGTCCCATGCAATGGCATTGCGCGTGGTTGGGATGGAGAAGCTTTTGATAAGGTTGTCGAATCCGTACTTACTAAACACCTTTACGGATTCTGTTTCCGGAAGGAGGTTGAAATCGCCAATGAAGACATGCGTTGCTGGCTGAGATTCGGCGAACTGTAATAATCCGTGGCTCTGCGCGATACGCTCTGGTGTGTCGAGCTTATGCCCTGGGTACGGTAGACCGTGAACGTTTGAGATAGTTACCTCCCCTTCACCCTCCAGGACCGTAACGCTGAGCGCGGCGCCAGTTTCCGGTATTTCGTCAAGGGGTGTTTCAACGCGCACAATCTCAATGCCGTTACGAACGTATGTCGACGAATAATATTCAGTATCCTTGTTTTGCCGAGTGGTATGGTGGCTAGAGAAGGTATCTGAAAGGAGCTCTGTAAGAACACTTCTTATAGCAGGATCGGTTTCTTGGAAACAAAATATATCAGTAGCGGCCGCGTGCCTGGTGACGTATGCAAGTAGCTCTGTTTCTAGAAGGCCATGAGCAATGTTAAGTGAAAGTATATTCATGCTGTTTGTTTTTACGCTTTTCTAGTACTTAGTATAGCGCATGCGCCGTTTGCGGGCAACGCATAGGCCTACACTGAAAGTGCAACTTGTAGCGTCTCCTTGTCCGCATACATGCCAAATCCAGCTTGCCCTGGCTCAAGTACAAAGCCACTTTTGAGAGGCCCAATAGGAAGCGGATCAAAGCCAAGAGAGTCTATAAAGCCCCCCACTGCCTGTATATCTTCCTGACGGTCTCCAGCAATTGCAACGGCCTTGCGCCCCTCTGTTCCTTTAGGGAGCGGCGCGTCGTGGAGTTCATGGTATCCCATGTGACTCAGCGCCTTCACAACACGTGCAGTATCGAGGAATAATTGAATCTGCTCACTTGAAGTGGCGCCTTCTGGGATAGTATCTTCACGCGGGCCATCGACTTCATGCCAGTAGTTCATAGCGTCTATAACAAGCTTGCCGTTTAAGGCGTCTTTCGGAATGGTCGGGTATTTACTGAGCGGCAAGGCAAGAATGACAATATCACCCTCGCGGCTTGCTTCTTCTTTTGCGACTGCATGAGCGCCCGGAGTAAGAACCTTTACACTAAGTGCAATCTTTGCTGGATCGCCTGATCCAGCAATACACACCTCGTGGCCTGCCTTCAAAGCGAGCTGTGCAAGGACAACGCCTACCTTCCCCGCACCCAAGATGCCAACCTTCATGATTATGATTCCTTTAAGAGTTCGCGAACGCGTGGAATAACCTTTTCGCCGTAGAGCTTAATCATCTTCATGCGCGCTGAAGCAGGCAGGTTTCCGCCACCGTAGACAAGGTCAAAACGCTCAGCGCCAAGTGTCTTTATAGTCTTGGCGATCTTCTGCGCAACCGTTTCTGGTGAGCCCACATAGTGTGAACCTTCGTTCACCTCAGATTTAAACTGCTCGTAGCTATATGGTGGCCAACCACGAGTCTTCCCTACTGAGTCCCACATTAACTTATAGTTTGGCCATGAGAGCTCAAAGGCCTCTTCGTCTGTGTCGGCAATAAATCCTGGTGAGTGAACGGCAATAGGAAGAGTTGGCGTACCAAGATCTTCGGTGGCGTGCTTGTAGAGCTCTACGTACGGCGCGAAGCGTTCTGGCTTTCCGCCAATGATGGCGAATACCACCTGGAAGCCGTAGCGTGCCGCACGAATAACAGACTCAGGTGAGCCACCTACGCCAATAGCAACGTCAAGGCGACCCTTTTCGGTCTTAGGGTAGACGTCGGCATCCTTTAGGGCTGCGCGGGTTTGCCCCTCCCAAGATACAGGCTTTTCATCTAATAGTGCGTGAAAAAGCTCCACCTTCTCTTCAAAGAGTTCATTGTAGTCACGAAGGTCATAGCCAAAGAGCGGGAATGATTCCGTGAAAGAGCCGCGACCTAAGATAACCTGGGCACGGCCGTTAGAGAGGGCATCAAGTGTTGAGAAGCGCTGGAAGACACGAACCGGATCATCGGAGCTGAGGACGGTAACGGCGGTAGCAAGCGTAATATTCTTTGTTCGGGTGGCAATACCAGCAAGGATGGTCTCAGGGCTTGAGATAGAAAAATCTGGACGGTGGTGTTCGCCAAGGCCAATATTGTCGACGCCAAGCTTATCAGCAAGAACCGCCTCTTCTACTACCTGCCTAATTGAAGCGGCGTGAGTAAAGAGTTTCCCGTTCTCATCTACGGGAATATCACCAAAAGTGGTGAGTCCAAAAGTTACATCTTTATAGGTGTCTTTATTCTTTGCTGCCATGTTGCTCCGCTTCGTTGCTGTTTACTATACTTTATATAGTATATCATGCTTGCAAAAGTATGTATACTGTAGATATGAATGAGCGAATGGAACAGGGAAAATATGTGGTTATTGAGGGGACGGATGGCACAGGAAAGTCGACGCAGGTAGAGCTGCTTGCGGAGCGCCTAGAGGAGACCGGACTTGAGGTGGTGCAGTTCCATGAACCAGATGGTGTAGAGATTGCTAGTGAAATCCGTTCAATTATTAAGAACGGAAGCTTGGCGCGCAGTGCGTTTACAAACCTCCTCCTTTTTAGTGCATCACGCCGTGAAAACTGGCTTCAATCTGGCTTGCCTGTGCTTGAGCGTGGTGGTTGGGTCGTGTCGGCGCGCGACTACACCTCAACGCTTGCTTATCAGGGGTATGGTGAAGGGCTTGATACAGAGCTGATTTCGCATGTAACGGAACTATCAACAGATGAGCGATATATGCACCCAGACGCGCAGATAATCCTTGATATTAATGATGAGGCGGAGCGTGCCGAGCGAATTGCTGGGCGTGGCGAGCTTGAAAATCCCGATACCTTCGAGTCACGAGACAGCCAGTTTCAGCAACGCGTGCAAGATGGCTACAGGACAATAGCCCGTGAACGAGGCTTGCCTATTATTGCAGCCAATCGCCCTATTGAAGTAGTCGCTGAAGACATTTGGCGTACGGTATACTAAAAGTATATGCGGCCACTCTACCCTACCCCTAAGACCCAATCTGAGCGTGATGCTGCCGATGCAGCGCGTAAGGATCGTCAAAGAAAGCGCCTTCCAAAGGTGCCATGGCTTATTATCCCGTTGACGGCGGGTATGGTGTGTTGGCTACTCCTTGAGTTTATGCGTATTACTCCTGGAATGTGGGAGTCTGGGAGTCAGGCGTTTATATTCTTTACGTTTGCTATGTGGCTTGGGGTGTGTAGCTTACTTTTCGCTTGGGCTGTCTACGCGCACAGGGTTTTGTATGCGCACGGGAAGCCGCTGGGTATCTTTTGGGTAGGTGTGGCGATGATTATCGCCTCACTGTTCTTGACGCAGCAGTATTATATATCCATGCTTCACGTCTCAGTGACCTTTGGTGTACTCTTGTTTCTTTGGTGCGGCCTATTCTTCCTTCTTGGGAGGGAGTCTAAGGTAAAGGTACAGGAAAAGAAATAAGCCCCACCAGAAGCACGGTGAAGCTTACTTCTGACGGGGCTGTTTTGGTTCATGCGTCTCAGGCTCAATATGACGAGCGGACGATATGATACCGCACCAGCGCTTGAATGTTTTGGCATCCCCCACCCCTCTCAGAGGGCCGAGGTGGCGTTCAGCGGGGCGTGCATTTCCTTTTACTTTACGGGTCTTTTCGCTGAAGTAGTCACTTCCGATGGTCGCAACCCTCACAGAGTCGCTAGACTGTAAAGATATTCGGTACGCTCGGTCGATATCTTTAATCGTAAGTGTTCCGTTCGGTAACCTATAGAGCGTGCGCTTTCCTGTGAGTGGTAGACGCGAAAGTGCCGCGTGGAGTCTGAAAAAGTAATGATACTTTATAACCCAGACGCAGTACATAAAGACCGTATAGATCCCATAAAGCGCCATGAAAAACGCAAACCATACAATCAGCGATACATCATCTGACTTAAGCGTGTCACCCAGCGCAAACTGGAGAATGGACGCAAAAAGCAGCGTATTTGTACTAATGAGTAGGCCGTAGGCAACGAGCATGACGATAAAAGATATCTTGTGCCGTGCGAAAAACATTCGAGTGCTAAGGAACATCCTACACCTCCTTACTGTCGATGAGTATGGAATAGGATACCTTATATTATACCATTTTTAGTAAAAAAGGTCAATGAATGGTACTATAAGCATAATGGATGCTAAAAAGATGCATAAACAAACAAGTGAGGGCGCTTCTCGGCGCTCGAGTCGTCGCAAGCTTACACGCTCAGCTCGGCGTGAAATAGCCGTTAACCGACTCGGATCCACCGGGTACTTTTTTGGAGCGCTACAGTGGCTGTTTGTGTTCGCACTGTACTTTACCTGGATATACACGTATTTTCTTGTACCGATGCAGCCAGCGAAGCCTGTTGTTGACTCACCTCGTCCTGTTGAACAGGGAGCGAATCCACCTGCGGATGAGTCGTCAATCATTCTCGTTATTGGAATCGTTGCACTTGTGGTGATTATGATTGGCGTGACGATTTATGCAGCGATAAAGATGCCAGGTATGATTGCGCGCAGTGGAAGTAAATCAGTGCAGGCCGTGGTGAAGCAAGCGGCACCACTTGTGCTAAAAGTCCAGCACGCGCCACAAACCAAAAAGAATTATTTAAAGATGAGCGCACGGTTAGTTGTGACCGCAAAAGTTCTTCTTATAGCCGTACCTATTGGGTTAGCATCCCTTACGTATCTGATATCGGAGCAGATTCTTCCGGTGGACATCGCGGTGATTAGTTCGCTCATCCTCGCCTTTCCAGCTATCCTGTTCTTTGCGCTACAGTACCTTTTTGCTAAGTATGCAAAAATTTCACTCGATAAAATTATCTAAAGGAGTCGCATGACACAAGTAATCTTTATTCACGGTGGTACAACATTCTTTTCATACGAATCGTTTTTAGAGAACCTCCGTACGAAAACAGTCATGAAGGAACGGCTCCTTGGAGGTGTTGATTTCTGGATGCAACGTCTTGGTGAGAGTCTAGGGCCGGAGTATGAAATTATCGCCCCGTCTATGCCAAATAAGCAGAACGCGCAGTACGGCGAATGGAGCCTTTGGTTTAGTCGTGTGGCGGAAATTGCAGAAGACGACTGTATTTTGATTGGCCACTCTATGGGCGGTATTTTCCTGCCAAAGTACTTAAACGAGCATGTATTCCCGAAGAAGATAAAGGCGTGTATTCTTGTGGCCGCCCCGTATAATGATGAAACCGTAGAGGATTTGACTGACTTCAAGATTCCCAGCGAGGGGTCTGATGCGCTTGGGGCATTCTCTCGGCAGGTAGATGAGATTGTATTCTTTCACGGAAGTGACGACCCTGTTATTAGCATGGAGGATGCTGGTCGCTACAAGACTGCACTGCCAGAGGCTGAATATCACACACTCCCTGCACCGGACCATTTTATGCGCAGGGACTTTCCAGAGCTCATTGCGCGAATTCGCGCACTTAAGAACTAGGATTTTTTAACAAGCTCCTCAGATATACTCCAGATTTCACGGGCTGAATACTCCCAGTTGAACTGGGCGGTATGCGCACGACCCTTTTCAATAAGAGCGGTTCGCGCGTCTTCCTGTGCAAGGGATTCTATTGCGCTGGCAAATTCTTTTGGCTCATCTGGGTTGCAATAAAGTGCGCCCTCACCTGCCACTTCGTGGAAAATATCCATGTCAGAGCAGACAACTGGCGTGCCGTAGGTTTGCGCCTCCGCAATAGGGAGACCGAAGCCTTCTTCTTTCGACGCCGTTGCAAGACAGTGTGCGTTCATTAATAGCTGCGCATAAGCTGCTTCGCTAATGCCGTTATGGAATACAACCTGCGCTTTCTCTGGAATGAGAGCCTGGAGTTCATTTTTGCGCTGGGGTGAAATCTTACTTAAAAGATGAAGTGTGTAGTCGTGCGAGAGGTGTTCCATTGCACGAATAAGCGTTTCCGTATTTTTATATGGCATAAATGATCCCATGTAGAGGATGTTTTTTGTCCGCTCTTCTTTTGGCGCTACTTCGTTTGAGGCAATTGCCGTACTTGTCGCGTTGTAAATAACGCCGATTTCATTTTTCGTAAGACCCATCTCTTCAATAAATCTTTTAGAAGTATGACTCACGGTTGTTACGTAATCTGCCCTATTAAGGAGTAGCCGTTGTGGCCACCTTGCCATATGGAAGAGGCGCCATGCGGTGCGTACGTACCATGGAAGGTTGGTTGGTGGCTTTGGGTGACGGTAGTAGATGATATCTTGAAGCGTCAGGATGAGTTTGTATTTTCTCCCCCAGAATCCCATCACTTGAAGCGGGCTGAAGACGGCATCTGCACCTGCTTTATTTAACTTTCGGGCAATAAAGGGTTCTTTTGGGGATACGGGGTGGTTGAGGAGTAGGTATGGAACGCCTTTGGGGAGGAGCTCGAGCTGCTTTATGTCACAAATCAGTGCTGTGACGGGAAGGTTCTGACGCATAAACCCCTCAAGGAGTCCGCTCGTGTAGCGGCTAATGCCATCGTGGTAGTCGGTGCGTGTCCAACGAGCATCAAAGAATAGTTTCATTAGTATTCAGTATACCACCCCCGAGACTTCTTGTGCTATGAGGCCTTAGGTCCTTAGTTAAAGCACATACAGTCAATGTATATGTTTTAGGCCATGCTTTTTGCAAAGTGGTCTAGCTGGTATTGAAATTATCTAATAAATGTGCTATACTAAAGTAAGTGCATCCGAATGGATACTTTTCTTAGAACTGAAAACATAGAATTTCTTGTGGTTTTGGTGGGTACAAGAGAGGTTCTCGCTGTTCGTCTGCAGCGATAATTATATACATATTACGCCCACTCTATATTCGCATGGCGTACAAACAAGAAAGAGGTTTATTACCTATGGCATATCAACACGGTTCAGGACGTGGCGGCAACGCACGCGGTACACGCGGCGGACAGGGCGGTCAGCGTTCAAATCAAACAAATCGTCCCTTCCACAAACGTGGCGGCGGTAACGGTGGTGGTTCACGCGGTAAGTCAAATCACCGCGGTGCATACATCCACCCAAGCAAGTTCGTAAATAAGGCAACTATTTCTGGAGCAGAAACTCCTTACGAGCCAACACATACATTTGCAGACTTCCCATTCCACGAAGTACTTCATAAGAATATTGCACACAAGGGCTACACAACGCCAAGTGCAATCCAGGACCAGTCAATCCCGCACACACTTGCAGGTAAGGACGTTCTTGGTCTTGCAAATACTGGTACCGGTAAGACAGCAGCATTCATGCTTCCAATTCTTAACAAGCTTTTCACAAACCCTGCGCCAGTATCTGTACTTGTCCTTGCGCCAACTCGTGAGCTTGCACAGCAGATTGATGAGCAATTCCAGGCATTTTCACATGGCATGAAGCTCTACTCAACACTGATCGTTGGTGGTGCAAATATTGACCGTCAGATTAAGCAGCTTGCACGCCGTCCACACGTTGTGATTGGTACGCCGGGCCGTGTAACTGACCTTATTAAGCGCAGGAAGCTTGTTCTTGATAACGTTGATACTGTTGTTCTTGACGAAGCTGACCGTATGCTTGATATGGGATTTGTGAACGATATCCGAAATATCGTGAGCCTTACTCCTGCTGAACGCCAGACACTCTTCTTTAGCGCAACAATTACACCACAAATTCAGAAGCTTATGGACGAGTTCCTTAACGAGCCTGAGGTGATTTCTGTACGTACTGCTGATACCAGCGAGCGCGTTGAGCAGGACATTATTGTTGCTTCAAGTAAGGAAGAGAAGCTTGAAAAGCTCCTTGAGCTCCTTACTGCTAAAGAATTTGAAAAGGTACTTCTCTTTGGTGAAACAAAGTTTGGTGTACAGCGCCTTGCTGACCACCTTGATAACCGCGGCATTGCCTCTACGGCAATTCACGGTAACAAGTCACAGTCACAGCGTCAGCGTGCCCTCCGTGCGTTTAAGAATGACCACGTAAAGGTCCTTGTAGCAACCGACGTTGCAGCGCGTGGACTTGATATTCCAAACGTGAGCCACGTGATCAACTTTGACCAGCCAGCAACCTACGAAGATTACGTTCACCGTATTGGCCGTACTGGTCGTGGTACCGCTACCGGTAAGGCGTTGACATTCGTCCCACCGCATAGGTAGACTCCTGCTGAACAATTTAGCGACGGCCTCCCCGCCTATACCCTGGGAGGCGGCCTATAGATCCCATACATTCTGTGTATGGGATTTTGAGTAGGGCTTTTAGGTATATATACCCACTCTCACCTCTAGTATTTCCTCCCCCACCTGCTATAATCAATCAAGGTTATGATTACTCAATACATCGTTGCAGGTCTCCTTCTTCTGGGCGCTATCATTGGTGGCTATATTCTTGCGCGTCTTCCGCTTGTCCGCCGACTCTTCATCCCCACTTCACTTGCAGCTGGAATTGTATTGCTTGTTTTAGGCCCACAAATTGCTGGTGAATACTTCCCCGCCCTTCAGATTCCGAAAGAGTTTTACGAAATGTGGCAAGTACTTCCTAAATATATGATCGTTCTTGTATTTGCGGGTCTCTTCCTTGGTAAACCGCTTATTTCGCTAAAAAATATGTGGAAGCTCGCCGGCCCGCAGGTAGCATTTGGACAAACAATAGCCTGGGGGCAGTATGTGGTCGCAGGGCTGCTGGCGCTCTTTGTGCTCGTACCTTTTTTTTGGTATACCGCCGTATGTCGCAGCCCTCCTTGAGATCAGCTTCGAGGGCGGTCATGGTACTGTGGCCGGCATGACACCAGTATTTAATGATCTTGATTTTGAAGATGGACGTCAGATCGCAACAGGACTCGCAACGGCAAGTCTGCTCACTGCACTTATCACAGGCGTCATCCTTATCAACTGGGCGCGCCGCAAAGGGCACATAAAATCCGGCGGACCCGTACAGGTGGCGCGTAACCGCGTCTACTACCATACTATTGTTGCTGAGATTAGGCGAAAGGGCGTCAGCTTCCGTAAGGTTGTGACAGTAAAATCACTCTTTTTCCATATCCTCCTCCTTCTCTCTGGTGTTGCCGTTGGATGGCTTATTCATCAAGGCCTTCTCCTTGTCGAGTCACTCACATGGGGTCGTGACGGTCATCGCTTCTTCGCCTACGTACCGCTCTTCACCTTCGCTATGTTTGGTGGAATGGCGGCGCAGTTTATCTGGCGAAAGCTTGGCTTTAAGGTGAACCGTGAGGTCGTTGACCTCATTACGACACTCACACTTACGCTTCTTATTATGGCGGCAATTGGCACCATGTCGCTTGAGTTCCTCGTAAAAGACGCGGTCATCTTCGGGCTTCTTTATGGTGCAGGTGTAGTGTGGATTCTCTTTGCCTTCTTCTTCTTTGCCCGGCGTATGTTCCAGCGCTACTGGTTCCAGAATGCCATTATCAGCTACGGCCAGGCGATGGGTATGACCGCCACAGGCCTTCTCTTCGCACAAATGGTTGACCCAAAGAATAAGACCAATGCCGTTGAAGGTTTTGGCTACAAGCAACTGATGTTTGAGCCGCTCATGGGTGGAGGGCTCGTCACGGCGCTCTCAATGCCGCTCATTATCCTCTTAGGACTCCCGACGTTTATAGGGGTCTGTGTTGTCATTATGGCCTTCTGGATGTGTCTTGGACTCTTTATGTTTGGGAAGCGTAAGTAGCTTTACTGAAGCGCCGAACTCAGGCGCGCAATACTATCAAGGAGATTCTTCCAACCCCTTCGCTTTTGCCATGTCGCCAGATGTACCTTGGTGCTCTTTTTGAGGAGCTCTGCATGGCGAGTAGTGAGCTGCTTCGCGGTTGCGGTGTCGTAAGCAATAACAACACACTCAAGATTCAGCTCAAAAGAACGAATATCGAGGTTGCTTGAGCCGATCACGGCAACCGATTCATCAATAGCGAAATGTTTTTCATGAACAAGCTGCGGTTTTTTGTAGAGATAAATGTGCACCCCCGCCTCTAGGAGCTCTGTATAGTACGAGCGCTGTGCATGTCCTACCATCCACTGATCCATAGCCTCGGAGTTAAGGATAGATACGTGGACGCCGCGCTTTGCAGCAGAGATAAGTGCGCTCAGGAGCGACTCGTCCGGGACAAGATAGGGGTTTGTAATGACAATAGACTTGCGCGCTGTGTAGATGAGGGAGACAAACGTCTTTAGGTTATTCTGATGCGGGTAGCCTGGGCCGCTTGGGACAACATGTACCGGTACATTCCCCTTTCGCGCAATAGTTGCATTCTTCATGAAGTCAGAGAGCGCCTTGCCCGTTTCGCTATACCAGTCACTGGCAAAGATTGTCGCAAGTGCATTCACAGACGGCCCCTCAAGACGCGCCATGAGTTCAATGTAGCTGATTGTATCTTTCCTGTGGTAGGTCTTATCAATCATGTTGAGCGAGCCGATATACGCAGCTGTGTTATCAATAACCACAATCTTACGATGATTGCGTAGGTCAGGGCGATTATACTTCTTTGGGTTGAGGCTAATTGGGAGGACTTTATGCCACGCGGTAGCAGCACTATCAAGCCGCTGCATCATCCTTTTAAACTGAGGAAACTTTCGTGAACCCCAGGAGTCAAAAAGTACGTAGACGTCCACGCCCCTCTTCTTTGCTGCCTCAAGTGCCTCAAAGAAGGGCTCGGTAGTGGTATCAAGTGCAAGAATATAAAATTCTACATAAATGTACTGCGTGGCTGTGTTAACTTTTTCTATAATATCTTCAATAATTTCATCGTACCCAGTAAGAAGTGTGATGGCATTGCTTGCCGTTGGCGCTAACCCTGTGAGACTTGTTGCAAGAGACGCTGCCCCGTCATACGGCGCCGGCGCCTGCTGGGTGAGGTGTGCCCTTTCAAGCTCCGAGGTGTAAGCATGAAGGATATTTGTAATGGCCGTCTGCTTGCTGCGACGCGCCTTAGAGAGTTTTGAATGACCGATAGCGACAAAGAGAAGTGTTCCAAGGAACGGAATTGTAAAAATAAGCAGAAGCCACGCCGTTGCTGCGGTAGGTTTACGCCGCTTAGGAATGTAGACAAGCAGCCAGATACGAACCCCAAGGTCAATCGCAAATAAAATACCAGTAATAATCCACGTAATCAATGAGATATCGTCCATAAAGACTAGTATATAGAAGTTTTACTATTTTTTCTTGTTTGGCGCAAAAGAGGCGGCGTTAAAAAGGATGATCCACTGGCTCAAGGTGAGTCGGGAAGGCGGATCGCCTGGCTTCAGGCCGATAAGCTCGAGCCGTTGACGAGCAAGCTTTTTAGGGTCGGAGAAGCACTCTTCCGTGAAGCGTTCATATGCCTTCAGGCGACCCTTCTCTATAAGAGGAAGTTTGCGGCGCTTCATCTCTACGAAGACCGTATCTACTGCCGGCTGAGGCTTGAAATCATCGCGCCTTAGGTTGCGAATAATCTTTACAGCATACTCTGCACCAATGAGCATTCCTAGTTGGCTCGTGAATCGCTTCGCCTCTGACGAGACGAGTTTCTGCCCAAACTGTTTTTGTACGATAAGGTACGCTGTCTCTGGGCCATGCTCTGAATTAAAGAAGCGCTTCACAATTGGTGCGCTGATGTGAAACGGGATGTTTGAGAAGATTTTATAAGGATGCGCCGGAAGCGGAAGGCTTAAGAAGTCCTCTTCGACAATTTTCACATTCTTAAATGCATGAACATCGTGAATATTACGCTTTAGAAGATGTGTTGTGCGCGGATCAACCTCGATCGCCACTACTTTACGCACGAGTGGTGCGAGCGCAGATGAGATAACACCACTTCCTGCACCAATGTCGTAGACGATGTCGGTGCTTTTGATGTCCGTCTTTGTGAGGAGCTCCTCTACGAGTCGCGGTGAGCGTAGGAAATGCTGAGAGCCTGTGTGGGTATTACGCCTCATTCTACTGTTGCCTCTTCTTTCGCGCTGCACGCCCCCATGCCTTGTGAATCTCAACCGGGATGATAGTTACAATAAATGCCCCTGCGCTTACAAGAAGTGCATCCTGGAGTGAGACTGGAGCCACATGCAGATACGGCTGGAGGGGCCCTACGAAGACCGCTACCTGAAGGAGGATCGAAATACCCAGTCCAATCCAGAATACGGTGTGACGGACCTTAGTTCGGACGAATACGGAGTCGTACGTACTGCGTGCGTTGAACGCATTTGCCCACTGCATAACAACAAGTGCAAGGAATGCGATAGTCTGGCCATATGCGACGCCATGAGCGCTACTAAAGTATATATAGAGCCCAAGCGTGACGACGCCCATGAGCAGTGCAACAATGATAATGCGCGCAATCATATACTTACTGAGGATAGGCGCCTTCGGTGATACTGGACGCTGATTGAGTGTATCCTTCTCTCCTGGTTCAAGTCCAAGAGGAATGACCATCGTTGTATCGGTTACGAGGTTAATCCAGAGGATTTGAATTGGTGCAAGCGGGAGAGGCACGC
This sequence comes from uncultured Candidatus Saccharibacteria bacterium, assembly GCA_964386855.1. Taxonomy (GTDB): domain Bacteria; phylum Patescibacteriota; class Saccharimonadia; order Saccharimonadales; family Saccharimonadaceae; genus Microsaccharimonas. The sequence continues at coordinate 28,164 of CAYLUF010000002.1, forward strand.
CTATAATCAGCGCACCAAGCGCAACAAACACCTCGCCAATATTTGTAGAGAGGAGATAGAAGAGCATTCGCTTGATGTTCGCGAAGATAATCCGGCCTTCTCGCATGGCATGGACGATACTAGAGAAATCGTCGTTAAGAAGAAGGATGTCGCCAGCATCTTTTGTGATCTGCGAGCCACTTCCCATAGCAATACCTACATGAGCGCTTGAGAGTGCGGGTACATCATTTACTCCATCCCCTGTCATCGCAGTCACCTCTGTGGCCTTAAGGATTTGAAGGATTTTAAATTTATTCTCTGGGGTTACGCGGGAGAATACATGCGCATGGCGAACGACCTTCTTTAGCTCTGTGCTATCAAGTTCACCCATAGTACTGCAGTCAAATACGTCTGATTCGTCGTGTGCTAATCCAAGCTGCTTTCCAATACTAAACGCGGTCTGGAAATGATCACCCGTGATCATTCGTACGGTTACACCTGCTTGCTGGGCCGTTGCAACAGCGCGACGTGCAGCCGGGCGAAGTGTGTCTGCGATTGCAATCAGCCCATGGAATGAAAGCCTCTGGGATTTCGGAAGGAGTTCAAGCGATGTAACGGGTGCCTCCAGCTCCGCTGACGCGAGAGCAATGACACGGTAGCCATTTGTGGCGAATTGAGAGAGTGTATTTAAGACTTCTTCTTTCGCTGTCTTCGTAAGCGAACTTCTTTCAACGAGTGCCTCTGGTGCACCCTTCACGGCAATCCAGTAGCCGGCCTTCCTTTTCCATACATTCGCACTCATTGCGAGTGTTTGCTCGAACGGAAGACTACTGTGAAGAGTGCTGCCTTTGGTTGCCCCCTTTTGCTTTGACGAATACTCGCTCAACGCAATATCAAGCGGGTCTGCACTGAGTATCTCTGCGTGATTGGTGAAAAAGCCTAGATCTTTTGAGTTAAGATGGGCGGTACTTCCGGTAAGCTCGTTTCCTTCCCATAGTGGCGTCCATAGCTCTTGTACAGAGAGCTTATTCTTTGTGAGCGTCCCTGTCTTGTCTGTTGCAATGGTTGTAATGACGCCAATAGTCTCAATTGCGCGCATGTTGCGTACGAGTGCCTTCTTCTTTGCCATGCGACGCATTCCTAGAACAAGGATGACGGATATAGCAATTGGGAGCCCTTCTGGAATAGCCGACACTGCAAGCGCAATAACGAACTGTAGTGCCTCAGAGACGCTCACGCCGCGCGCTACAGCCAGGATAAAAGTAAGCACAGCGACGGCTGTGATAATAGCCATACTGTAGCTGATAAGCTTGTCTATCTTTTTCTGTACGGGGCTTGTCAGTGCGCCGGGGTCTGCAGCACTGAGCTGTGCAATCTGGCCAAACTCCGTAGCGTCACCGGTATGCGTTACAATACCAACTACCTGGCCGGATGTAATAAACGAACCTTGAAAGAGGCTATTCGTACGTTCGTATACTTCTTTCTTTCCCTTTAGTGGGTCATTCGTTTTGGCAATGGGGTGTGACTCGCCCGTCAGCATTGATTCATTGGCGTAGGCGTTATGAGACGAGATGACACGAATGTCTGCCGGCACTTTATCGCCCTCTCCAATGTGAATAACATCACCTGGTACGAGTCTCGTTGCGTCAACCGTCTGAAGTGTGCCGTGACGGTATACTGATACGCGCTGTGCGTCGGTCTTGCGGAGTGTGCGAAGGATACGTTCGGTTGAGAACCGCTGCACATAATAAATGACCGCACTCACAAGGATGATGGCGAAAATAACAATAGCGTCAAAATAGGCAGCATGCCAGATACTTATAGCTACGGCAAGCCCTAGGACGAGCGTAAATATGTTCGCAAATGGCTCAACAAGCTTCTTCCAAAGAGGCTCGCCTTTCACGGTGATCTCGTTAAGGCCGTGTGTTTTTAACCGCTTGGTCGCCTCGCTTCGTGATAGTCCATCGGTGCTAGAGCGAAGTTTACTCAGTGTTTCTTTTGCTGTTTTATTGTAAAAATCCATTAGCACTATTGTACTACGAAGCGAGGTGTCATGTGAACTTGTTCATATGACCGAGTAAGGACGTACTACGGCGTAGCCATTGTCCGTTTACGAGGTGTCATGTGAACTTGTTCATATGACCGAGTAAGGACGTACTACGGCGTAGCCATTGTCTATTTATGATATGCGTACAAGCCGCAAGTTTCTGTACGACGACCCATTCCCCCACTCAATAACATCCTTCACGGTCTTGCCGACGAGGCTCCTACCGATAGGACTGAGTGTTGAGATGCGCCCATCGCTTGGATCTGCTTCAATACTCTCAACGAGCGTATAGCGGAACATTCTTCCCTGCTGATCAATAAGATCAACAACTGAGCCAACGGCAACTTTTAGGCGTGTGCGCTTAGAGGAGATAAGTTTTGCATTCGCAAGAACATGCTTCTTTTCGTAGAGTTCAGCTTCGACACTTTCGAGCCGCTGTAGTTTCTCGATTCTCTCAAACCGATCATCGTGTCCGTGTGTTTTGTCGCTTTCCTTAAGGCTTCTCTGGATTGCAGAGAGGTCTTGCTCAAGCTGTGATATGCTCTTTTTCAAGTCCTTCATGCCCTTCTTACTCAGAAGGATAGGTGCTTGTTTTACTGTCTGGTGTGTTGTAGCGGTGGTGGTGTTCATAGGTGTTCACTCCCTTCCTTTTACTGTCTGTTTCGTAGCGGGTTGCTACTACCCCCAGTATCGCAAGCTATTCTTAGATACTCCTTAAGTATGTAGTGAATATCGTTGTATTTTTTATACTAGGACTGGGTGCTATTTTGTACTACCCTTTTTGACAATAGGGAGATAGAAGGTGAACGATGTTTCTTTTGTATTGCTTAATACGGTTATGTAGCCACCGTGAATCTCTACAATTTTCTTGGCAATTGATAGGCCAAGTCCATATCCGTTACGGCTACTGTTCGTTCGTGATTGATCGCCTCGGTAGAATCGCTCAAAGATACGGTCAATGGACTGTTTACTAATAGCCGGACCGTTATTTTTGATTCTGAAGGCGATATGAGCGCGCTGCTCAAAGATCTTTATAGCAATAGGGCGATCCTTCGGGCTATATTTCAGCGCATTCTCCATAAGAATATCAATAACCTCTGTAATTGCAGCTTCGTTTGCCTGTGTTGTGGCTTTCTTGCGGCTTACAAGTGTGAACCGCTCACCTTCTGGATGTTTCTTGAGCATATCTGCTACAAGCGCTGGTATGTCCACCGTTGTGACCTCAAGCTGGTCGTATTCAAGTCGGGAAAGATGAAGGAGCATCTCAGAGATGGATATAAGCTTGTTTACCTCCTCAAGGTTACTCTCTAGGAGTTCCCTCGCCTCTTTAATAGATAGGTCGGTATCACGAAGACTCACCTCAAGCTCTGTTTTCATTGCAGAGAGCGGCGTGCGGAGCTCGTGGCTTGCATCGCTCGTGAACCTTCCCTGGGCTTCATGGGCCGCTTCAATTGGACGGAGTGTCCTACGGGCCATGATATATGAAACGATACCCCCGGCAAGAAGGACGACGGCATTTACTTTTACAAGGAGCGTTATGATCTGACGGGACGCCGCCTGGAGCTCGGTGTCAATCAGTGCGTTTGTTGAGCCCGGAAGAAGCCCCTGTATGTATGGCTGGACGAGGTTCTGTATGTACTGACCATCTAGGATGCTGTGTTGGAGCGCCTCTAGGCGGATTCCTACCTGGTTGAGGCTGAGCTGGTAGAGCATGATACTAAAAGCAATACTTATTGCCATAAGTATTGCGAGGTACCACGTGGTGAGCTTGAGTGTGGCGGACCGAAACAGGTGCATGGGTTATGCCGCCTCTAGTTTATATCCGAATCCACGCACTGTATGGATAAGCGGTGTTTTAAACGGCGCATCAATCTTCGCACGCAGGTACTTGACGTACACCTCTACAGTATTCGGCAGGATATTGGCGTCGTAATCCCAGACGTGTGAGATAATCGTCTCTTTACTAATAGGGCGTCCTTGGTTTCGAAGGAGGTATTCAAGGAGTGCAAACTCCCGACTTGTAAGCTGAATTACCTTCCCAGCGCGTTCTACTGTGTAGGTAATGGTATCGAGCGTAAGGTCACCTGCGGTAAGCTGGGCAGATTGCTGCTCTACCGGGCGGCGAAGCAGTGCGCGAACGCGAGCAAGGAGCTCCTCTAGCGCAAACGGTTTCACAAGGTAGTCATCGGCGCCAGCATCGAGCCCCTTTGTTCGTTCATGGATGCTATCTAGCGCACTAAGAAAGAGGACGGGCGTATGTATCTTGGCATCACGCATGGCTTTGACGATTGCTAGGCCGTCATACTCACCAGGAATCATACGGTCAATAATAGCAATATCATACGGCTCTGTGGTTGCCATTGCATATCCTTCGTCGCCATCATAAGCGATGTCCACGGCAAACGTTTCCTGCTGAAGCGCCTTACCAAGGGCTCGTGCAATCTTATGTTCATCCTCAATGACTAATACTCTCATACCCATAGTATACGCCACTTTTCTGAAGGTGAGCTGAGGTTTAACTAAAAATTAAGAATCGTGACGAGTGCTCCACGTTTCCATGGCGTGGAGGATAGGGACGAGTTCCTGCCCTTTTTGTGTGAGTGAGTACTCACAGCGGGTGCTTTCTGCTTTTTGCACTTTCTTTATAATCCCCTCTTGTTCAAGGTTTCCGAGGCGTGCAGAGAGTGTCCGTGGGTTGATTCCGGCTACAAAATCCTGAATATGCCCAAAACGCACTGCATCCTCATTTGCGAAGAAACGCAGAAGTTGCGGCGTCCACTTATCGCCAAGAATGTAGGTTGCTGCCTTTACGCAGCCAATCTTCTTTTTCTGCATAGTACTAATACTATACATTAACAAGTAAGTTTTTGCAAGTTACCGTTTTTTGCCGTGAGGTCGAAATTCTCTGAGGTGACTCATGCTATACTCCCAGGTTGCGTCAGTTTTCTTATGAGGATTGAAGATGTAGAGGGGATCAAAGAGTTCTTTTACCTGGCGAAAGAGTGTATATACCTCTTGATTGAATTGTGCGGGGAGCCATGGGCCACGAATCATTCCGTCTCCGTGCTCTCCTGAAAGCGACCCATCATATTCTAGGGTGAGTTTTATGATATCTCGCATTATTGGCTCAAGCTTTACCTGCTCTTTTACAGAGGTGATCTGCGAAAGAGGAAGGACGTGGAAGATTCCATCACCAAAGTGTCCGTGTATTGTAGCTGGAAGCTTATGCTTCTTCAGGACCCTTCTTAGGCGAGGAAGAAATGCTGCTATATGGTCTGGATGAACGGCCATGTCATCAATAAACGGCGATGCGTGCTGCGTCTTCATCTTATCCTGAAGTAGAGCGAGGGTAGATTGACGCATGCGGCGCAACGGAACATTCACCGGATTATCAACAACAACATCACTTTGAATCTTATACTTCTGGAGCGCCTCATGTAGGCGTTCAAGCTTCTCAAGGAGCTCTGCGTGGGTATCGCCCTCGATCTCGGCCGTAAGGATGAGCTGGGGTGCCGACCCCTTTAATACAGTTGCAGACGGAAGAAGCTGAATCTGCTGCTTTGCGTATTCACGGTTTCCAATTTGCTTCCTGAGGAGTTTGTAGGTGCGCAGGCCTTGAAGGAAGGTAATGTCATCAAACCCTTCAATGCTCAAAGGTGAATGCTCCTTTATTGTTTTAAGTACCGCATCGAGCTTTTTAAGCGTCGGCATACGTACAAGGAGTGCACCTACGTACTGAGGCTTCTTTACCGCCTCAATCGTAATGTCCGTTACAATTCCTAATGTCCCCTGACTCCCAATGAATAGCTGTGTAAGGTCAAAAATACCCTCTTCCCTATCCCAGATATCCCAAAGGTTATACCCGCTCGCATTTCTTACGGTATGGGGGCGGGCGTTCCTGATGATGTCGTAGTGTCGATTGAGGATACTATAAAGGTGCGCATAGAGCCGCCCTTCATAGGTAGGTTCAGCCATCTTTCGCTCAAGTTCGCGTCGGCTCATTGGGCGGACTGTGTACTCTTTGCCGTCTGCAAGGACCACCTTTAGTGAGCTCACCCAGCGCTGCGTACTTCCGTACATAAATGAGCGTTCGCCAGCTGAGTTATTAGCGACGATACCGCCAAGCGTTGCCACATCTCTGCTTGTCGGTGACGATCCAAGCGCAAGACTGTGCGCTCCAAGCATGCGCTCAATGTCATATACCTTTGCACCAGGGTGGGCGTGAACGAGCCGACCCTTAAAGCTGTGAATCGTATCAAGCTTCGTCAGATCAAGAACGATAGACGAACCAATTGCCGCGCCGGTCATATCTGTACCCGCACCACGTGGAGTGATGGCAAGTTTTGGGTAGGCGGCCTTGTGCTTCATGACAAACCGCACGAGTGACTGGATATCTTTCGATGACTCTGGGGTAATAACGGCGTCTGGGGTAATCTCAAAAAGGCTCGCGTCTCGTCGAACCGAAGACCTGAGGGCAGGACTTGTTGAAATAGTACCTGAAAGCGCCCCCCGAAGCTGTGATAGCAGCTGCTCCATATCTTTTCTTACTATAGATAAGCATAAGAGGTTTGTCTAGGCTAAAGTAGCGGTATGCGTAAAGGTGACGATATACTACACGAATTCGACGGATTTTAGTATACTGTATACATGAGAACCCGTATTGAGATAGACACACAGACTTTTGTACGATTTTGGTTGGTAGTATTTGCTATCGGTATAGTCGGATTCCTCCTTTATAAAGCACAGATTGGCCTCATTATTCTTGGCGTGTCATTCTTCCTAACAATGGCACTTCACCGCCCAGTGACATGGATTGCATCGAAGCTTCCAGGAAGAAGCCGTGTTGGCGCGACGGCGCTGGCGTATGTTGCGGTTATTGCACTGCTTGCAACGGTGGTTGTTCTTGTGATCCCGCCTATTGTTCAGCAGACAGCCCGGTTTGCTCAGAACGTGCCTGATTTCGTAGATTCTGCGTCAAATCAGTGGTCGGGTCTCAATGCGATTGTTGAGCAGTACGGGCTCCAAGGGCAGGTTGATGCTGCGCTCGAATCTGTAAAAACAAGTGCGGCGGCCTGGGCTGGTGATGTAGGACGAAGTGTTGTGTCTGGTATTGGTTCGTTCTTCTCGTTCCTTGCAGCGCTCATTCTTGTACTCGTTCTTACCTTCCTCATGTTGATTGAGGGGCCAGAGTGGATGAAGCGTCTATGGCGTCTTTATAAGGACAAGGAAAAGATGAAACAGCACCGCCGAGTTGCGGGGCGTATGTACTCAGTTGTGAGTGGCTATATTACGGGTCAACTTTCAGTCTCTGCTATTGGGGCTACAGCGGCAGGTCTGGTGGTCTTCGCGCTTAGCTTCATCTTCCCGACCGTCGAAGCAAGCCTTGCCATGCCAACGGCTGCAATTACCTTTGTGCTTTCACTGATCCCTATGTTCGGTGCCACCATTGGTGGCGTTATCGTCGGCCTTCTTCTTGCTCTCAACAGCTTCCCGGCAGCAATTGCGTACGCAATATTCTTCATCGTCTACCAGCAAGTTGAAAATAACTTCATCTCACCAAATATTCAGGCGAAGAAAATTGACCTGTCTGCACTGATGGTGCTTGGTGCGGTAACTGTGGGTCTCTATATGTTCGGCGTCATTGGTGGTATTATTGCTATTCCTATCGCCGGTGTTATCCGTGTTCTTATTGATGAACACCTTGCTCGTAATGACAGATCAAAGGCTGTACCTCGGAAGAAAGTGGCGGCTGCGAAGTAAGCTCCTCGCTACTCCTTTCTAAAATAAAAGCGGCTCTCTGCGGGCCGCTTTTTTATGACTAGAGTGAGTGAGGGGTTATACGGAATATTCCCACACCGTACCATGTGGCGTATCGCGGAGTGTAATACCCTCAGCAAGGAACGCATCGCGCACAGCATCTGATGTGGTGTAGTCTTTGTTCTCTCGTGCCCTGAGGCGCTCTATAATACGCATCTTCTGCTCATCTGAGATGTCTGGGGTTGTTGTAACGAGATTGAGTCCAAGGAGCTCGTCAACCGTCTCTAGGAAGCGTAGGAAGCCTGTGTCATGCAGGTCTACCGTTGCTGTTGCAAGGACTGTTTTAAATACCTCATCCACTACGGCAAGCGCTCCTGGCGTATTAAGATCTTCGCTGAGTGCGCTCAGAAGTTTTCTGCGGCTATCTTCCAGGTACTGCACATGCTTGCTGTTTTCGGCCGTACTGCGCTCAAGTGTGTCGTGAATCTGGTGACGAAGCGCAGCAACAGAGCGCCAATTCAGGAGCCTGTTTCGTGCTGCCTGTAGCGTTTCAAGCGTGAAGTTACCCTCTGAGCGGTAGTGACCCTGAAGTACTGCCATACGAAGGTCAAGTGCGTCAAAACCCTTCTCTGCAAGATCCTGAAGCGTGTAGCCATTGCCAAGCGACTTGCTAATCTTTGTGCCATTCACTTTAAGGTGGTTGGTATGGAGCCAGTACTGAGCGAATTGCTTGCCTGTTGCTGCTTCTGATTGGGCAATTTCATTTGTGTGATGAACGGGGATGTGATCAATACCGCCAGTGTGAATGTCAATCGTCTCCCCTAGAAGGTCGATCGCCATTGCAGAACACTCAAGGTGCCAGCCCGGAAAGCCCTGGGGGCTAGAATTGTCATCAGTAAGATCTGCTGGCGTCTGCCACTGCATATCACGCACCTGGCCGGCTGGTGTAAACTTCCAAAGTGCAAAGTCACTGGCGCTCCGCTTCTCAGGGTTAAATTCTACGCGCGCGCCCGCCTTCTGTGCTTCAATGTCTAGTCCTGCAAAATCCCCATAGGTAGGGAATTTTGCTGTATCAAAGTAAATTCCATCAGAAATCTGGTAGGTGTACCCGCGCTCTTTTAGTGTCCGTATGAGTGCAAGTTGCTGGTCGATGTATTCTGTTGCGCGCGGAATGTGCGTTGGCGCAATAAGATTGAGCGCGTTCATCCCGGCAATAAAATCATCCGTGTAGTACTGAGCAACCTCCCACGCAGTCTTCCCTTCGCGCCGGGCACCCTTCTCGAGCTTATCTTCACCATCATCGCCGTCGCTCACAAGGTGCCCAACGTCGGTAATATTCATAACACGCGTGACGTCATATCCAGCCGCCACAAGTGTGCGTACAAGTGTATCCCAGTGAATATATGATGCCCAGTTCCCTACCGTAGGAGTGCTGTAAACGGTTGGCCCACAAGTATAGAGGGATACTTTACCTTTCTGAAGGGGCGTAAATGCGTCAACGGTTTTAGTGAGTTGGTTATGAAATGAAAGGGTCATGCTGCGTCCTTGTATTCATCAAGTGCTTTTTGGGCTGCGGTAAGAAGTTCTGTACGAACTGTCGCGAAATCTTCAAACACCTTAAAGCCAGCAGCATACTGGTGACCGCCGCCGCCAAAATAGCCCGCAATATGATGTGCAATTGGTGCATTCGTGCGGATCTTTCCTGTTACCTTTCCGTCTGGATAGGTCTTGAGCGCAATTGCCACCTCAACCGTATCAACAAGGCGCATTTCTTCTAGAACAAGCACACTTGGGTTGTAACGGTCGCTATACTCCTGAATATCCTCCCATGGAATATGAACGGTCGCAAGCGTACCGTCAAGGTCATATTCAATCCTACTAATAAGCGCACCCTTGTATGCCAAAATGTCGGCAGGTTTTTTCATAAACTCGCGGCGGCGCCCTTCAATATCTGAAGGGACCGCACCCAGCTTCACAAGATCAGCGGCCACCTGATAACTTTCAGGGGTGGTTGACTGAGTGGTGAGCCCAAGACTATCTGCTTGAATTCCAATGAAGAGTGCCTCCGCCGCAACAGGAGAAATAGACATACCTGCGTCTTTTGCGAACGCATAAATAACCTGGCTTGCAGATACAGCTTCGCTATCAAGAACGAGCGTTGGTGTGAATGGAAGGTCATTTCCGTTGTCTTGGTGGTGGTCAAAAATGAGCACAGGGTGTGTCTCTAGGAAAGAGCGTGCACCTGGGATGGCAAGCGTCTGCTGGAGGAGGAGCGCACTGGTAGTGTCAACGATGATAGCAAGGTCGTGATTTACGGGCCAGTCCTTCTCTACCCTATCCCAGCCATTGATATAGCGCAGATACTTTGGCATATCAATTGCGCAGAAAAGCGTTACTTCTTTGCCGTACTCCGCAAGAAGATCTTCAAGTGCGAGTGCGCTTGCAAGGCTATCTCCATCTGGGTTTTCAGGTTGAATAATAAGGATTTTCTGGGCAGCATCAATAAGATTTTTAGCGGTATCAAACATTCTTTTAGTATAGCACTCTCTCTGGCCGACACCTAGGAGCGGAAGCGGTATATTGACAAAATATATAACTTATGCTATAATCCATCTAACTTGCGTTACTGCATGTTTCTTAGTGGAAATACCGCTAACGACACACAGAAGGGAGCGCAAGATGCGCTTTTCAAATTCAAAACTTCAGATGACGAAGCTGCTGGTCTGGGCGCTGGTATTGGGCCTACTTGCAGCTACCTGGGGTGTTAACCTCGGGAGTGTCTCTGTCATGTCAACGACAACGCCTGGTCTTCAGGTAATGCTGCTGGTCTTCGGCACGGTCTACATTGGACTGCTCGTGTACCTGCTTGTCCGGTACGTGGCCATGAACTCCAAGAAACGCTACCTTAGTGAGCTCTTCAAGGAGTGCAAGATTGCCACAAAGGACCTGAACAACGAGGAGGTGACCATCCATAACCGGTATGGTCACTCTGTGACGGTTCGCGGCAACGAAGACGCGGGCACTTTTGCTATCACGCTTTCGTCCAACGGACGTCGTAGTGGCGCGATGTTTATCCTGACGCCGACGTTCTTTGGTGTCTATAACGGCTATGCTACTGACCTTAAGGTTGGTGCGCAGACGATCGTTGATATCACCGCTGCCCTCAAGGCGCACAGCAAGACCATTCACGGCATGTTCGGCATTGTCGAGCACGTGGAGGGGGCGCGCACTAAGACGCTCGCCGCGCTGACGCGCGAGGAAGACGACACCTACGTCTCTGAAGCAATCGACAACCTCCCCAAGGTTGTTGGTTAGGCGCAAAAAGGCCCCGTTTCCTCCCTGTATTGGGTGGGAAACGGGGCCTCTTTCCATTTAAGAGGGAGTTGCTAAAGTATTCGCCGGCCTTCAAGCGCATGCGAAAGCGTGATCTGGTCTGCATACTCTAAGTCAACACCAACAGGAATCCCACGCGCCAAGCGACTCATCTGAATCTCTATACCAGCATCTTTAATATACTTCTGAAGGAAGAGTGCAGTTGACTCCCCTTCTACACTGGCGTTGGTGGCAATAATCACTTCCTCAACGTCGTCATTCTTTATGCGCGTTGCGAGCTCTGGGATATGGAGCTGTTCTGGCCCAATACCGTCTATAGGGCTCATTGCCCCACCAAGAACATGATACGTACCCTTAAATTGGCCAGTGCGTTCAAGCGCAATAATATCAAGCGGCTCTTCTACAACGGCAATTAACTTCTTATTGCGGTCGGTGTTGCTATAGAGTGAGGAGACCTCCTCCTCTGCATCAATAAGTGCAAATGTCACAGGACAGGTCTTTACAAGGCTATGCACATCGTGAATAGCCGCAGAGAGGCTATTGGTGATTCGGCTGTTGGCGCGAAGCAAATAATACGCATAGCGTTCTGCTGTGCGCTGACCAACACCGGGGAGCCTGCCAAGCTCGTCGATGAGCGTTTCAAGGGCGCGTGGGAGTAAGTGTGACATACGAGTCTATAAAGAGTACTGCGGAGCTAGGAGCGCCCCGCAGTGGATCTTCTGATTAGAATCCGAGGTTTCCAAGACCACCCATGAGTGGCTTCATCTTCTCAGCGGCAACTTCCTGTGCCTTCGCAAGGCCATCGCGTACAGCGATTTCAATCCAGTGTTCGAGCTCGCTAATATCGTCAAGGTCTACCTGCTCTGGGTCAATAGTAACCTTCTTAATCTTTAGCTCACCAGTAATCTGTACGACAACTGCACCGTCACCTGATTCTACTTCAATTATTTCTTTCTTTAGGTCGCTCTGTGCTTTACGCAGCTTGTTGAGCATCTTCATTTGGTCTAAAGCCATTTCGTGATTCCTCCGTCTTTCTACTAGAGTAATTATACGTTAATTTGCATCTTTTTGGTAGACATAATACCGAGCGGCACTGTCGATTGAGCTGTTTGCAATGATACGCTCAACGCTATACCCTTCAGGTGTTTTCTTCTGCGCCTCATGCGTAATGGTAAAAGTACCCGCAGTTGGTACTGACTGGCGAACGGTAAGATTTTCTCTGTACTTTGCGACTGCATCAAAGAAAGGCTTCTCCTTTTCGGACACAACAAGTGTACGCGTGTCCTTAGGAAGAAGGGTGAGGTCACGGGAGAAGAGTGATGCAACCATTGGTGTGTAGTGGTAGCCGTATGCGTAGCGTATGAGCCCGGTGCTAATAAGAACACCTACAAGGATGACGATTGGCACGAGCCCACCAATGCGTGCGTAAGGGTTGAGTGGAAAGAGGCGGTACCAGTAGCCAATCAGGCTTGTGAGCCCAGCTGCAAGCATGAGCATTGATGGTATGAATGAGGCGCTTGTAAATGAAGGGTTCAGGAGCAGGATTGGAATAAGGCTCAGGAACCAGAGCGTTACTAGGTAGCTACGAGTGGTTTCGCGTGTTCTAAAGAGGCGGTAGAGGCCGATACCTATCACAAGTGCTGATCCAAGACCGAAGACCGGAGTCATAACGGTTGTTGCGCTTGGCTCCCAGAAGAGGAAGTACTGCTTAAGCACAGTGACAGCATTTTCTGCTATGTTAGGTGGCCACTGCTCTGGGAGGCCAAGGAGTGTCAGGCCGAGCGGCGGGTTCTGAGAAATAAGGTACCCAAGCGGAGCGAGGAGGAGTACGCCAATACCCGTGATAATAACCAAGCGCTTCTTTGAAAGTTTACGGAGGGTTGCGCGTAGGTGTGGGTGGAGGAGTACGGTGAGGATGACGGCAATAAGTGGATAGATACTCAGTGGCGTGTAGAGACTCATGACAACCGCTATGACGAAGGCTATTTTCGCTGCAAAGCGCCACTTATAGGCACCGCGTGTAATTTGCGTACCCAAGAGGAGGATGAGGATTGGCCAGAATATGTACAGAATACTTGCCGTACCAAGCTGCGCAATGTAGAGGAATTGACCAGTGGTCACTACAATGAGTGAAGCCAGTACGGCAACATTTAGCGTGAACCAGCGCCGTAGAAGCATGATGAATCCAGCAGCAGATGCAAGCGCAATAAGCAGCGACGGGAGCTTTATTGTAAAGTTAGAAACACCAAAGAGAGAAAAGATACCTGATTGAAAGAGGTGGTACGGAAGGTTCGTGACCGCCAGTGTGGAACTGTCGCTAAAAGAAAGAGATGCGCTGGTGGCTGCAGCACGCATCTCAGCCGCTGATAGTCCAGCTGGCGTAAAGAGCGCTGCAAAAAGAAGGAGTGTCACAAGAAGAACGGCGATGAGGCTATAGCCAATAACATACCGCCACCGGTAGAGGAAATAATGGGAAAAATCTTCAGGTTTCTTCATATATTTACTCGTTTAGTATACCACTCTACTGATCGTGCCGTCTATCAAGTGACATGAAGCGGAGGCGCTCTGGGTGGAAGTACAGTTCAACTGTTCCAACGGGCCCGTTACGGTGTTTAGAGATAATAAGATCAGTAATATTGTCACGCTCTGTCTCTGGGTTGTAGTAGGCCTCGCGGTAGATAAACATCACAATATCGGCATCCTGCTCAATTGATCCTGATTCACGGAGGTCGGCCAGCTGCGGAATCTGCGGACTACGGTTTTCAACCGAACGAGACAGCTGGCTCAGTGCAATGACTGGAACATTCAGCTCACGTGCAATCAGCTTAAGACCACGAGAAATCTCTGAGACCTCTTGGACACGGTTACCGTCAGACTTACCACTTCCCTGCATAAGCTGGAGGTAGTCAATAATAATCAGCCCAAGCGGTTGTTCGTGAGCAATACGGCGCGCCTTTGTACGCATTTCAAGAACGCTCACACCCGGTGTGTCATCAATGAAGATAGGCGCTTCGGCCATTTCGCCCATTGCCTCAGAAAGCTTACTGAAATCTTCATCAGAAAGGTTACCTGTACGGATATTCCATGCATCAACCCCTGATGCATCGGCAAGCATACGGTCAACCAGCTGTTCTTTACTCATCTCAAGGCTGAAGAAGAGCACCGGCTGTTTGGCAATCGTAGCTACGTTGTAGGCAAGGTTTGTCACAAGAGTGGTCTTACCCATGGCTGGACGCGCGGCAAGGATGATAAGGTCACTGCGCTGAAGGCCCGCCGTCATATTATCGAGATCGCGGTAGCCGGTACGGACACCACGGAGTGCACCCTTGTTTCGGTGCAGTTCTTCCATACGGTCAAAGCTGTCAGTAAGGATAGATTCAAGCGGTACAAGGTCTTGTTTTGTAGATTGGTCACTGACTGCGAAGAGCTCCGCCTCTGCACGCTCAAGAAGTTGCGCTGTGCCCTCTTCTTCGTCGTATCCCATCTCTGCAATATCACCGCTGGCCTTAATGAGGCGGCGGCGGATTGCTTTCTGGTGAACAAGCTCTGCATAGGCACCGGCGTGGGCAGCCGTAGGGACATAGTTGGTCAATTCCGTAAGATACGCAGAGCCGCCTATGTCATCAAGGTGCTTCTTCTGCTTGAGTTGATCTGTGAGTGTAAGAAGGTCTACTGGTTTATGCTTTTCGTACAAGCTAATCATTGCACCGTAGATTATGCCGTGACGTTTATCGTAGAAGTCTTTTTCGGTGACGTGTTCGCTGATATCGGCAAGTGTTTCCTCGTCAATAAGAACAGCACCAAGAAGACTCTTCTCAGCGTCAAGATTTTGCGGTGGAATGCGCCCTGCGGCGTCCGGTGATGATGTCTGTGATCCTGCCATATACTCTCTTTGGAGGTGAGACCGTTGCTATAAAGCTCCAGGTGCCACTTCCACTCCTCCACCCATAATATCAGCAATTGCCGAAGCTTGGCTATCTTTAAGTGGCGCACGCTCTGGAACGGTGGTGATTTCTATATCAACCATGCCAAGCTCATGCATCGATTCATAGAGGTGCGTGCTGTATTTCGTGTCATCAAGCTTCTTTTTATAAAATGCGCTTCCCGTGTAGAGCTTCAGGCTTTGCCCGTCAAGCTCAGGACTACATTTAGATAGAACGCTGTAGAGCGCTACGTGGCTCTGACGGACGTGTTCTACGAGCGCCTCCCAGTTAAAATCAGCTGGCTCTATCGGCGTGGCTGTCTTTTTCTTTGGCGGTTCAATAGGGGCTGCCGCCTCTGGTTGGGGTGTAGGCGCTGGCTCAACCGCTTTCTTTAGCGAAGCAACGGATGCAGTGATCTCAGGTGCTGGTGCTGCCAGGGCGACGGTTTTCGGCTTTGGAGCGGGACTTGGTGTTGCCGGTGCAGATACTGCCGTCACGCGAGGCGTACCGAGCACACTTAAGAGTTTCATGCCTGGATATGCAGATTTTGGTACATCCAAGAGTGCGTCAAGCAATGAGAGAAGCTCTGGATGAGCCGCGGCCCTGCTGCGCACAAAGTGAATAAGCTGACCTGCCAAGACAGACGCATCAATACCTTCAGACTCTATGGCGTCAAGCTGCGCTGCAAGTGCTGAAATATCTGCGGCCTGATACGCATCAAGGAGTTTTTCCATGTGCTTTGTTGATGCAAGCCCAAGAACGTCTTCAATAAGTGCTGCTGAAATAGGCTCCTTGCCATCATGAAGGTTCGCTACTTGATCAAGCAGGCTAATGCTATCACGGAAGCTGCCGTGACCGCGTTCTGCAATAAGAAGAAGTGCGTCGTCATCTATGGCAATCTTTTCAGCAGTTGCGATTGTCTTTAGGTGTGCCGCAGCAGTGGCTGGAGCGATGGTACGAAAACCGTAATGCTGCGTACGGCTAATAATAGTAGCTGGGAGTTTATTGACGTCAGTCGTCGCAAGGATGAAGACGATGTGCTCAGGCGGCTCCTCAAGCGTCTTAAGAAGTGCATTGAAGGCAGGCTTGGAGAGCATATGCACCTCGTCAATAATGTAGACCTTCTTCTTCGCCGAAACAGGAGCAATCTGTACCTTTTCGCGGAGGTCACGAACGTCCTCAACGCCATTATTACTGGCGGCATCGATTTCAATAATATCAAGATGGTGCGCATCTTCGGCGTACGGAAGCTTGTTTATTTCATACGCCATGATGCGCGCAATAGAGGTCTTACCAACGCCACGGGGGCCGGTAAAAAGATACGCGTGCGCAACGCGGTCAGTTTCAAGTGCACGCTTCAGAAGCCGTGTAATATGCTCCTGACCCACCACTTCGTCAAGCGACGTACTGCGGTACTTACGATACAAGGCTTTAGACACCTATACTCCCCTATTTCTATTGAGCACATGCATAAGAATGCCTGTGCGATTACCCTGCACTCATTGTACCCTAGTTTGCGGAGCTACGGTGTCGTGTTTTTTACATAGCAGTGCTTTTAGATACATTTCATTAAAAAATATATACAAAAGGACTGCCCGGTCAGTAGAGTATTTCCACTGACCGGCCTGTCTATGAGGTGGGCTATGAGACCGGCTCACGCTCCAGCGCCTGCTCCCACAAATGGAGTCGGCTCGAAAGCTCATCGTAGGCATCACGGACGCGTCGCGAATCCATAGCGATACCTTGAAGCTCAAGGTAGCCGCCAAGACTACTCTGAAGTATCTCGTGCATGGCTCCGATGGTCATCGTACCATCCACAGTACAGATGAACTTGACTGCCGGACTGGGGTTGAAATACCCGTCCGTGATGTCACGACTCACCATAGAGCCAATCAAAAGCGCCTGAACAGGCGTCTCTGCAACACTTCCATAGAGCACACGTGCGCGTGCAAAGACACGCTCCTGCGGAAGGCGACTACGAAGGTCGGCTTGCGCAAGGACATGCTGGACACAGGCGACTCGCTTGCGACCCATGCCGTTCACACTTCGCAGCTCCTGCTGGGTGAGCAGAAGAAGTGGCGCGGCACTGCCGTGAAACGCGGTACTGAGTACGCGTTCGGTGTGGCGGTAAATCCCTCCTTCAACGGAATCGAAAATAGCGGACAGCGAGACGGGCGGTTGATGCATTTCATAACCTCTTCACTCGAAATAGACAGGTACAATAATAGCCGTGCTTTCACACGACTACCATTATTTTATTATAGCATATTTATGCTAATTTTGCAATATACTCCTAGAGTGCTGCTTCAACTGCTGCCCAAGTTGCCTCTGGGTTATCAGCTGGGACGATGATTGTTACCTGATCGCCAAGGTTGATGCGGAAGTATGTCACGCTTGCAAGAAGAATACGGTATTCACGCCCGTTGGCTTCAACGTAGTAGGCACCGTCGTGCTGCGACATCGTACCAATGATCTGGTTACGTGGTACTGGGTCAATTTGCTTGTAGATGAAGCTGCCGTCGTCTGCAATTGTCAGCTTTAGGAGGTCACCCTCAACTAGCTTTGACTTGCTGGCATAGTTAGCCGGTACTGGATATTCTTTTCCATCTGGGCCAATCATCTTTTGACCATCAAAGATTCCCTCAATAATCTTGCCGCCCACTTCGTCATTTGTATTTCCGCGTGGCGTAATAACAGAGCCGTCATCACCAACAATGCTAATGAGTAGTTCTTTTGCTGCTGCTAGGTTTGTCTCTGCCTCTTGAATAAGCGCATGGAGTCGCTTTACTTGTTTTTCTGGTAAGTCAGACATGGTCTCGCAATTTCCTTATCTGTATGTGTTTTGAAATAGTATTAGCCTTACTTATAGCAGTTTGGCTCTATAATGTCAATAAATTGTAGCGTTATACTGCTTCGCTTATACACTAGACTACTGTTTGAGATAGTTCAGGAAAAGAAAAGGCCGGGTGGCCCAGTGCGGAGTTACTCAACTGGCTGTTGAGACTCTACGCACCGGACAACCCGGCGGGTGTCATCAGAAGTGATTACGCCTGAGCGTTCTCGTTCTGACGACGATTGCGACGAACGGAGTATACCGCAACGCCTGCGCCCAGGAGAAGCAACGTTACCGCTGCAATTCCAATAGGCAGAATGGGAGAACCACCAGTGATAGCAAGTGTGCACGCACCGTACGTAGCCGGTGTGGTCACCTTTTCATCCCAGGCAGCCTTCTTGAGCCCCTTGGTACGCTCAATCCACGGCGCGATAGCTTCCTTGTCGGTCACTACGCGCTCGTCAACCAGCGTCCAACCCTCAGGCTGATCCACTGTCCAGTTGCTGTCACCAAGTTCACGAGTCGGCTCACTGTTGGATACGTAATATTCAGTGTACCCAAGGATTGCCTCTTCGTCAGTGACAACACGAGCAATCGGCTCGTTGGTTTCGGAGTCAATAACTCGACTCCAGAGCGTGGTATCTACACCGTTGTCATCCGCAAGCGGAATCCAGCTGGCTTCGGCGGGATCTTCGGTTTCACCAAAGACACCGTCTTCATCCACGGTCAGATACAGCACCTGTTCTGGCACTGCTTCCTTCACGGTGACCTTCTCGCGGTCAAACTCGGTCGCACTCGGGTCAAGCCCTGCAGGAGCTGCAGTGAACCAACTGGCGTCGCCACGGTCTGTAGACTGAGTAAGGTTTCCCTCACCGTCATCCACCAGGTAGTAGGTAACGTCGTCGGTTGCCGACTGGTCAACGACCTTCTTGGATTCGCCAAATTGGCTCCATCCGTCAAAGGTTGATTCGCTAAACCAAGCGGCATCAGCTTCATGCGTAGAAGCCGAACCATCAGCTGCGCGATACTCGGTGAACGGATCCACCTTTTCTGCGTCAACTACCGTTCGGGATTCGTACCCCGTACCCCAGCTATCAATAACACGGTCTGGCGACCATGCTGCATCGGCTTCGTTACGTGAAGGTGACCCGTCAGCTGCGCGGTACTCGGTATACGCCGGTACGAGCTCCTGATCAACAACCTTCTTGGGTTCGCCAAGCTGATTCCAGCCATCAAAAGATGACTCTAGGAACCAGGCTGCATCACTCAGGTTGGGCGATGCAGTTCCATCAGCTGCGCGGTACTCGGTGAACGGATCCACCTTTTCTGCGTCAACTACCTTCTTGGGTTGGCCATATTGTAGCCATCCATCAAAGGATGTGTCACTGAACCAGGCAGCGTCGGCTTCGTTAAGCGTTGCCGAACCGTCAGCGGCTCGGTACTCACGATGACCTGCTACGGCCTCCTGATCGGTAACCTTGCGCTCGTCGGTCTTCACCCACGGAGCACCCGGTGTATCAGTTGTCCAGGCACCATCCTTATACAGAAGGGTGACAGGCTGAGTCTCCACGTTGCGCGTATCGGTGTTTCCACCTGGATTGGTGGTTGACCATTCGCTCCAAGGACCCCAGTCGGTGTAGCCACCGGTGATGGTCTCCAGAGACGCATAGTATGGCGCGTTGACGTTGGGACCACCATAGACGGACAGTCCAACGTTGCCCTTCGGGTGTGACTCACTTCCGCCAAGGTACTGTGACGGCACGCCGCCACTTCCCCAGACGATATTGATAATCACATCAGGAATGGCATGCCATCCAGCACTCTGAACCCAGTGTCCAGCAACATTCTGCCCGCTGACGCGAGTTGTGCCGCCGGATACGAAGTCATAGCCCTTGATGAACTTCCGCTCAACCGTATTATCTGGACGCTTCACGCGTGACTGGAAGCGGTATTCAGTGTAGCTCTGAGAGTACGTGTACTCTTGGTGCGACACCTCCTTTTGCCCCTCTACGTCACGGTAAAACTGTCGCTCTTTGTGCGACTGCTCCGCTTGTCCAGGATTCTGACGCGAGAACTGGTATTCAAGGTGTGACACCTCGTCTACCTTTGGAATCTCGCGCTTGTGGAGGTATTCCTTGTGGGACACCTCTGCGCTTCCTGGGTTTTCACGGCTGAACTGGTATTCAAGGTGTGACACCTCATCCAGTCCTGGCACAAGCAATGAATACTTCCACTGCTCATAAGAAACTTCGTCCTCGGCCGAAATCGTCCGAGTGTACTGTGTCTCTTCGTGAGTCACCGCGTCGACTGCGGGAATTTCCCGCATCCATCGGCTTTCGCCATGGGTGACGGCATCTTCGCCTTCATGTTGGATGAATACGTCTTTGTAGGTCGCATCGTGATGTACGGTACGGGTTTTCTCAGGCTCTACCAAGCACTGCTTGGCGGAATTGCCAGAAGCGGTGCTTCCAGCCCCTGTGTCGGCATGCGCCGAGGCAGCGCCCACTACTGAAAGTAGTGAGACAACGAGAGTGGCTGTCAGACCAAGGCCTGCAACCCTCTTCTTTGCATTCATATATTCCCCATTCATTGTAAGGTACAAGTATTGAAAGCTGTGGTTGAATAAATACTACTTACTCCATACACTCCCAGCACTCAAGTTTATTATACTATAAATTAGTAGTTTTTGCAACAAAAATACGCAGCGTAGTGCTGCGTACCTTTTGGCGCTTTTAGATACGGATGGACAGAAGTGTCCACGCGCCACCGTTATTGTCACTTCGAAGCCGAAACTCCGAGCGACCATCTGACAGTGTAAATATCCGCGCAATACGCTCACCTGAACGAATTATGCAGCTAATTCCCGCGTCAATGAAATTGTAGGTTGCCCCATCAAATTCTACTTGTTGCGGATACGCAGTAAGGTTTTTCTTGAACCCTACTTTTGTTACACTGACCTCTTTGTTAATTATTGTGTTGGTCATACCACCACTCCTTGCCTATGTGAAATATATAAGCGAACGGGTTTTGGAGTGTACGAAGAGTAATATCTTCTTTTATCCAGCGGTGGATAGGACCGGCGACCGCTCTATTGAAACGCCAATCTGTTTACCACGATGGAGGTGTAAATACATCTATAGATGTAAATATGCAAGCTTGTAAGTGAAAAGGTATCCACCAGTACCTACATAGCTACACTCAGTATACCCTATGGCATGAAATAGGTGTCAAGCATATGAGAGATAAATACAACAGTGGTATACTATGCGTATGGATACGGGGTTTACTATACTTTTTCACTCATCAAAAACGATGCGTGTGAGTAGCGAGGCATCGCTGAGTTCCTATAGTAGACCTCCCCTTCTTCGTGAAGCGAATGAAATCGCCACGTATATGAAATCACTCGACAGCGCCGACATTGCGTCTGCCATGAAAATATCACTTCCTCTGGCCGAAAAGACTCACGCACTCGTGCAGAGCTGGAAGGAAAAGAATCATACACTCCCCGCTATCGATGCCTTTTTAGGTGACATGTATAGCGGCCTTCAGGCAGGAAGCTTTACCTCTGGTGACAGGGCGTACGCGCAGGAGCATTTCTATATCCTGTCAGGGCTTTATGGGGTTGTCCGTGCGCTTGACTGCATCCACCCCTACAGACTAGAGATGGGGTATAAGCTTCCTGGTGAACCGTACAGCAGCCTCTATAAACACTGGGGTGATCGTATCGCTAAGACTCTTCCTCAGCAGCGAGTGTTCTTAAATCTTTCCGTTCCTGAGTACACCAAGACGGTATTTCCGCACCTTAAGGATGCGCAGATTATCACCCCGCTTTTCCTCACCATAAAAGAGGGTGACGCAAAGCCAAAGCCCGTGACAGTACACTCAAAAATAGCGCGTGGTGCCTTTGCTCATTGGGTAATAACTCAGAGAGTTACCTCACCAGAAGACCTACCGAAGTTTGATGGTCTTGGCTACCACTACAATCCAACACTCAGTACACCAAGCCAGCCAGTCTATGTTACGAAAAAATTTCAAGGTCTTGGCCTGAGTGTTCGTCAATCGAAGCCTTAAAGACTACCATCTTATCCACAAAGCTAACAGAGTATAAATGAGATATGTTGTAAAAAGTGTCAGCCTTTGGCGCTATTGCTTATACAGCATAACTATGCTATAATATATAACAATATGCCCAGATGGGGTATGTTGCACCTCTCAGATTGGAAGAATGATGAAACTTGATGCTTTTATCAATATTGACACCGCGGGCGAGGCCCAAGGATACCTACACATGCTGAAGATATGGGCGCTGCTTGGTTGGGTACCTGAACAGATAGTCCGCGTCAGGTCGGCTCCGGCCGCGGAGTATGTCGCACCCGAAGATTTCACGCTCGACACGAGGGCAATACTGAAGATATTCAAAGAAGCTACTGATCAGTATGACCTAAGTGAATCACTTGTGGTCATGTTTGTCCGACCCTCTCAGTTGCTTTCTCCTGGTAAGCCTGCAATTACGCTTGCGCATGATGAAAGTATCGTTGATATCATTCGTGAAATCGCCATGGACAACGGCATATCAGAGGAAGACGTGCGCATTACCTATGTCGTTCAAGGCGTGCAACCGATGTCGCTGACATTTAGCGAGTTCGATGAGCAACGCGGGGCATAACCCTGCCCTTCTTCTATCTGAGAGACGCCCCTGTATTTTTGTACAGGGGCTTTCTCATTGGTATAGACACCCGTTCATGTATTAAATGTTTGTTAAAACGCGGATGCGATGGTTGAGCGTATCACTGACATAGAGACGACCGTCGCTCCCTAGAGCAATGCCCTTCGGCCCGTTAAACAGCGCATCTGTACCGCTTCCGTTGGCGTATCCTGAGCTTCCGCTACCGGCGATAGTCGTCACAGTGCCTTCTGGGGTGATTTTACGTATTGAATGATTATTGGTGTCTGCAACATACACCACACCGCCCTCAGTGACGGCTACGGCCGTCGGTGAACTAAATCGAGCCGCAGCGCCTGTGCCATCCTGATTGCCAGAAGTACTTCCCGCTAAAGTAGAAACGGATCCTGTAGGGGTAACTTTACGGATCCTATGATTATTAGTATCTGCAACGTAGATATTTCCAGCTCCATCAATGGCGAGTCCACCCGGGTAGTTAAACTGCGCCGACGTTCCCGTTTCATGGTCAATCGCCCCACCGCCAGACTGCCCTGCAAGCGTATCAACGACTTGTGCGGCCGTAATACGGCGTATTCTATTATTTTGAGAGTCAGCAACATACAGATACCCTCGGGTGCTATCGTAAGCGATACCTCTTGGGACATTAAAGCGTGCAGCTGTGCCCGTTGCATCTGTGAATCCTACGGTTGTTACAGTTGTAGAGAGCCCGGCAAAGGTAGAGGTTGTTGTACTATTGAGCGGCACCTGGCGAATACGTTGATTGTTTGAGTCAGCAACATACAGATGTCCGTTGAATCCAAGGCTCACCGCCTGCGGCCAGTTGAAGAGTGCGGCGTTTCCTATACCCTCTGTTGTTCCTGTTGGGCCATTTCCGCCAATGGTCGAGACAACACCTGCATTCGTAACCTGACGCACCCTAGATGTGCTTGAGTCAGTGAAATATAACACACCACTTCCCGCTGAGAGCGCGACAGGTGATGCAAGGACGGCCGCCTCACCTGATCCGTTGGCGAATCCAAGCGTACCACTGCCGGCAAGTGAGGTAACCTGCGCACCTTCATCCTGCGGACATCCACCTGCCGTTGGTGAAGCCTGGGTGCTCGCTACAAAGTAACGCGCCGTAGTGACGGTAGAAGTAAGGCTAACACAGTAGCTTGCCCCATCGCTATGAAAGAGGGTTGTATAGCCACTTCCTGTGGGTAGCCCGGAACCGTTATTCAGCGCTGTGGCAGTGAGTGCGTACGAGCCATGAATTGCCTTGTGGGCCTCCATGAGCGTGGCTACTGTCTGTGCGTCACTCTTTAAGGCAGAGTCGCGCGCTTGGTTTTGAATGCCGTTATAGGCAACGATGGTGATTGCTGCAAGAACCGCTATGACAACAATGACTATGAGGAGTTCGACTATAGTAAACCCTCTGTTCAGTTTTATTCTACTCACGCCCATCCTAACTGTTCATACTTTAAGTTATTAGTTATTATACACCAAATGAGGTGCGCACAATAAAAAAACCACCCCATAGTGGAGTGGTTTTTAAAAACAGTATATGGTCACACAGAATGATTTCGTCGTAAACGACTAAATTACTGAAGTTCTACGCTTGCGCCAGCTTCTTCAAGTGTCTTCTTTGCAGCTTCAGCTTCTTCCTTAGGAGCAGCTTCCTTAACAGTAGCAGGTGCACCGTCAACGATAGCCTTTGCTTCACCAAGACCAAGACCAGTAATGTCCTTAACAGCCTTGATTACAGCAACCTTCTGAGCACCAGCGTCCTTAAGAACGATAGTGAATTCAGACTTTGATTCTTCAGCAGCAGCTCCACCTTCAGCAGGTGCAGCAACAGCTACAGCTGCAGCAGCAGCTGGTTCGATGTTGTATTCATCCTTTAGGATAGTCTTGAGTTCGTTTACCTCAAGTACGGTAAGACCAACAAGAGTCTCCGCAAATTTCTTTAGATCAGCCATTATAGCCTCCTTTTAACAAAATTAAATGTTGGTGAAATATTCACCGTGGTACGAAATGTACCGGGGTTTTCACAAAAGTGAAAGAAAAATTAACTGGTTGCCTTAGCCTCAATACCGTCAAGAAGCGCGTGCAAGTTGCCCGAAAGCGCGTTGGTAACGTCGTTGACAGGTGAAAGCAGTTGAGCAATAACTTCGCCAATAAGTTGATCCTTGCTTGGAAGTGATGCAAGTGCCTTTACCTCGTCAGCAGTCATAAGACCGCTTTCAAGTGAAAAACCACCGGCAATAACAAGTGTAGGATTCTTCTTAGCGAAATCGTTTAGCACCTTAGCTGGTACTACTTCATCTTCAGAACTTGTTGCGTAAAGCAGCTGTCCGTTGAGTGAAGAAGTATCAACGTCCTTGTAGGCGTCGATTCCAGCGAGTGCAACACGAACCAAACGGTTCTTTACTACCTTGATAGTAACGCCCGTCTCACGTGCAGTTGCACGGAGTTCTTGGATATCAGCAACGGTAAGCCCCTGATATGCCGCGAAAGTAGTTGTTTTTGCACTTGAAAGAAGCTCAGTAAGCTCAGCAACCAATGTGTTCTTTTTATCGCGACTAATTGCCATAAAAATCTCCTTGGTTTCTGTTATTTCTCTGTGTGACCAAACTGTTAAGGTTCGACACTGGCAGCGCACCACAGTTGTTTTACAAAAGAAAAACGTCTTTGGATCTCGCACTGCCAAAGACGTAGAAATGTGGTTTTTATCTCACATGTTCCTCGGTAGCGGATTAAGTGCACCTTTCGGTTTCACGGCTACTGTCTTTGGTATGTCAAGAAGAAGTATATAGGAGTGTAGTCTTTATGTCAACGTCCGTATCTGTTTCCCTGCGCCATATCTTGCCTGAGCAGGGCAACAAGTGCTATAGTGACAAGCACTTATTTTTATAAGTACTGCCCCTAGGAGTAAAGGACGGTGATGCCAAATGGCCCCAGCCGCAGTAAAAGCACTCAATAGCGCTGCACATTATGACCGTGTGCTCAGTGATGCGCAGATGCGCTTCATTACCCTCTTTGTAAAGAATGTCGCAACCCGACCCCTGAACGAAGAGCAGTTCTCGCGACTGAAGATGGATCTTGTCGGTGACGCAAGCCTCTCTATGACAGAGGTGCGTAAGGTTATTACAGCCTGTCATGAAGATGGTCGCTACGATGACGTCCTTCGTGTTGAAATCGACACGAAGATACAGGGATCAGTCATGATAAACAGAAGAGATATCGGCCTCGTGCCGTAACTCCTTAATCAGAGGTGGCTCGTTGAGTACATGTGTATTCCGAGCCACCCCTGATGACCGCTCCAAATACGGGGCGGTTATTTACTTTTCACCCAAAATCTGATATAATTACGTAAAGTATGACCGAAGCTGAACGAATATCGCTCGAACAAAAATGCCCGGAAACTTTCACAGAGCCCTTCACAGGAGAACTCTATGACCGACACTACGGTGCAGTACCGGCAAACCCTTACTACAATGACGGCGTCAAAGTACGTCAAAATAAGATTAAAGAAGAGTTTGCTACCCTCTTTGAGTACCCGCCAGAAGAACTCACCATCACTGAATCTTTTAAGCAGATGTTTATTGACGACTACTTCATTAATGTTGAGCGCCGCCGCATGATAAACTATGAAAACTTCGCCCGCTGGCGAATGGATAATCCGCGGCTCGAAGATGAGGAGCTTGAGGGTGCGGTTCAGCGAACAGAGATGGGCTATGCAGAATCTGGTGACGTGCTTGATGTTGCACTCAATACAGAACTCTCAGGGCTTGAAATTGGCCGCGTTTCTCACCCCTACTGGCGCCGCACAGAATACATCACCCCTATGCGCCTTGATGTTTCAGCTGCAATTATTGATAGAGGTGGTGAACTCACTCCTATTCAGGAGCCGTATCGACGCGTAAAGATTGTCCCTCACCTTGAGTATAACGAGCAGACCCAAGAGGATGAGATTATTGGATTCATTGTCCGCTACAAGCGTGATGTAGGAAGTATCCCTAAAGATGACGGCACTATTCTCAGGATTGTCGAGCGTCAAGTGGCCGCGTATCGTACTGATGAAGCGTCCGGCTTCGACCAGTCAATCATTGAGGAGATGCACGAGTATGCTCGAAAGAAGAAGGATTTCCGCTGGGATAAGATTGCTGATGAGCGCTTCCCAAATGCCCTCCTTAATACGCTCTGTGATGGCTATATCAATAAAGTCGTTCAGACCGACGCAGCTGCACCATTTGTCGTGCCCGAATCAACCACTATCTATTGCTACTCTGAGCAGGGGCCAGGCCCAGAAGAGAAAATCAATGCCGCTTTGAGCCGTCTTGCCTTTAGGGCGCCAGACAGTGATAACGGCATTGCTTTTTATCAGTCCTCGGGAGAGTAGGCGCTAGGCGCGCTCTACTCTAGGGTCATCCTCCCATTTCGTCACGACTAATGGCGTGCTTCGCACATCCTTCCAGGCGCGTGGGAGCATCTGCGTTGGCTCCCATGAGGCAATGAGCTCATCAAGATTTGTACCAGCAGAATATTTTCCACTGAGCTTATCGTAGCTTCCCTCAACCTCGCCTGTATGCATAAAGACAATCTGCGCCACGCGCTCGCCAATAGGAAGGACAACACTATGACGCTGGTTCAGGTTATAGATTTCCATTGTCCAACGGTTAATGTACCCCGGATCACCCCAACCTGCATCGAAACAGACTGCAACACCATTGCGCCCCCACGTACTGCGTGACTGCATACTTGTGGTGCCAGGAGGGAGAATACCAATGAACTCCTGTGTATGTGCTAAGATACGCTCTCCAGGCTCAAGAACTATCACAGGGTGGTCTACAGGAATGTTTGCAAGCGGCTCATTCCCTGTCTGCTCACACCATTCTTTATGTGAAATTGCGCGCTGCGGCTCGCCAAAGTAATGGTCGACTTCATCTTTATCAAAGGGATTATAAACAGTTGTTGGGCTCTGACGATCAGTGCGGAAGAACCACTGGCCAAGCGTGACGTCAATGCTACTCCCATTAATATGCTCAGGTTGATACGGGTGAAAGATAATCTGCCCCGCCTCAATAGCATCTTTAATTTGCTTATTACTATACACCCCTGTTTGCATAGAATCTCCCCTAGTTAGGCGCTGCTGTCCCACCAGTTCAGCGCTGTTTTCTCTATTGTAGCATAGACACTTGCTGCGGCATGGTAAGCTAGAGGTATGAATCGCCTTATTGTTGCTTATGACCAGAGTCGCGCCATCGGAAAAGACGGCGACCTTCCTTGGGCTGGTGCACTGCCGGCAGATATGCGTCATTTTAAGGAACTCACTCAGGGTGCGTCGGTTATTATGGGCCGAAAGACATTTGATTCGCTCCCAGAGGCGTCTCGCCCGCTTCCTAATAGGGAGAATATTGTCGTTTCACTTTCACAAAAAGCAATTATGGGGGCGGTTGTTGCCCAGAGTATTGCGGAAGCATTTGAGCAGGCGCAGTATGAACCTTTTGTTATTGGTGGTGGTCACCTTTATAGAGATGCGCTTCCGTACATAGATAGGATTGACGCCACAGAAATACAGACACACATTGACGGTGCCGATACGTACTTCCCAGAGATAGACATGGATGAGTGGGATATGGTGCAGCGTGAGCAGCACAGTGCCGACGAACGAAATGCATTTGACTATGCATTCACGACATACCTACGCAGGAATGTGAAATAAAATAATTCTTAAATTAAATAGTGCGGTTGGCCTCTTCGGTAGTAATCCAAAGAAGCCAACCGCACAGGTAGGTGTTCACCTCCGAACGGTGTGCTAGACGGCGATCGGTGCCGAGATGAATCGGTGACTCTGGTAATCCTCAACGATGAAATCGGCAAGGTCATACTCAGAGATACTTTCAGGCTTCCGAGCAAACCGCAGCGTCGGGTACGGGTACGGCTCGTTTCCAAGCTGTTCACGCACCTGATCAAAGTGGTTGCTATAGATATGCCCATCACCAAAGGTCATCACAAGATCACCAGGATCAAGATCCGTCTGCTGTGCAATCATCATCGTCAGCAATGCATAGCTGGCAATATTGAAAGGCACGCCCAGGAACATGTCAGCGCTCCGCTGGTACAGATGGCACGAGAGCCGTCCGTCCGCAACGTAAAACTGAAACAGCACATGGCACGGCGGAAGCGCACTCGTCGGAACGAACTCCGGGTTCCATGCCGTCACAATGTGTCGGCGGGACTCGGGGTTTGTTTTGATCTGCTCAATGACGTCATCGATCTGATCAATGATACTACCATCTGTGGTAGGCCACTTGCGCCACTGGGCGCCGTAGACCTGGCCAAGATTGCCGTGCTTATCGGCAAAGGCAGCGTCATCAACGATACGCCGCTCAAAGGCAGCAATCTGCTCCTTCCATTCGGGCGAACCCGTTTCTGGTGCAGCCTGCTGTGTATCCTTGAGGTAGGCCGTAAAAGCCCAGTCTGTCCAGATATGCACGTCCCGCTCAAGCAGGTAGCGAATGTTGGTGTCGCCCCGAAGGAACCACACCAGTTCAATTGCCATCTTCTCGAAGCGAACCTTCTTTGTCGTGAGGAGTGGGTATCCCTCTGAAAGGTCGTACCGCACCTGCTCACCAAACAAGCTCTTCGTTCCGGTTCCCGTACGGTCACCGCGGACATTCCCCGTTTCCATAATCTTCACAAGAAGATCCTCGTATGGGGTCGGAATCTCTCCCGTCTGAACAACAGACGTACTGCTTTCCAGTGTAACTGACATATTTCTCCAATGAACAAGGCGCACCTGATTAGCACGCCACCTCTGATGATTATACCATGAATATCATTTTACAGACAGCGTGTCAAAAATAGTAAGAAGAAAATAGCATATATGGTATTGCGTACGCATAATGCTCATGATAAACTGGGGTCAACTAAGCGCTAAAATAAAAAGGACACATCCTATGGAAGCACTCGAAAGCGACACTAAAAAAGCTGCGTACGAAGGGCTTGAACCTGGGACGGAATATGTTCTTTCACAGCAGTTTGACCACTTAAGAAGTGACGACACCTTCCAGTCTTTTAATGTCATCGACACGCTTCAGGTAAGCCAAGATGGGCTTTCGGATGTAGACCGCGCTGTTATTATGGAGGGTGCCGTAATGAGCAGCTGGCTTCGCCACACTAAGGTGCTGGATTCTATGGTGACACTCCGGACAAATGAGGATATTGACGTTATTGACGACCGCCTCTATATTGGCGAGCAAATACTCAACGAAGTGGACGCCATGCTTAAAGAACATGCGCATCAGGCAGGGCTTATCCAGAAGCAGATCCTTGAGCGCAGCGCACGCCTTGATTCAGCGGAGCGTGAAGATATCATCACCAACCTCAATACTGACATTGACCATCTTCAGACCGCCTACGGTATCAATGAAGAGAAAGGCAACCTCCTGAAGGACTTCAAGAGTCATGCGCATGAAGATGCGTATCAGTTCCTCGTATCAATACAGACAGCAATGGACGAAGTGAAGCCGCAAGTACTGTCTATTGTTAATGAGATAAACACGACGAAACTTAAAACCGCTGAACTTGAACGCGTGAGCAACGAGCAGCTCACCCGCAAGAACCATGAGCGTGCAGATACAGTAATAGTCGACACCCTCGACGACCCAACGAAACTTGCCCTTGGCGTCGTAAAGAAAATGCTTGCAGATAAGTAGAAAAGAAAAACCCGCCAGTACGGCGGGTTTTTTGTAGATCGGAGCGAGATTACGCTACGAAGTTTTCTACCTTGATACCAGGGCCCATAGTCGTAGTGAGCGTGATGCTCTTTACGTAGACACCCTTAATGCTTGAAGGCTTCTGTGACTGAAGGCTGTCGAAGAAGCTCTGAGCGTTCTCAAGAAGCTTTTCAGCACCGAAGCTTACCTTACCTACACTGAGGTGAACGATAGCTTGCTTGTCAACACGGTACTCAACCTTACCAGCCTTCGCCTCAGTAGTAGCCTTTGCAACGTCAGCTGCAACAGTACCGCTCTTTGGGTTTGGCATAAGACCACGTGGCCCAAGAAGACGTGCATACTTACCAAGCTTTGGCATGTACTGTGGTGTTGCTACAAGAACGTCAAAATCAAGAACTTCCTTATCAAGCTGTGCTAGGAATGTTTCATCACCAACAATGTCAGCACCTGCAGTCTTTGCAGCTGCGTGCTCTGACTCTGGAGCGAATACGGCAACGCGCACGTTCTTACCTGTTCCGTTAGGAAGGCTTACGGTAGCACGAATGTTCTGATCTGCCTGACGTGGGTCAACACCAAGGCGAACATGTACTTCAACGCTTGCGTCAAACTTGCTTGGGCTTGTTTCAGCCGCAAGAGCGACTGCCTCTTCAAGTGTGTATGCCTTTGCCTTCTCAATCTTTGCAGCAGCCTTTTGGTAGTTCTTACCACGGCGCTCAAGCACTGGACGAGTTACTGGCTTTGGGCCCTTCTTTACTACTGCTTCTTCGCCGGTCTGGCTTGAAGTGTCACCCGCTTCCTTGCGAGCTTCCTTTTCAGCCTTCTCTTCAGCTTCTGCAAGAGACTTAGCCGAACGCTTACCAGCCTTAGCTGTGTGAACTTCCTCTGCTTCCGCTGTTTCAGCTGGAGCCTCAGTAGCTTCCACTGGTGCTGCGCCTGCAATCGCCTCTTCAATTTGAGCGATTGTGTTCTTTTCTGTTACTTCAAGACCGAGCTTTTGTGCTTCGGCAAGAAGATCTGCTTTCTTAGCCATTCTTAAGACTAATCCTTTCTGTGGTAGTAGCGGTTCACTTCATATCGTGATGATACGAGCGAAACCTCCCAACATTGATTTATTACCCTCTTATTGTAGCAGATTTTAGGTGTTTTGTCGAGACCTAGCGCTAAAACCTTGGAGGGAGTTCACGTACCATTGTTGTTGGGATTCGGCCAGTATCCGCGCCTTGAGATATACCCCAGAGGTACGCGTCAGGGCGGAGATTAAATGACTCTGCAGGACGAGCAGCATCAGCGCCTCTTGTAGCACCTGCCGTCCGGCGGAGATGGATCTTATTGCTAATAACAGGCCCGTTAACGGTAAGCCGATTTGTACAGTTGGTTGACCTGAGAGCCGATGTGCTGACATTACATGTGTATATATTACCGTGGCCGGTTGTCCGTGCAACAAGCCAGGCATCTACCTGAGAGACACTCTCGTTAACAGTGATGTTGCGCGCAATGATAACCAGCTGCGGGACTTGCCCTGCAGAAGAAAGTGCGCCTGTAGTGTAGGTTAGGTTGCCGTTAATAGTAACGTCATTGTTTGGCGCATAGATAACAACAGAGCGACCGGCAGGAAGTGTACCACCCTGAATCGTGAGTGGTGATACCGTTGCTGGCCTATAGACCCCAGAAGAGAGGCTACTTGGAGTGACTGTTGCCCCCGTTATAGTTGAGGGGTGCGAATCGTAGCGGTCAATAATCGTCCTCACATTCGCTGGTAATCCATAGTATCCAACAGTTGAGGCCTGACACACGTCTGTCGTATTTTGATTTGAGAGACTCAACAGGCTAAGGTTACAGAAGTTAACCGCCGAAGCACCTGGCCCCTCTTGATGAATACCGCCCGCATACCCAGCAGCTGAAGCAAGCCCCGTGATCCTTCCGCTTGCAACGGCACCGTACTCAGACCATGATCCATACTCATCAGAATTGATTGGCGACAAGGTCTTTGCCTGTATTCTGAAGTCGTCTATAAGGATACCTGTATGTGAATACGTTGACTGGACATGAAGCTCTAGGTCATTGCGGCCGTACTTAAACACGCCAGGCCCACCAGTCTGGGATGTAGCATTTGCGCCCGGCCCCCAGCCAGGATTCTGCCAGTCACCCAGCTGATGTCCGTTTACATAGAACTTAATGGTATTATCAACAGCCCCAGCTATACGGACCCGTGCCGTCTCAAGCTTCACGTCAGGGTCGTCAATATAGAAGCCGTTTCGCAGCTTAAAGACATAGACGTTTGCCCTGTTAATATCTGTACTGTAATAGAAGGTTGGGTCTGCACAGTTTGCTTGTGCCCAGTTCTGGCCATAGTTATTTTGACCAATCCACCGCGCTTTAGGGCTTACCCTATTCCATACACTACTTCCATGGAGGCCGCTGACAGCAGATTGAACCAGATTTCCTGTAAGCGCAGGGTCGGTGGCCATATACATACCCGCCCATGAGCCAGATTCGGTAATCACCCTTCCCCTAATTGGCGTACTGGAGCTTGTCGTTGGTATTTTAATAACCGCCCCATTGCCGCTCACGCCAGTGCTTGCGTACTGACATGTGTCACCAGAGTATCCGGATGGTCGGTATACCCTATCAATCACCCAGTGCTCATCAAACCCGTTATTTGGAAGTTTATTTCCATTATTATCGACTCCAGTAAGCCATAGACCAGAGAACGATTCTGCAGGGGCGTCAATTTCGTGGCGCTCAGCCTGCTGCCTAGAGACGCTTGTTGTCACCTGAGACTGTTGGGCGCTATTACCTATATAGAGGTCGCTTCCGCTAATATGTACTTTTGGCTTTTTACCAACCACGACACACTGCAGGGCAGAATATCTTGTGCCGGTCTTACTTGGGCCTGTAATTTCGTTATACCCGTTTACAGAGAGCCCGTAACACATGCTATCCCCTGGTGCGAAGTGTTCAGGAATGGTGTCCGGCAACTGATTCATTGCCTGAGAGCCCGTAGTGGTGAACACACGGTTATTAAATGACGCACCCATGGTAGATCCATGCTCGGTACATCGCGAGGCGTTTGCGCCTGTCATGCCGTAGAAATCACAGGCACTTCCGGTTGAACTTGTACCTGTAGTGAGCCGGGGTGCAGACTGGCCAACCTTGCGCATAATTTTTATGTATCGCACGTTTGTTGGTGAGCTACTTGCTTTATTGCCTGATTTAGAGACAGATCCCCTTACATTGATATTCTGACCCGCTTCAATAGCAATAGGCACAGAAGTGATACTTGGGACAAGATTATAGGTGTTCGGTATATATTTACAGGCGGGTGTTGAGCGCGCCCAGCTATCAGAAACATCGGACGAAGGGCTCACTGTTATGTAGCTGCATATCCAGTGGCCAGCATCAGCTTGTGCAATTGTGTGGTGATTTGCAGTAACAGAGTCAAAGCTTGTATAGCTTGCTAGAATTGCCTGCGATGCCCTTCCTGAAGGAATTGCTGCGTAGTCACCCTTTACTTTTAGCCGGGTTGGATTAGACGTCGAGTGTGCATCATATGCATCAAGCACCTTCTGGAGCGTCGGGGTTACTGTGCTTGTTACTCCGTTAACTCCTGTTTTTACGCGGACTACTCGCGTTGCATAGGAGAGTGGCTTGCTCGTTGCATTTGGCCCCTGATTCCTCAGCTGATGCTGGAAGCGGATAGACTGACCGATGAGTGAGTTATTGTAGCTCGTATTTATTCTTGTATCCCTACCGATACTCCATGGCACCGACCAGTTGACCGTCACAAACACATCCTGACACATCATGCCGTGGTTTTCACGGCCACCGTACATATACGAGGCACATAGGGCGTTTGTCGCGCCGAGCCGCGCAGACCCAGTTACTCTTTTCTTCGTCGCCCAGTCGTTAATACTCCCGCTGAGAGTACGAGAGATTGTTCTGACAGTTGTTGATGGTTGCGCTGAGTTTTGGTGCACACCAAGCCTATAGAAGTCGTTATTGACACCATTAAGGTGGTACGATATGCTTGATACAGTCATAGATAGGATTCGATGTCCCGTAGTTATACCGTCCAATATATGGACAGATTGTAAGATTACCGCCACCACCGCTTCGAGGGTAGCCCGTTACTGCGTAGAGTGCCGTGCTTCCAGAGCCTGGACACCTCTTATAGACAATATTCAACGTGTAAGTGACCGCGCCTGAAGTCCGGTTCAACGATATATTCGTTGCATAGCCAGCATGGGCAACAGGGTTAGTCCTACAAAGGTCATTGAGCCGATTGAGCGCATTCGTCCTGTTAGTTGGCTGACTCAACGCGCCTGCGTCATGTGCCGAGCCATACAGCGCAGATACGAAAAGTGAAGCGAGGAGTAAAACACCGTACAGTATCCCCTTTTTATCCATTATCATACGTTGTCTCCATCAACAATCTCCACCGTATACACCGCTTCGAGCCGTTTTGCTATGGCTTCCCGATCTGCGGCCGTGACGCCAAGCGTATTGGTATCTACGTCGACTCCACTTTTCTTCACTTCATCAATCATAAGCAGAAGACTTCCTGCCTGAGAGTAGTCACCTATCTTATCTGCGTAGATGAGGCAGAAATGAGC
Organism: uncultured Candidatus Saccharibacteria bacterium; assembly: GCA_964386855.1. Classification (GTDB taxonomy): domain Bacteria; phylum Patescibacteriota; class Saccharimonadia; order Saccharimonadales; family Saccharimonadaceae; genus Microsaccharimonas. The sequence continues at coordinate 63,054 of CAYLUF010000002.1, forward strand.
CTTATCTATATCTTCCTGCGTCCAGTCTGTACTTGCGATTGAATCAAGGTCTGAGATTGCTGCGTCATAGAATTTTCCGTATGACACTACAAGCTCATCGATACTTATTGACTTAACATTCGGGCTGAGGGCTTCCGAGGCCTCTGTATAGTTATATACAACCTCAGAGTCGCCTTGCATGTGCTGGATATGCGATATCGCGGCAGTAGCAATGCCACCGATACCAATAACAGTCCCTATAATTACTAAAAGCTTCCTGCCCTTAAGCCACACCTTGGTCAAAAAGTATACTCCTTACTCCTAGCATTACAATACACACCCCTGTGCAAGCAATGGCTTATCCTCACTTAAACTTTCACTCAGTATACCATAACCACCTTCACCCTATGAGCCCTCTATACAAAAAGCCACCCCGCTGGGGTGGCAATTATAGAGAGGAGTAGAGGCTTACTCTACAACTTCAACGCCCATTGAGCGTGCTGAACCTGCAATAACCTTTACCGCACCATCAACGTCGATCGCGTTAAGCTGATCCTTCTTGATTTCTGCAATTTCCTCAAGCTGAGCACGAGTAATTGTACCCACCTTATCAGTATGTGGCTTTGCGCTTCCCTTTTTGATACCAACTTTTTCACGGATGAGGTCATCAACCGGCTGGCCAAGTGACTTCCATTCAAATGTACGGTCATCAAATACCTGGAGGTGAACGATGACGTCCTTGCCCATGAGGTCTTTGGTTGCGTCGTTAAATGGATTAATGAAATCCATCATGTTAAGTCCCCATTGACCGAGTGTTGAACCAACTGGAGGTCCAGCAGTTGCACGGCCAGCAGGAATACGGAGTTTTAGATTACCGATAACTTTTTTTGCCATTTTCTTATTTCCTTCTTGTACTAAGTATCTATTATTTGAAGCTTCTAGGCATTATACCTAGATAGATATTAGTGCGTAACCATCTTATTATAGCAAATTTTAGGTGTTTTGTCTATGTCCAACACTAGAAGCAAAGAAAGAGCCCCGCATACTGCGAGACTCTTTTAAGCGTGACTAAAGAGCTGCTTTAGTCTAACTAGGAAACCTTGTTCACCTGGAGTGCATCAAGCTCAACCGCAGTATCACGGCCAAACATACTCACCATCACCTTCACCTTACCCTTTTGAGTATCGATTTCAGAGATAGCACCTTCGAAGCCCTTGAATGGACCGTCGGTAATGCTTACCACTTCACCTTCAGTAAAGTTAATCTGGTGCTTCGGATCTTCCACGCCCATGCGCTTCTTGATCTTTGTGATCTCCTGCTCTGACACAGGAGTTGGCTGCGTGGTTGTACCTACGAAACCAGTCACACCAGGGGTGTTACGGACAATAAACCATGTCTCGTCTGTCAGCTTCATCTCAACAAGTGCGTAGCCCTGGAAGATCTTCGCTTCGATAACCTTGCGCTTACCGTTCTTGATTTGAATTTGCTTTTCTTTTGGCACCATAACATCAAAGATCTTATCAGCCATATCAACGGCATTAATGCGCTGACGGATGCTATCTGCTACCTTCTCTTCGTAGCCGCTATAGGTATGGATTGCATACCATTGGCGGGAAGAATCGTATCGGTTTTTTGACATCTACTTCATTTCTCCAATTTAATTACTAATAATGAGTTCAAATAGTGCGTTGAATACGTAATCAAGCCCCATAATAACTACAACAAAAAATGCGCTGAATAGGAGTACTGCAATAGTAAGACTCCACGTTGCCTTGCGGGTTGGCCAGCGTACTTGCTTGAGCTCTGTCCATGACCCCATGACATAGCGACCTATGCGCTGGAATATACGAACATACCAGTGCTTACTGAGTGGCTTTTGAGCTTTCTTTGCCTTCTTGCCGGCCCTAGATAGCTTTACTGCCTTCACTTTTGGTGTCTTTTTTACGCGTGTTTTTTTAGCAGTCTGCGTAGCTGCCTTTGCCTGTTTCGGAGTGTCGTCTTTCGCTGTGATGCGGGTGACTTTTGACTTCTCTGCCACGTGTTCCTCCCAATAAAAATAGTCTGCTGTTGCAGACTGTCAAGTTTAGTGTACATTTTTAGGGGTGATGTGTCAATATTTCTGGTATCATGAAAAGGTATGGGTGCGGCAATAGCTATTATTTTACTCGGTTTAGATTCATTAGTATTCACTGCACTTGCGCTGCAGATAGTAAAGAGTGTCACAACTCACATACCTGTCATCGCAAAGACAAAGCTCGCGTATGAAACCGATATACCTAGTGTAACAGTATGTATCCCTGCAAGGAACGAGGAGCACGCGCTTGCAGAGTGCCTCCAGAGAATCATCAACTCGACCTACCCCAAGCTTGAAATAGTTGTTTTGGATGACTCATCAAGCGACGGAACCTCACTTCTCATTAAGTCATTTGCTCATGCCGGCGTTCGATTCGTTCGCGGGGCTACCCTCCCTGGTGGATGGCTCGGCAAGAACCACGCTCTAAAGGAGCTTGCGGATCAAGCAAATGGGTCATATGTCCTCTTTATGGATGTCGATACTCGCCTGAGTCCTGCTGCTATAGAGCACATGGTGCGCACAATGCTCTCAAAGGGCGTAGAGATGCTTTCTGTCATTCCGCGCCGCACTGACGGCCTACGCGCAAGCGTCCTCTGGTCACCACTTAAGTACTACTGGGAGCTTGCACGAAGTAGAAAAGACGCCCCTGCTGCGTCAAGCAACGCATGGCTCATTAAGCGCAGTACAGCTCAGCAGTTCTTCAAGGACAATGAGGTCGATATAAAGAATGCCGTGATGCCCGAGGCGTACATAGCAAGTCAGTTAAAAAGTTCGTACGCGGTCTCAATTGGAACTCCTGGAATGGGTGTCGCCTATGAAAAGAAATGGTCATCTCAATGCGAGACGAGCGTCCGCCTCCTTCACCCAATGATAGGTGGACGAGCCTACCGGTCGCTCTTAGCAACACTAGGACTCCTCACACTCCTTACACCCCAGATACTCCTCGTATCGCTCTTATGGCAAGATGTTTCGTGGATTCATGGGTTTGCGGCTATACTTACGGTATTGTACGGCCTTCTGTATGCGTACTACGCTAAAACGGTTTGGGATAAGGGGTGGTACATCGCCTTCTTCCTATGGCCACTCATCGTGATCCAGGAGACTATTCTTGTTACGATGAGCTGTGTCATGTATCTACAAAAGCGCGTACTTTGGAAGGGTCGCCCAATCCGGTCGGTACGGCCAAACATTCGCTAGACTCTACTCGTCTTCAACGGGAAGCGTAAAACTAAAGGTAGACCCAAAGTTCACCCGGCTCTTAAGCTGAATATCCGCACCAATCTTTTCAGCAAGCTTTGATGACACATACAGGCCAAGCCCTGTACCACTCGTTTCGCGAATTCTATAATCCTCACTTCTGTAGAATTTCTTAAATACACTCGCCTGGTCTGTGCGGCTCATACCAATGCCCGTATCCTTCACTGCAAACTCGACCACATCACCGTCCCTACGTGCAATAATTGTCACACTTCCTTCGCTTGTGTACTTGATGGCATTAGTAATGAAGTTCTGCAAAAGCTCCTCTAGGTAGAGCTTACTTGTGTGAACTATGCCAAGCTTTGGACCTAGATCAAGATTAAGCTGAAGGCTTGCTGCCTCTGCCTCACCTTGATATTTGTGAAACAGCGTATTGAGGAGTTCAGATACATCAATAGGCTCAACATCCGCCATAACGCCACGTTCGGCGCGTGATAGCGTACTGAGGTCATTCACCATACGTGCAAGATAGAGAATCTGTTCATGCGCGGTGGCAATTGTGGCATTCAGTGTCTTTTTATCAACTGATTCAATACCGCGCTCCATCAGCACGGCAACATTTGATATCGTCCCCTCTGCAATAGTGATAGGTGTGCGAAGCTCATGACTTACAACGCTAATAAATTCGTCGCGCTCTTCCTCCAAGCTCTTCTGCTTTGTAATGTCACGCATAATGACAATGTACCCACCGCGCTCTTCCTTGCGTTTAGTGGCGCTGTAGCTGCCCTTAATGGGTGCGTACGTAATTTCAAGACGCACCGACTCACCGTCACTATACTGATGAGAGAGGTCGTCACGCGTCACCGCACGGACAGTTTCCTTTAGAAGGTCGCGTACAGGCAGCGTCTTTCCGTCTTCATCAATAAGCTTGAGTACATCTTGAATCTTCTTACCCTTCAGGTTGATATTCATATCAAGAAGGCTCAAGCACGCCGCATTGTACATTGATATTACACCGGTATTGCTGACACTGAGCGTCGCATCAGAGAGGTTGTTGATGATTGTGGTGAGACGCTCTCTTTGGAGTTGGGCCTGCTTTTTACTATGTAGAAGCGTTCGGCGACGTGTTTCCTGCGTACTCATGAATGCAACCATAGCCACACCAAGCAGTACTATTGCAGTAAAGGTAATTCCATTCGCCATCCATGAGTCTACTCCGGTTGTTTCGTGAACATATCCATCTAAAATACCTATGAATAACAGAAGCGTAGCGCTGGCAATAAGACCCCTGCGCCCTAGATAGGTATGTGTAGCTACAAGGAGGAGTACGTAGAGCGCTGCAAGCGGATTAGCAAAGCCTGTAATGAAGAGGAGCGTTGTCACGCCTAGTACGTGGTACATGGTGATACGCGCATACTTCTGCCCCTTTGTCTCTGATGGGAAGAAGTAATAATACGCGGCAATAGCTGCCCAGAATACAGAGAAGATGACAGCAAAAAATGGTGAAATAAGGACACTCCCCGGTACAATCTTGTACGCCGCAAGGATTATATACAGTGCCGCGAAGGGCGAGATAAAGAACGCAAGACGCCGTATAGACCTTGCGGACTCCTTTGTAAAGTCAACACCCACCTGTTTCATTACTCACTATTGTACGGTAGGTACACTAAAAAATCTACAAGTACGCACTAGATAGAGGGTGTTTGAGTTGCCATTTCCTTGCGATGCTTCTTATACTCTGGGTCAAACTCGGCAACAATATCCCAAAAGTCCTGACTGTGGTTCATTTCTTTTGTATGCGCCAGTTCGTGGATAATGACATAATCAATAAGCCGCAGCGGCAACTTCATGAGAGCAATATTAAGACTGATGGTGCCGGTGCTACTACAACTCCCCCATCGGCTACTTGCATGTGAAAAGCGTACTCGCTCATACGTACAGTTCATATGCCGCGCGAGGTACTCAAGACGCTTCGGAAGGTACTCCTTAGATTCTGCTCGCAGCACCTTGATAACCACCTCTCTGAGTGGCGCTTCGACTTGCTTTGAGCGAAGCGTGAGTGTATCAGGAAGTGTCACAATGATCGCCCTATCCTTTTTCTCAACAGAGACCTTCGACCCACTCCGAACTATAAGGGTGTGCTTCTTCCCTATTGACTGCCCATCCTCATAGGTATTTTTTGGTAATGTGGTGGCAATCATTTCACGAAGCTCATTCCTAGATGTTTTTATCATTCGCCGGAGAAACATGAGCGGTGTATACGGTGGCATCGATGCCCGTAGGGTACCGTTTGGAGCTACACGAATACGCACCTGGCGTGCTTTTGGGTTACGTCGTACGGTAATCGTGCCAAATTCCTCGTCGTGAATACTTGGCATAGCGAGGCTACCTTTTTTGAGCTGAAGATGACTGACTGGTTCGTGCGCGTGGACGAGTTTGCCGGCCTGCACCCGATGTACTTGCAGACACCTTAGGTCGGACAGCCTGAGAAGCCATGTGCTTGAGCACCACCTTAAGCTGCGTCGGGTATGCGTGTCGACCGCTGATAACCACCGCACCTTCTTTCATTGAAGGTGGCTCAAATATGCCAACGATTTCATCAAAATCAGCTTCCGTAATCTGCTCATCACCCATACGGCGAGACGTAGCACGCTTAAGCGATTCATTTGTGTCTGTCTGCACCCACACAAATACCGGTGTATACTTTAGCCGCTTAAACACCTGCTCAAGTGATGCGCGCTCCTTTACAGTATCCGTAAATCCTTCGATGACAATTGTCTGTCCAGTCTTTGTGACTTCCTGCATAACAGTTTCAAGGAACTGTGCAGTCTGACGAGCGTCAAGACCCATTTCCTGCTTGAGCTTCGGCAGATTAAAAAGAGGTGTGCTGAATGTATCAGCAAACCGGAGCGAGAAGGTGCTTTTTCCTGCACCCGGGATACCCACCATTATAATCGCATATGCAGTCGAAGGTATTGACGGTCTCATATTCTCAAGTATATCACGTGACCACTGCTACGTGGTGGTTTTCCTAAGATGGCAGACAAAGAATGCCTCCGCCGCTTCTGAAGGCGCAAGACGGAGCGCGTCTGCAATCCTTGCATCATACGAGCGCTCGCCCCAACGTAGCACTGGCTGAACCCTGTAGAGACCTGCTGAGTCGGGATATTCGTGTCTGATAATCTCAACATCGTCAACATGGCGCAGAAGATAATCAACCACCGCCTCATTCTCCTCCGGCGCCATCGTACACGTACTGTACACGAGCGTACCGCCTGGCTCAAGAAGATTCCACGCCTGCACGATAAGGCGCCGTTGCAGCTTTCCAAGACGTTTAATATGTGCAATTGACCAGCTATCAAAATCTTTATCGCTACTCAGCCTCATCATACCCTCTCCGCTACATGGTGCATCAAGAAGAATTTTATCAAACGTCCTTCCCTGAAGTGTTGTCGCAAGACGCGAGGCGTCATGAAGCATGTACTCATCAATCTCGGCATTCAGGCGCTTCATGTTAGCCTGGAGTCGCATAAGACGCGGTTTCGAGTTGTCGTTTGCTGTGATGTGCGCCTGGTTTTCAGTAAGCGCAGCAATGAGACTCGTTTTTCCGCCTGGCGCAGCGCACATATCGAGTACTGTATCTCCCTGTTGCGGGTTTAGCTGCAAGACCGGAAGCCAGCTGGCGGCATTTTGAATATAGATAAAACCCTCCTGCTGGAGCATGCTATCGCGAAGGGTCGCTATGTCACCGTTCATGATATAGCCGTGCTCATAGAGACTCGTTTTGCTCATATCACCAGAAAGAGAATTTATTTGATCGTGCGTCATACCCGCATCTTGCTTGAGAGGATTCACCCTCACCGCTTGCCGTCGACCAATCTCAAGGAGCTTTCTGACCTCTTTTTCATCAGTTAACGAAAGGACCAGCATCGTACGCTCTATAAGCTGCTGCCGCTTTTTAGCACGGACTTCTTGGATGTCTATTTTGCGCTTCATACTCTTAGAATTTATACTTACGCACCATGAAAAATGCAAGCATAATCAGTGCACACGAGCCTATAGTAATAGCAAGGAATGTCCACGGGTCTTTAGTGTCCACTGGAAGGAGTACGTTCATACCAAACATACCAAAAATAACATTTGGTACCGTGAGAAAAACGGTAAGCAGTGTCAGTGTCTTCATTCGCTGGTTCAGGGCGTTGTCACTCATTGTAGAAAATGTGTTACGAATACTCACAATCGTCTGCGACCCCGTACTTGCTCCAACCACCATCTGATCAACGTAGAGTATGATATCATCTAGGAACTCCTGCTCCTTTTCAGTGAGGAGTTTATGCTTATTGTCCATAAGCCGCTCTAAGAGCGCCCTAGAGGCAGAAAGGCTTGTGCGGTACTCAGCAAGAGATGTCTCAATAGAGACGAACTTTACAAGGTCTTTATTAGTGATATTGCGCTTCTGTAGGCGCTGCTGGGCTGTATAGATATACGACGTAGCCTTCTGGATCTCGTGGCCGTACTGAGCGAAGATATGCGAGAGCACCTGAAGGAATACCGACGTACTACTACGCATCGAGAAGCGATACTGCTGCGCAAGCTCATCCGGCGTAAAGTACTTAATACCTGAAAGGGTCACTAGCATACTCCCCTTCAATACGAAAAGCAGTGGCGCAGAGACTGCTGAACCGTTGCGAACAGGCCGAGGGATGCGCACAAATACGTACGTAACACCCTTGCTGTACTCTACGCGCGGAAGCTCGTGAACGTCGCGTACATCACGGAGAATATTGTAATCAAGGCCAATCTCATCTGCGAGGCGCTGGAGTTCCGCTTCAGTTACGTCCGATCCGTACACCCAGCCGCGCTCCTCAGGAAGAAGCTTCACCTCCTGAAGCTCTTCATTGAAAGATTTTTTAACAAAATACCGCACCATAGTCATAAGCAGTATAGCACGCGCGATATTTTATGCGCTAGTTATATGGGCGGAATAATCGTTTTCGGTCAGGATTCTTTACAAAGAACATGCGGCGGAATGCGAGCGTTGAAACATATGAAACACACAGCACGAGCCATACAATAGGATTGAGTACGGTGATGAAGTTATACTGCTGCACGGCAGCGAGCCCAAGTGCATGCCTCCCTCCGTTCACCGCCCAAACCGTCATAGAGTCCTTATATGGACGACGCCAGCCATTGAGGTACGTTGGGATGAAGCCAATCACCTCTACGAACAAGAGGATAATGATTGATATAAATGGCTGTTGGACAAAAATCCACACTACGATACCCACAAGAGCAAGTACGAGTGAAATAATATCGAGGGGTCGAACCTTCACCTTATTCGTACGGAATGCAAAAATAAAGATAAGTGCGGCACATACCGCTACTGTTGCCGTGCCGTAGGCGCCAGCACCAGAGCCATTAGAGGTCTGGAGGAAGAAAATAGCCGTCGCTGTCATTGCCCAGATGAGCCAGCTAAACGGATGCGGCGCAACCTTTCCCTTAACGATGTCGAACATGTACGGAATGTAAGCGGCCAGAACAAGCACTACCGCTGCTGCGGCAAATATCTCTTGAGTTGGAATCATATAAATTATTGTATACGGTTACGGTTAATTATCAATAGAGGTATGCCTAGTAGCGGTCTTTTCTAAAATGCTTTGAGTAGCGCTTTTGCTTGCCGTACTTACTATGCCTTCCATGTTTACGCACAGGTTGCCAGCGCTTGCGCGGCGCCGAGAGGCTTGAGCGATCCGCATCAGTGAGGTAGGTATCAAGCTGGGCAAGCGTGAACAGTTCACGCTTTACGCTGCTTTCAAGCTCATGAAGTGAAACAATCCCAAAAGTACGACTCCGTATTTCTTGCTCAATAGACCTCTTTGGGATATTTGGCACCTTCTTATGAAATGCCTCAAGAGACCGTCGTTGCTTTTCAAGCTGCGACAGTACCCAGCGCGTAAAGAGCTGTTGGAACATTTTTTCATTACCATGCGTGTGTTCCATGATTGGCTTACTCTCGCCAGTGATTGTACGCTTGCCAAGCTTAATAAGGGGCACTTCCGCAAGACCGGCAAGCTTATGGTCATAAATCAGCTTCGTTTTGTAGCCGCTAAATTGCTCTGGGGCAAGTTCAAGAAGCCAGTTGACATCTACGACGGTCATGCCTTGAAGAAGATTGAGCACCTCAAGGCCGCCGCTACGCGTTGGGATTTGGAGGTCAAACGGCGTACCTGAAACAAGTCGCGCATTTTGTAACACAGAGCTACTTGAAGCTTCGCGCTGCTGGCCTGTAGAAATATGTTCGTACTGATTTCTGTCATTCAGGAACCAGAGCTGATGGATCTGCCCTGCAACAATCGCCTGCGAAAGAAGCTCCTCTTCGTCCTTTTCTATATAATCGGGCTCTGTAAGCTCCAGGCCAAGGTCGCGATGGAGACGTGCAATCACCTCCTCTGCTTTATCGACGTTCTTCGCAATAATACCTACATCTTCGTAATCGGCTTCATGAATCAGCGGAAGTGAACGGTAGACGTCATACTGCGCCAGAAGGTCGGATTTCTTTTGCTTCGTGTAGACGCGCCAGCCAGTTACTGAAGCGCCGCCTTTTATGATGCCGCCAATTTCTTGAATGGCAATGATAGTAGCGAGCTTTGATTTCACGAGCTCAGGATACGCATCAGCCGCAACCAGCATGCGTGCATATGAAGACTCCAGCGGGAAGCGCTCCATCTCACGTCCAATATTCGTCACTTCGCCAGACAGTGTTAACGCACCAAGTGCCCTGAGTGTATATTTTGCAAACCGAATCGCCTTCTTAGATGGGTCATGGTAGAAATCAAGCGTCTCAATATCTATGCCGATACTTGCCAGGCGAAGTGTGAGGCGGTCAATGTGCTTTCGTAGAATCTCCGGTGTTGGATACTCAGGACGATCTTCGAATTTCATACCTGGAATAGTGTCGAACGGTGCCAGTACGTACTCGCCAGGCTTTGTGCGCCCGGCACGTCCTGCACGCTGCAAACAGTCAGCCTGTGATGTCTGGGATATAAAGAGACCCTCAACACCACTGCGCACCTCGCTACGGCGCTCAAGGCCGCTATCTACCACCATGTCTATATCATCAATAGTAATACTGGTCTGGGCAATATTTGTAGCAAGAATAATTTTCCCGTTTGGATAGCTTCCGAATACCTTCTGCTGGTCTTCTGCCTCTAGCTGGCTATGGAGCGGCAACACTACAACACCGGCCGCGTCTGCTTTTTGCGCTAACGCCTCGCCAACAGCCTGAATTTCAGCTTTACCAGGAAGGAACGTAAGAATATTTTTTCCAGGCTGCGCAACTTGCTTAAAGAGCTCCTGAAGCAGGTCTTCACCTTCACGCTTTTCTACCGGGAAGTGCCTGCCAGGGATCTTAAGCACCGCATCTGCAGAGAAATACTCAGCCAGCGCCTGCTCATCAAAGGTTGCACTCATAATAAGAACTTTGAAGCGCGGCTCTTCTTCGGCACGCTTCTTTGCCCATGCCACTAGCACCTCCATGTTTTCATTCCATTCATGCACTTCATCAAGGACAAGAATCTGCGACTCAAGCGTCCCTATACCAGTCAGCTCGCGGACAAGCTGAAGACCATCGGTACAATAGAGGATCTGCGTACGTCCGCTATCGTCACGCTCATGAGCTGTTCTGTAGCCAATAATCTCAGAGGAATCCTCCGTATTACGCTCCGCCCACTCCTCACGAACACGCCGTGAGAGATTACGCGCCGCCAAGATACGTGGCTGCGTCACAATAACGCGGGTATAGCCGTGTTCTGCAAGGTACTGCGGAATCTGCGTGCTTTTTCCGGCACCAGTTTCTGCAGTGACAATAGTTACTTGATTTTCATCAACCGCTTGCAAAATAGCTTCGTGGTAATCGCGAACGGGAAGATCTATAAAATTCTGTGAGGACTGCGTCATCTACTGGTTATTGTAGCATGAGCGCGTTGGAGATGCGCTACTGTTTTGGCATTTCCTTACGCCACTGCGAAGTGTCCTTACGTGTCATATGCCAGTAGCTACATATATTACACTGATACACCTCAAGTTCGACATTCATATTTTCAAGCATATGATAGTCGGCTGCGTCCTGCGCTTCTTTTTCGGAGGAATACTGGTTCTTACCTTCACACGGGAGGGAGTAGAAGTACTCTTTGTGCGCGGTGGGGCGGCGGGACTTTGTCATACACTTAGTATACTTGATTCAGCTATTTACGCTCAGACCGCTTTATAGCATGGTGGCCTAACACCTTATTGCCAGCACCTCTTATATGCGACCGTACGAACGTCTCATTATCCTCAAGCTCTATTCCATGCTTCTGTGCTTTCGCAACAGCATCAAGAGACGCATGCCATCCTTTTGGCAATCTGCGAACAAACCACACCACGTCATGCCTGCGCACTGTGCGTGTTATATCATCGGTTACCTCATCGTCGCTTAGAGGCTGGTTTAATCGTCTTATACGAGGTATAAGCAAGTCTTTAATTGGACTAAAGTCAGGGTCACGCCTATCACGCTCACTATCAGGTGAAGTTCGAGTTTCGATATGTCTGTAGATTGGCATACTAAGATCGTAGAAGTTTGATGCAATTTCTGCCTGCATTCCCAGCTCCTGACTCTCAGACAATCCAAGACCAAGACGGAGATTATCCAAGCCATGCGGGTCAAGAGATATAGTACCGTCCTTACCGATATAAAAGGTTGCTCGAGTGCCATCAGACTCATTCCCGGTCCTACGCATGCTACCGTCTTCATCAACTGCAAAGCCGAATCTAAGGTCACGAAGCGTGTCTCTCTCTGAATACTCAACGACTGCAGCTATGTTGTCGTACTGGCCCTTAGCTGGACGACCCTTTGTCATCTTCTGTACCCAATCGTGTCCATCGTGAAATATCCATGATCCACCAATCGAGGCCTCGATATACGCAGATTTAGTCCCATATTTCCTCTGCCTCATAGCCTCTTCAGTCAAAAGTCTTGATTTCACCCTTATATCCGCGTACTCTTCAGGTGTTAATTCGGACTCTTCATTGAATTTACCTACCATATAATCTAGGTATTTCCGGTTTTCAAAACCTGCAGCCAGCGTATTCATGGCCTTAATAATAGATGAGATCTTGCCTTCTTGAATAGAATCACTTGCATCAGCCTTAGCTTTCTCTAGGGATCCACTAATACTATGCATAACCTTTTCAGTACTACTATTTATCTCCATTCGCGTTAATAAGGTCAGGCGCATAAAATGTACTGCAGCACCCGCCGTAGCATCATTTCCCCTACGCCCAGCTTTCGGTAATGGTAAATCATCAAGGCCATTAACCGCGTTGAGATACCCCAGCACCATACCTCTTGCCTTAGGAGATCTTGCGTAAATGTCCTCAGCCATACTAATACCTACGCTACATACGCTATCAAGATCTACGTCTGGCATTTCCGCAGATTCAACAAGACTATCAAAGTACTCTCCGCCGGGCTCTACACTAGGCTGGCCCTTAAAGATGCCTCTCATGACGGACTTATCAAAGTTATCTAGATTCTCGCTTTTATTGGCACGATCTAGAATAGTGTTATTCGTTAAGCGTACTCTTTCGTAATGATTCTCACGGCTATCACTTTCCATGAAAATATTATATCACATATCGTAGTTATTTGCAATAACCACCCCTGATAAATCCTCCTTGCGTATTACGGGCAACTTCCCACAGGCACGGTAACTGCAGTTCTACTCGAGTAATTCCAGTAGTCGATGGTCGCACCTGAATGCTTCATGCCATCCCAGCAAGGCGCATGGTACACTACCCCACCGCCATCCGCACGGTCTCAAAAGTGAACTTCTCGCCCCGCTCCTCATGTTGGCGCTACGATATACTGCCAGTAAGCTGTCGCGATCGTGATTTAATACCAAGTAACTCGTGTAAAGAAAATAGACTTACGTGAACGCAAGTCTATTTTCTCTGGCAGCCGCTCGTGGAAGAGTTACGAACTTTCAGCAACACTATCCAAGAATAGTTTAGTTGTCATTAAATTATACAACTTACCTACCGTGTCATCATTTCCAGATGTTTCAATATCATTGGAAGCTTTACTGATTGACGATTCAAGAAGCCGCTGAGCGTCCTCTATCGAGAACCAGTCATACACAAATTGAGCCTCACGATCGTCTTGAGGGGCAGGATCAGCCACCCTGTCTTTATAAGTAGATTTATAGCCATAGACTATATATTTTCTTTTTAGGAAGTCCCGGTATTGTATAACGTACCCAATCTCTTGTTGATCCGTAACCTCCATACCAAGTTCTTCCAGCAGCTCTCTTTGCAATGCTAAGAAATTATCTTCATTGCTTTCAACTCCGCCACCAGGTAGAAGCCCTCCATTGATAATAAGGATTTTATTATCACTATTTAGCACTATTGTCTTGACCGTAGGTCGATCAACATAGGCTATTGATGGGTCTTCCGTTCCGATAACTTGTAGTTGCTTCATCTTTCTATTCTAGCAAACAAAAAGACCTCTGATTTAACAGAAGTGAAAATGCTTATTGCAGGGGCACGTGGAATGCTTCGCCACGTCGTCGTGTTCATAAAAGCAAGCTTTTCTGCCCTACTCCTTGTGTTCGCACCACGATCCTCGCACCTTGTTTAAGCAAGCCGCAGGTCGCGGCTCAATCGCAAACATCCCGTAATAAAAATAGAACCAGCAGATGCTGATTCAATTTTTATGGCAGGGGCACGTGGAATCGAACCACGATCCTAGGTTTTGGAGACCCATATACTAGCCGTTGTACTATGCCCCTCTGCATACTCTAAAAAGTACTTAATTAGTGTAGCAAATTATAGCCAAAAGGGCTAGAGCTTAAGTTAATCTACGATTCACGCTTTACGCGCATTGCACGCTTGAACTTCTGTTCCGCAACAGGGTCGGCGTAGCGAGCGATCGGATCATAAGGGAAGATATGGTCGGCTTTATTCTTCTTATCTTCATCTATTTCTTTAATAGCATCTACAAAGTAGCGCTCAATAAGCCACTCACGTCCAGGCGCAGTCTGCCCAACCACAACGATCCGCCACACACCATTCCCCCACTCTTCCATCGCCTTCATGCGTACTGGCTTCGCAAGAAGCGATGCGCTTGCAGGGAGGGTTGAGATGATGTCTTCAACTGCCGCCTTTGCAATCTCCGGCTCTCGTGTAAACAAGTCCACCTCAAGGCGACGCACGCTATCTGGCGTCACGTGCACGGCCTGAATCTGCTGGTTGTGTACCCAAATCACCTCACCGCTCAGGCTTCGGAGTTTCGTCGATCGAAGCGTAAAGCGCTCCACAACACCAGAAACATCAATGAACGGCTCAATCTTAACGAAATCACCGACATGGAACCATCCTTCGGTGATCATGATAACACCAGCAGTGAGGTCGCGCAGAATCATACCAAGTGTTTGACCCGCAAATACGATAAAGAAGGCGCTTGCACCAATTGCAGCAGCCCCGCTGCTTGATATAGCAGGGCTTAAGATGCGCCATGCAACATACGCCACGACGGCCACGACGGCCGCACGGACAATCGCAACAGTAATACTGAGATAGGTCTCCACCTGGCGCAGTCTAATAGCCTTCGCCTCATCAGACACAGACTGACTACGCACGGCCACTTTCTGTGCAAAGAAGATGATTGCCTGTGCCAAGAAACGGCTCAAGATATACGCAGCAATAATCGCACCAATTAGAATTAGTATCGACCGATACGCACTCGGCTCAGTTAAAAGCTCACTCGTTTCGCGCACTGCGCTATTCATAAAATCATCCATACCTCTAAAGTATACCTATAATATGCGCCTTTTAGAACAAATATCTTTACCGAATCATACCTTTTTTGCTACGATAAGCATAACGCTTTTAAATAAATAGAAATACGGGAGAGATAATGAAGGTTGTTATTGTTGGCGGCGGTTTTGCTGGAGTAAAGGCTGCGCTTGAATTAAGTAAGCGCTCAATCGGTAAAATCACTCTCATTTCAGATGAGCCATACTTTCTTCACCATGCCACCCTCTACGCAACTGCGACTGGCCGAAACATGGCAGAATCAGTCATCCCCTACGAAGCCATCTTTGCAGAGCACCCTAACGTAGATGTTATCCATGACACCGTCACCGGTCTTGACCAGCGGCGCAAGCTCGTCACTGGCGTAAAGGACTATAAATACGACAAGCTCATTCTTGCAATGGGGTCAGTAACTACCTACTTTGGTATCAAAGGTATGGACAAGCACTCCTTTGGAATCAAGAGTCTTGATGAGATCCAGAACTTCCACGCGCACGTCTTTAAAGAGGTTGTGGAAGATAAGCTCAGCCCCGAGTACTTCATTATTGGTGGCGGGCCAACTGGTATTGAACTTGCTGGCGCACTCCATGAGTACATTCAGTCGCTCAAACTTCTCCACCGTCTACCAAAGTCGAAGGCAAAGGTAACGCTCATTGAGGCAGCGCCTCGCGTCCTACCACGCATGTCAAAGAGTGCCTCTAAGAAGGTCACAAGAGAGCTTACTCGCATGGGAGTAGCCGTCAAGGTCGGCAAAAAGGTTGAGAAGCTCAACAAGGACACCATCACTATTGATGGAAAAGAGTTTAAGACGAGTGCTGCAGTCTGGACTTCCGGCGTTGCAAACAACCCGTTCTTTAACGAACATAGAGATATTTTCAATCTCAACCCAGCTGGACGCGTTGAAGTGAACCCATATCTAGAGGGCGCGCCGCATATCTATGTACTTGGTGACAACAACACCGTAAAGCACAGCGGCATGGCACTCCCGGCAATGATCCAGGCAACGCACGTTGCGAAGAATATCACCCGACTTGCCACAAAACGTGCGCAGAAGAAATTCCGACCCCATTCCGTTCCCTCTGGCGTCCCTACTGGCGAAAGCTGGGCGTACGTCGAATGGCACGGTATCTACGTGGCTGGAAAGTTCGGTGCATGGGTCCGCCGCATGATGGAATTATATGGCTATACGCGGCTTGTTCCACTAAAAGCAGCCCTCCCAATTTGGCGCGCACATGATCTTCACGAAGTTGATATCTAAATTCAGCCAATCTACAGCATTTTAGCATTGTAAATGCTTACGCTTATACCTATAATGGAGAGGAAAGCATTGGGTTAAATTAAACTGTATGAAAATATTAATGTTGGGTTGGGAACTTCCACCGCATAACAGCGGCGGACTTGGAGTTGCGTGCTACCATCTTTCGAAGGCGCTTGCTAATGAAGGTGCATCGATAGACTTCGTCGTCCCCTACGCAGCCCCTCACGACGACATTGATTTCATGAACGTTCGCAGTGCGACCCACTTTTCTCCTATTCATAAATTTGGCATGGGCGCCTACACTACAGATACGACAACCGTAAAGGGTATTCCTGTGGAAATACCTGGCGTTCCAAGCAGTATCCGTGAAGTCCAGAGTAAGTATACTCAATATATTGAAACGCTTGTTGAAACTGAGCAGTATGATATTATCCACGCACACGACTGGCTTACCGCCGAAGCCGGTATCCGCGCCAAAGAACTCTTCGACATCCCACTTGTCATTCACGTACACGCCACGGAATTTGATCGTGCTGGCGGCGAAAGTGGCAATCCACTCATTCACGAAATCGAATACCAGGGCCTCATGATGGCCGATCGTATCCTTGCAGTGAGCGATATCACAAAGAATATCATCGTTGATAAGTATCAAATCCCTGCAGAGAAGGTTGAAGTTGTTCATAACGCCATAGACACGACCAGCTTTGACGACACCTACGTCTACGACAAGCGCACCTACACCTACCTTGAGTCACTCAAGAACGACGGCTATACTGTTATTAGCGCCGTGACGCGCCTTACGGTCCAAAAAGGCCTCACTCATCTCATGGAAGGGTTTGCAAAGGCAACCACAAAGCACGAAAAGCTCGCATTGCTCCTTGCCGGAGACGGAGAGCAGCGCGATGAACTCATTCGCCTCGCCGCAAAATACGGCGTATCTGACCGTGTTATTTTTGCTGGCTTTGTCCGCGGGAAACAGTGGCGCGATGCGTACAGTGTATCTGACATCTTCGCCATGAGCTCAGTCAGTGAGCCATTTGGCCTCACTGCACTTGAAGCCGCACACCATAATACTGCCCTTATCATGACAAAGCAATCAGGCGTCAGTGAAGTACTCAACAGTATTTTTACTTACGACTTCTGGGATACAGACAGGCTCGCCAATCAAATCGTTGCTATTGCAAAATCCGATGCACTCAAAAACAGCCTACAGGAAAACGTCCTCCGTGAATACACGCGCGTATCCTGGGCTGACATTGCAAAGAAGTGCCTCAACAATTATAGTGCGCCGTCTCATGAGCCTGCGTTTGAAGGAGTGTACGCATGAGCAAGCAATCAATAAACCTCTACCTTCATGTACACCAGCCGTTCCGGATCCGTGAGTATAGCGTCTTCGATACCGCCATTAACCACAATTACTTCGACGAACCTGACTACTTCAACCGCCACAATAATGAGCGTATCTTTCATAAGGTAGCAGATAAATCGTATCGGCCAATGAATGCGCTTCTTAAGCACCTCTTAAATACTCACCCTGAATTTAAACTCTCACTCAGTATTAGCGGTACATTCATTGAACAAGCACGCGTATGGGCGCCAGACGTACTCGAAGATTTCAAGGAACTCGTCAGCACAGGCCGTGTTGAGATCCTTTCTGAAACGTACTACCATTCGCTCTCCTTCTTCTATAGCCGTGATGAATTTGAACGTCAGGTAGAAGCGCACCGTCAACTCATTCGCGACACCTTCGGCGTAGAAACAAAGGTTTTCCGAAATACAGAACTCGCCTACAATGATGCGCTTGCGCAGTGGGCAGATGAGTACGGATTCTCTGGCATCCTTGCAGAGGGTTGGGACCCAGTACTTGAGTGGCGCAGCCCTAACTTCGTCTATCAACCTGAGGGGACACAGAATATAAAGCTCCTCATGAAAAACTACAAACTCAGCGATGACCTTGCCTTTCGCTTTAGTAACCGGGGCTGGCCTGAATGGCCGCTGACGGCAGATAAGTACGAAAATTGGGTGGCAGATGCGCTCAAGGATCAATCTGTCCTTAATCTCTTTATGGACTACGAGACTTTCGGCGAACACCAGTGGGAAGATACTGGTATCTTTGAATTCTTCGGTGAATTCGTGCAGCGCTGGCTCTCTCAGCCAAACCGCACCTTCTCTACTGCCTCTGAATCTATCCAATACAACGAAGCCGTGGGTACTATTAGCATGCCACAGACTGTTACATGGGCAGATAGTGAGCGTGACCTGACTGCGTGGCTTGGTAACGATATGCAACAAGAAGCGATGCGCTATCTTTACGAGATTGAAGGAGATGTCCTTGCAACAAACGATATTGACCTCATTGCCGATTGGAGAAAACTCCAACAATCCGACCATACCTACTATATGTGTACGAAGTGGTTTACGGATGGTGACGTCCACGCCTACTTTAGCCCGTATCAATCACCGTATGATGCGTTCCTTTACTTCATGAACGCCCTTCGTGACCTAAAATGGCGCATCAGCGCACACTCCGCGCAGCAAAGTGAGGACATCCGTGGCTAGACCAATTGTGCTCTCTAACGGAGAAATGCACGTTGGTATCAACAACTACGGAGCGGTGCATGACTTCTACTACCCGTACGTAGGGTTTGAAAATCACGCCGCTGGAAAGAACCTCCGCCACAAGGTTGGCGTGTACGTTGACGGTGTCCTCAGTTGGACCGAGGACGAAGGACAGTGGGAGTTCCTCTACCACTACTCTCATGGCGCGCTCGTAGGACACACGTCTGCGCGCAACGAGGCGCTTGGCATCACACTCGAGTTTGACGATACGGTTGACTCTGAGCTTTCTGCATTCATGCGCGACATACGCGTCATCAATCACAAAGAAGAGACGAGGGACATCAAGCTCTTCACCTACCAGGCGTTCGCTATTGGTGACTCTAGGGGCAATACTGACACGGCCCAGTTCCTCCCAGATAGTCATGCCATCCTCCACTACCGAGGACGCCGAGCTTTCGTCATCTCCGGAGTCTCAGATACCGGCTCATTTGACCAACATACCATTGGCGTCTTTGGTATTGAGGGTTTCGAAGGGTCCTACAAGGACGCTGAAGACGGAGAGCTCAGCAATAACAATGTCGACCACGGGCGTGTTGATTCAATCTTACGATTCAGCCTCACGGTAGAGGGGCGCTCTGCAGAGCAGGTCCACTACTGGATCAGTGCTGGTATGAGCATGCGTGAAGCACTTTATATTCACAAACAGGTGAAGAATCAAGGTGTACTGACGCGTATCCATAAGACTTCGCAGTGGTGGAAGGAATGGCTTAAGCCTGCGCATAGTGTTGCGAAAAAGCTCCCTATTTCACATCAGGATATGTTCATTGAAAGTGTGATGATTATTAAATCACAGATTGATAAGCGCGGTGCGATTATTGCAAGCACCGACTCCTCGGCACTCAACTACTCACGCGACGCGTATGCCTATGCATGGCCTCGCGATGGCGCATATGTCATCTGGCCCCTTATTCGCATGGGCTACTACGACGAAGCATACCGCTTCTTTAGCTTCTGCCAAAAAGGGATGCACCCATCTGGTTACCTCCACCATAAATACAGGGCCGATGGTGCTGTAGGAAGTAGCTGGCATCCATACATCCACGGAAATGAAACCTCTCCCCCTATCCAAGAGGATGAGACGGCTATTGTTGTATTTGTCTTTGCTCAGTTCTATCAGCTCACAAAAAACAGCTCTCTTGTAAAAGACTTCTATACCAGCATGATTAAGCCTATGGCCAACTTCATGGCTGACTATATCGAGCCTAAGACCGGCCTCCCAAAGCCAAGTTACGACCTATGGGAAGAGGTGTTTGAGACGACAACCTACACAACATCACTCACTTATGGAGCGCTCGTTGCAGCAAGTGAACTCGCAACCATTGCCGGAGATAAAGATAGCGCCGTGAAATGGCAAGCCGCAGCGCACGACATCCACACCGCAGCGCACACCCACCTGTATAACCGCGACAGAGGCACTTTCTATAAAGGTGTTCGCATCGAGAACGGCGAAGTATCTTACGACGAAACACTCGACGCCTCATCACTCTACGGTGCATTCATGTATGGCCTGTTCGCCATCGATAGCCCTGAGATAACCTCAGCCCTAGATGTATATCGCACCACCTTCAACATAACAGTAGACACCCCTGGGAGCCCTCGTTACGAAAACGACCCCTACCGTAGGTCTGAAGATTCTGAAATAAGTAACTGGTGGCACATACCAACCTTATGGAACGCACAGTATTATGTTGACCAGAACCAAAAAGACGCCGCTTTGAAGATTCTTGACTGGGTGCAGTCACATTCATCAGGAACGGGGATGCTGAGTGAGCAAATAGACCCGAAAACAGGCGAAGCTATCGCTCCACTTCCGCTTACCTGGTCACATGCTGAATATATCTCATCACTAATAGATATGATTGGAAAGGGTGATGCGTAAACATGAAAAAGCGTACGTCACTCTTCTATACAGTTCACCAGCTCAAGCCCCATACACGAAGTCGCGGTAAGGTACTAAAGCGCTTTTCAGATAGGCTTGGCTTTGCGTATCTTGGCGCAATGCACCAGCACGACGACGAATACGACGCCATCCGAGGCTTCACCGCCTCGACAAGCCATAGAGACAGTCACTACACCGTAGGCACCTACGAAGATACCAATATTCGTATCGTAAACCGCTTCGACATACAGAAGCGTCACGGCAAGGCAGCCAGCCAGCAAGCGTGGGTCGTCATGGAATTTCAACTCAAGACAACCGAAATACCACACGTCTTTTTCGTTCCAACTGGAAAAACCGCTGGTTCATATGCAAGGGTATTTACAGCAAATATACATATGCAGCCACTCAATAGCATCCTCCAGGGGGTCAATCATAGCCCTGAGTTCTACGGTAGATACCAGATCCTCTCCCGCCCTACGCACTCTCACCGCATAGAGTCACTCCTCATATCACCTATCATCTTTAGTATTGGCGAGAAACTCTGGCCACACGGAGTGGAGATAGATGGAAATAAGCTCTATGTGTACATCAACGAAGAGGACCTTACATCCGAAACACTCGACACGGCCTTTATTGCCAGCTTATGGCTCACGGATGAGCTCAATCTCCTACAAATTGATAGCTAATACCTATCACATCGGCAAATAGAGAAATAAAAAATAGGAGCGAGATGCGCTCCTATTTCATTACTTCGTTTTCGATTAACCCTTACGCGGCTTAACTTCGTTACGACCAAGGTTCTTCTTAGTTTCAGTGTATGTTGCGTGCTTACGTGCAATTGGATCATACTTCTTTAGACTAATCTTCTCAGTTGTATTCTGAGTGTTTTTAGTCGTGTAGTATGTACGATGACCGGTCAATTCGCTCACCAAACCAACTAATTTACGCTTTGTATTCTTCTTTGCCATGTATAACTCACTTAAAGTTGTTTTGTATCAATCTATACCACTATAGCAGATTTTTAGCCTTTTGACTAGTGGTAGAGGTGCTTTTATTAGCGTTTTTCAATAACAACTACCTTTGAAGCTGCACCTTGGGCATCTTTACACGGCGTATTTAGGTAACTTCGCTGCATCTCTATAGTGCTATAGATTGCACATGAAAGCACCTCTTCAGCGCTCGTAGTAAGATGGAGCCAGCGACCCGCATCTTTCTTGTAGAAGTAGGCTGAGGCCTCTTTACCCTCAGGATCAACAACGGTCAATGTGGCCTTCTGATATCCACCTGCTTCGCTTGGTGCGGTAGAGAGATACTTCAGTACAGTCTGCGCCGTTCTATTAGTGAGGCTATCTGCAAAAGGCTGAATT
The DNA here is from genome assembly GCA_964386855.1 of uncultured Candidatus Saccharibacteria bacterium. GTDB lineage: Bacteria > Patescibacteriota > Saccharimonadia > Saccharimonadales > Saccharimonadaceae > Microsaccharimonas. Next base: position 85,280 of record CAYLUF010000002.1, read on the forward strand.
TCAGCGGCGGTCTTCTTATACTCCGCAATATCACCGCAAGACACAGTTCCCTTCTCTAGTCTCTCATTATTGACCGCCTCAACCACACACACGACCCCGCGACCAGAGTACATATACTTCACCGTCTCAGTACCCGCATCATCTGTGCTCGCCTCGCGGCTGACAACATCGAGCTCAGCTGCCTTGAAAAGATCCATCGTAAACGTAGATGCTGTCGTATCCTTTGAGCTCTCGTCTTTCTTTACTTCATCATCATCCTTAGCAGGTGGGGTGGTAGGGGTTTCAGCTGTATCGCCCTCAGCTGCCGGAGCTTGAACCGGAGGTGCTGTGATTTCATACGTAAAAGCCGCATCATTATCATAGAGTGTCCGATACTGATAGCCATCAGGCTGATATGCTGGTGCAGATACAGCATCCTCTGTTGTGAGTGCGGGCATTGTTGGCGCTGCACTCCCGATAATATTCTCCTTTGGATAGTGTTCCTCTATATCTTCGCGAACTTGCTGAATAAATGCAGTACTCTTAAGTTCTGTCGGCTTCTCCTCTTCAGCTTCGGGCGCATCCTTCATTACAACAAGAAAGATATATACGAGTGCGGCCGCTACAAGAATGGCAACACCGAGTGAAACAAAGATTGCGATAAGGAGCGTTTTCTTCTTATCTTTTTGTGGAGGCTTTACCTCAAAAATTCCTCCATCCGGAGTGCTGCCAAACGCCTGTGGCTGCTGGGTAGGTTGAACACTATTAGCTTGCTGAGGATTGGGCTGCTCAGGACCATAGCCTCCCTGACCAGGCCCTTGTTGACCGTTTGGATACATATTACTTTCTCACCTTACTGATTATGGTTCTAGTATAGCAAATATACGCCTTAGTTAAAATGCATACAAAAAACCGCCCTTGGGGCGGCTGTCTATTCTCTTGGAGCCACGATCGGGGATTGAACCCGAGACCTCATCCTTACCATGGATGCGCTCTACCAGCTGAGCTATCGCGGCAACGAAGATTATTATAGCAGGAAAAGTGTTATTTTGAAACCGCTCAAGCCAGAGCAGATGAAGCTTTCAAGTCCAAGATGACGAGGTGTTCAATATGTGGCGTACGCGGGAAGAAATTATAGCCCATATGCGACTTAATACCATACACCTCGCCAAGGCGAGCAACGTCACGCGCCTGCGTAACAGGGTTGCACGAAAGATAGATGATGCGCTCAGGCTTTTGTTCAAGCAGACGCGCTACTACTGCTTCATGGAGTCCGGCACGGGGCGGGTCAACAATAATCGTCTTATCACCAGTGATGTATTCAAGGGCATTTTCACTTGCAGCAAGCACCGCCGTAGCATTCATATGGTGTGCTTCGATATTACGACGCATCTCGCCCACCGCATACTCATTAATCTCAACAAGCGTTGTAGCATCACCACCAATAGTGAGTCCGATCGTACCAACACCACTATACATATCTACCGTTGGCTTTCCTTCTGGTACCCATTGCCGCATATCGCGAAGTGCCTGCTCATATACGGGAATATTAATCTGGAAGAAGCCTTCTGTTGCATAGGTAAACGGAATGTCTAGAATAGTGTCCTGGAGCGGCTTACCCTGGGCGCTGAGCCGTTTCGTAATAACACTTGCCGGGCTCTTTGGGTTGGAGTAGATAATCTCACCGTTTTCGTTAGCCGGAAGCTTAGCCATAACACCATCGACGTCGAAGTCTTCTTCTTTTACGTAGAGCTGCCACGCGACATCGCCAGATGCAGAGCTTCGAATAAGAAGGGTCTTGACGTCACGACCAGTGACGTCGGTAGCGTTGAGCGCAGCCAGTACCCTTTTGGCTGTTTCATTAATAGCCGGGCTTGCAAGACTCGTCCCCTTAACAGGGAGCTTCCCATGCGTACCACGCCTAAAGAATGCAAGTGATAGCGGATTTTCATCAACCTCAGTATCATGCCAAAAGCTAAATTCAATTTTATTACGATATTCGTACTCACGGCCGTCGCTATACACCTCAATTGGATCAGGCAAAACTACATCATGTAGTTCAAACGCTTCTTCAATCAACGCTGCCTTGTAATGCTGTTCCGCCTCAAAGTTCATAATTTGCCAAGGACTCGTAGAGAGGTAGCTCTCTAGGTCTACTGGCTCAATGCGGATATCTGCATTTTTCTCAATAATCTCCTCTGCAACACCTTCGTAAAAGCGTGATTTCTTCTTCGTCACCCTTACTTCAGCCATTTCGCCCGGAAGTACACCCCAAGCAAAAATCTTTCGCCCATCTTCAAGCGTACCTATAGACTGGCCGCCACCAACAATTGCATCAAATCGTGCCGTAACACGTAGTTCTTTCTTTTTACTCATTCTCTCTATTATATAACTATTTAAATCCATACACAAAAAAGCATTTTACCTCTTCCCTTCGCAGACAAATATGCTATACTTACTAAGTACGCCGCTTTAGCTCAGCTGGTTAGAGCAACTGTTTTGTAAACAGTAGGTCCACGGTTCGAATCCGTGAAGCGGCTCCAAATTATATTAATGAATTGTCGTTGATATAATTTAGACACGCTGGAATCGTGTAGTGGCAATCACAGGAGACTGTAAATCTCCCGCCGTAAGGCTTCGTAGGTTCGAGTCCTACTTCCAGCACCATCATGCTCTTACTTAAACCATAGGTTTGGGCGGAGACATTGAGTGAATGAAATACATTAGTAAAGAGTCTGCTGGAAACGGCGGACTCTTTTGTGTTGAAGCGAGCGGATTGTTGCACTCTTGCGGGGTTGGCGCCCAACGCACAATGTTTGTTCGCTGCCGCGCTATTGACTTAACCCCTCTCGCCCTTCATAGTAAGCCGCAGAATTTATACATAAGCAGGACCGAATCCACATGAAGGGAATCCCTCCAAAGAACTACTTCACTCATACCTCTAAACGGCAGATTTCAAGAGGGCTTCGTGGCTTCACCATCGTGGAGCTCCTCATCGTCGTAGTAGTCATCGCCATCCTCGCTGCCATTACCATCGTGGCGTATAACGGCATTACCGCCAACGCCCGTGACTCTGCGCTCAAAGCAGATCTCAACACCACCGCCAAAAAGGCAGGGATCACTCAAGTAGACACAGGGGCTTACCCATCCACGAAGCCCGCTGGTCTTTCTGACATCATTCAGTACTCTCAAACCAACGGTGGCCAAGGCTTCTGTGCCACCGCCGCCAAAGACGGCCGAGCCTTCCACATCACCCAGAGTGGCAGTATCCAAGAAGGTGCCTGTTCTGGCCACACCACTGGCGGCGGTAACGAGATCGCCGCCAACTCACCAATCCAAAACGTCACCTCAGCACAGTGCCAAGCCCTTCCAGAATTCACAGGCAGCAACACCAGCGCCATCCGCACTGTCACTGACAACCGCGGCGGCACCACCGGAACATATGAAATAGCCAAACTCGCAGACGGCAACTGCTGGATGCTTAACAACCTCAAGCTAGGGAGCACCAGTGGGTCAATAACTCTCACGCCAGCCGACAGCAACGTGGCGAGTAGCTTCACGCTGCCGCAGCTCGCTACAAGCGGAGCGACTACCCACGACAATCCCCGCGCCTACGGTCCCGTCCCTGGCGACACCGGAGCAGGCGCTACCAACTACGGCTATCTTTACAACTTCCCAGCTGCGACGGCCGGAGAAACACGAACCACGCTTACTACAGGCAGTGCCCAGTATTCCATCTGCCCGGCTAACTGGCGACTTCCAACCGGTGGATCTCCAAGCAGCGACTTCGGACAGCTGGATGTGGCCTTTGGCGGAACGGGCAACTATGCAGGCAGCGGCCAGGTCAATATAGCCAAATGGCAACCGTCTGGACCATTTAGAGGGTCGTTCTCCGGCGGCTGGAACGTCGGCTTCGTCGGTCAGGGCGCCACGGGTTACTTGTGGTCAGCTTCTGCTAGCCCAGATTACCCGGACAGCGCCTCCGAGGCGCGCTTCGGTCCGAGCAACGTCAACCCGGGCGATGGCACCAACGGTCGCAGCATCGGTTTCGGGGTTCGCTGTCTCTTAAATTAATCCAGATGGGGTTGCCAAGACCCCTCAAGGGGGCGCGGTGACTCCGGAGGGATTAATTTGGGGTACCCCACTAAGCAAGGTGAGCGTAAGGGAGTGACCACGACCGCACCCACCGCGTCGACTGGGGTGCCCGCAGGAAATGGAGGTCTATGCAGCAGCCAGCATCTGAGCCTAAGGATTAACCCAAAAGACGAGCAAACAAAGGCGTACAAGGTCGCCCGCCTGGGTAATACAAAGAAGCCCGAAGCCACGACGGGATCGGGGTTCGCTAACCCCTTAATTCGTCCGCAGTGACCCGCGGACGTCAGGACAAGCTACCTGGAGCGCTTCTCCCGGATTATCGCAGCCTCACTCTTGCTTCGTAGCGCCACACCAGCGCTCGCAAGGTTCTTGCTCACGGTGCTCTTGCTCACACCCAGCTCTTCCGCAATCCTCCTGATCGACCACCCAGAACGGTAGAGCCGCTCAATCTCCGAGCAGTCCACGTCTACTCGTCTGAACTGTCTCCTGATTTCTACTCCGTGCCGACGAAGAACATCTGTCACGGTACGGAGCGGGCGTCCAGTTTTTTTTCACTCACGTCGGTCGCAGTGACACCTGTCGCGTACAAGCGGACAATCTCGGCAGCTTCCTTACCTGATACGAAGCGGTAACCTGGGGTTTTGTGTACTGAGGTCAGGGTGCGATCCTGCTCCTTGAAAGGGCGAGGTTTCTTATAGACTCGCCTGACCTCTGTTGCAACAGAGGTCAATTGTTCTGTGCTGCAGGAACTGAGGCGCACCACATACATGAAAAAATAGCCTCCCGTTCAGGGAGGTTTTATTTATCTAGAATGAATACGTAGTAATGAACCCCATACTACATTACGACGCGTCGGGGCTGACGGACGCGCGGTTGTGCCTGAGGGGCGATAAGCTTTGCCGCTCGATCTCTCAGTGTCTGAGCAAGCTCAAGCTCGCCAACGCGCTCGTAAGCATCAGCAAGAAGCTTCAGCGTCTGCGGAATAGGCTCGATTTCAACGGCACGTTCAAGCGATTCAATCACCTTCTTATCATCCTTTAGCTTCTCTTGTACCTTCGCATAGGCAATATGACGCGCTGCATGCTCTGCATCCATAGAGAGCGCCTGCTCAAACGCCAACGCTGCCTTAGGATAATTCTCTGTCTCAAAATAGATGAGGCCGACGTTATGAAGACTGCTCGCGCTTGGCTCAAGCGACTGAGCGATCTCGAAACACTCAATCGCCTCTTTATACTGCTGCTGTTTTGCATAAAGAATACCAAGGCGGTTATATGCGCTTGCGTTACGCTCATCTACGCGAAGGATAGTGAGAAGTGCCTTTTCTGCACGAATATACTTTCTATCCTGAAGTGAACTTTGAGCAATTGTCCAAAGCTGGTCAAGTTTATCCGACAGTTTCGTCGAAAGGTCGGTAGTGACCTCATTTACTGTTTGCTTTTGCCAGATTACCCAGAATCCGAGCAGTGCTAATACTAAAAGTCCTAACATAATATATATTTATTATACCACGAGTGTTGCAGCAAGCTGAAGACGGATATTTCCATTCTGCCGTATACTATCATACGCATCCTGGAGGCGGTTCATTCGCATAATAGCACCGGCATCACCTGTCTTGGCGGCCGACTGACGTAACTGCTTCAACGCATCGCCAATAAGGAGGAGCGCCTTCTCTTTTGAGTCTTTATATGAGTGCGCAAGTTTGAGTCGTTCATACTGCGTCCCCTGAAGGAATGTCCGTGCATCACGAACAATCTCTGCACGGCGCATAAACGCCTCATCATCCCCCGCTAGTAGGCGCAGCTCCCCTGGGAGTCCCTCAGCGATAAAGAGCAGCTGTGTGCGCTTCATAGGCTCATCTACACCAAGTTCGTCAAGCAATGCCTCTGACTGCCCCCTTGATAGAGGGAGTGCATCAACTCTTTGCACTCGTGAGCGCATCGTTGGCAATAGAAACTGCGGAGAGTGGGACAGAAGCACAAAGCGTACACCTACAGGTGGCTCCTCTAGCAACTTGAGGAATGCATTCTGCGCCGGTTCAGCCATCTTTTCTGCAGCATCAATAATCACCACCCTTCCGGCTTCACTGCGAGTCTTAAGTGTATCGTACAGCTCCCGTATCTGAGAAACTGTAATGCTCCCCTTTTCATAATCAGTAGCCTCATCTTTTAGCGGACGCACCCATGTAGCGAATTTAGCATCATCAGCAGAAACGTACATTACCATGTCCACCAAGCCAACACCTTTAGGACCAGCGATGAGAACGCCGTGTGCGCCGCTACTCCAAACACTCTGTAGTTGACCGAGGGTCTTGCTGTGAATATACGGGCCCGCCATACTATGCATGTATCTTCTTGTGGAACTCCTCGGGTACGGCCGCAGCAAAAGTTCGGCGTTCTGAGCCAGGCAGTGTCAGTTCAAGCATCTCAGCATGAAGATACAGCCTGTCCGAAGATTTCTTAGTATTATATACCCTGTCACCCGCAATAGGCGTGCCGATATACTGCATATGCACGCGAAGTTGATGTGTACGCCCCGTTTTTGGCTTCAACGCTACGAGCGATCTCTGTCCATCGGACTCTAATACTTTATACGTCGTGAGAGCCGACTTTCCTGCAGCATCTACCCTAAATGTACTTGGCGCGGATGGATTCCTTCCAATAGGAAGGTCAATCACGGCCTCTGGTAGTTTAGGGGTGCCATCAACCACCGCAATATACGATTTCTTCACGCTCCTGTTTGCGAATTGCTTCTTTAGAGACTGTGCAGCTTCATCTGTCCGCGCGCCCATAATAACGCCACTTGTGTCACGATCGAGGCGATGAACAATACCAGGACGATTCGTATCCAGCCCATGCGCAGTATACCGCCTAAAGAAATCGGCCACTGTAAACTCGTCACTCATCACACCTTTGCTGTGGGTAAGAATACCGGCCGGCTTGTTTACTACAATAACAGAATCGTCCATATAAAGAATCGGGAGCTCTTTATCCGAGAAGTCTGCTTTCTCAGGAGTCTCAAGAGTGATCTCGGATACATCACTCACGTCGGCACTTGGCTTCGCTACTACTTTTCCGTTTACCTTAACATACCCCGCCTTTATATACTTCTGGATAGTTGCGCGCGTAAAATCTGGGAATCGAGCAGCTAACTCTCTATCAAGACGTACGGTCTTTGGAAGAACCTTGAATGCATATACGTCACGAAATTTATAAGGGAGTCCGTAGGTATCAAAACCTCTCTCGTTAGGGTTCCTTACTGCCTCCCCTTTTAACCCAGGGTACGAAGTCTCAATGAGCTCTTTTAGACTCTGAACATCATCCTCGATTGTATCGTCAGTGACAAGAATATACCTCACTGCGTCGTACACAAGGGAGGTGACTCGCGTCACGCCGCGCGGCTCAGTCTCCTCGAAACGACTAATAACAGGGACTGTCGCACTCGCTGGTGCAATCTTAAAATCTTTGAGTATTCGGAGCGCCTCGCGCCGCGGATTTCGCGTTGCCATCCCCTACCCCCTTGGTCGCAATCCAACAGCTTGCTGCGCACGCAGGAGCGTTGCATTAGCAGTCTGCGCCATCTTTGCCTCAGCGTCTTCAAGAATGGCAATAAGTTGCTCGTCAGTAATCGCCTCTAGGCGCGCCTGGAAACCCTCTAGGAAAGTTGCGACCGCATCAGCAACCGCACGCTTAAATTCGCCGTATCGTGTTGTGCCTACCCAGTCAGCATTCACCTCATCCTGAGTACGACCAGTGAGGAGTGCGAGAATCTGCAAAAGACTACTAATCCCAGGCTGTGTTTGGAAATCGAAATTAATTACACCAACACTGTCTGTTGTTGCTGACATAATCTTTTTCGCAGCCTGTTCAGGTGTATCGCTGAGGAGAATCTTAGACTTTTCATCTTCCGTGCTCTTACTCATCTTCTTCGTAGGATCGGTGAGGCTACGAATACGAAGCCCCTTATCACGCTCAATAAACTGCGTCTGCGCCTTAGTGTCTGCAGGTACAGTAAATACGTCACCAAACTTATTATTAAAACGAGTTGCAATATCACGAGTAATTTCTAGGTGCTGAAACTGGTCTTCGCCCACAGGAACATACGCTGCATCATAGAGAAGTATGTCCGCCGCCATCAAGACTGGATAGTTAAAGAGGCCCATAGTCACACTCTCATTCTGACCAGCTGACTTCTCTTTGAACTGTGTCATGCGGCTCATTTCACCTACATACGTAAAGCAATCAAGAATCCACGTCAGTTCACTGTGCGCTGGGATGTAGCTCTGACGATACACAAATACGTCGGGGTGTGTAATATCAAGCCCGGCAGCTATAAAATACTTAAGGTTTGTTAGCGTATTCTTATAAAGTAATGCGTGGTCGATAGGCGTTGTAAAGCTGTGCAGGTCAGGCACAAACATATTGATTTGATACTCGCCTGCATACTTTTTCTGCATCTCAACCATTGGCACAAAAGCCCCTAGGTAATTACCAAGGGTTGGCTCTTCGTTTGAGCGGACGCCTGTGAGGATTGTTGGTTTTGTCATTGGTACTTATTATAGCAGATTTAGCGCTGGCTCGTCTGCTAGCTGGGCTGCTTTACGAAACAACGAACCGAAAAGCCTTGATAACGGTCGCTGTAGTTCACACTTCTCATACTGTTTGCGTTCAGAGCCCTTGCGCTAAAGGCGTTGCCAGAGTTAGCAGGGTCAGCGGATCGAGACCAAAAACCCATGCGACTTCCCTGATCGAAGAAACCACCAGCCCAATCACCAGACAGGACACCTCTAAAGGGTCCGCCATAGCTCCACTTGGCTATACTTGGATCACCAGCAGGGGCCTCGTATCCTGTACCGCCAAATGCACGGTCAAGGTCGGGGATGTCACCTAGAGCTACGGTCCAGTCGCTGTTCCAGCCAGCCGTAGGCAGTTTCCATCCAGCGGGACAAATAGAGTAAGGGGCATTTCCTGCTGTAAGTGAAGTCCTCGTTTCACCAGCTGTAGCTGCCGGGAAGTTATAAAGATACCCATAATTAGTACTGCCTATAGCAGTATCATTACGGACAGGGCCAATAGCATGAGGTGCATCGTAGTTAGTAGGGCCTGAACTTATGAGCTGCGGAAGGATGAAGTCACTGCCGACATCACTATCTATTGGAGTGAGAGTAATTGCTCCAGTTGCGCTACCCAGCTTGAGGTTATTAAGCATCCAGCAATTACCGTCCGCAAGCCTTGCAACCTCATATACACGAGTGATACCGCCACGACTATCAGCGAGTGAAATGACAGCACCAGGGTTACTTCCTGTATAGATAGTGAGGTTCGAGCACTGCATAGAAGTAAAACTTTGCATCGCGGCGACACCCCACCCAGCGCACTCACCGTCCTGAACAGAACCCTGTTCGGTAATGCGCATAGTCCTCCCCGAAAGAGAGGGGTTTGTTGCTTGAAGGCAAAAAGTAACGCCACCACCCGTATAGATAAGATTGTTATCACCCGAGGCCTTAAGATCCGGGCTTGACCCTGGGTAGGAACCTGTTTGAGCACGAACAAGCCCAAGCTGAGTGGCACCATTCCTTAGGTCTGACTTAAGTGAAGACTCTTTCGCTTGGATGGTAATACCATTGTATGCCACGATAGTAATCGCAGCGAGAATAGCAATGACAACCACGACAATAAGAAGCTCAACGATAGTAAATGCTTGACGAAGAGAGGTAACAGATACGGCCGAACTCCTTACCGGAAGTTCTATTTTTGATTGCATACTTTTGCATCCTTATCTAAATTGTCTGAAGTATAGCACAAGCGGATACGACACGCAAATTATATCATAAGCGCAATACACCTCTACAGCGCAAAAAGACACCCCGCAGGGTGCCTTTTCTCTCCAGTAAAACGCCTTAACGCTTTGAGAATTGTTCGCGCTTACGAGCTCCGCGGAGACCGTACTTCTTGCGTTCCTTCTCGCGTGAGTCACGCTTGAGAAGTTCTGCCTTCTTAAGAGTCGAACGAAGGTCTGAGTGTGCTACGGTAAGTGCCTTAGCAATAGCAAGCTTGATTGCATCAACCTGGCCAGCTGTACCGCCACCTTGTACGCGTACTGTGATGTCGAACTCTTTTTGCTTGTTCACAAGCGCAAGAGGGTCAGTGATCTCAGCTACAAGAGACTTGTTTCCATCAAGGTACTCAGCCGCAGGCTTTTCGTTGATAGTAATAGTTCCCTTTCCAGCGTAAAGACGTGCGCGTGCAGTTGCACTCTTGCGTCGTCCAAGTCCGTAGAAGTAAGTTGCATCAGCCATATTACTTTACCTCAACTTTCTTAGGTTTCTGAGCTTCATGTGTGTGTGCTTCACCAGCAAATACACGAAGACGGTTCATACGCTCACTTGAGAGCTTATTCTTTGGAAGCATACCCTTCACAGCCATCTCAATGATGCGCTCTGGGAACTTTTCACGAATCTCAGCAAGTGTCGCGTCCTTGATACCACCCGGGAATCCAGAGTGACGGTAGTAAATCTTGTCAGTCTCTTTCGCACCAGTCACCACAGTGTTCGCAGCGTTGATAACTACAACATAGTCGCCGCCGTCAGTGTGTGGGGTAAAGGTTGGCTTATACTTACCGGTGAGGTACTTTGCGATTTCAGTTGAAACGCGACCAAGCGGCGCAGATGCTGCGTCAATGAGAATCCACTCACGTGACACGTCAGCTGGCTTTTGGCTAAAAGTTTTAACAGTTGCCATTACTTAGTCTCCTTTGCTTCCTTAGGTGCGTCCACAACCTTTGGCGTATCCTTGATTTCGTCAACGAATTCAATAATAGCCATCTGTGTACCGTCGCCTACGCGAATGCGTGTGCGCTGAACACGTACGTGCCCACTTGTGCGGCCAGAAAGTTGTGGTGCAATTACGTCAACAAGACGGAATGCAGCAGCCTGAGTTGAGAGGCCAGCAATCACGCGTCGGCGGTTTGCAAGGTCACCCTTCTTAGCTTTAGTAACGAGTTTTTCAATGTAACGAACGAGTTCTTTCGCCTTAGGAAGCGTTGTCTCGATCTTACCGTGCTCGACAAGGCTCGTTGCGAGTCCCTTGATAAGCGCACGGCGCTGATCGCGCTCTCGGCCAAACTTACGTCCTTTGTATCCGTGTCGGTGCATATTAGACGTCCAATTCTGTCAATTTATCTTTGACTTCATCAAGCGCCTTGCTTCCGAAGCCCTTAAGCTCACGAAGGTCCTGCTCGCTGAGTGATACAAGATCACGAACCGTGCGGATTTCGTTGTTGATAAGAGCGTTCGCGGTGCGTGCGCTGAGGTTTAGTTCTTCAATAGGGGTGTTAAGCTCGCCACCTTCTTCAACAATTTCTTGCCCAAGAGCTGGAGCAGCTTCAACAGTTGTGCTTCCTGCAAGCGCAGTGTACTGGTTTACAAGGATAGCAGCTGCTTCTTCAAACGCTTCACGTGGGCTAATTGAGCCGTCAGTTTCAACGTTGAGCTGAAGCTTATCAAGGTTCGTCTCCTGACCAACACGAGTACCATCAACCTTGTAACGTACACGAAGTACTGGGCTGAACATTGCATCGAGTGCAATCATGTCGCTGTGAAGACGGCTTACGCTTGACTCTTCAATAGTCTGGTAGCCACGACCCGATTCAACAACAAGGTCAATTACTACAGTCTTCTTTGCGTCATCAACAGTTGCGATAACCTGCTCAGGGTTGATTACTTCAACGTCTGCAGTCGTCTTGATGTCAGCTGCAGTGATTTCACCTGCACCCTTCTTTTCAATACGAAGCTCTACAGGCTCATCAGTTTCAACCTTGATACGTACGTTCTTAAGGTTAAGCATGATATCAACAACATCTTCTTTGATGCCAGCAACAGTAGTAAACTCGTGGCTTGCACCTTCAATCTTGAAGGCAACAATCGCTGCACCACGCACGCTTGAAAGAAGCACGCGGCGAAGGCTGTTACCAAGAGTGTTCCCGTAACCTGCCTGAAGTGGCTCAATTACGAACGATGCGCTGTTTACACCAGTTTCTTCAATGTTAGCAAGCGCTGGGTTGTGAATAACTTTTGACATATCGATATATCTCCTTACCCTACCGTGAGTAGTACTCAACGATTAATTGTTCGTTAATGTCAGCTTCAGCTTCTTCACGCGTTGGAAGACCTGTTACAGAAATGGTCATTTTCTTTGCATCACTCTTAAGCCATCCGAATGTTGGCTGGTTGCTTGTAGAAACGATTTCTGCAAGACCAGTAAAGTATCCAGACTTAGTGCTCTTTGGACGAACAACAAGCTCATCACCTGGCTTGAGGCGGATTGATGGAATGTCAACGCGGCGGCCATTGAGCATAAAGTGCCCGTGGCTTACAAGTTGACGTGCAGCGCGGCGGCTGGTTGCAAAACCTGCGCGGTACACTGCGTTATCAAGACGCTGTTCAAGCATGCGAAGAAGGTTTTCACCCTGAAGACCGTCTTGGCGGCCAGCTTCAGTCATAAGCTTAAGGAACTGCTTCTCAAGGAGACCGTAAAGACGGCGCACCTTCTGCTTTTCACGAAGCTGAGTAAGGTAAAGACTTGGCTTACCACGGCGTCCATGTGCGTGCTGACCTGGAATACCGCTCTTACGAGCCATGATCTTGTGAGCCTTCGGGTGAAGAGCATACCCTTCTCGGCGGCTCTGTTTAACAATTGGTGATGTATCTCGAGCCATAGCCTATCCCCTTCGCTGCTTTCGTGGACGTACACCGCCGTGTGGCACACCGGTTACTTCCTTAATACTTTCAATGTTGATGTCAGCAGTAGAGAGTGCGCGAATAGACGCGTCACGGCCCTGGCCAACACCCTTTACGAATACGTCAACTGACTTAAGGCCAAAGCCCTTTGCAGTTTCCGCTGCCTTTTCTGCAGCGATCTGTGCTGCATATGCAGTACCCTTCTTGCTTCCGCGGAAACCTGAGGCACCTGCGCTACCTTGAGCAATAACGTTACCCTTCTTATCAGAGAAGCTAACGATTGTATTGTTAAAGGTTGCCTGAATGTGGAGCTGACCAGCAGGAACTGATCGGCGTTGCTTCTTACGATTTTCTGCCATAATCTATATCCCTTCCTAGGTCTTACTCGCCGCTTTAGGCTGTGCACCACCAACTGCTACCGCGCGACCCTTACGAGTTCGTGCATTCGTACGTGTACGCTGACCATTTACAGGAAGACCTGATTTGTGGCGCAGACCGCGATATGCGTTGATGTCTTTAAGACGCTTAATATTGTTTGTTACCTGACGCTGGAGGTCGCCTTCAACGGTATAATCTGCATCGATTATTTCGCGAATACGCTGTTCTTCAGCCTCGGTGAGATCTTTCACCCGAGTGGTCGGCTTTACTTTAGCCGCCGCAAGGATGGTCGACGCAAATTTCGGACCGATTCCATACACGTATGTAAGAGCGATCTGAACTTGCTTTTCTGCGGGAATAACTACCCCAGCAATTCGAGCCATGCTTAACCCTGCCTTTGCTTGTTCTTAGGTTTTTTCTTGTTGATAACCGTTAGGCGACCTTTACGGCGCACCAGCTGGTCATCCGGACTGATTTTCTTTACACTCGCACGAACTTTCATGAGTTTAAGAAGCCTCCAGTTAAATGTTGTCTTTGTGGCGGTACGTGATTCGTCCCTTTGTGAGATCATAAGGGGTCATCTCTACGTCCACCTTGTCACCAGGCACCAAGCGAATATAGTTTTTACGCATTTTTCCGCTAATGTGCGCGATGATGCTTAGGCCGTTCTCAAGTTCAATCTTGAATTGAGTATTAGGCAGTGCTTCCACTACCTTGCCTTTCATCTTGATTACCTCTTTATTACTAGCCATAAGTTACAGTACTTAATTATACAGCAAAAGCCGTTAGTAGTAAAGGGGTATGTACAGGGAAATTCATCTTATTAATCATCCTATCGGTCATAATCATCATAGGTTACCATAAGTGCGCGTGAATTGATCTGACGAAGTGCCTCAAGCCCTACAGAGACCACGATGAGGAGCCCTGTACCGCCGATAGAGAGGTTTGTATTCGTAATACCCGCAAACTGCGCCAGGAGGTACTCAATGATGAATGGAGACACAGCAATGATACCAAGAACAACAGATCCGAAGAGAAGGAGACGGTTCATAGTGCTTGAGAGGTACTTCTCTGTCTGCTTACCGGGACGAACACCTTCAATGAAGCCACCTTGCTTCTGTAGGTTCTCTGCAATCTCGCTTGAGTTAAATACAATGCCTGTATAAAAGTACGTAAAGAGGATGACAAGGAAGAAGTATGCCGCAGGGTAGATAAATGCCTGGAGCTCAGCCCCTGTGAACGCACCTGGGTTCGGCGCCTGGAACCATACAATAAGGTTCTGTGCCAAGTCAGCATACGCTTCATTACCACTCGCCTTTAACACCTGCCCAACGAACGCAGGGAGGGAGAGGAATGCTACCGCGAAGATGACTGGAATCACACCCGCTGCAATAAGCTTCACTGGAAGAATACTTTTCACTCCACCGTAGCTACTGTTACCGTGAACACGCTTTGCGTAGTTAATAGTAATCACACGCTGCGCCTCATTAATCTTCACAAGGAAGTAAAGGAGTAGCATGGATATAAGCGCAAGGAATAACACCACCCAGAACATCATAGGGTTGACGGGGATATTGAACCATCCAAACACACTGAGCATACCATTGCTCGTGTCAAAAAGAGCCGTGCCGAATGTTGAAAGCATTGATGGAAGCTGGCTAATAATACCTGCAAAGATAAGGAGGCTGATACCGTTACCAACACCCTGCTCTGTAATAAGCTCACCAAGCCACATAAGAAGCACCGCACCGGCTGACATCGCACCTACGGAAGTAATCCACTCAAGCGCAGTTGGGTCTGCAAGTACTGTGGTATTTCCAGCAAGCACTGTCTGGCGGAGAATGAAGATGAACGCAATTGACTGAACGATAGCGAGCGGAACTGTTGAGAGACGTGTCCACTGGTTAATCTTACGGCGGCCAGACTCACCATCTTTATTGAGCTCTTCAAGCTGCGGAATAGCCTTTGTAAGAAGCTGGGAGATGATTGATGCAGTAATGAACGGGGTTAGCCCCACAAGCACAATCGAGAAGCTCGCAAGCGCACCACCGGAGAGGAGATTGAGGAAGCCACCAAAGTCCGTGCCACCAATAACACTATCAATGATATCCCTGAGCTGCGTTGGCTCTGCAATAGGGACCGGGATGTGCGCCAGAAGGCGGTACACCACAATAATACCCAAAACGGTCAGCAGACGGCGCTGCATATCCTTATTCTTAAACGATTTGAAAATTGTTTTCCAGTTCATCAGTCACTCAACCCTTTAATTATCAGCCTATGATTTTCTTTAGAATACCCCAATAGCGTACTCAATTACTTCTTCTATAGTACACTATTTTTTGCTGAGGCGGTAGTGGAAAGTTAGAGTTATACATCGGCTATATCGGCCCTGATGTAGGTATAGTGAAAACGCACTACACTTCACTCCCCAATAAAGATGGGATGAAAATACCCCATCATAGTGATGGGGTATTTTGTATATAGAAATAGCAACTACTTCTTTGCTTCGGTAGCTTCAGCTGCCTCTGCCTTCTTAGCACTCTGCTTCAATGGCACAGCAGTCTTTACAAAAGATCCGCCAGCCTTCTTGATAGCTTCCTGTGAACTCTTACTTGCACCAGCAACCTTTACATCAAGCCCCTTAGTAAGCTCACCGCGTGTGATGATCTTAACAGTGTGGAATGGTGTAGAGATGTAGCCCTGCTCGAAAAGAGTTGCGTTATCAACAGTTGCACCCTCAAAAGTATTGAGTGTATCAAGGTATACTACCTGTGCAGGTGTACGAAGACTCTTAAATCCACGTGCCTTTGGTACAGATAGAACAATACCGCGCTGACCACCCTGGAAAGTTGCACGAAGCTTCTTACCAGTACGTGACTTCTGACCCTTTGTACCACGACCAGCGGTCTTACCCTGACCAGCTGCGATACCGCGTCCAACGCGCTTTTTATCCTTGTTTGCTTCTACAAGAAGTTCGTTGTACTTAGTCATTACTTAGCCTCCTTCTTTGCAGCCTTCTTCGGGGTTGCTTCAGAAGTAAGCCACTCTTCCTTAGGAACAAGTGCACGAAGTGCTTCAATTGTAGCGTACGCGATGTTTACCTTGTTGGTTGAGTTAAGTGACTTTGAAAGAAGGTTGTTGATACCAGTCACACCAATGATAGAACGAATCACACCACCAGCGATGATACCTGTACCTGGAGCAGCCGGCTTAATAAGCACACGTGCACCTGAGTACTTAATCTCGTTCTCGTGAGGGATAGTTCCGTTCACAAGTGGGAAAGTAAGCATATTCTTCTTTGCTACGTCAGTTGCCTTCTGTACAGCAGTCTGTACGTCAGCACCCTTCGCAACACCAACACCAACCTTATTCTTGCGGTCACCCACAACAACGAGTGCCTTAAAGCGGAAGCGTCGTCCACCCTTTACCACACGTGAAACGCGGTCAATGTTAATCACTACTTCTTCAAATTGCTTTGGCTCTTGTGGAGCCTGCTCGCGGCGTCCGCGGTTGTTTCCGCGAGGACCGTTTCCACGTGGAGCACGGTTTGCCTGAGCTGGAGCTGCCTGAGTTTGTTGTTCAGCCATAATTAGAACTCGAGTCCTTCCTTACGCGCAGCGTCTGCGAGTGCCGCGAGACGTCCAGCGTACTTACGACCGTTACGGTCGAATACAACCGCTGTGATCTTTGCCTTCTTTGCTTTCTTACCAATTTCAGTACCAACAAATGCAGCACGTTCAGACATAGTACCAGTCTGCTTTGCGCCAACAGTTGTTGCAGCAGCAATAGTATGCTGTGCTACGTCATCGATAAGCTGTGCGCTTACGTGAGTGTTTGAAATAGTTACTGTGAGGCGTGGACGCTCAGCAGTACCTGAAATCTTCGCACGGACACGTGCAGCACGAAGGCTCTTGTTAAGAAGTTTTTTACCAAGGTTAGTAGCCATGATTACTTCCCTGCCTTTCCAGCCTTACGAAGAATAACTTCGTCAGCATACTTAATACCCTTACCCTTGTATGGTTCAGGCTTCTTAAGTGAACGGATTTCAGCTGCAGTGTGACCAACAAGTTGCTTGTCGATACCCTTTACAGTGATTTCCATCTTGTTCACTTCAAGCTGCACACCTTCGCGCGCCTTGTAGTGTACTGGGTGTGAAAAACCAAGTGCCATCTTTAGCTCCTGGCCGCCGCCTTCTACGCGGAATCCAACACCATTTACTTCAAGCTTCTTTTCGAAGCCCTTTGTTACACCTTCAACAGCATTGTTGAGAAGTGAACGCTGAAGGCCGTGTTGTGCCTTAGCGATTCGTTCGTCGTTCTTACGCGTTACCGTTGCAACGTTTCCTTCTACTGAAACTGTTACGTCGCTGAGGTGAGGAACGACGAGTTTGCCCTTGGCACCCTCGACAGTAATTTCACTCTCGCCGACCGTAATTGTCACACCAGCTGGTACGTCAATAGGTAGTTTTCCGATTCGACTCATGTCTTACCTTTCGTTAGGCAAGTGAAGTGTTTGTTTTTGTGCTTCGCCCGCAGTTAAATACTGGCAGTCCTAGCGCAAAATCTCCCTGATTTCACTCGCATTTATATATCTGATTTATAGTAGCACGTTTGGCCTAAAAAATCAAGAGATGGAGGCGGTCTTTTACACTAGAGCGCGTACATTGACTCTTCAAAGAATCGCCAGATATATTCAGTCGTATTTGACGCATCATCCTCAATACCATGAGGGATCGTTAGCCAGCCGTGTTTTTGATTTTGGAGTACCACAAGACGGAGAATAGAATCATCCCTACAGTCTCTCCAGTCGTATGAGGTCGCGGTCGCGTAAGAAACGCCAGCCACCTCTCGCCTACAGCTACGGTCAAGAGCCTCCTCCTTTACCCACTCGGCAACCTCTGGAAGCTTACGCGCCCTTGAACCCTTTAGGGGCACCTGCTTATCTTCGGCACCATGAACAACAAGAAGAGAGGCTGTACGCTTTTGAGCATTACACGAAGTATAATATGCACCCGACACCCCAGCCACCGCTCGGAACTGATCACTCATCCTACATCCAACAATAGCAGCGAAGCCGCCCCCGTTAGACATTCCAACAGCAAAAAGTTTTGTTGCATCAATACAGTACTGTGACGGCAATGCATCAAGAAGGTCGCGAATAAACTCTATATCGTAATCGCCATCAAGCGAGTATGGTGCACCCTGCCAAGCCGTAAAACCCTGCTTGCCAGGGAGTGCGTCAGGGTACACAGCAATAACCGGAAGTGTATTGAAGCCCGAATATGCCTCAATGTGATCACCACTTCCCCCTATTCCATCGAAGCTTACAACAACCGGATACCGGACACTTGGGTCGTAGTGCTTTGGCGTGTGAACTTGATAACTGCGCTGATAGCCGGCACTCGTCAAAGAATGTTCAGTAGTCGTATTCACTTGAGTCATACTCAGCGCATTCGTACAGTACGCACGCTCGTAGGATGCCATCTGTGCTGAAATTGTATGAAATCGCTCCTCTAGCGAGCTCATCTTATGGTTGAGTGACTGGATATAAAGAAGAAGTGAACCAATAACAAGGATACTAATACTAGCAAAAAGAGACGCGATTACCTTTCGCGACTTATACAATTGCCGGACTGACGTTCCATCTACTGTAAGCACCTAAGTAGTATAGCACTTTGATTTGATATAATAACAGTATACCCGTACTAGTTACGAAAGGATCGTTATGCCCGAAAGTATTCGAAAACTTGAAGATCAACTCCGAGACAAGGAGCGTGAGCTTGAGTCAGTAGGCAATAAACTCGCTGGTGCGAGTGTGGGCGCCGTCCTTACTCGCGGCCTTGCACTTGGAGCGGCTGCTGGCGCGTTGATGAGCCGTGAAAAGCAAAAAAGGGCCGACCTTGAGCGTGAAATTGAGAATATAAAGCGTAAAATAAGCGAAACGCACAGTTACGTATCTCGGCTCCATACAAAGAAATCACAGCTACAAAATGATTTTCAAAATCAGAAAGTGCGCTATCAGGCAGATATACGCCAGCAACGGTCAGCACTAGAGCAGCAGAGGCAAAATGAAGAGAGTCCAGACCGCATTCGCGACCTAGACAGCCAGCTCTCACGCCTCCAAAATGACATGAACGAGCGCGAGAAACAAGACTTACGTGAACACGAAAAACAACTTGATGCCGTGCAGCAGGAAATCAACAACCTTACACTATAGTTGCTTTTATATTGATTATATGCTATAATATAATCAAATTGACCCTCTACAGATAGGTTGACGTACATTATGTCTGCTGAGTTAGACAAAGAAGAGCAAAATTTTGAATACTGTCGAAAGCTCATTACTGGACTTCAAGACGAGGAGATTATCGAGCTATTCAGATTAGCACATAGATACTTCCCTAACTCCTCTCATTACATAGAAGGAGCAATAGGTGAGTACATCGAAACCATCGACGAACGAGAGAGAGTTGCAGCGCTACTCGATACCTTCCTGGGAATAGATGTGGGGTCTGCGTCTTATATCGTCATGGTGCCAGCAAGAAAGCCAGGAATCATCCAGGACTACGTTCTAGACCGCCAAATCGATAGCGAAGCATCGGAGGAGTTCGTCAGGGTGAGTGCACTTGATATATCAGAGACCCTCTATTATGAAGAGTATGAATGCGGAACGTATTCAATTAAAGAACTCTTCACCACAGCCAAGAGGATAGAAGACGCCCTTGAACGTGCCGATAGATACCTAGCAGACACAAAATAACCCCACGCATCCGCAAAATTAAAAACCTGCGTCGAGGCGTGGGTTTTTAATTTACGTCAAAAAAAAGAACCTCCACGAAGGAGGTTCTTTTTATAATCAACGAATACTAGTAAACGCTGAGGAGGAGTTCACCACCGAGCTTCTGCTTCTTAGCTTCAGCACCAGTGACTACACCCTTAGATGTACTCACAAGAACAACACCACGGCCGCTCATTACCTTTGGAATGTCTGCTGCAGCTGAGTACACACGACGTCCAGGCTTTGAGATGCGCTTGATCTCGTTAATTGTTGAGTTTTCACCTTCCTTGTTGATAGTAACAACAAGGATGTCGCGTGGCTTCGCGCTCTCAACCTTCACATCAGTGAGGTATCCAGCCTTCTTAAGCTCTTTTGCAACAACCACCTTAAGCTTGCTTGAAGGTACAGTGATTTCGTTCTTTCCAACCAAAACTGCGTTACGAATACGAGTTAGTAGGTCGGCGATTGGGTCAGTTGATTGTAATGACATATCTTATTCCTTTCCTACCAACTACTCTTAGTGACGCCAGGGATTTCACCCTTTGAGGCTTTTTCGCGGAAATTAATACGGCTGAGACCAAAACGACGCATGTATCCGTGTGGACGTCCATGAAGGGCGTCACGGTTCTTGTGACGAGTTGGTGAGCTGTTACGAGGAAGCTTCTGGAGACCGTCAAGATCACCAAGCTCCTTTAGCTCAGCACGCTTTGCCGCGTACTTCTTAATCATTTTCTTACGCTTTTCGTCGCGTACGATTGCAGATGTCTTAGGCATTAGCGTGACCCTCCTTCTTTCTGGAACGGCATACCAAACTTCACAAGAAGAGCCTTACTAGCTTCCTTGTTACCGTTCTTGATAACAAATGTGATCTGTAGACCATGAAGACGCTGTGTCTCCTCGAAAGTAAGTTCAGGGAAGATTGACTGCTCAACAACACCAAGGTTGTAGTTTCCACCCTTGTCAAACGCCTTGTTGCTCACGCCGTGGAAGTCACGAACACGAGGAAGGCTTACGTTGACAAAACGATCAAGGAATTCGTACATACGAGCACCACGAAGTGATACTGAAAGTCCAACGCGGTTCATTCCGGCACGGATCTTGAAGCCAGCAATTGACTTCTTCGCCATACGGTCAACAGGGTGCTGACCGGTAATTTTAGTGACAGTGTTGCGAACTACTTCGTAGTGCTGCTTGTTGTCTTTATCTTTACCGATTCCTACGCTCACGATGATCTTTTCAAGCTTTGGTACTTCGTTGATGTTTGAAAGACCGAGTTCGGCTTGAAGTTCCTTGGCAATGGTTTCATTGTACAAGGCTTTCAGGCGAGGAGCGGTAAGTGTAGTAGCTTTAGCCATTACTTAATCTCCTTATTGCTATCCTGGCGAGCTACGCGAGTAGTCTTACCAGCATCTTTTGTGTAACCAACGCGGGTTGTCTTGCCACTTTTTTCGTCAATCACAAGCGCGACCTTTGAAAGTGGCATAGGAACGTGAACGTCCTTGTGGCCACCACGCGGGTTAAGCGTGCTTGGCTTAACGTGACGGTGAATCTGACCAATACCTTCAAGCAGGACAGCCTGCTTTGCAGTAAGTACAGAAACAACCTTTGCAGTAGTTCCCTTGTTAGCTCCGCTAATAATCTTAACGGTATCACCCTTTTTAATACGCTTTACAGCAGGCATCTTAGAGTACCTCCGGCGCTAGGCTGATAATCTTTGTGTATCCAAGGTCACGAAGCTCACGTGGAACTGGACCAAAGACACGAGTACCCTTTGGTGACTTGTCATCATTGATGATAACTGCAGCGTTGTCGTCGAAAGAAATAGTACTTCCATCCTTACGCTTGAGCTGGTTCTTTGTGCGAACCACTACAGCCTTTACAATAGTCTTCTTCTTGACAGCACCAGTTGGGTTAGCGTCCTTTACGGTTGCGACGATAACATCGCCCACGCCCGCATAACGACGACCAGTACCACCGAGAACACGGATACAAAGGATTTCCTTCGCACCGCTGTTGTCGGTTACCTTAAGTCGAGATTCTTGTTGGATCATTACTTCTCCTCCTCGACTGCAACGTCATCCTTGAGTTCGATTGAACCCTGTGCGCGCTCGTCAATACTTGCAAGCACGAAAGACTTCGTTTTTGAAATTGGGCGAACTTCAGAGATCGTTACACGGTCTCCTTCGTTTGCT
The DNA here is from genome assembly GCA_964386855.1 of uncultured Candidatus Saccharibacteria bacterium. GTDB lineage: Bacteria > Patescibacteriota > Saccharimonadia > Saccharimonadales > Saccharimonadaceae > Microsaccharimonas. The sequence goes on from CAYLUF010000002.1 coordinate 107,435, forward strand.
TCGTTCTTTTCGTCGTGAGCAGTGTACTTACGGTTTACAGAGTACTGCTTACCATAAATAGGGTGTGTTTCACGACTTGTTACAGTGATAGTGATGGTCTTGTCAGCCTTGTTAGAGGTAACAATACCGGTCAATGTCTTTGCCATATTATTTCTCCTCCTGGCTGCGCTGAGCTGCGTTGAGTGCTGTAAGTGCACGTGCAATTGCCTTGCGCTGTACAGTCAGTGCGTGTGGGTTCACAAGTTCGCCCATACGGTGACTGCGCTGTGTTTCACGGTATTCAGTCTGGAGTGTTACCACCTCAGTCTGCAGTTCTTCAACTGTCTTTACCGCTGCTGCTTCTTTAGCTTTTGCCATTATGCCTGCTCCCTTACAATAAACTTAGTTTTTACAGGAAGCTTGTGTGCTGCAAGGCGCATTGCCTCGCGAGCAATAGGCTCTTCAACACCACGCATTTCAAACATGATAGTTCCAGGCTTCACACGAGCTACGAAGAACTCAGGGTTACCCTTACCACCACCCATCTTTACATCCTGTGGCTTACGAGTACGTGGAAGATGCGGGAAAATACGAATCCAGATCTTACCACCACGCTTGATGTAACGGGTCATCGCCTGACGAGCTGCCTCGATCTGACGAGATGTGATGTCGCTGTTGTTTTGTGACTGAAGGGCGTAATCACCAAAGGCAATATAGTTACCAGAAGTCGCTGGACCGTCGTTTCGGCCTTTACGAACCTTACGATGCTTCATTTTCTTAGGAAGTAGCATGTCTATTGACTCCTTTCACCCTTATAGATCCACACCTTCACACCAACGATACCAGCACCTGGCATTGTTGCACGAGCTGAGTGGAAATCAACATCAGCACGAAGTGTGTGAAGTGGCACTGAGCCTTCGCTTACCTTTTCGCGGCGAGCCATTTCAGCGTTATTAAGACGACCAGCAACTTGGATACGAACACCCTTTGCGCCAGCGGCCATAACATTCTGTGCAGCCATCTTTGTTGCACGACGGAAGTTTGAACGACGTTCAAGCTGGTGTGCAATGTTTTCAGCTACAAGCTTCGCGCTTAGGTCTGGGCGCTTCACTTCTTCAATATTAATACGAACCGGAAGGCTTGCTAGCTTTTCTAGCTCCTTCTTAAGTTCTGTAACGCCTGCACCACCGCGTCCAATCACTACACCAGCCTTAGCAGTGTGAATAGTAACTGTTACAAGGTTTGCAGAACGTTCGATCTCAACACGCGCAATAGTTGGGCGGCTTGAGTAACGCTTCTCAACGTGCTCACGAATCTTAATATCTTCGATAAGCAGACGAGAAAAGTCTTTCTTGTGGGCAAACCAGCGTGAGTCCCAGTTCTTGTGAACTGCAAGACGGAAACTGATTGGATTAACCTTCTGTCCCATTACTTCTTCTCCTCTTTCTTCGCTGGCTTCGCAGCTGGCTTCTTAGCAGCGGCCTTAGGAGCAGCCTTTGCAGGAGCTTCTTCGGTCTTTGTTTCAGCAGCCTTTGCTGGTGCCTTTTTTGGCTTCAGTTCACCTGTTACTTCAACAAGGATGTTTGAAGACTTCTTCTGGAATGGAAGTGCACGACCGCGGCTTGCTGGCTTGAAACGCTTCATGCGTGTACCAGTAGTCACAGAGATAGTCTTGATAACAAGAGTCTTTCCGTCAAAACCGTGGTTGTTTACAGCGTTTGCCTGTGCACTTTCGATTGCCTTACGCACAGCAGTAGCTGGGCGGCGTGGCGTGTGATTAAGGATAACGATTGCATCCGCAACAGAGCGACCGCGTACGAGGCTTGCTACAATAGAAACCTTTCGTGGCGCGAGATCAACTCCCTTTGCGTATGAGCGTACTACTTCGATAGTGTTCTTATCAGCCATACTACTTCGCCTTTCCTCCGTGCTTACGGAACTTACGAGTTGGACTAAACTCACCGAGCTTGTGTCCTACCATGTTTTCCGAAATAAGCACTGGTACGTGTACCTTACCGTTATGAACGGCAATTGTACGACCTACCATCTCTGGGGTGATCGTGCTAGCACGAGCCCAGGTCTTGATAACTGTACGGTCTTCTAGGCTCAAAGCTGCTACTTTCTTCGCAAGCTTGAAGTCAATAAAAGGACCTTTCTTTAGTGATCGACTCATATTACCTCTTCCTCTTCGCTTCGTGGCGTGACCTTACAATGTTGCCAGCAACATCCTTGCGACGACGAGTTCGGTACCCGAGAGTAAGCTGACCCCATGGAGTGCGTGGTGCTTTACCAACACCGTGTGCTCCACCGTCACCACCACCGTGTGGGTGATCTGTGGCGTTCATTACGACACCGCGAACACTTGGGCGAATACCCTTGCGTCGGTTGCGTCCCGCTGAACCAACCTTAATGTTTTGATGCTGAACGTTTCCAACAGTACCAATTGCTGCAGTGTTCTCAAGACGGAACTTACGAACTTCACCAGATGGGAGACGTACAAGTGCGTGCTCGCCCTCCTTCGCCATAAGCTGTGCCTTTGTACCTGCAGAACGTACCATCTGTGCACCCTTACCAGCAGTCATTTCGATTGCGTAGATCTGAGTACCAACTGGGATGTTTGCAAGCGGCATGCGGTTTGATTGCTCAATTGGTGCATCCTTACCACTTGTAATCACCTTACCAACAGTCATAGACGTGTCAGCAAGAATGTAGTGGTAGAGGCCGTGCTGGTCTTTTACACGAGCGATGCGAGCAGAACGGTTTGGATCGTACTCAATGTGCTCAACTGTAACGGTAAGACCTGCAGCAAGGTTGTGGTTCATCAAACGATAGTGGCGCTTTACTCCACCACCACGGTGACGAACGGTAATGCGGCCAGAGTTATTACGACCAGCATTCTGCTTCTTGCTTTTTGTGAGACTCTTGAGTGGCTTACGAGTTGTAATGTCACTCATGTCCTGTGAAGTCATTCCACGACGAGCAGGAGTCGTAGGTTTATATTGCGTGACTGCCATTACTTCTTCTCCTCTTTCGTCTTAGGTGTTTCTTCTGGTTGCTCAAAGATTGCAAGTGAACTGCCTTCTGCAAGTGTCACGTATGCCTTCTTTGTATCAACACGATTTGTCTTACCTGGGTAGCGGTTCTTTCCACGTGAGAAGCGAACTGCCTTACCAAACTGGACAAGTGTCTTGATTGATTTAATTTCAGCGCCATACTGTTCAGCAATAGCGTCTGTAATTTCATTTTTGTTTGCCTGAAGTGGGACGTTGAATACGTAGATATTCTTCTGGCTAAGGCCATACGCCTTTTCAGTCGTTACTGGTGTAACAAGGATGGTAGATAGGTTCTTTGCCATATTACGCCTCCTCCTTTACGAGCCAGCTCTTAAGTGTTGGGAGTGATGCCTTTGAAAGTACAATGTGATCCGCGTTAAGAACGTGGAATACGTTGAGGTACTTTGTACTTACAAGAAGAACATTCTGAATGTTGCCTGTTGCACGAATCAACTCTGGAGTCTTCTCGTCTACAACAATAAGTGTCTTGCGCGCAAACTTGTTGTCTGCAAGGAACTTCACAACTTCTGAAGTCTTACCTGTTGTCTTAACATCGTTTACAGATACCTTACCTGCTTGTTCAGCAAGAGTAAGTGCCTGCTTGATAGCCTGGCGCTTTGCAGCTGTTGAGATCTTCTTAGTGTAGTTCTCGTTGCCACGTGGACCGAATACGATACCACCACCACGCCAAATTGGGTTACGGCTTGAACCGAAACGTGCACGACCAGTACCCTTTTGCTTCCAAGGCTTCTTACCACCACCACGAACTTCGCCGCGGGTCTTAGTAGTTGCGCTTGCCTGGCGAGCGTTCGCTAGGTATGAATCGTATGCAAGCTTAAGTAGTTCGTGATTCTTCACGTCTACCGCGAATACTTCTTGTGGAAGTGTTGCTTTCGCTGCTGTCTTTGTTGCTTCAGCCATTATGCCTTACCTCCAATGACGATGAGGCCCTTCTTTGGACCAGGGACTGCGCCCTTAAGACCAATAAGGTTGTTTTCAGCGTCAATGTAGCTTACCACGAGGTTCTTCACAGTTACCTGCTCGTGACCCATGCGGCCAGCCATGCGCTTACCCTTAAAGACCTTTTGTGGGTACATAGATCCAATAGAACCTGGACGACGCATATTAGACTTACCACCGTGACTTGCCGGCTGACGTCCAAAGTTGTGTCGCTTAATAGTTCCTGCGAACCCTTTACCCTTACTTGTGCCCGTTGCATCAACAACGTCGCCTACTTCAAAGGCGGTGACATCAATTGTGCTTCCGACCTTCAGTTCTTCTGATAGGTCTTCGACACGGAACTCACGAATATGCTTCGGAGTAATTTCGGCTGCCTTAAGGTGTCCAGCCACGGCCTTGCTCAGGTTCTTACCCTCCCCATAACCTACTTGTACAGCGGTGTAACCATCGGTTTCGACGGTTTTTACCTGAGTCACTGTCATAGGCCCAGCTTGAATAAGCGTGACAGGAACTGTCTTGCCATCTTCGCTGATGAGTTGGGTCATACCAATTTTGGTACCGAGAAGTGCTTTCATGCTCTTCATTTCTCCCACTTAAAATTCTTGGTGGCTAGCAGTTTCCTCCCGAGTACCCCTGTTATTTGCATAACTGACACACTCTGCTGGACTTACCAATTCACCAAGAATCGACTTTTATTACTTTAGTAAAGTTACCTCTAGTAGCTTAGCATAAATAACAGAGTTCGTCAACACTGACTATATCTTTTAGGGAGCTGGCGGAAGACGCCCTTTATAAAGCTTGTGTTTTGTGCACTTTTTTGCGATACTTTAAGCATAGTATCTAAATTTCTAATTCTATAAGGGCATCTATGGCAACTACAAAGAAACCAGCAGCAAAAAAACAGCAACAAAGACGTCAACCGCGCGAAAGGCTCCTGTCAAAAAGACCGTAGCAAAAAAGCCAGCAACAGCTAAGGCAGCTGCAGTAAAGGCACCTGCAAAGCGTGTAGCCGTAGCTAAGAAGCCTGTGGCGCGCAAAAAAGCTACGAAAAAAGCGCCGCCAATGCGATCATTCCACGTCTACCAGTCAAATCAGCAGTTTAACGACTTCCGTATCACACGTCAGACTGTCTACTGGATTATCCTCATGTGCTTCGTCATATTTGTACAGCTATGGATCCTCAAGCTCCAGTACGATGTAATGAACCTCATCGACCTCCAGGAGATTGAAAGTATCAGCCTGTACCAGTAGGCTAAAGTGTTTACAGAAAATAACCCCTTCGCTATGAAGGGGTTATTTTAATTTATGCGTTCAATGGCGGCAATAGAAGCTGGACACCCCACCCTACTGAGTGGTGTGCCCGAGTGTATCGCGGATTGCCTGCTGCGCCTTCTGTACAGACTCTTTATTCAAAACATACATGTAAAGCTGAGCATTTGGCATAGCATACGATGGCAATCCACCAGTCTGCCCCTTGCCTTCAAGTGAATACGACGTGGTTGTCCATGCCTTTGGCGAACCAATCTGCTGGTTAATAAGGCTTTTGGCGGTACCCGTAGAAATATTTGTTTGCACCGACGTTCCAACCATACTCAGGAGCGCTTCGAAATCAGAAATTGAGCGTACGCGTGACATCTTATTAATTACACCTTCAATAACGCGCTGTTGGTTCTTACCCCTATCTACATCCCCCCCTTCAAGACTCTTACGTTCTCGTGAAAAGAGAAGTGCGCGCTTGCCATCAAGCTCAACTTTTCCCGCAGGGAATGTTACGCCATCAATAGTGAATGTCCGTGGATTACTGACGGTAATCCCGCCGATTGTATCAATACTCTTCATGAAAGAGGTAAAGTTAATCCTAAGGTACGCGTCGATATCAGTATCAAGAAGGCGCGCAACTGTCTTCATTGAAGACTCAACACCATAGTTTCCAGCGTGCGTAAGCTTATCCATGCCATCATTACCGCCGAGCGCAATGGATACATATGAATCGCGTGGGATTGTCGTGAGAAGTACCTTACGAGTATCTGGATTAACGCTTGCAACGATATTTACATCTGAGCGCGACTGAGTCTGAATATCACCGTAAGTATCAATGCCGCTAATAAAGACGTTAAAGCCCTTCCTGGTCTCAATCGTGACAGCGTTCTCACTATCAGATACCTTATCAAGAATAGAAAGGCTTCGCTTTAGCGTGTAGGTACCGAAGGCCGCTATAGCCAAGATACACACAAGGATAATGACGCCGAATACTCGCGCCGTAATAGTTCGGCCTTTCGTCTTGAATGAGCGCAGCGTCAGAAGGAGCGCCCCTGCTGCAATAAGTACATATACAACACAGAGTGTAATAGCATAGAGCGACGGTAAAATACCCGAGACAAGCAGTTCAATAACTGCATATGCTCCCAATCCTACAACGAGAAGCGCAGGGATGAGTTTAAATATCATTACTCTTGAGTGGTTTGCTTTTTTCATCTTCATACTTCATTAGTATAGCATGCAAAAAGCCGCCTCTGTTTTACCAGGGCGGCTTTTTACGCATTAGACAAATCTACATGCGGATTTCAGCATCAACACCAGCTGGAAGGCTGAGGTTCTGGAGGCTATCAATAGTCTTTGGCGTTGCGTTTGTGATGTCAATAAGACGCTTGTGCACACGCATTTCAAATGACTCACCACCCTTTTTGTACACGTGTGGTGACTTCACAACTGTGAATGTACTACGACGTGTTGGAAGTGGCACTGGACCAGCAATGTTCGCACCGGTGCGGATTGCTGTGTCAATAATTTGCTTTGCTGACTGGTCAATAACCTTGTGGTCATATGCCTTTAGGCGAATACGGATCTTTAGACCTTCTTCTTTTACCATGAGTAGACTCCTGCTCGTTACGCTGAGCTGCGACCCCGTAACCTCTGCTCGCATCGTATCTATAAAAGCTTACGGCTGGCTGAGTTCTCAGGGTGATTAATAATACTCTCTTATTATAGCAGAAAATGGAGATAAAGGCAATAAACCACTATGCTAGCAATAGACCGCCGTCAACAACAATCTGCTCACCAGTTATATATCGTGCCATGTCAGATGCAAGAAAAAGAGCAACAGTACCAATGTCATCAGGCTGACCCATACGGCCAAGTGGAATATCATTACGAGCCGCCTCTGACGGAAGGGTGTCGCCCAACATAGCCTCTACGCCCGGGGTGACAACACCGCCCGGTGCAATTGCATTAACTCGTATACCATACTGTGCATATTCAAGAGCCGCACTTTTCGTAAAACCCCACACTGCATGCTTTGATGCATCATAATGAGCAAGACCAATCATTGACGGGCGAAGAGCATCAACTGAGGTAATGTTAATAATCACTCCACTGCCACGCTCCTTCATTAGCTTTGCTACTTGTGTTGTCGTATAGAAAACGCTATTTAGATTAGTCTCAATAACTTTCGTGAAATCACTGGATTGCATTTCTAAAAGTGGGCTCCACGGAAAGATACCCGCATTGTTAACAAGGATATCAATTGCCCCAAAGTTAGATTCGGTAAAATGTACCAAGTCGGTAATCTGACTTTCACTAGAGACATCCAAAACGTATGGATGCGCCAGAAAACCCATCCCCTCAAGTTCATATGCAGTACTATGCGTAAGTGCATCATTCTTATCGGCGATAACCACTCGAGCACCCGCCTCGGCGAGACGCATAGCTATTGCTTTGCCTATACCCTCCGCAGATCCCGTAACAATAGCTACTCTACCAACTAAACCAACCAGCTCGTGCAATCCATTCATATTTATTATAATAACATTTTTAAACATAAGCGGAAATAACAAGCTCTTGACGATGGGGTTTTTACCACTCCAAATAAAAACACCCCCGGTTGCCCGAGGGTATTTTTATGCGTTATATAAAGATGTTAATTACTTAACGATCTTTGTAACAACACCAGCACCAACAGTCTTACCACCTTCGCGGATTGCGAAGTTAAGACCCTGCTCCATAGCGATTGGCGCAAGAAGCTTCACTGAGAAAGTGAGTGTGTCACCAGGGATAACAAGTTCCTTGTCAGCTGGAAGCTCAACTTCACCAGTTACGTCAGTTGTACGGAAGTAGAACTGTGGCTTGTAGCCCTTAGAGAATGGAGTGTGGCGTCCACCTTCTTCCTTCTTAAGGATATATACTTCAGCGTCAAACTCTGTGTGTGGCTGAATAGAACCTGGCTTAGCAAGAACCTGACCGCGCTCAATATCAGCACGTTCAATACCACGAAGAAGGAGACCAGCGTTGTCACCAGCCTGACCCTTATCAAGGTTCTTCTTGAATGCTTCGATACCAGTAACAACTGACTTCTGAGTATCCTTAAGACCAAGGATTTCAACTTCGTCGTTGAGGTTGATAACACCCTGCTCGATACGACCAGTAGCAACTGTTCCACGACCCTTGATTGAGAATACGTCCTCAATAGGCATTAGGAATGGCTTGTCCATGTCGCGAGCTGGCTCTGGGATGTATGAATCAATAGCAGCAACAAGCTCCATGATTGCATCTTCGTACTGTGCTTCACCTTCAAGTGCCTTAGTAGCAGAACCCTTGATGATCGGAGCGTCTTCGTCGAAGCCGTTCTTTGCAAGAAGTTCACGAATATCCATCTCAACAAGCTCAACGAGCTCAGGATCAGCGATGTCCATCTTGTTAAGGAAAACAATAATCTTTGGCACACCAACCTGCTTAGCAAGAAGTACGTGCTCACGTGTCTGTGGAAGTGGACCGTCAGTTGCAGAAACAACAAGTACAGCACCGTCAATCTGCGCAGCACCAGTAATCATGTTCTTAACATAATCGGCGTGTCCTGGCATGTCTACGTGTGCGTAGTGCCTGTTTTCTGATTCATATTCAATGTGTGAAGAAGCGATGGTAATACCACGAGCCTTCTCCTCTGGTGCGTTGTCAATCGCGTCGTAATCACGAGGCACGTTAACATCACTTGGTAGCCTCTTAGCTAGAACGTGTGAAATAGCTGCAGTTGTTGTTGTCTTACCGTGGTCAACGTGACCCATAGTACCAACGTTTACGTGCGGCTTAGTTCGGTCGAAATCTGCCATGTTTGGTTAGTTCTCCTTTAAATTATTTTTTCGCGTGCAAGCCCAAAGAGACTCCACAACGTATGAGCCTAGTATACCGCTTTTTGCAGGGTTCGTAAAGAGGTATTATCTCGAGTTCGCATATCAACATTCCAAATATCAAATATGTCATACTTAGACTCATTCATCCTGGCAATCACCTCACCTAAAAAGACGCGGAGTGACTCGTACGCCAAGTATACATACTGCTCGCCTACTACATCACCGTGGACAATGAGGCATCGTACGCGATACCAGTATTCAATAAGCCCCCTCCAATCATCGACATCCTGAACCTCGCCAGACCAGTGTACAGTACGCGTCACCCGTAGAGGCTCACGGTGCGTCACCTCAACAATACCCCTCATAATTAAACGAAGCTCTGACATAACGGTCCCGCGAGCATACTCATCCCACATAACGACTCGTTTCTTCAGCATATTGAGTGCGCTACGATCACTAACGTCCCCCGTCACCTCTCTATACCATGCGTTATATGCACTATAAAGGAGGATGTACTGCTGAGCGTAATCAACCTGCGCCTTCGCAAACCACTGCTCTATATACTGAAGTTTGCGTGGGTACGCACTTCCTTCGTTAATCACCTCTGTACGACTCGTTATATCACCTCTTTCTTCCACCCCACATACCCCTTCCTATATACGCCATATACCTCCCTTAGGTGCACTTGGAAATAGCATGCCGCATCGTAGAGATGCCGGACGAAAGCCATCTCCTGTGCCGTGGGTACACCATTTTTATCAGTAGAAGGATAAAATACCAACAGACTCTGCGCTGACACCGCCAAGACATCAACAAATATTCGCTTCGCTAAAACAGTACCGTGCTCATTCTTATGCACCGCATAGCCTTTGCTGTCTATCACCGCGCCAGAGCCATCAAACCAGTAGCACGTCAGCGTGCCCGCACCATTTACTGCTGCCTGGTGAAGATATCCATCAAAGATTTCTTTGGTAACTCCAGCCATCACATCCGTACTAACACCTCCACGATCCGCGTATGCACCCTCAAGCCGCCGACCAAGCTCGAGAGAAGCAAGTATTTGACACGCTTTTGCATGACCAATCCCATTAATAGTAACGAGTGTCTCATACCCCACCTCCTCTGTTGCTATATATTTTTCCACCTTTCGAGCAAGCTTAGCCCCTGAAACACGTGCCGTACCCGATCCGATAATAACCTGAAGAAGCTCCGTCGTGGTTAAAAAGCGCGCCCCACGATATCGCAGCTTCTCCCTTGGTCGTTCATATAGTACTTGCTCCATACCCTTATACTACCGATTGATTCTAAAGTAGTTATTAAGCAGTCTTAGATTGACTTTTCATACTCTTTATGCTATAATAGATATATTGTTCTGTAACCTAAGGACAAGTACACACTATCGAGAGAAGAGGGGCCATCAATGGCTATTAAAATCCCCCGCTGGGAAGATGGATTCATCCAACAGGGTACCGTTAAGCTGAAGCAAATCGGCGAAGAAGACGGTGCACTCGTCGTGGAGTTCGGAATCTACCTAGACGACACGAGGATGGCAGAAGGGTACACCTACCTGCCAACGTCGTTCCGAGGGTACGTCCCTCCACTGATTGAGAGCGAAATTCGCTTCAAGGCGCTCAAAAACGCCCACGCAAATCACGCCTCAGTCTGTGCCACAAACTTCACCGTGGACGGCACCTGGATCTCCGAGCTGCTCGAACAGAATAAGGACGACGCCCTAAGGCGCCTCCCCTACTTCACTCGGTGACACCTTACCCACCTCCGTGGGGCTCACAGACACTCCGTCTGTTTGAGCCCCGCTGGTGGGTTTTTCACTCCCTTAGCACTCCAAATAAAAAAACCGCCCAGATTCGGGCGGTTTTTTTATACGCTGTAGCGATTACTTTGCAGTACGCTTTGCGATGATCTCTTCTGCAACGTTTGGTGGAACTTCCTCGTACTGAGCAATTTCCATTGTTGATGCAGCACGACCCTGGCTCAGTGAGCGGATGTCGTTTGTGTATCCAAAGAGGTTTGCAAGTGGCACGAATGCACGCACAAGCTTTGCGCCGCCTGGAATATCATCCATAGCGTCAATGCGGCCACGGCGTGAGTTAAGGTCACCAATGATGTCACCCATGAAGTCTTCTGGGGTTGATACTTCAACCTTCATGACTGGCTCAAGGATAACTGGACGCGCCTTTGGAATACCCGCCTTAACAGCAAGGACACCAGCAAGGTTAAAGGCAAGTTCGCTTGAGTCAACGTCGTGGTATGAACCATCGTAGAGAGTAGCCTTCACACCAATCATTGGGTAGCCAGCAACAACGCCGCTTTCAAGTGTGTCTTTGACACCCTTCTCAACAGCCTTGCGGTATTCCTGAGGAACCACACCACCCTTAATTTCGTCGCCCCATTCGAAGCCTTCGCCGGTTTCGGTTGGTTCGAAGCGGATCCAAACGTCACCAAACTGACCACGTCCACCAGATTGCTTAGCATGCTTACCCTGTGCTTCAGCCATGCCGCGGATAGTTTCACGGAAGGCAACCTGTGGCTCACCAATGTTCGCCTCAACGTTGAATTCACGCTTCATACGGTCAATAAGGATATCAAGGTGAAGCTCACCCATACCTGACATAATTGTCTGGCCAGTTTCATCGTCTGTATGAACGCGGAATGTTGGGTCTTCTTCTGCAAGACGCTGAAGAGCGATGCCCATCTTTTCCTGGTCAGCCTTAGACTTTGGCTCAACAGCAATAGATACTGGTGGTTCCTGGAACTCAATACCTTCAAGCTGGATTGGATGCGCTGGGTCTGCAAGTGTTGCACCGGTAAAGGTGTTCTTTAGACCTACCACAGCGGCAATGTCACCAGCCTTTACTTCGTCAATCTCTTCGCGCTTGTCAGCGTGCATACGAACGATACGTCCCACACGCTCCTTGTCACCAGTTGTGGTGTTAAGGATGTAGCTACCAGACTTTAGCGTACCTGAGTATACACGTACGAAGATGAGCTTACCAACGAATGGGTCAGTTGCAATCTTGAACGCAAGTGCAGCAAGTGGCTCAGCAGTATCAGACTTACGCTCTTCAACGCTTCCGCTCTTAGGGTTTACACCCTGCGCAGCTTCAATATCAAGTGGAGACGGAAGGTAATCAGCAACAAGGTCAAGAACCTTCTCAACAATCACACCACGGCCATCACCACCAGTAACAAGGTAGAAGTCACCAGCAAGCACACGCTTACGAAGCGCAGCCTTAAGCTCATCAATAGTAATAGACTCTTCACCCTCGTCAAGGAACTTCATCATGAGGTCATCATCAGCTTCAACAGCGTTCTCTACAAGAAGGCTACGCGCATTAGTAGCGCGCTCAAGCATATCTGCAGGAATCTCACCCTGAACAAGTTCGTGGTCAGTAAAGTCGCTGTATGTATATGCCTTCATGTCAATGAGGTCAATAACACCGTTAATATCTTTTTCAAATCCGATTGGAATATGAATTGGGAATGCCTGGTTTGAAAGACGCTTACGAATAGACTCAAGGCTCTTCCAGTAGTCACCACCAATCTGGTTGATCTTGTTAATGAAACAAATACGAGGCACGCCGTACTTGTTGGCTTGGCGCCAAACAGTTTCAGTTTGAGCCTCAACGCCCATCTTACCGTCAAAGACAGTAACAGCACCGTCAAGAACACGAAGCGAACGCTCTACTTCAGCTGTGAAGTCGATGTGACCTGGGGTGTCAATGATGTTAACTTTATGACCCTTCCAGAATGCAGTAACAGCAGCAGAGGTAATAGTAATACCGCGCTCTTTTTCCTGCGCCATCCAGTCAGTGGTTGCGCCTGCTGGATCGTCACCCTTAACCTGACCAATTTTGTGGTTAATACCAGTACGGTAGAGGATACCCTCTGTTGTAGTAGTCTTGCCCGCGTCAATGTGGGCAATAATACCAATGTTACGATAGTCCTTTAGTGGGACGTCTTTTGCTGCCATAGCGTCTTGTTCTTTCCTTGGTTATTCGTTACTTGGCCCCTGAATTCAACATTATAACGACTGTGTTTCTACACACCCAATAACGCTAAAAGAGCACTCTTGGAGTAATTATAGCAAATATGAGAGGTATTGTACACCCCTGTAGAGGCCTCCTATAGTACAACGTTTCTTAAAGAGTGAAGTGAAGTGAATGAAGAAAGAGGCACTGCGATAGTTCGCTCCTTATCATATATGTCACCCCCAAGCTGACTGCCAAGTAGCAAGAATAGCCCGCCCTTATCATCCTCTTGCTCTTCGCCGATAGCGAAGCGTTCACCATCTATAAAACCGAGTCCCTGCGCCCCAAACAACATAGAAGGCTCGACAGCATACGTCGCAGTGTCACTTTGATGAATAGTTTCTTCATCTTTCGGAAAAATAACTGGACCACGAACCCCTGCATAGTAGGGAACCTGCTCATCGACGACACAAAGACTGAGTGCATAGTTTACAACTGCGGTCTTGTACTGCATCCATCCCTCGTCTGTAAGATCTTCTGGCCGTGTAAGTCGAAAGCCACCAAGACGATGGAGCGCCTCGTCGTCGCTGAGCGTAACAACACGTCCGCCCTGCTCCTTACCAAGAACAAGCGAGTCGATCTCGCGCAGTGTCTCTGGGTACATAACATTGAGCCATGCCATTGCGCGCTCTGGAGATGCGATCTTAAAATCAATCGAGACACGTTCTGGTGGAGCAACAACAACATGTTGCGTTGCAGCGTGTGTCGTCTCGCCTTCAGGGTCGGCCTCGCGTAGCCGCTGACGGAGTTCGCGCGTCAGAAACTCATCTCCAACCTTATAGGTCATAAATGCATACCCTATGCGCGCATCGTCTTCTTCCTCATCGTCAGATGGCGTAATAATGAAATACCCTAGAAACGTAGCTTCTAGCTCCCTAACGTCTTCCTCGTAGATACTTGCTGACCCGTCCTCACGCTGGAGCCGCACACTGCCACTCAGCTCACACTCCTGCTTCATGACATGAGCCACCTCAAGATCAAGGAGTCGCAGCTCTTGCGATAGATCCACGTCGACACCGAGTGCTATTTTTTGCTCCAACGCACGCGCACTCTCGACACTTCGTGCCACCCGCTGGTCAGTCATCGCATCCGCATACTCACCAAGCTCCGTCTCTACAAAGTTGAAAATATCTTCTGGTACTCTGTTCTCGAATTCTCTCATAGTGCGCCTCAGTATACGCTCACTGCAGAAAAAAGCAAACCATAGCCTATTCCATGAAGCTACGAATTGACGTGACAGTCTTAAGATGGGCGACCGGAACTCGACAGCTGATTACCCTTTCACCATCATGACTCACTACTGAACCCTGTACCCACGGCTGGATAGTCTGCGAGACCTCATCATACTCTGTATGGATGTCATAAAAATACATAAATTCCGACTTGTGATCCTCAGCCACATCAAGCTCGTAGAAGCCACGCTCACCACCAGAAAACAGCTCAACATACCCACTAAACGTAACGATGTACGGAATCTGCCGCTCAAGCCCCACGGACTCGTCTATGAAAACTTCCAAATACCGCGAAAGTTCCTCGATTGCCTCTTCCCGCATCCCAGTAGTATCAAAGCTGTAGTCACCAAAATTAAGCAGTGCCTCACCTTCTGAGTCGGCATTCACGCGGCGCTCCATAATCGCCTCCTGCTCCTCGGGGTAGTAGAGTCGGAGCCACTGTTGGGCGCGGTTACTTGTCACGCCTTCGTAGCGAATAGTTGTTTCGGGCGTTATATCAACAACACAGTCTTCATAGGAGACGTTATCACTATCCTCGGCATCCTCAATAAGAGTTTTGCCATAGAGGTACACCTTGCGATGTGTCGTTACTCCCTCGGGCGTAAGGTCAGTGGCCTCGTGCATCACAAAATCATGGAGCACGGCATCCTGGTCAGCAAAGCGCATGCGCGAACCTTCACGGAGTATAAGATTACCGTCTTCGTCGGTATCGCCCGAAGACACGATCCATCCATACCCGGTTACGAGCGTGTTCTGATTTCGTATACCAAGCTTCCCCCACCGCGTATTGAGCTCACTCGCGATATCAATTACATCATCTTCTGATGGATTACCCTCAGTAAGATACTCGTTCACCAGGTGCGCCTCCTGAATAACCTCATTCACCATAGGATCACCAAAACTATACTCTAATGACGAAATATCAAACTCAGACTCATTCATGTAAGCTATTGAACACCTATTAGGGTTTTTATGCAAGGAAGGGCGGGCTTATCGGTAGTTTGTATACTGAAGCGGGAAGTCAAAATCAGCTTCGTTCATGAGCTGCATTGCCTTTTGAAGGTCATCTTTACTGCCACTTGTCACGCGCACAGTGTCGCCCTGAATCTGGGCCTTCACCTTAGGAAGTTCATCGCGCAGGAGCTTTGTGATTTTCTTTGCCTTATCTTGATCAAGTCCAGCAATGAATGGAATTTCACGCGATGCCTTGAGGTTTTGCACCACAACTTCCTTGGAGAGGTCAAGGACCTTGCTGGTCTGATTTCGCGCAGCCAGGCGCTTCCTGACAATATCAAGCAGTGCCTCTATCTGCCAGTCATTACCGCCAACAAGCTTAAAGCCCTTCTTGTCTGCCAGCCACTCAATAGCAACTGGTGAGCCCTTGAAGTCATAGCGCCCAATAATTTCTTTTTCAACCTGCATGAACACATTGTTCATTTCGGCCTTGTCGTAGTCTGATATTGTGTCAAATGAGAATGTTGCCATACTCCTAGAGTAGCATTTAGGCTACCTTATGTCTAAGCGCTGCCTTTGGCCGTACGGCTGGGTGGATGAGTTGCTTATTAGCAAAGCGGCGCACACGCGTCAACGAGGCGACAGCTCTGCGCAAATCATCAAACTCCATGTCAAAAAGCTCCTCCCGGCTTGGCATAATATCAACGCGCGAATCCACCATATCCGAGAGCATGTCATACACCCTGTGTTCTTCAATACTGCCATCCATAACGGCCTCCGTACCAGCGGCAAGACTCCGAAGCTGTTCATTTTCCAAAATAGCCTGCCGCATCACCGCCTGTGTTGGTGGCGTCCTAGGTGTAAGAAAAAGTTCATGAGCAAAGTTGTGCATCTGGCGCGGAAGTTCAATCTTTAGCGGTGCAAGACTACGGAAGGCAGTTCCGACGTTATCCGGTACGACATTATAGTCCGCCTTAGGGGTGGCCATATGATGCAGATCAAACTTACCTGTCCATACATAGGCTGTTGTTGCCATCTGCCCCAGCAGCCCGCGCATCATGATATCAACCCTAGGAATGCCATGTTCATCGATTGGGGCCGGGAGTTTATCGCGCACCACTGGTCGACCCATAATAAATTCAAGACGCTCAGCATGACCTATTAAACCCTCTAATGATTCACGCCTGCGAATTCTGTCTATTTTTATTTGCCGTAAATTTTCACCCCTCATTAAGCTCAGTTATACTTGAATCTGAGCTTAAGCGCAACTTAAAAAATACCCGCTCATAAGAACGGGTATTTTCTGTGCGGATAAAAAGACTAGCCGCGGGCAAAGTGTGCAAACGCGCGGTTTGCTTCTGCCATCTTGTGTGTATCTTCCTTCTTCTTGAAGGCAGTACCAGTCTCGTTGTAAGCATCGATGATTTCGAGTGCAAGACGCTGACTGTATGGCATACCTGACTTAGCGCGTGATGACTGTACAAGCCATGTAAACGCGTAGTGAAGCTGACGGTGACCCGCTACTGGGAACGGAATCTGGTAGTTTGCACCACCAACACGGCGTGACTTCACTTCAAAGTTTGGTGAAACGTTCTTAAGGGCTTTTTCAAACACCTCAAGTGGGTTTTCGCTTTCAAGCTTCTTTGCTGCAGTTTCAAGTGCAGTGTATACCGCACGCTCTGCAACGAGCTTCTTACCGTCAATCATAGACTTATTGATAAGACGCTGTACGTGAACGCTCTGGTAGCGGCGGTCTGGGTTGAGCTGACGCTGTAGGCTAGCTGTTTTCTTACGTGGCATGACTACTTCTTCCCTTCCTTCTTCGCACCGTACTTAGAACGGCCCTGTTGACGATTTTGTACACCTTGGAGGTCAAGCGCACCACGAACGATGTGGTAGCGAACACCCGGAAGGTCTGGCACACGTCCACCACGAACGAGCACTACGGCGTGTTCCTGGAGGTTGTGACCCTCACCACCGATGTAAGCCCATACTTCATGGCCGTTTGTAAGACGAACACGAGCTACCTTACGAAGCGCTGAGTTAGGCTTCTTTGGTGTCTTTGTTGTTACCTTGATACATACACCACGCTTAAGTGGGGCATCCTGGTTGTAGTAACGCACCTTGAGTGCATTCTGGATACGACCAAGCGCTGGAGACTTGCTAGCTTTCTTAGCAGTCTGGCGCGGCTTGCGTACGAGTTGATTGATTGTTGGCACAATTAATTCCTCTTAAAAACTTTATATATTCCCACCTCTTGGGAGACTGGCATTCAGTAATATCTGCCAGGGTGTAACGGAAGCTCAGCATGCCTCACAGTACCTTGTTTACTCAGTATTTGCATCTTGTACACACGTGCATATACAGTAAACGGAAACTCATAGATAATAGTAGCATTTTGAGGGGGTTTTGTAAAGTACTCGCACTCCGCCCTACATTTCGTCGTTTACGACTCATCAGCACAACTCTCTGTATAATTTGTGGATGTAGGCGGAGCCACGCCAGTGAGTGTATTTTTACACATCAAACTGACGGGCTCCGCGGAATATTACTCCTTTGTTATTTTTGAGACTCTAGATACTCCTGGAGCTTGTGAGCGACAATCATCTCATGCCACGACATACCAAAACAGCTCCGGAACGCAGTTGCGCTTGCCATCCCAAGCCCCGGAGTGTCCACATCCCGTCTCGTAGGCAGCCTACCGTTCTGGTCAACAAATCTATACAGTTGCCGAGAAAGTTCATCTTTGGTATACCTTCTCTTTTGAGGCTTCATCCCGGCCTCCTCCAGGATGCCTATCCATGTCAAACCGAAGACGCTATAGTATGAACTTGCGCTCGGCAACCGTTTGCTCTTATTGACGTCTCTTGCGCTTGGACTTCGTCCGAGCTCCCTAGCCAGGTCCTGTAGCTGCGCAATCATGCGCTTCTTATCGAAGGGCTCTCTTCTCGGCCTTAAGCCAGCCATCTTGACAACTTCTGGCCACGATGAGACACCAAGTGTGTCATATATCGTCTTGATACCAGGTAGGTACTTGCAGTTGATGGCTTCCGTTACAGTTGGCGTTACACCACCTAACGACCCTGATAAATCAAGTATCCTAGCTAGCAGATGCTCCTTTGTATGCCCCCTATAGTAGTTGGGTGCAAGACCAATGCTAATAAGGTACTCAGCCCACTTCATGCGAAAAACCCTCCTGTACGTACTTGCGTCTGGAAGGGCTTTATTTAGCCTTATCTCTTCAATAGTTGGGGTCCTCCCTAGCTCTTTTGCGAAATCCAGAAGCGCCCTAGTCATAGTATCTCTATCAAGGTTATACTCCTTAGCGACATCAAGACCAAGCTCTTTTAGAATGTCATTCCACCTCTTTCCAAAAGCACGTATGTAGATGTTTACTGATGCGATATTAGCGTTTGCATCCACCTCATCAATAGTCGGGGTCCTACCCAATTCTTCGGCAAACTGTCGAAGCTCTTCCGAAAGAATCTCTTTCGTATAGAAGCCTCTCCTGGCTCGTGCAATCATACCGATCAGATTAATAATTTGCTCGGAAAATTCACTCTTATCGATAATAAGATTGAATGATGGCTTCAGTCCCCTGCCGCCACTAGCCGACCCTTCCCCGTGCACATTATCCACACTCGCCTGAAGGCTATTAATGAGCTCAACTCTGTCGCAATTAGCAACAAAATCCAACACAAGCACCTGATCTTTACCTTCGGATAGGCGCAAGCCACGACCGAGTTGCTGTAAGTATATAGTACGCGATGCCGTAGAGCGCAGAAAAACGATAACGTTCGCCTCGGGAATATCAATACCCTCGTTAAACATCTCTACTGTTACCGCAACTCTCAGGCGTCCACTACGAAATGCAGCGATACGACGCCTCACCTCCTTCGGCTTAAGATCATAGTGAATCACTCCCGAGTGCGGTATGAGGCGCGAAATTGCATCTGCATGCGCCACTGACGAACAGAAAATGATGACACGAGGGTCGCTCAAATTACGCAGCTTCTCATCGATAATTCTCACTATCTCTTCGTCGCGCTTCGGAACGAATACAGTCCTATTCAACTCAGCTATACTCATCCTTCCAACCGAAGTGTCAAGGGTTTTGAGACCCTGGAGCTCATCAGTCATAAGACGATAATCAACTTGAGCCAGGTGACGATGCGCCAGTGCCTCAAAAAGATCCAAGCTAAAGACAGGTTCACCTATTAGTTCTCGGATATCCTTCTGGTCACCTCTATCTGGTGTCGCTGTCAACCCAATCATCAGATCAGGCTGAAAATACTCAACCGTTGGACGGAACGTTTCGGCCTGTACGTGGTGGGCCTCATCGATTACAACATACCTAAATTCATCACGAGCAAAAAACTCGCGAGTCTTTCTCAGTAGCTGAAATGACGCAAACAGCACGTCCACATAATGAAGATCTTTTTCATCCCCGTGGAAATACCCATAGGTACAATCTACAGGGAGAATACCCTCAATCGTGTGACGTGCCTGACGGAGGATCTCCTTATTGTGTGTCACATACAGCACACGACCCGGCTTCTCGGCAAGCATTCGCTTCAGCTGCAAGGCTGAAACAACTGTCTTTCCAAGGCCAGTCGCCATAACAACAAGTGCCTTCTTCTTTCCAGCCTGACGAGCAGACTCGATTGCGTCTAAGCATGCTTGCTGATAGGGGTAGATTTGCATCTACACCACCTCATTTCTATAGTCTCAAATTGTAAAGGTACTCCTATCTATATTTTAACATAAAAATACTATTTTGTCCATGCCTCACTCGGCGTCTCATCCTTTGAGGCCTGCGCAAGCTCCTTCTCTTTAATTGCGAAAGTAAGTACCGCCGCTAGCCCAAGTAGGCTTGAGCCCACAATGAATATTTTCTGGAGGCTATCAGAGAACGCATGCGTCACAATCACCCCAAATTCATCCTGACTTTCAGTAAAGCTTTGCTCAGCTTTTTCACGCGCCTCACCAGGAAGCGTAGCAAACTGCTCTTGAGCCTGCGCACTCACTTGATTACGCGTATCCGGCATGTTGAGGCGAAGTAGCGTATCTGCGTTATCAAAATCAAACTGCTGAGCTTGAGACGATTCCTCTAGGCTCTGAATGTAGGCAGTGCTATTCATTGCTGGTACCTGTGAAACAATCCCTGCAGTCAGCACCGCACCAAATACCGCCGTACCAACCGTAGAGCCAAGACTACGGAAAAGCTGGTTTGAACTCGTTGCCGCACCAATATCCTTTTGTTCAAATTCATTTTGTACAGCAAGGTTAAGGATTGGCATTGCGACACCAAGGCCCAGACCAAGAATGACCATAATGACCGCTTCAAACGCATACGAACTTTCTGGAGTCAGGAATGTCAGCGCAATCATAGCCGCAGTAGCAACACTAAAGCCAATCTGCATGAAAATCTTATAGCGGCCAGTGCGCGAAATAATTTGCCCAGACCCCACGCTTGAGATCATGATACCCGCAACCATCGGCAGAAGCATAAGGCCAGAATCCGTAGGTGATGCGCCAAAGACCTGCTGGTTAAACTGCGTCAGGTAAAGGATTGACCCCATAAAGGCCGCACCAAACAGAAGGGCGATAGTAATCACAAGGACATAGGTGCGATTCTTGAAGAAGCGAAGCGGGAGGATTGGCTCATCTGCCTTGTGTTCAGCATAGATAAATCCAGCTGTTGCCGCAGCAACAATACCAAACATAATCATGCGCAGACCAGCAAGCGTCAGACCTGTAGCGGACATAAGATCACCAAAGATTGCTTCAGTATTGTCTACCGCAAGGATAAGTGTTGCAAGCACCACAGACAGCAACGCTGCACCAATATAGTCTATCTTTGCCTTTACCGCCGAACGGAGTGCTGGTGAATAGATAGCAATGAGAATAAACGCAATGATACCAATTGGCACGTTAATATAGAATGTCCAGCGCCAATCTGTTGTGAGGCCGAAGAACGGCTGCCCATCTGTAAGCCATCCGCCAAGAAGCGGACCAATCACAGAGCTGAGCCCAAAGGTTGCCCCAATGAGCCCCTGCCACTTCCCTCTTTCGCGAGCAGCGAAAAGGTCGCCCACAATAGTGAAGGCGTTGGCGGTAATAATACCACCACCAATACCCTGGACAGCACGCCAGATAATAAGCTGCGTCACGTCAGCGCTTGCGCCACTCAAGAGTGAACCCAAGACAAAGATAGCCACACCAGTAAGAAGTACCTTTCGGCGTCCGAACATATCAGACAGCTTCCCGGCAATTGGCACGGTCAGTGTGGTTGTTATAAGATATGCCGTGACAATCCAGCTGAGTGAACTAAAGGCGTTAAACTCCTCTACAATCCTTCCCAGCGCGGTGGCAATAATAGTTTGGTCGAGTGCAACCAAAAAAAGACTCGCCATGACAGAAATCATGATGATCAGTTTTTTTCGCAAACTTAAATGGTGGTGCATAGACCTCCCTTTTTAATAGTAGTTATTTTTTATTCAGAAGTTCTGAAAACTCTTCGCCAAGATTCACAAACTTACTGACAATCTCAGCAAGCTGGTCTTCACCAATAAGTCCAACAACGCGCTTGCCTTTTGAGCCAATCACGTACATCTTATCACCCGGTTTAATACCAAGTGCCTCACGAGCTTCGGACGGAATAACGATCTGCCCTTTCGTGCCAACCGTTGCGGTTCCATAGAGTTTTTTATCTTCCATATCACCTTTTATTATAGAAAAGTATGAAAAGTATGTCAAGTGTGAACGCGCCAGAAAATGAAAAAGGCCCGCCGGAGCGGTAAAGAGAAGTACTCTCAAACCTTTTCCAGCGGGCCAAAGCCCGAACTACTCACCCAACTCCTCATCATCCTCGAAGATTACAATACTCCGCACATACTGGATGATTTCATCCCTGATGGGCTGGAGGTTCCTCGTAATCACACTGTGAACGGAAATCTGCGCTGTCATTCCATTCTTGCCGGTGCCCACATCAACGGGAAGCGTTGGATCGGGCTTCGTTCGCTCAAGGAACGATTCGATAGCCTGCTCAAGCGACCTCAATGATGAAGCAGTGGCGACACGGTCTCGCGCTCCTGGCGCCCTTCCTTCGAAGTGCGTCAGTGGAATAAACCGTAGCGCACGCTCCTTGAATTCCTCAAGGATTTCCTCAAGGTCTTCTTCGGTAACCTCATTGTATACAGCGTTGACATTCATTCTTGACTCCCCTTGATTGACTGCTCTGCTTTGATGCGTGCATCCATGTCAATCAGAAGGAGGTGCTCTTGCATCTCCTTCTGAAGTGGACGCAGATGCTGCTTGATACTACCGAGTACCTTACGGTCGCTATATCCGATGACGTCATTTGTACTGCGGATACGGTCTCCCACGGCAGTAATGAAAACGTCAATAGAGATAACGAAATCGGTAACTGCCTGTGGCTCCCGTAAGAGCTTGCACAGACCTGGACTAATAATATGTATACGCGCTACATCGAGGCCACTAAGGGCTCGCGTACGATACTCCTCAAGGGTCTTTTCAAGCTCCCCTTCGGAAATAGCTACTGCCACGCCTCCCCTTTCAGTAGTAATGGATAGTAAAATTGGTGAAATGTTAAAGTACGGACTAACAACATTATACCACAAAATAGCTAAAAATACAAGAAGCGCCCCCTTGCAGAGGCGCTTCGTTGCTATACTGAATGTACTAGGCAGTCAGCTCGAGGTCTTCAGCGATCTCGTCAGCGATATCGCTTTCAAGTGTATCAAGCGCAGTTGCACTATCAACACCAGTACCCACAGGGATCTTGCGTCCAATGATCACGTTCTCCTTGAGTCCGTGAAGGTTGTCTGAACGTCCACTCACCGCTGCATTAATGAGCACGCGGGTTGTGTCCTGGAATGACGCAGCTGAGAGCCAGCTATCAGACCAGATAGATACCTTGGTGATACCAAGGAGGAGCTGTGTATAGCTAATTTCTTCCTTACCTTCAGTGGCAAGCTTTTCATTCGCCTCTACAACTGCAGCACGTGATACAACATCACCGGTTACAAAGTCACCATCACCTGCATCTTCAACCTGAACACGGCTGAACATCTGACGCACGATGATCTCAAGGTGCTTATCGGCAACGTCCTGACCCTGTGCGGCGTAGATGCGAAGTACTTCGTTAATGATGTAGCGCTGTGTTGCTTCAACACCCTTGAGACGCATGAGGTCGTGAAGGTTGAGTGAACCACCAGTAAGACGGTCACCTGCTTGAACAACGTCACCGCTCTTCACGAGGAGCTGCATCACACCCGGAACTTCATAGCGTACTGGCGCACCTGCGTTTGCCGCAACAATTACGAATTCCTCAGTCACCTCTACAACACCGTCGAATGGTGAAACAATCGGCTTACTTTCGCTTTCACCGCTCGCAAGAACGTCACCAGCCTTTACGTCAGCACCGTTCTTCACATTTGAAGTACGGCCTTCAAGTGCAATACGCTCAACGTGTCCAGCCTCTGGAGTCACCTGTACGATGTACTTCTTGCCATCTTCCCAAGATTCAACGATACCAGTTACCTCAGTAATGTATGCCTGACCCTTTGGTGCACGTGCTTCGAAGAGCTCTTCTACACGAGGGAGACCCTGTGTAATGTCACTTTCCTGCACACCACCGGAGTGGAAAGTACGGAGGGTAAGCTGTGTACCAGGCTCACCAACAGACTGCGCTGCAATCACACCAACTGGCTGTGCCTTATCAACAAGTTCATTTGTAGACATGTCGATTCCGTAGCTACGGCGTGGCACACCACGAAGGTTCTTTGTTGAAAGGATAGACTGGATCTTCACTTCAGTGATGTCACTGTCGTTCTGAATGCTATCAGCGATTTCACGAGTAATGAGCTCGTTCTTCTTTACGTGACCAGCGATGTTTTCTGCAGCGAAACGTCCGTAGAGACGGTTACCGAAGTCAATCATTGTCAGTTCAGTTTCACTGCGGTAGATAGTGAATCCGTCGTCGTCACCATCTTCGTCTTCAACAGTGAATACGTCCTGAGACACGTCCACAAGACGACGAGTCAGGTATCCTGAGTCGGCTGTCTTAAGTGCGGTGTCAATCAGACCCTTACGTGAACCACGTGTTGCCACGAACTGTTCAAGGCTTGAAAGACCCTTCTTGTAGCTTGAGCGAATCGGAAGCTCAATCTCACGGTTTGTTGCATCCACCATGATACCAATCATAGCGCTGGCAAGCATCACGTTTGAGATATCACCACGAGCACCTGAGTTCACCATCACAGAAACGCTGGTGTCCATATCCTTGAGCTTGTCCTTAAGGAAGGTTTCAAGATTACGAACCACACCACGCCAGTTTGAAACAGTCAGGCCGTAGCGTTCTTCTTCAGTAATGAGACCCTGGTCAAATTGCTCACTGATGAGTGCTGCCTTAGCGTCACCTTCAGCGATGAATTCGTTTGTTTCAGGGAATTCAAGGTAGTCATCCTTACCAGTTGATACCGCAGATACGGTAGCAAAGCGGAAGGCAAGACCCTTCATGCGGTCAGCTGTCTTAGCAGTAACGTCAGCACCATTCTGGAGGAAGATGTTGTTAAGCACCTTCTTGATCTGCTTCTTGTTCTGAACGTTGTCATCGTACGGGTAGTCTTCTGGAAGAATTTCGTTGAAGAATACACGGCCGAGTGTTGTGTTGCGGATTGCACCCTTTGCAAACACACGAATCGGTGTCTGAAGCTGGATGATTCCATTGTCATAGGCCATTTCTGCTTCGTATACAGAGCTAAATGGCTTCACTTCGTCAGTCTGAGCACTTGGCTTGTCGTACGTAAGGTAGTAGTTACCAAGTACAATGTCCTGTGCAATTGAAAGCACTGGCGCACCGTCAGCTGGCTTTAGGAGGTTTGCTGTTGCACTCATAAGTGTACGAGCTTCTTCCTGTGCCTGGCGTGAAAGTGGAAGGTGAACAGCCATCTGGTCACCATCGTAGTCGGCGTTGAATCCGTTTGCTACGAGCGGGTGAAGCTGAATTGCCTTACCTTCTACAAGACGTGGCTGGAAGGCTTGGATTGAAAGACGGTGAAGTGACGGTGCACGGTTAAGGAGCACGTACTTACCATCAATGACTGCATCAAGCGCGTCCCATACGACCGCTTCACCAGCTTCGATAAGACGAGTTGCTGAACGGATGTTATGTGCGTGCTCTCCGCGGATGAGCCAGCTAATCACAAATGGCTTGAAGAGCTCAAGTGCCATCTGCTTTGGAAGACCACATTCGTGAATCTTAAGCTTTGGACCAACCACAATAACTGAACGTCCAGAGTAGTCAACACGCTTACCAAGAAGGTTCTGACGGAAACGTCCCTGCTTACCCTTAAGCATGTCAGAGATTGACTTAAGACGGCGGCGTCCACCAGTTGCGTTCACTGCACGTCCACCACGAGCGGCAGAGTTATCAATGAGCGCGTCTACAGCTTCTTGAAGCATACGCATTTCGTTACGGCGGATTACTTCAGGAGCGTTGAGGTCAACAAGCTTCTTAAGACGGTTGTTACGGTTAATCACACGGCGGTAGAGATCGTTAAGATCAGATGTTGCAAAACGGCCACCTGTAAGCTGCACCATTGGACGGAGGTCCGGTGGAATCACAGGGACTACAGTGAGTGCAAGGCTGCTTGGTGTAATGCCCGCTGACTGCATGCCCTCAAGTACCTTGAGACGCTTGAGAAGTTTCTTCTCGCGCTGACCCTTTGCACCTTCAGCTTCTTCTGTAAGCTCAGTGATGAGTGTATCAAGGTCAATTGCATCAAGCATTGCCTTAAGTGCCTGACCACCCATACCCACCTCAATGAGGTCTTGGTACTCTTCTGGAAGATTACGGTAGTCAACTTCACTCATAAGTGAGTACTGTGTAAGGCTTTCAAGTTGTGTCTTCTTAAGAGTGTACCCCTCTTCAAGTTCAGCAATTTCACGAGTCTGTGCTTCAGCGAGCGCCTTTACATCAGCACCTTCCGCTTCAGCATCTTTTTCAAAGCGAATCTTAATTGCCATACGGCCAGCTTCTGTTTCAGCTTCAAGATCAGCAAGGTGCTTATCACGAGCTTCTTCGTCAGCCTTTAGAACAACGTAGGTAGCAAAGTACGCTACGCGCTCAAGGTTACGCACAGTCATTCCAAGAAGAAGTGACATTGCGCTTGGCGTACCACGCATAAACCAGATGTGTGCTACTGGAGCAGCGAGGGTAATGTGACCCATGCGCTCACGACGAACGATTGACTTAGTAACAAGGTCACCGTTCTTATCAACCGCAGCTTCGCGTGAACGAACACCCTTAAGCTTTGAATCGTGTGGGTTAATATCCTTTACTGGACCGAAGATACGCTCACAGAAAAGACCATCGCGCTCAGGCTTCTGAGTTCGGTAGTTAATTGTTTCTGGCTTCGTTACTTCACCGTGACTCCACTTAAGGATGTCGTCGGAGCTTGCAACACTAAGACGGATAGCGTCAAAGTCAGTAATGCCATTGTTGTTAGATACGACGCGTGACATATTACGCCTCCTCCCCTTCTGTTAGTACTTCATCGATTTGATCAATATCCTGGATGCTCATACCGTCTTCAACTTCACCAATCTCATCAGCTTCGTCAAGGACAGTTTCAACTTCTTCATCACCAAGATCAACAGAATCTGCAGCAACTGGCTGGCCGTTAATGACACTTCCAATTACCTGCTCTGCGTCAACAATCTCGTCTTCGCTGTGATCCATAAGGTCAACACGAAGTCCAAGACCCTGAAGTTCCTTCACAAGAACGTTGAATGACTCAGGAAGCTTCGGACCAACGATTGGCTCATCCTTAATGATAGATTCGTATGCCTTCGCACGTCCGTACACGTCGTCAGACTTAATAGTAAGCATTTCCTGAAGCGTTGCGGCTGCACCGTATGCTTCAAGTGCCCACACCTCCATCTCTCCGAAGCGCTGACCACCGTTTTGCGCCTTACCACCAAGTGGCTGCTGAGTAACCATTGTGTA
Organism: uncultured Candidatus Saccharibacteria bacterium; assembly: GCA_964386855.1. Classification (GTDB taxonomy): domain Bacteria; phylum Patescibacteriota; class Saccharimonadia; order Saccharimonadales; family Saccharimonadaceae; genus Microsaccharimonas. Next base: position 134,819 of record CAYLUF010000002.1, read on the forward strand.
TGGACCAGTTGAGCGGGCGTGAATCTTGTCACTAACCATGTGGTGGAGCTTAAGAATGTGCATCACACCAACAGTTGTTCGCTCTTCAAAGGCTTCACCGGTGCGCCCGTCAAAGAGCTGGCTCTTTCCGTCGCGGTCAAATCCAGCCTTTTCAAGCTCGTCAGAGATAACTGAGTCTGGCACACCGTTAAATGGTGGCGTTGCAACCCTGTATCCGAGCGCACGAGCAGCCATACCAAGGTGTGTCTCAAAGAGCTGACCAATATTCATACGGCTTGGAACACCGAGTGGGTTAAGGATGACGTCTACAGGAGTACCGTCCTCTAGGAATGGCATATCCTCTTCAGGCATAATGCGCGCAACAACACCCTTGTTACCGTGGCGACCAGCAAGCTTGTCACCAACAGAAATCTTACGGAGTTGTGCAACAAAGATCTGAATCTGCATGAGTACACCAGCCTTAAGCTCGTGACCATTTTCGCGGCTAAAGATCTTTACACCAACTACCTTACCACCACCAGCGTTGTTCATACGCTGTGAAGTATCGCGGACATCCTTTGCCTTCTCACCGAAGATAGCACGGAGGAGACGCTCTTCTGAGCTGAGCTCTTGCTCACCCTTTGGAGTAATCTTACCAACAAGTACATCACCGGCCTTTACTTCAGAACCAAGCTGAACGATACCGTTCTCGTCAAGATGACGGAGTGACTCTTCGTTCACATTTGGAATATCGCGAGTAACGATTTCTGGACCAAGCTTTGTTTCACGAACCTCAACAGTGTAGTCCTTGATATTTACGCTTGTGAGTGTGTCGTCCTGAACAAGGCGGCGTGAAAGTACGATCGCGTCGTCCATGTTGTATCCAGACCATGGCATGAATGCTACAACAAGGTCCTTACCAAGGGCGATTTCACCCTTGTCAATTGAGGCACCTTCAATAAGAATGTCCCCTTCCTTCACCTTGTCACCACGGTTCACGCGAACCTTCTGGTTGATTGAGCGGTCGTCGTTTGACTTCACGAAGTGCATTGGCTCGTAGGTCTTTACACCGTCCTTATACTTCACTTCCACTGCATCACCGTCAGCACGGATAACTTCACCCGCACCCTCAGCAACAACAAGCTGACTTGTGTTACGTGCAATTACCTTCTCAATACCAGTACCTACAACAGGTGCTTCTGGCTGAAGAAGTGGCACAGCCTGCTTCTGCATGCTTGAGGCCATGAGTGAACGGTCAACACGGTTCTTTTCAACGAAAGGAACGAGTGCGGCAGTTGATCCAAGAATCTGCTTGTGCGCTGCGTCCATGAAGGTTACTTCAGCGGCGTCAACCTGCTCCGGAAGGAGTTCGTTACGTGCAGAAACACGCTCGTCGGTAAATGTACCGTCTTCGTTAAGCTCAGCACCTGCATCAGCAATAACCTCTGTTGCTTCCTGTGAAGCGTCAAGGTAAACAACTTCGTCAGTTACCTTACCATCCTTAACACGGAGGTACGGAGTTTCAATGAAGCCGTACTCATTCACACGTGCATATGCCGCAAGGTTAAGTACAAGTCCAATGTTTGCACCTTCAGGTGTCTCTACAGCACAGAGACGGCCGTAGTGTGTTGGGTGGGCGTCACGAACGTCAAATCCAGCACGCTCACGAGAAAGACCACCAGGACCCATTGATGAGAGGCGGCGCTTGTGTGCAAGCTCTGAAAGTGGGTTGGTTTCGTCCATAAGCTGTGAAAGCTGTGAGCTTGCGAAGAATTCGCGCACTGCAGCAACCACTGGGCGAGCGTTAATAAGCTGTGATGGTGTCACTGTCTCAAGGTCAGACATAGACATACGGTCCATAGCGTTACGCTGCATACGGAGCATACCTACGCGGAACTGACGAGCAACGAGCTCACCACAAAGCTTCACGCGGCGGTTTGAAAGGGCATCGATATCATCAGCGTCTTCCTGCGTATTGTTAAGGCGAATAATTTCCTTCACGATCGCAATGAGGTCTTCAATGCGGAATACACGGTTTTCAGTTGTGTTTGCAACATCAAGACCAAGGCGCTGGTTGATCTTGTAGCGGCCAACACGTGAGTAGTCAAAGCGCTTGAAGTCAAAGAACATACGTTCAATCATCTGCTTTGCATTATCTACTGTTGCGAGGTCACCTGGACGGAGGCGGCGGTACACTTCAATAAGTGCTTCGTTTGTTCCGCGTGCCGGATCCTTATCAAGGGTTGCTTCGATGTGCTTTACATCACCAGTGTCAACGTCTTCAAAGAGAGATTTGATTTCAGATGTCTTGTTGTAGCCAAGGGCACGGAAAAGTGTCGTTACAGGCAGTTTACGACGACGATCGATCTTTACATAGAGAGCACCATTAGAAGCGGTCTCAAATTCAAGCCATGCACCACGGCCCGGAATAAGCTTTGCACCGTAGAAATTACGGATAGCAGCGCGGTCAGCAGTGAAGAATACACCAGATGAACGGATAAGCTGTGAAACAATCACACGCTCTGTACCGTTAATAATGAATGTTCCTCGGTCAGTCATCCATGGGTAGTCACCAAGGTAGATTTCCTGCTCTTTTACTTCACCAGTTACCTTATTGGTAAGCTCAACAGTTGCGTGAAGTGGCGCATCAAAGGTAACGTTGTTCTCTTTAGCGTACTGCTCAGAGTTCTTTGGCTCCTGGAATGCATACTGACCAAAACGAAGTGAAAGCTTCTGCCCAGTGTAGTCATCGATTGGGTTGAGCTCTGCGAAGATTTCGCCAAGACCGGTTTCAACGAATTCCTGCCAGCTGTCTTTTTGGTGCTGAATTAAGTTTGGTAGTGGGAGCGCGGTGTCATCACTGGTGAAAAACACACGCGAATTGTCTGTACCTTTAGTACTTGCCATAAATAAATGGACCTCACATTTAATTATTGGTTTATATTGGGATTTCTTTGGCGCCGAAGATTCCCTTAACCTCTGGACTGTTGAGACGCGACTGCCACATCTATCTCATCACACTACCTATGCTATTTCTGTCGTAAAACAGAAACTCGCAGACACAGGTAAACAGGGCTACACTACTTCTTAGTACCTATTATGGCTGGTTTTTGTCTTTAGGTCAAGGGGTATTTCAGATAAAAAAGAACCCCGTGAGCGGGATATGCGCACAAAGCACACATCAACCGCCCGCGGGGAACTTATTCTTTAGAAACACACCCTTGGCACTATCTGTCTTTTCGCCTAAAAAGCGACGCCACAGCATCATGGATAGTAACGCTCAAAAGGTACAGGATGGCAGCAGCCATATTGATGACGGCAAAGACGCGCTGCTTTGGTGTCATCATCTTCCATCTGTGGCGCCTGGTTGCGTTTCTTACTGGCAGTACTGGTGGAGTAGTCATACTCATACTCTCACCTCCTTCATTTCGTAGGGATGATTGCTCATCGAACCGATATATACCAAAGAACAAGTATCTTTATATTATACCACTTATGCTGCTATTTTGTCAAGCTTACCTCTGGAAAAGCGTTCACGCCCCAGTGGCGCACTTCACCATACGCCTAGACCTTCTCTATAACCTCGTCAACAATACCGTACTCTTTAGCTTCTTCGGCGCTCATCCAAAAGTCACGCTCCATGTCTTTTTCAACTTTTGCGAGCTTCTGGCCGGTATTCTTTGCAAGAATTTCATTCAGACGCTTCTTCAGGAAGAGTCCTTCACGGAGGCTAATCTCCTGATCAGTGATTTTACCCTGCGTACCACTTGATGGCTGGTGAATCATAATGCGGCTACTTGGGAGCGCAAAGCGCTTTCCCTTCGTACCACTTGAAAGAAGGAATGCACCCATACTTGCCTGGAGGCCAATGCCAATCGTCTGTACGTCTGGAGCAATGTGCTGAATAGTGTCATAGATACCAAGGCCATCATAGACGCTTCCGCCTGGGCTATTAATATAGAGTTGAATGTCTTTCTTTGGATCTTCGTAGGCAAGGTAGAGAAGCTGGGCAACAACAATGTTTGCCGTATGCTGGTTTACTTCATCGCCTAGGAAGATAATGCGGTCTTTTAGGAGGCGTGAGTAGATATCAAAGGCGCGCTCACCACCTGGGGACTTTTCAATAACAGTTGGTACTAAATAGTTTGATGGCTTATTCATACCTTCAGTATACATGAAAATTAGCACTCGTGTAAATAGAGTGCTAATTCTGCTTTAGCTAAGGGTGAACTACTTCTTTGTGTTAAGTTCTACAAGACGATCAACCGTCTTTTCAGTGATGTAGCGGTTTGCAATATCACGGCGAACTTCTGGTGTTTCGAACTGCTTGAGCATCTCAGGATTGTTTCCATACTGTTGCTTGTAGAGTGCAACGTGGCTATCAATCTCTGCGTCAGTGGCAGTGATATTCTCCGCCTTACTAAGTTCGGAAAGTACAAGGCCAGCCTTTACGCGCATTGTTGCACTTGGCTTGACTTCGCTCTCGCGCCATTCGTCTTGGTCCTTGAACTTGCTTGTTTCAATGTACTGATCAAGTGAAAGCCCCTGGTACATAAGGTTCTGCGAGAAATCCTGTTCAATTGAGCGCATCTGATCACTTACAAGTGCTTCCGGCGCTGGTACGTCACTCTTTTCAATCAGCTGGTTAACAAGTGAGTCCTTTACCTTATCTGCGGCTTCCTTTTCCTTTTGCGCAGTAATTTCAGACTTGATGTCTTCCTTGAGCTCCTTAAGGGATTCATATGGACCAGCCTTCTTTGCAAGCTCGTCGTTTACTTCAGGGAGTTTTGGTTCACGCACTTCCTTAAGGGTTACGGTAAAGACAACCTTTTGACCAGCAAGGTCAGCTGCGTGGTAGTCTTCTGGGAAATCAAGATTGAGATCAAATTCTTCGCCAGCCTTGTGGCCCACAACACCCTCTTCAAAGCCTGGGATGAACTGGTTTGAACCAAGTGAAAGTGTGTAGTCAGTACCAGTGCCGCCGTCAAATGCAACGTCGTCCTTCTTGCCTACGAAGTCGATGACAGTCTCATCACCTTCTTTTGCCTTACGGTCTACGGCTGTCTTTTCAGCAAAGCCCTGCTGAATGCGGCCAATCACTTCATCAATGTCAGCATCGGCAATAGTTACCTTTTCAGCTTTTGCGCTCAGCTTTGCGTAATCACCAAGGGTAATTTTTGGAAGTATGTCTACTTCTGCGGTAAACTCGAGGCTCTCACCTGGTACGTACTTCTTTACATCAACCATAGGACGGTCAAGCGCCTGGATCTTTTCAGCGATAAAGCTTTCCGCTACAGCCTTGCTAATAGCATCGTCAAGGAGCTGCTCCTGAAGCATTTGTGGGTTTACGTGCTTTTCGGCAACGCTTGCTGGCACTTTCCCCTTACGGAAGCCAGGGACTTTTACGTCCTTGCTGAGCTTTACAAGTGCAACTTTTTGAGCATCAGCAAGCGCCTCTGCATCAATAGTAATCGTTAGTTTTACTTTGGTCTCTGATATATTTTCTACTGTCGTCTTCATTACTTTTAAGTATAACAGAGGTAGAATGACGGAGCAAATGCGGCGTACGCTATGGGCGCCGGAATCTCCCAGCAACGTCGCCAGGAGTAAGGCGAGTCTCTTCACCTGTCACAATATTTTTCACAGGGTATTCAGCCGCTGCAATATCGTCAAGTCCAACAAAAAGTACGTGCTCAATTTTCTTCTTTTCTGCCGCTTTGATTTGCTTATCAAGCTTACGTCCAGAAATATCAACTTCAACGTTGAGGCCATCTTTGCGAAGTGCTGCGGCAAGTTGCTGTGCACCAAACGCCACTTCTTCTGAATCGCCAATTGGAGTTACATAGAGGTCTGTCTTTGATACATCCTCTGGAAGAAGTCCGTGCACCTCAAGGAAGTGCTCGATCATAGTATTTCCTGGCGCAACACCAACGGCGCTAATAGGTTCCGCGCCAAAGAGTCCAACAAGGCCATCATAGCGACCACCGCCAAAGAGTGAACGATTATTGTCAGGGTGCGTATCCGCTACTTCAAATACCGTGCCAGTATAGTAGTCAAGTCCGCGCATGAGCGTAGCGTCAAATACGATATCTGTGACACCAAGGCGCTGGAGGGCCGTGAAAATTGCGTGAATCTCTTGGAGTGATTCAACGCCCTGGAGTTCCTCTGGAAGGGTTTCTACACTTGTTGTATTCACGATTGCCGTTACCTTCTCGTAGTCAGCAGAGTCATTAAGAAGTGCTCGCACCTGTGATTCAAACTGTTCTTCAGAAAGCTTATTACGGCGGTCGAAAACCTTCGTCATTTGTAATGCATTCTCTTCGTTAAGCCCAAGGTACTGTGTCATCATGTAGCGAATAAAGGTGCGGCTATTGATTTTAACAATATAATCGCCAGACTGTGCACCAAATTCCTTCAAGATAGCATCAAGGATGGTAATAATTTCAATATCCGCCTGAATCCCATCAACGCCAAAGATATCGACATTCAGCTGCCAAAACTCACGCTCACGCCCACGCTGTGGACGCTCATAGCGCATGAAGTTTGCAATAGAATAGAGGCGTGCTGGGTATGGCAACTCCTGACGGCGTGCTGCCACCATACGACTCACCGATGGCGTCATCTCTGGGCGAATAGAAACCTCGCGCCCACCCCTATCGGTAAAGGCGTAGGTCTGCTCGTTCACAAGCTCCTGGCCACTCTTTGCGGCATATAGCTCAAGTGGCTCTAGTATTGGCGCACCGTACTCCTCGTAGCCATATCGCTCTACAACCCGGCGCCATGTCTCAAAGATATAGTTTTGAAGCCGCTTTTCTTTCGGGTAGTAGTCTCGGGTGCCTTTGTAAGGCTGGGAGGATAGGTGTTTCATACTGTTATTATACCATCAGATAGGAGGTGGCGGGAGTAGTAATGAAAAACTACTCTTCACCAAAAGCACCGGGCTCCATTGAATTCCTTAGCATACGAAGCCGTAACTCCATCGACTCACCCATGATCATGTACGTCATCAAGCCGAGCACACCAAGAAATAAGCCTGCGAAAAATGCAAGAAAACCTGACCTTTCATTGCGCGTTGCAACAATTGCGGTGATGATACCAATAAGTATATTAAGTCCAAAAGCAAGGAGAGTGATCGTCAAGAACGAAAGCCCCATAAGCGTAGTGACATCTCCAGCTGTAGACGTGCCCATAGTTTCATTATACATTTTTCGCTCCTTACTTTTTTAGCACATGAGCTTGCACCCACGCATACATCACAATCCCCGCCGCCACGCCAACATTGATGGAGCGCGTTGAGCCAAACTGTTCAATAAAAACTACCTTTTGTGCACGCGAAAGAAGTTCAGTAGAAAGCCCCGGACCTTCCGCACCAAATACGAGGACGGCATTTTCTGGAAGCGCCACCTGATGAAGCGGTTTTGCGCCTTCAATAATATCTACGGCTACAACTTCCTTTTGCGCCACATTCATAGCCTGCATAAAATCATCTACTGACGCATGATACTCAATAGTAAGATACGCATCCGTCTTCATAGCACCGCGCTTGTTCCACTGACGTCGGCCAATCACGTGTACTTTTTGCACGTTAAACGCATTTGCTGTGCGTACAATCGTCCCCATATTGAAGTCGCGCGTCAGATTCTCTACCGCGATCTCAAGAGGAGTGCGTGATGCATTCAGGTCGGAAATGATAGCGTCCATCGGTGCACCCTTATACTTATCGACGACATTACGTGTGTCGTCTGCGGCTTTTGGTGTATCCGTCTCCACCGCCCTGGTCCTAGAGGAGACTTCCCTGCCCATAGTCTGAACGAAGCGAGGCAACCACCTGGCGAAGTTCAACCTTTTGCTTAACACCCGGGTTGAGTGTCTTAAGTGGGTCAAAGATCTCACGAATCTCCTGATATAGCTTCACCTCAGCCTCGTCTAGCGCGGCCCATGCGGCATTCGCCTTCACACGGCCTTCCGCGCCACTTGAGACAAACGAACCGCCACAGCGCCTTGCAACCACGGCTGTATCAGCCATAAGCTTAAAGAGTCGCTGTTTATCAGTAACGGATTTAATAGAGAGTTCAGGGTAAAGATCGTATGTATTCGCTAGGACATTTAAGACAAGTGGAAGTTCCATATGGTGGCGCGCCTCAAGTTCACGGAGCGCAATCTCAAACTCTTCACGCCGAAGTGCAGGAACGGAGATTCCATCAAAGATCGGCAGTACTGACTTCGAATCATCAACCGTGCGCGTAATCCTGTGCGCAACCGCTGCGATTGCGTTAAACTCCTCTTCATCAACCTGCGTTGAATCAACAGCTTCCATCTCCATCTTCTTGAGAAGTTTTCGTACTTTTTTCGCATTCTTCTTCTGGAGGCGCGGGCTGATATCATTGAGCCGGATATAGAGCACTGCACCGAGCTGGTCAACAGAACCTAGCGCACTAAAGCGCACGCCGTACTTCGCAGCAGCCCTAAAGAGCGCGCCGTCATAGACACCTAACTCTGCTGGCTTGAGCTCCGCAATTCGCTCGGCAATATCACGCGCGGTCTGCACGGAATCGGTTGTAATAGCAAAGTGCGTTGAATCTTGCGAGTAGTAGTCTGCTCTAAGTACCACTTCAGAGATAACCCCTAGCGTTCCCTGACTTCCCACGAAGAGCGGCGTTAAGTCCATAGAGCCATCTTTTTGCCTTACATCAGCAATACGCGAATAGCCAGTATTGTCCTGGGTCGCCTTCTTTGCAATTTCATCAATCAATTCTTCATTATCTTCAAAAAGGCCGTTGAGCTTACGATAGATTTCACCCTCAAGTGTTTGCAGCCCAAGCTTACGATTCACTTCACGCTTACTCATTCGCCCCGTCTCAAGCGTGTCGCCATTTGCAAGGACCACTTCAATACGGTCAATAGAATCCGCAAGTGCACCATCCACTCCGTAACTGTCGCTGGCAAGAATACCACCAATTGACATGTCTCGTGATATGTAATGGCGTGAGCCGCGAAGCGTAAGACCTTGCCAGCGGATAGCAGCTTCTACGGTATCGATTGCCGCACCTGGCTGCACGTGAACAAGCTTCTCCTTAAAGACAATATCAATAACGTCACCTAGGTACGTTGCCGTATCAATAATAATCCCACGGCCAATGGCTGCCCCGGTAACATTTGCGCCAAAACCGCGCATCGTAATGGAGAGCGGGTGCCCCTTTTCGGCAAGTTGCCACGTAAAGCGAGCAATCTTACGAATATCCTGAGTACTACGGGGGAAGGCGACGAGTTCTGGAGTCATAGAAAGGATGCTTGAGTCAGTTGAGAAACGCTGACGCACCGACTTAGCACTGGTCACTTCACCAGCTAGATGTTCATTTAAGTACGTTGCAACTTTATTCATTCCCCAAGTATCCTCTCCTGTATTGCTTCTATGATACCACAAGCGGGATGTGGGAAAAATACCTTCGCACGCCCAGCTTAATCCTGATTGAGTTCTTCGAATCGAGCGGCCATTGTTGGGTTGTCACGGGTCAACTTCTTAATACTAAGGTCTTGCGCCTTATTGTTTGCCAGGCGGAGGTTATTTTCACTTGATAGCAATGCTTGCTTTGTCTTCTCAAGCTGGCGAATCGTCTTATCAATTCCCTCAATTGCCTCACCGAAGCGGCGCCCGGCAAGTTCATAGTTCTTGCCAAATGCACTCTTAAAGTCTTCAATACTTTCTTCGAAGTGAGAGATGTCTATGTTTTGTGAGCGTACGAGTGCGAGCTCTGACTTATACTGCAGTGAGTTGAGCGCCGCATTCCGAAGAAGTGTAATGATAGGGATGAAGAATTGCGGGCGCACCACATACATCTTTGGGTAGACATGCGATTTATCAACAATCCCCGTATTGTAGAGTTCGCTATCGGACTCAAGAAGACTCACGAGAACTGCGTACTCACACTTCTTTTCCGTACGGTCTTTATCAAGCTCTTTTAAGAAGTCGTCATTCTTCTTTTTCGTTGCGGTTTCATCAGCCTCGTTTTTCATCTCAAACATGATGCTGATAATTTCGGTGCCGTGCTCATCAAATTCGCGGTAAATATAGTCGCCCTTACTTCCACTACTGGCGTCGTTATCTTTTGAGAAGGTTGCATTCTGGAATGCAGTAGCGCGGAGCTTTTCAAACTCTACTTCACAGTGCTGCTCAAGCGTCTCACCTACCATCTTTGTACTCAGGCGCGCCTTCATATCCTTGTAGTATTCAATCATCTCTTCTTTTGTCTTGAGCTCAGCTAGGTGGCGCTCTTTTAATGAAGATTCAAGAAGTTGCATTTCTGTTTGCTTTGCACGGACATCATTTGCCAGCTGGTCACGTTCTTTCTCTACGGCAGTGAGCGCCTGTGTAACTGCAAGCTGCTTTTCCGTACCTGCAGCCTGAAGCTGCGCCTTAAGTTCAGCTACATCTGCATCACGCTTGGCAATATCTGCCTGGAGTTCGTTTTTTGTACTCGCAACGGCCAAATCGGCAGCCGCCTTCTTTTCCTGTTCAAGCACGGCAATTTGCTGACGAAGCACCTGGGCGTCCATCTCAGCCTTGAGTTGTAGTTCGCGCTTGATACCTTCGGATTCTTTTCTTAATGCATCATTAAATGCATCTTTTTTAATAGAGCTAACGACACTCTGAATAGTTGCCGTGTCTATATCAGATTCATGAATTGCGCTGAGGTCAATGAGGTCACCTTTAGCGCCGTCCTCTTGAAGGACGAGTGTGTTTTCATCTTGGATGGATACTTTTAGTTTTTTCATACCCCTCTTTTCTTTACAATATACCTAGACCGGGTTGGCCTAGCACCTCTGCACCAATGAGTATCTCACTAACTACCCCTGATTATACACGAAACGCAAGCCGACCAGAAATTGATCCCCTCAAGCCATGCGTGAGCACATTAATACTTGGGTGCTGGGTCGTAAGATAAAGGCAGCTACCTACACTCTTACCCAGACGAGCTGCCTTGTACGCCTTGATGAGTTCTTCTTTGAGCCATTCTTTATGATCAGATGCTGGTTGCCCCATAGGCCTCCTTTTCCCGCCGCTACCCCAGTCGATGCGGTGGGTGCGGTCGTGGTCACTCCCTTACGCTCACCTTGCTTAGTGTGGTACCACAAATTAATCCATCCGGGGTCACCGCGCCCCCTTGAGGGGTCTTGGCAACCCCATCTGGATTAATTTAAGAGGCAACGAACCCCGAGCCCGAGGTCGCGATTGACGTCGGCACCGCCCGGGAGGACGCCGCTCGGAGCGAAGTACGCGTAGAAGGCGCCGTCCGGGCCGTCTGGGTAAGCAGAAGCTGACCACAAGTGACCCGCGTCGCCCTGAGCGCCAAAACCGCCGCTCCAGAGGCCTGAGAACGACCCTTTAAATGTCCCGGTTGGTTGCCATTTGGCGATGTTTGGCTCGCCATTCTCTTTGTAATTGCCAGTACCTCCGAAGGCAATATCGAGACCAGAGAAGTCGCCGGGAGTTATGAGAGTATATGGCCAGCCACTTATATCATATACGCCTGCAGTTGGCAGCCGCCAGCCAGCTGGGCAGATGGAATGACTTGCGTTACCACTCCCAGCTGGCATTGTAGTGCGGGATTCACCCGCAGTCGCAGCAGACCAGTTGTAAAGATAGCCGTAGTTGGTAGCACCGGAGCCGGTGTCGCCAGGGACGGGGCCGTAGGTCTTAGGGTTATCGTAATCCCGCTGGGCAGAGTCGGTGCCGCCGTAAAGCTGCGGCAAGGTGAAGTTACTCGCCACGTTGCTGTCGGCTGGTGTGAGCGTGATTGCTCCGCTGGCGCTACCGAGCTTGAGGTTGGTGAGCATCCAGCATTTGCCGTCTGCGAGCTTTGCGATTTCGTAGGTTCGAGTAGTTCCGCCGCGGGAATCGGTAAGACTGCGAATAGCGCTTGGATTTGAGCCAGTGTAGACAGGTAAAGCGGAACAGTGGACGCCAGTAAAGGCTTGCATCGTCGTAGGAGGTGGACAGGCGCCGCTGACTACATCCCCCTTCTCTGTAACATGAAAGATTTTTCCAGAAAGAGCGGCGTGCGAGGCCTCGAGACAAAAGGTCTTCCCAGCAGATGTATACGCATACACAGTGCCCTCAGACTTCGGTAATCCGCTAGCATCAGCAGGGAGAGAATTGTTGTGAAAGAGATGGAGTTCAAGCTGATTCGATGCGTTCTTGAGGTCTGACTTGAGTGCGGCCTCTCTTGCTCCTGAGGTCACGCCGTTATACGCCACGATGGTGATGGCAGCGAGGATGGCGATGACGACGACCACGATGAGGAGTTCTACGATAGTAAACCCACGTCGCTGTTTACGATTTAACTGACCTACGCGTGAGTGAAGCTCCTGCATTCATGGTGTTCCTGCTTATGTATAAATTCTGGCACTTATTGTGAAGGGCGAGAGGGGTTAAGTCAATAGCGCGGCAGCGAACAAACATTGTGCGTTGGGCGCCAACCCCGCAAGAGTGCAACAATCCGCTCGCTTCAACACAAAAGAGTCCGCCGTTTCCAGCAGACTCTTTACTAATGTATTTCATTCACTCAATGTCTCCGCCCAAACCTATGGTTTAAGTAAGAGCATGATGGTGCGCCTCAGTTCCTGCAACACAAAACAATTGACCACTGTTGCCACAGAGGTCGGACGACTCCATAAAATAGCCCGCCCCCTCATAGAGCAGGACCCTGCCCCAACCTCAGCGCGAGGACCCAAAGGCTACCGATTCGTAACGGGCAATGAGGCGGCTGAGATTGTGCGCCTCTATGCGACAGGTATCACTGCGACCGACGTGAGTGAAAAAACTGGACGCCCGCTCCGTACCGTGACAGATGTTTTGCGTCGGCACGGAGTAGAAATCAGGAGGCAATCCAGCCGAGTAGGCGTGGACTGTTCAGAAATCGAGCGACTCTACCGTTCTGGGCAGTCGATCAGGAAGATTGCGGAAGAGCTGGGTGTGAGCAAGAGCACCGTGAGCAAGAACCTTGCGAGCGCTGGTGTGGCGCTACGAAGCAAGAGTGAGGCTGCGATAATCCGGGAGAAGCGCTCCAGGTAGCTTGTCCTGACGTCCGCGGGTCACTGCGGACGAATTAAGGGGTTAGCGAACCCCGATCCCGTCGTGGCTTCGGGCTTCTTTGTATTACCCAGGCGGGCGACCTTGTACGCCTTTGTTAGCTCGTCTTTTGGGTTAATCCTTAGGCTCAGATGCTGGTTGCTCCATAGGCCTCCTTTTCCCGCCGGTACCCCAGTCGACGCGGTGGGTGCGGTCGTGGTCACTCCCTTACGCTCACCTTGCTTTGTGGGGTACTACAAATTAATCCCTCCGGAGTCTCGCCCTTTTAGGGCTCAACCCCATCGGAGATTAATTTAAGAGACAGCGAACCCCGATACCGAAGCTGCGACTGCTGCCGTCAT
>CAYLUF010000003.1:0-108318 GCA_964386855.1 uncultured Candidatus Saccharibacteria bacterium
CCAACTGCCCAACCACCCGTACCCTCGCCGTTGACGCCCGCGACAACCACACCTACTGGATCCAAAAGATGCCAGATGAAAAATGCTGGATGTTAACCAACCTTGCCTACGCTGGTGGCGGTACCAATACCTACGGCGATACTAAGTCTATTGCGTTATCTTCCAGTGGTATGAGCTACACCGAGCCACGCTACTACACTCATGCCAACGCCAATCCCACCACCAGCCCCACTCAACCTAGTACCTCTACCGACGGTGGCGTCACCAATCCTCAGTACGGCTACCTCTATAACTGGTGTGCCGCCATGGGTTCCCAAACTACTACTTCAGCCTGCGCCAACGCCACCACACCTCCTCCGGACACCAGCGTATCCGTCTGCCCCGCCAACTGGCGTCTCCCAACTGGCGAACCCACTACTGGTGAATTCCAACTCCTCGCTAACAGCATAGGCGCTACTAGTAGCGCCGCCGGCTCCACCGCACTACGCGCTAGTTGGCTTGCTCGGCTGGGTGGTTACTGGGACGGCGTGTTCAACGGTCAGGGTAGCCTCGGCTTCTACTGGTCTGCTACGCAGTACGCAGCCTCCCCCACCCGCAACTTGTACTTCAGCAGCTCCAGCGTCAGCCCATCGAACGACAGTTTTAAGCACCTCGGCTTTTCCGTGCGCTGCGTGGCTAGTTAGCAGCTTAGCTGCTTTATTTTTATAGATTTGAAAACTTAAACTTAAACTCAGCACTGGTCAGGAGGTGGCTAGCCCTTTAGGGCACGCCACTGACAGACCAATGAGCCATATGGGATATGAATATGCGAACTAAATACCTAGCACTCCCATTGAAAGAGTGCCAATTTCATGCTATAATGAGACTATGACTGAGCGTCAACGTCAAATCCTTTCAGCAATCATTGAGCAGCATGCAGAAATTGCTGCTCCGGTTGGAAGCGTGATGTTGGCAAAACTTTTTAATGTATCAAGCGCCACTATTCGCAGTGAAATGGCAAAGCTTGAAGATATGGGCTTTATAGAGCAGCCGCACACGAGTGCTGGCCGCATACCAACAGACACTGGGTATCGTTTTTACGTGAACAGTCTGAATGAAACACATGCTGCTCAGCCACAGCTTCCCGATCGTGGCGCACGTGCTATTGAAGCGCGCGTTGCAACGCATAGCGATAGGGCAGACAGGGCAATTCGTAGTGCCGTAGATAGTCTTGTGGAACTGACGCACAACCTTGGACTTGCAACAATTGGTGACGAACTCTACCTGAGTGGTATCGGCAACCTTTTCTCACATCCAGAATTCCTTCAGGGTGATCATGCACAACAGGTTGCGCGCCTCTTGGATAACCTTGAGCCGTGGCTTCGTGAGGCTGCACCCAATGAGCCGTTGAATGTGTATATTGGTGCAGAGAATCCAATCGGTAAATCAAGCGGCGTGTCACTGATTATTAGCCGGTTCCGCTCACCGTACAGCGACAATAGTTACATTGGCGTGCTTGGCCCAACGCGGCAGAGCTATGATAAGGTGATGCGGCTTGTCCGTCATACCGGCGCAATGTTAGAAGAGGTTTTATAGGGGGAAGTAATGAACGAAGAAAATATTCCAAACGCAGAAAATGATGAAAAGGTAAAAAAAGCCGTTAAAGTTTCTAAAAAGAATGTGAAATCTGAGCTTGAACAGCAGGTGGGCGAGTTGACGCTTGATCTTCAGCGCACTCGGGCTGATTTTGAGAACTACCGCAAGCGCGTAGAGGTTGAAAAAGATGCTGCGCGTGAGGCGGGTAAGTCTGGTGCAGTTGTAAAGCTCCTTCCAGTGATTGATAACATTGAGCGCGCTATTGCCTATGCTCCAGAGGAGCTCAAGGACAACGCGTGGGCGCAGGGTGTTGTGAGCCTTGTGAAGAATCTTGATAAATCACTTGAGGGGCTTGATGTGCGGCGCATTGATGCAAGCGCGGGCGTAGAGTTTAATCCGGACCTTCATGAAGCAATTCAATTCGACGAAGATGCGGAAGGTGATAAAGAGGTGATTGCCGCTGAGCTTCAGGCGGGGTATATGCTTGGCGAGCGCGTGATTCGCCATGCAATGGTAAAGGTAACACGTCAGTAGTTATCCACACCTCATTGTAAAACTGCTCCTGCCCTAGGGGGCAGTTTTTTCTTTCCGCTTATGGTAAAATAGAGGTATTATGCGTGGGCAACTATATACATTGATGACGAATCCGGACTTCAACGGAGTCGTAGAGACAACACAGGCCGCTCGTGAGGCGGTAAAACGAGATGCAAGTATTTTTGAAGTCGTTCCAACTGGAGTGATTGCACCTCGAGATACGAATGATATCCAAGCGGTTGTCCGCTGGGCAAGCGAAGAAGTAGAGTCTGGGCGTCCTGTTACGCTTGCTGCTCGTGTGGGTGGTACATGTATGTCTGGTGGTTCTTTGACGCAGGGTTACACGCTTGATCTGAAGAGATTCTATAACTTTACGGGTCAGGTTGACCCTGCTGCGCGCACTATTCGTACGCAGTCTGGTGCTATGCACCTAACTATTGAAAAGGCTGTAAAGAAGGCAGGTCTTCTCTTTGCTCCATACACGTCATCACGTGATATCTGTGGTATTGGCGGTATGCTTGGTAATAACGCCAGTGGTGAACAATCAATTAAGTACGGTGCTACGAGCGAGAACGTCAATAGCGTTAAGGCAGTACTTTCGGATGGAAATGAATATGAGTTTGGTCCACTAACTCGTGCAGAGGTTGAAGCGAAGAAGCGCCAACCCGATTTCGAAGGTGAAATTTATCGCCGCATGACTGCACTTCTTGATAAGCACGCGTTTGTTATTGAGCGAAATCACCCACGCACTGTAAAGAATGCTGCTGGATTCCAGATTTGGGACCTATGGGATGCGCATAAGCAGACATTTAATCTTGGTCGCCTCTTTATTGGCGCGCAGGGTACGCTTGGTATTATCACCGAAGCTGAGCTCAAGCTTGTAAAGCCTGGCACGCATCGCCGTATGATTGTCACTCCTGTTAAGGATCTTGCGAAGCTCCCTGAGGTAGTTAAGACGATGCTTGAGGATAATCCAGCAATTTGTGAAACCTTCGACCATCACACCTACGACCTTGCTGAGAAGCTGCACCCAGCGGATGCAGAGCGTGCGCGGATTGCCCGCGGCAAGCACATGGTTATCTTCTCAATCTACGAGGGCGACTCGCAGGACCAGGCAGACACTATTGCCGGTGCTGCAAAGGATGCGCTT
This sequence comes from uncultured Candidatus Saccharibacteria bacterium, assembly GCA_964386855.1. Classification (GTDB taxonomy): domain Bacteria; phylum Patescibacteriota; class Saccharimonadia; order Saccharimonadales; family Saccharimonadaceae; genus Microsaccharimonas. The sequence continues at coordinate 3,260 of CAYLUF010000003.1, forward strand.
GAGGCAAAGGGTCATGAAGTTGAGTGGGTTGATGACAAGGATACAATTGAAAGCTTCCTTCTTATCCGCCGCAAGAGCTTTAAGATGCTTCTTGAGCACCCAACACCAAATACGCGTGCTGAGGCATTCCTTGAAGATACTATTGTTCCGCTTGAAAACTACGACGGCTTCCTGCATGAGCTCGAGGCTATCTTAGATGAATATAAACTTATCTATACGTATGCAGGGCACATTGGACACGGAAGTATTCGCCTCATTCCTCTTATTGATATGGAGGCTGATGGCGCCGCGGAACTTGTTATGGAGCTTCAGACGAAGGTGAACGAACTTGTGGTGCGCTACAAGGGTTCAATTAGCGTTGACCATAATGACGGTATCATCCGTACGCCATATCTTGAACTCCAGTTTGGCGCTGAAATGGTGAAGCTATTTGAAGAAGTGAAGAACATCTTTGACCCACTGAATATCTTCAATGCAGGCAAGAAGACGGGCGGTACGTACGAGTACGCGCTTGAGCACATTATTCGTGAGAATGTGAATAGCTAGACTATGACGGGTGATATGTCTGAGGATACTTCACCTCCATCGTCTTTTGAGAAAAAGAATCAGCAGTCACGCGCGGTTGAAGCGCTCGTACAGGACCACTTTGATGGTGATTTAGAGGCGGCCGTTCATGAAATCCGTCAGTACATTCTGAACCTCAAGGGTGCGTCTGCTCCACAGGAGCGTAGGGCTGCACCTGATGAGTCGCGACCAATACTCCTTTCAGCACGAAATCTTGAGAAGGTGTATAGACGTGGCCGTCAGCGTATCCCGGTACTTAAGGGTGTTTCACTCGATATTCATGAAGGGGAGCTGGTTGCCATTACGGGCGCAAGTGGAAGCGGGAAGAGTACACTTCTTCAGCTTCTTGGTGGTTTGGATAAACCCACATCAGGTGAGGTGCTGTATGAGACTATTAATCTTGCCAAACTTTCAGATGGTAAGCTTTCGGCCTTTCGCAGAAATACTATTGGGTTTGTTTTCCAATTCTTTTACCTCCAGCCGTTCCTGCGGTTAGAGAAAAACCTTGAGGTTCCAGGAATGTTTAGCCGTACGAAGCGCAAAGAGCGTACCGGAAGGGTCTTGGAGCTTGCCACGCAGGTAGGGCTTCAAGATAGGCTCCGTCACTTTCCACGCGAACTATCTGGTGGGCAAACACAGCGCGCAGCTATTGCAAGAGCGCTTTTCAACCAGCCGAAGATCCTGTTAGCCGATGAGCCAACGGGTAATCTTGACAGTAAAAGTGGCGAGGCAGTTATAAGTCTATTTGAAACTATTCGCCAAGAACTTGGCACGACTATTGTTATGGTAACGCATGACAGGGAAATTGCACGGCGCGCTGATAGGATTATTCATATTAAAGACGGAGAAATAGCATGATTCGTTTTCTGGATGCCATAGTTCTTGCGCATACAAAGCTACGCACGCATAGAATCCGTACGGGGATAGCCGTGGGTATTGCCGGTATTCTTTTCAGCCTCATCTTAGGTGTTATCTTTGTGAGCCAAGGAGTGTGGGACAGTATTGCGCGGTTTAGCGAAGAGGGCCTTAATGACAGAGCTGTTGTTGGGGTGATGCAGGTTGATAGACCAGTAAGGGTTTATGATCTCAGCGAGAACGAGCAGTTCATAGCAGAGGTGAAGCAGGCCCACGCTGTACAGATTGCAAAAAAGCAAGCAGCGGCAAAAAAATACAACATACCGTATAGCGCTGAGCGTGACGACCCATCTCCGGTGCTCGTGGATGACGATACAAAAAAGGAGTATATAGAAAATCTAGGGCACTCAGCGGTTCTTGCGGCTGCAGAGGCGCGCAAGAAGCCGAGTACGTTCTCTATCTATGACTATGTGAAATCCTACGGCCCAACGAAGGTTCATGAGCATAATAAGAGTCTCGCAAACCTCCCTAGCGGGGCGTTGAACCAAATGAAGGACGGTAAAGAGTTTTCTAGCGAGACGGGCGAGTCGCCTGATAATATGAACTACAATAATTCTGGTCCGCGGACGTTGACCGTCACAAGTCAATCGCTCGTTGATCCTTTTATTAATAATAAGAATGCGTACGATCCTACAAAAGGTGATATTCCTATGGTTGTACCTTTTAGTGATGCTGAAAAGCTCCTTGATATGGAGCCGCTTGGTAAAGATGCAACACTGAGTGATAAGTACAACAGGCTAAAAGAGGTTCGTCAGCGCGTTGATGAAGTGACGGTATCATTCTGCTATAGAAATAAGGCTTCACAGCAGCTTGTCGCAGAGGCAAAGTCACAGGTATCTTATGAGAAGAAGAATAAAAACAAGGAAAACTACGTAAAGCCGAGCCTTCACTATGCACTTCCAGCTGGCGATAGTTGCGGTGCGGTGACGGTTGTGTCTGATACTAGAACGGCCCGTGAGAAGGATTTTGACGCTCGCCAGACGGCCTTCGAAAAAGAACTCGGTATATACATCGGCGAGCCAGAGCAGCATAAGCTCACTCTGCGCGCCGTTGGTATATCAGGGGATTCGCCATCTATATACGGAGGTGCGTTTGATGTCGGCGGTATGATTAACGGACTTCTTGGATCGTGGCTTGGGTATGACGCCTGGATAATTCCGTCTGAGCTACTCCGCCAGGTCCCAGAGACTCAGCGTCCAGAAAGTATCTTTGGCGGTACGTGGGCTGAATCTTCAATCAATGCAACGACCGGTCAAGGAAATGCCTTCAATTCATACTTAGTGGAGTTTGAGGATAAGGAGAAAGCCCGTGCGTTTATGCGTGATAATAGCGACATAGACACATCTTCGCCGCAAGGGACGGTGTTTATACAACCGTTCGGCAGTAACACACTTCTTGTGGAGGATATGAAGGGATATCTCCAGTCTATATTGATGTGGGCGCTTCTTATTGTTGGTGCTGTGGCGGTGATTATCCTTGGGAGCATTATAGGGCGTACCGTATCAGAAGGGCGGCGCGAGAGCGCTATCTTTAGGGCTATCGGTGCGCGTAGGGCTGATGTCGGTCTTATTTATGGAACATATGCCTTCCTGCTATCCCTACGCGTGGCTATTTTTGCAGCCACTATTGGCGTTGTCATGGCGCTTGTTGTTGAGATATGGATTGGCAAAGAGGCAACCCTGGCAACTCGCTATGCCTATGCAGCGGCGGAAACTGATGCGACATTCCATTTCTTCGGGATATTCTCACCGTATATACCACTTGTTCTTGCAGCAATTATGGTTTTTGGTATGATCGCGTCCATAATCCCAGTCATTCTCAGTGCCCGGCGCAACCCCATAAAGGATATGCGAGACGACACCTAGCTTCATGGTAGTATAGAAGTATGAACACAACAGCTGACACTTCATCACTACCACCAGCCCTTCAGGGGATTTACTACCCAGGAGTGACCGTGTACGGAGCTACTACTGCCCGGCTTTCATGGTCAAAGGACGGGTTTGTGACCCTTGAACTTATAGAGGGGACTACAGAGGCCCCTACAGTAAGGGAAGTAGTGAGGGTGCGGCCTGGTGAGATACAGAAATTCTCATCAGCACCTGGGTCACTTCGTCTTGTTGTGAAGGGTAAGGCATATCGAATGGATTCATTGGCGTACGCAGAAGTCCTTACCGTACCAATCCCTGTGGAGTATAAGAACGACCCTATTGCGATGTGGCTAGGCATGCTTTCAAGTCACGGCGTACAGGTGTCGCGAATGAAAATGGGAAAAATCTTCTTGATTGCGTTGGGAATTACCGGAGCAATTGTTGCCGTAGTAGTAGCGATAGTATTTATTGCGGATCTATAGAGTTACGAAAGAATCACCGCTGCAATAAAGAGTGCAGCTACAAGACCCATAAGAACAAAAGAGGCAATAGAAAGCCTCTTGTTTTTTGCTTGAAGTCCAAAGCGTGCAGAGAGGGCGAATGCGAGGATGCTGATTGCAGATATGAAGTCGAACATGAACCCTGCTACGGTAATAAGAACACCAACAGCGAAGGTGATCCAGCCAGCTTTTGAGGTCTTGCTTTTATCGATTGGTGCAATGGGGGTAGCCATAGGTGATGGCTGGAGTGGTGTTGGTTGCGGAGCCTGCTGCTGTGGCTGCTCTGGCTGTGGGTTCTGTGGGATTTGAGAGGGTGTGTTTTCCATAACTACAGTATAGCATAAGGAGAATAAGCAATCTTTATTAGCACTCTTGACATGAGAGTGCTAACTTGTCTATAATGAAGATATTGGCAATCTCATACATAGAGTGCTAAAATAGAATTAGTTATATAAATCCATTTCTATCTAATAAAGGGAGGAAATACATGGGTAAAATCATCGGAATTGACCTTGGTACAACCAACAGCGCTGTTGCGTACATGGTTGCTGGTAAGCCAGAAGTCATTGCAAATGCTGAAGGTAACCGCACAACTCCAAGTGTTGTGGCTGTAAATAAATCAGGCGAACGCCTTGTTGGGCAGGTTGCGCAGCGTCAGCGCGTGACAAACGCAAAGAACACCATCTACGGCGTAAAGCGCCTTATTGGTCGTAAGTTTAGCGACGATGAAGTGCAAAAAGATCACGACATCATGCCCTATGAAATTGTTGCTAAGGGCGACGGTGTTGGCGTAAAGCTTGGCGATAAGGACTATAGCCCTGAAGAGGTTTCAGCAATGATTCTTTCCAAGCTTAAGGCTGACGCTGAAGCTTTCCTTGGTGAAAAGGTCACCGAAGCGGTTATTACCGTTCCTGCGTACTTCGATGACTCACAAAGGCAGGCAACAAAAGATGCCGGTAAGATTGCTGGTCTTGAAGTAAAGCGTATTATTAACGAGCCAACTGCGGCTGCGCTTGCCTACGGACTTGAAAGCAAGAAGGACGAAAAGATCGCTGTATTTGACCTTGGTGGCGGTACGTTTGACGTATCAATTCTTGAGCTTGGTGACGGTGTCTTTGAAGTAAAGTCAACACATGGTGATACACACCTTGGTGGTGAAGATTTCGATAACCGTATTGTTAACTTCTTCCTTGATGAGTTCAAGAAGGAAAGTGGCATTGACCTTAAGGGTGATAACGCAGCAATGCAACGCCTCAAGGATGAAGCTGAAAAGGCAAAGAAGGAACTTTCTTCTACAACTGAATATGAAGTAAACCTTCCATTCATTACTGCTGATGCAGATGGTCCAAAGCACTTCGAAGTAAAGCTTACTCGTGCGAAGCTTGAAGAGCTTGTACATGACCTTGTTGAGCGCCTTGCGACTCCTGTTGAAAAGGCACTCAAGGACGCTGGTCTTAAGGCAAGCGAAATTGACGAAGTAGTGCTTGTTGGTGGTATGACTCGTATGCCAGCGGTTGTTGAGAAGGTGAAATCTATCTTCGGCAAAGACCCACTAAAGGGTGTGAACCCTGACGAAGTTGTGGCTATTGGTGCTGCAGTTCAGGGTGGCGTACTTGCTGGTGATGTAAAGGATGTTCTTCTTCTTGACGTAACGCCACTGACACTTGGTATTGAAACCGCCGGTGGTGTGCGCACTCCAATGATTGATCGTAACTCAACCGTTCCTACAAGTAAGAGCCAGGTATTCTCTACCTACGCTGACAACCAGCCACAAGTAGAAATCCATGTACTCCAGGGTGAGCGCGATATGGCAAATGACAACAAGAGCCTTGGTACCTTTGTTCTTGACGGTATTGCTCCAGCGCCACGCGGTGTTCCACAGATTGAAGTCACCTTTAATCTTGACGCAAACGGTATTCTTAATGTAAGCGCGAAGGACAAGGGGACAGGCAAGGAGCAGTCAATCACCATTCAGGATAGCGGCAACCTTTCAAAGGAAGATATTGAAAAGGCACAGCGCGAAGCTGAAGAGCACGCCGAAGAAGACAAGAAGAAGCGCGAAGCGGTTGATGCGCGCAACCAGCTTGAAAATGCAATTTATCAAGCGGAAAAGATGCCGGATGAATTCAAGGATAAGATTTCCGACGAAGACAAGAAGGCTATCACAGATGCCGTAGAAGAAGCAAAGAAGCATAAGGATGCAACAGACAAGGACGAGCTTGAGGCTGCTGTAAAGGCCCTCAACGACGCAATCATGCCAATTGGCGCGAAGCTCTACCAGGAATCTGCTGAAGATGCGCCTGCGGACGATGCGGACGCTGAGAAGAAATCTGATGATGAGCCCGTAGAAGGCGAAGTTGTTGATAAGAAATAGTCAGCGCTGACAGGTAAAATAGCCGGTTTTGTACCGGCTATTTTCGTATTTTCAGCACTCTCTCAGCCCTACAGCGTACTCTAAGGATACGCACATAATTAAACCAAAGGAGGTGGAATATGTGGACTATTATAGTATGGATAATTGTTGGTGGTTTGGCCGGCTGGGTCGCCTCAATGATTATGAAAACAGACGAACAGCAAGGACTTTTCGGCAATATAGTGGTCGGTGTTCTTGGTGGTCTGGTAGGTGGATTCCTTTTGGGTCTGCTGGGAGGTCAGGGCTTTACCGGATTCAATATCTGGAGCTTCCTGGTTGCGCTACTCGGTGCAATCGTACTCATCTTCCTGTGGAGGCTTATCTCCGGCAAGGGGCGAGTCGACGCAGAGTAGTTCTGCGTAGCCATAAAAACACCCTCGCAACGGGGGTGTTTTTATTTAGCACTCTAGACATCTGAGTGCTAAGACGCTATACTAAAAGAAGTATGAGTAAGCGAGATTATTATGAAGTTTTGGGCGTATCTAAGGGTGCGTCAGACGATGAAATAAAAAAGGCATTTCGCCGTCAAGCCGTGCAGCACCACCCAGATAAAGAAGGTGGTGACGAGGCTAAGTTCAAAGAAATCAATGAGGCTTACGATGTCCTAAAGGACACGCAAAAGCGTCAGCGCTACGACCAGTTTGGTCATGCTGGTGTTGGTGGTGCGTCTGGCGGTGGCGGTAATCCGTTCGAAGGCTTTGGCGGAGCACAAAATGTTAACTTTGACTTTGGTGGTGGCTTTGGTGATATCTTCGATCAATTCTTTGGTGGTGGTGGGCGCTCTCAGCAGCGCGGCCCTAAGCGTGGGCGTGATGTAGAGGTTGAGATTCAGCTTGGCTTCGAAGAGGCGGTGTTTGGGCTTGAACATACCTTTGCACTTGATCTTGAGGCGGAGTGTCAGCACTGTAAGGGCTCAACCGTTGAACCTGGTCATAGCATGAAGACATGTGCAACCTGTAAGGGTGCTGGTCAGCAGGCAAAGGTTGTCCATACAATGTTTGGTGCAATTCAACAGACCGTTCCTTGTGAAACCTGTCACGGAGCTGGTAAGGTTCCAGAGAAGGTCTGTAGTGTCTGTAAGGGGCGTGGAACCGAGCGCCGCAAGGAGGACATAAAGGTGAAGATTCCTGCTGGTATTGACGACGGTGCGACAATCCGGCTGAGCGGCCGCGGTGAGGCAATTGCTGGTGGTGAGAAGGGTGACCTCTATGTGAATATCCGCGTAAAAGCGCACAAACACTTTACTCGCGAGGGCGATATCATCCTCTCTGATGAGCATATCTCTATGATAGATGCTGCGCTTGGAACTGAAATCGATGTAGATACTGTGGATGGTGTTGTCCGGATGAAGATTCCTGCGGGTACGCAACCAGATGCAGACTTTAAGCTTTCTGGCCACGGCGTGCCGCATCTTCGCAATAGCGATAAGCGCGGTCCGCACATCGTTAATATTATCGTCGATGTACCGAAGAAGTTGAATAAGAAGCAGAAGAAGCTCCTTGAAGAATTGCGAGACCTCTAGAAGGTTCGTATTATTGACAATGTAGTCTAAAAGTGATACAATAGCCCAAGTTTACTTAAACAGTAGGTTTTGTATGCAAAAAGATAATGAAATCGTTGGCTGTCTCGAGCAAGTTGCCTTTCCGGCGCTTCTTGTTGACGAAGTTATGGCGAAGATTGACACAGGGGCGTACTCTGGAGCACTTCACTGTACTGATATTCATGTAGTAAAGAAAGCAGGCGTACGTGTACTCCGCTTCCGCCCGGTTCATGATCAGAGTGAATATATTGAGACGGATGATTTCAAGACTGTGCATGTCACAAGCTCGAATGGGCATAGAAGTCAGCGATACATCATCGAAACTGATATAATTATGCGTGGTAAGGAGTATCGAATTAATATCGGTCTTACGGATAGGGCTGATATGAAGGTTGACGTACTTATCGGTCGGCGCTTCCTTAGAAAAAATAACCTCTTAGTTGATGTGCGTATTGGCGCAGAATTTGACGAAGACGGCGGAGGAAAAGAATAAAATGAAAATAGCAATTCTATCAAATGGTCCAGGTAACTACTCTACGAAGCGTCTCAAGGAAGAGGCTATTAAGCGTGGGCACGAAGTTGAAATTATTAAATATCGCGATTGCTACGCCTCAATTGAAAAGAATAGCCCAACCGTAAGTTACAAGGGTGAAGATCTTGGCAAGTTCGATGCTATTATTCCGCGTATTTCTGCAAATATGACACGGTACGGTACTGCTATTGTGCGCCAGCTTGAGATGCAGGGTGCCTATACTGTTTCTGGATCACTTGCTATTAATCGTTCGCGTGACAAGCTTCGCAGTATGCAGATTCTTGCAAAGGCAGGTGTAGGGATTCCTAAGACTGTTGTGTCTCGCAACTCCGCTGATATTGATGACCTTATTGATAAGCTTGGTGGCACACCAGTGATTATTAAGCTTGCGCGTGGTACACACGGAAATGGTGTTGTTCTTGCTGAGACAAAAAAGGCTGCAAAGTCTGTACTTCAGGCCTTTTACCTTACGAATGAAGACGGTACAAACGTTCTTATTCAGGAGTTTGTGAAGGAGTCTGCCGGAACAGATATTCGTGCGTTCGTTGTTGGTGGCCGTGTGGTTGCAAGTATGAAGCGGCAGAGTCTTGATGATGATTTCCGTTCCAACCTCCACAAGGGTGGTGAAGGCACTGTTGTGAAGCTTACACTAGAAGAGCGTAAGATGGCAGTGAAGGCCGCGAAGGCAATGGGGCTTAACGTAGCCGGTGTTGACCTTATGCGCTCAGAGCGCGGTCCGCTTATTCTTGAAGTAAATGCAAGCCCAGGGTTTGGTATTGAGACTGTTACAAAGCGTAACGTCGCCTCTCCGATCATTGAATATATTGAACTGAATGCAAAGCGGCGCAACAAAAAAGACAAAGTCGGCGCATAAGTAGCCCGTACGTAAGCGCGAGTGGTATACTGTAATAAATGGATATACCACGAAAAACTTGGAAGTGGCGCACGCAGACTTGGCTCGTGCTTATGGCGGGACTGACAGCAATCCTTGTTGCACTCGTGGCCTCATACGCACTTGCGATGTTTCGGCCAACTACTGACGTCCGCATAGGTCAGAGTGGCGTATATAGCCTTTGGACTGCGGAGACGGATAGCGATCTTTACAAGGGTCTTTCAAATATTCAAAAGCTCCCTAAGAATGGAGGGCTTTTAATGGACTTTAAAGTGCCTGGATATCACGGTATCGTGATGCGTGATATGTTTGTGCCGCTTGATATTGTATGGCTCAATGAGGCGAAGGAGGTTGTAACGATTGTTAAAAATGTCAGTGCCGATACGCCAGAAGCGACGGTGTACAAGCCGGTAGTGCCTGCTCGATACGTACTTGAACTCCCGGCTGGCAGCACCGATGCAAGTGCGATAAAGAAGGGTGATAGGGCAGACTTTGAACTAGGAGGCGCTGACTTGTGACAGGTCTGGTAGTGCTTGTAGGAATAGGACTCGTGCTGTTTGCGGGGTCTTTTTTCTCAAAGCGACGCTTTGGGCTACTTGGTCTTGCGCTTGCTGCGGGGTATGTTCTATCACTCCTGTGGCTTGATACGGCTGAGTTTATGGTGGCCATGACGGGCTTTGTACCAACTGGTGTCGTCTCCCATTTTATTGCAACGGTCGCGCTCCTTCTTCTCCCTCCTGTGCTTCTTTTTTTTCACGGCACTGCCTATAAGACGGTCACGGGGCGTATTGTCGGATCATTCCTTTTCACGGTGCTTGCCCTTGGATTCCTCGCTGAGCCTATGAGTAAAGCGCTCGTGCTGGATGGTGTAAGTGTTCAGGCCTTTGGATGGCTGAAAGATAATGCAGAGCTTATCATGGGCGTAGGTGTTATGGCTGCAGTGTTTGATATGTTTATTTCGAAGCCGGCAGTGTTTTCAGGTAGCGGCCGTAAGAGGTAGTTTCCTGTTAGCTAGGGTGTTCGGCGCATTGACAAAGCCACCTCTATTCTGTATAGTTTACAGAGTTACGGGACCATAGCTCAGCTGGTTAGAGCACCTGCCTTTTAAGCAGGGTGTCGTGGGTTCAAGCCCCACTGGTCCCTCCAAAGAAAAACGCTGATGTGTATGCATCGGCGTTTTTCTTTTCCATGAAACAGGGTAATTTAACGAGTAGTATATATTCTTTTTCTATCATGAGAGTATATGTGGTGGTTAAATAGAAAAGTACATACGGAATGGCGCATCGCGTGTATGTGTACAGGGTTTCTGGTGGGCGTATCGCTTGCGCTGTACGTTCAGATAGGTCCTGTCTGGGGGTTTATTTCGTGTACTGGTGCGGCGCTCCTCTTTCTTTCAGGCCGCTTCTTCACTACCACATTGCTCCTTCCTTCTATGATTATTGTTGGGCTTGGGTATGGCTCTGCGGCATTTGCGGGCGAGCGTGTTGCGTACGCTTCTATTCTAGAGAAGCAGGTAGTTATTTCGGGGAAAATAAAAGAAGACCCCACTGTGAGTGCGTCGGGCTTTCGTTCGCTCCAAATGAACGCAATTCAGATGGGCGGAAATGAGTATAGGGGAAGCGTGTTTGTGCGGCTTCGTACGTCTGCAGTTATCCTGCGGAGTGATCGGGTGACGGTGAAGGGTATTGCGGGCGAGGGGTTTGGTAATTTCGCTATCGCTATTAAGAATGCTGAGGTCGTGAGTATTGAGAGGAATCCCACTGGTGATTTGGGGCGTGTTGTCCGTGACTGGTTTGCAGAGCACGTCCGGAGTTTAATTGGGGAGCCACAAGCGAGTCTGGGTATTGGGTATTTAACCGGGCAGAAGAGTGCACTTCCAGATGATTTATCTGAGGCCCTGAAGATAGCCGGTCTGACGCATATTGTGGTGGCGAGTGGCTATAATCTTACTATCCTTGTGCGTCTGGCGCGGCGTCTGCTTCTAAGGGTGTCGAAATTTAGTGCAGCGATGGCGGCTACGGCCATGGTGACCCTGTTCATGGGCGTCACGGGGCTGAGTCCTAGTATGACGCGCGCGGGAATTGTCTCGGGTTTGAGTATCTTATTTTGGTACTTTGGTAGGAAGGTGCATCCAGTCGTACTTCTTCTGTTTGTTGCGGCGCTCACTGTTGTCTATCAGCCAAGCTACGTCTGGGGCGATCTTGGATGGCAGTTAAGCTTCTCGGCATTCTTTGGTGTAATGGTTATCGGCCCACTCATGCAGGTGTATTTCTTTGGGGCGCGTCCGCCGAACATTATTAGGCAAACACTTGGCGAGACGATCGCTGCTCATATAGCCACAGTTCCCATTATTGCCATGCAGTTTGGTGTGGTGTCGAATGTCGCAATAATCGCAAATCTTCTTGTCGTTCCGCTTGTCCCGCTTGCGATGCTCCTTACTTTCATAGCTGGGTTATGGGGCATGTTTGGGGTAGGGCTGACTACGCTAATAGCGTGGCCAACAAGTACCCTGCTTGAGTATATGGTAGGCGTGGCACGGTATGTTTCGGAGATTGAATGGGCTCAGTCGGAGCTTTTATTTCCGGGCTGGGTTTGGATTGTGTACGTGGCGGCCGTATCGCTCGGATGTGTGTGGATGTGGCGCGCCTCTGGGTATAATATGAGAACTTCTGACCTACTTAACCCGGGAAGAGGTGAGGGAGCTTAGCGTGGTCGTTTCAGTGCTGCTTCGCGAGCCCTTGCGGTGATGCTGTCATCAATCACTTGTTCGTTGAACTCTTCATATCGGCGTTTCGCGGCGACTCCAATGAGATAGTCTGCAATGACAGGGTTCTTCGGTAGGATTGGTCCGTGAAGGTAGGTGCCAATTGTATTGTTCTGGATGATTCCTTCATGTCCGTCTGCTGCGTTATTCCCAGCTCCAATAATGACCGAGCCTAGGGGCTCTACTTCGTCTGCTAGGTATGTCTGACCGCTATGGTTTTCGTAGCCAATCACCGTACCAAAAGCTGGGCTTTCGATGGTTATATTTCCCACAAGTCGTTCTTTTCCGCCTATAGTATGAGCGTTAAATACGCCAATACCCTGGATTTCTTCGCCCGTATGGGTAGTGAACTTGTTGCCAAAAAGTTGGTAGAGGCCACAGACAAGGAGAATAGGCGTGCCACTATCAGAGGCTTTCTTAAGAGCCGGTCCGATAGAGAGGAGGTCCGCATGAATCTTATCCTGCCCGCTGTCTTGGCCGCCGCCACCAATAATAATGTCTACTTCTTCAAGTGAAGGGAGCGTGTCGCCAGGGTTGTATTCTTTAATAACAGGAGTGTATCCGTGCCACTGCAGGCGCTTTTCAAGCGCTTGGATATTTCCGTTGTCGCCGTAAATATTCATATCACGCGAGTAGAGATGAAGGATGGTAATAGTTTTACTCATGAAATAGCCTCCACGTCTGTGTATTGAGAAAGGTGCTTACGGAGCGAGAGCATTGCAGTGTAGGTGCAATAAATTCTTTTCGGCTGATTGGCGTGCCGCTGCATAAACATGTGAAGCGCCTTGCCTAGATCAACCTTACTGTCGGTGACAGGTATGCCGTTGTAATGGAGGCGTAGTGCCATATCATCCGCTCGAACACCCGTAGTGTAGACGGGGTGGTGTTCAAGGCTAGAAAAATCCACGTCCCAGAGCCAGGACATATCGCGCCCATCGGCGTAGTTGTCGTTGATTGCGATCAGGGTTGCGTAGCCGGCAGGGTCGTAAGACGAGAGGCCAAGCTTGAAACCAGACGGATTCTTTACAAGAACGAGCTCAACAGGGAGGTCGTTGACTATGAGTGTCTCGCCGCGACCAAAGGCTGGCGTAATTGTTGCCAGATTCTCTAGGAGTGACTGAGGGTCCGCCTTCGGGATAACAGTGAGTGCAAGTGAAAGGGCTGCTGCACTGTTAAATATATTATATGCACCTTTCAGCTTGAGCTGGGTTTTATAAGGAGTGTCATTAATAGTGTAGCTCGCGCTGTCTCCAGAGAATTCCTTTAGCGTGACGAGTGCACTAGACGTGCGTTCTGCTGAGGCGTCCACTGTAGGCGTACTTTTGCCATGGAGGTTGTCATCGCTTGGAAAGTGGTGGGCGAGCGACGGATCGAGCGCAAAGTATTCCACGCTTTGACTCTTCGTAAGAGAGGATGCAATAGACGCAATGCGCGGATCTGCAGCATTAAGAACGACCGTACCTGTCGTGTTCTTTGCTATTGTTTCAAGCATTGTCCGTGTTGTGTCAATCTCACCAAAGCGGTCAAGCTGATCGCGCAGGACATTAAGGAGGAGGCTGTATGTAGGCTTGACTACCTCTACGAACTTCACTGCATGAGCCTCATCAAGTTCGAGTACGGCGATGTCAGCATTCAACTTGCCCGTCACCGAGATGTCACCAAGGAGTGCCGCTGCAACTCCACGGACGAAGTTACTCCCTGTCTTGTTTGTGAAGACCTTCAGCTCCTGACTTTCAAGGAGTGATACGACCATTTTAGTAGTAGTTGTCTTGCCGTTTGTACCACTAATCACTACAACACCCTGAGGGAGTTTGTTTAATGTGCGCGGGACAAATGTTGGGTCTATTTTTTCAACAAAAAGCCCTGGGAGCGCAGAGCCGCTCCCTCCGCGAAGGCGGGCTGCGCGTCGGACGGCTTTTCCTAGAAGAATCGTAAACGGTTTTGGCATATCTTTTCCTATTATACGCTGTTTTGTGTAACATTTCTTAGGCTTCTTTCGTGATATACTGTAAGTATGTTTTTGGTGGGACTTATTTCATGGTGGTACGGGCGAGGCTGGGTAGAGCAATGGCGCCGCAACGGGGGTATGTTGATGCGTACGCTTGAATTTTTCTCTATTGGCCAGCTTCTTTCTACGCTTTTCTCGCCGTTTAGGCAGATATCAGCTGGGGTGAGAGGTGACGGCTCCTTCACCGCAAGTTTTAGCGCGTTTCTTGATCGACTCATCTCTAGAATAGTTGGCGCTTTCGTTCGTTTCTTTACTATCCTTGCAGGGAGTGTTATTATCGCCCTTCAAGCTGTGTATGTAGCGGTCATTATGGCATTTTGGTGGCTCGTGCCGGTGTTGCCAGTTGTTGGTTTTGTGGCGTTTATGATTGGCTGGGTGCCACATGTCTAGCTTGTATGATTGGTCGAGTCAACGCTCGCGCCTTGCTCGCTACGGTCATGCCATTCGTCCGTGGATGCTTCTTATAAAGATTGTTTCCGCTGTCTTTATTGTGCTCGGTTTATTCTCTCTTGTTGTTGGGTTATCTATTGGGTGGCTCATTCTTGGATTGGCGGCACTCCCAGCTATGATTGCTCAGTGGTACGCATATGAGCTCGCATCGCTCCCGAAAGACAAGCGTACTGACTCTGTTGATGCAATCATGGATACAGAGCTTCTTGCGCTACTTTCGCAGAACCCTTCACCAAAAGAGCTTGCTCTTCGGCTAAACGAAACGAACGGCGGTATGTTTTTTGAGGTGCGCTTCGGACTTGGCGGGTCCTTCTTTAAAGAAGTAGCGTCAGAAAACTCTGCTGACACTGCACCTCTCTTTGAAGAGGCACTCCGCATTGCAGCTGAAGCTGACGGACGAATCAGCCCGGGGGTGATTATTCTTGCAATGATACGGCAGCTTCCTATGAAACAGACAGTCTTTGGTCATTTGCAGCTTTCAGAAGAAGATTTACTTGCTGGAATAACATGGTATCACAGGCTTTTTGACCAAGTGCATAGCGGCACGAAGCATACAAAACGCCCTGGCGGTATTGGGCGTGACTGGTCGTTTGGATGGATTCCTATGCTGTCACGCTTTGGGGTGTCGCTTGCACATGGCGGAACTGCCTCGCGTAATGAAGTTCGTACACCGCAGGTTCAGCAGATTATTGGATCTCTGAGCTCTGGCGGCGGGACAATCGGTATTATAGGCCGCGATGGAAGCGGAAAGACTGAGATTGTGCGCGAACTCGCAAATACTCTCATGCGCCCGGATACATCTGTGCCACGCGGGATGTGGTACAAGCAAGTGTTTATGCTCGATGCGTCTCGTATTCTCTCTGCTGGAAGCGAGAGGGGGGCGGTTGAGCAGATAGTGGCGGCTATTCTGGGTGAAGCGTATGCAGCGAAAAATATCATCGTCTGTTTTGATAATGCCGAGCTTTTCTTCCAGGACGGCGTTGGGTCAGTTGATATCTCGAATCTTCTCACGCCAATTGTGGAGGCGGGAAAGCTCCCTATTATCATGACAATTGATGAGCAGAACTTCCTGCGTATCAGCAAGCAATCACCTGCACTTGCTACTGCTATGACGCGCGTGGTAATGCAGCCAACAGATGAAGCGGATACTATTAGGGTTCTTGAAGATCATATTCCGTATATTGAGGCAAAGCGCAAGGTGACGTTTATGTATCAAGCGCTCAAAGATGCGTATCGATTAAGTCAGCGATACGTGTACGATGTTTCTATGCCAGGCCAGGCAATTCGGCTTCTTGAGCAGGCGGCAGAGCACGCTGAGAATGCTTCGCTTGTTTCTTCACGCTCTGTTGCACAGGCGGTTGAGCATATGACCGGAGTGAAGACGGGAGCCGCAGCAGGTGATGATGAGCGCGAAATGCTTCTTGGCCTTGAGGCGCGTATTCACGAAAGAATGATTGGGCAGACGCGTGCAGTTGGCGTTGTTGCTGACGCACTGCGGCGCGCTCGCTCTGGTGTGCGCAATCAAAATAGGCCAGTGGGTACTTTTCTATTCCTTGGACCTACCGGGGTTGGTAAGACGGAGCTTGCTAAGTCACTTGCAGAGGTATACTTTGGCGGTGAGCAAAATATCATTCGTCTAGACATGAATGAGTTTGTTTCGCCAGATGATGTGTCTCGACTTATTGCAGATGGAGCGGATGACGCCGGGAGTCTTGCAGCTCAGGTTATGAAGCAGCCGTTTAGTGTTGTGCTCCTAGATGAGCTTGAGAAGGCGCATTCAAGTGTTCTCACGACGCTTCTTCAGCTTCTTGATGAGGGCGTACTGCGCGACGTGCGCGGAAGGGAGGTGAGCTTCAAGGATGCGGTGGTGATTGCAACAAGTAACGCAGGGTCTGCTCGTATTCAGGAGTACATTCAGCGCGGTTACTCACTACAGCAGTTTGAGGAGACGTTCATTAATGAGCTTATTAGTAGTCATATTTTCCATCCAGAATTCCTGAACCGCTTTGATGAGATGGTGGTGTTTTCACCTCTAACTAAACCCGAGCTTCTTCAGGTGGTGGACCTTATCCTCAAGGGGGTAAATAAGAACCTCGCCGAGCAACAAATTACCATTAATGTATCTGCGGAGGCAAAAGAATACCTTGTTGAGAAGGGGTACGACCCACGCCTTGGAGCGCGTCCGATGCGCCGTGTTGTTCAGAGAGCAGTTGAAAGTACGGTGGCGAAGCTCCTCCTTTCAAATGCAGTCAACCCAGGAAGTGTGATTGAGCTGACGAAAGAGCAGGTTGAGGCGGTGCTTGGCCCGCAGCAGCAGGCCGCGGCTATTCTAGATGAGACCGCACAGTAGTCGCTTCTGTAAAACGGTAAAGACATAAAAATAGCCCGCTAGAGGGCTATTTTATGCTTATTTCGAATACATGGGGCGAATGAAGGGAATTGAACCCTCGGCCTCCGGAACCACAACCCGGCGCTCTAACCAACTGAGCTACATCCGCCATGTTCTTAAGCAATAGTTATTATAACAGATACCAGTGGGCTTTGGTAGGGCTAAAACCCTCTTTATTATATTAGGAAATTACTGTATAATAACTCAAGTATCTGCGGGCGTCGTATAATGGCTAATATACGTGCCTTCCAAGCATGTGATGAGAGTTCGATTCTCTCCGCCCGCACCATAGAAATTATATATTAAATACTTCGAGAGAAGTATTTTTTTGTTGTGATGAGGTTGTTCGGGGTTAATTAAGTTGGACTCTTTTGCAACTTATCGCGCCAGTAAGGCGGTGTTCTTGTTAAATTCACCCAGTAGTATATACTACAGACAAATAACTCTGAAAGTGAGGATTGTATGGAAGTATCAGAAATGAACCTTGAGGTTTGGCAGCTAGTTCTTGTAGTAGTTGTTGTAATATGTGAAGTTATCCTAAAGGGTATGGCGTTATGGCGTTCAGCGCAGAACGGCCATAAGGGATGGTTTGTTGTTATGCTGATCCTAAATACTGCGGGTATTCTTCCGCTTGTATACCTACTCATTACACAGCCAAAGAACGCGCCAAAAGCTCAATAGGCGGCAGGCTAGCGTAGTACAAAAAAAGACTTCAGTGAATTGAAGTCTTTTTTTGTAGATATGACGGTTCTATTTTTTAGAATCGGTCCGTAGTACAATACCACCCGATAGGCGAATGATCATATTAAGTATTATTCCTTGGATACACCCAATAATCCAACCAATCACGAAGTAGATAATTGGCGTGAGTACAATAGCAATGATACCTTGCGCTAGTCCAAGTGTTAGGGCTTCAAGAAGTGTATTTGTTGACTGAGCCGTATTTACAACATCGGTGATACTATAGAGAATTCCGGATACGAGTCCGATTATCGCAAGAAAAGTACCCTGGAGTGCACCGACGGTAGTTGGTTTTAGTCCAACTACACGTACGTCTGATTCATTTTTCATAGTTATTTCTCCTTTTATAAAAACACTCCCTTAAAGGGAGTGTTTTTATTTAATGATCGTGTTCGGCTGCGTCTGCTTCTGCTTTTGTCGCGTGGACCGTGCCGTGCTCATGCTCAGACGGTGCGTAGATTGAGTATAGCTTCAGTGGCTGATCACCCGTGTTCACGACGTTGTGCCACTTGCCCGCAGGAACGAAGATTGCGTAATCGTCTTCTGCATCCCAGCTCTCAAGTGCTTCTTCTGAGTCACCCATGAGTACGGTCGCAAGACCCTGCTCAATGCGCAGGAATTGGTCGTGGTCATCGTGAACCTCAAGGCCAATGTCGTCTCCTGGCTGGATGGTCATGAGCGTCATCTGCATCTGCGAGCCAGTCCAGGCAGCGGTGCGGAAGTTCTCGTTCTCTAGGGTTAGCTCTTCAATATTTACTACGTAAGGATTTGGTCCTTGATCTTGCATAATGCCTCCTTGTTTCTCTTTCTATTATAGCGCGTTAAGGAGTGAATAACTACCTCTAAGGTGGTACAATAAATGGCGTAGTCGTATGTAAGCTACGCCATAATGCCCCGGTAACTCAGTTGGATAGAGTAGAGGACTTCTAAGCCTAAGGTCGCTGGTTCGAGCCCAGCCCGGGGTACCAAGAATTTATATGAAAACATTATTTATATGCCAAGCAAATGTTGGCCGCAGTCAGGCGGCCATGGAAATCCACCGTCAATTAGGCGGTGAGGCTGATTCAGCTGGAACAAAAGTTGACGCACCCGGCGCGACATTAGCGGAGCGCCCTTCGGCAGCTACTATCATTGGTATTATGAAACACGACTTTGGGGTAGATATGACTCCTAACGTCCGCACGCAACTTACAGAAGAGCTCGCCTCCAACTACGACAAGCTTGTTGTTATGGCAGAGGAAGAAACGTGGCCGGAGTGGCTCAAGACAGACCCACGGCTTGTTCACTGGAAGATTCAAGATCCTAAATTCCAAGACCCTTCTACAACGCAGCGTATCGTTGACGAAGTCGCAGCGAACGTCCGCTCCTACACTCAATAGAGAGGCGTCCTGTTACGTCTTTTTATTTTTCCTGTATAATAAGTAAGTTATGGATAAAATTTTCTCAAAGAAGAAGCAGAAAAACGCTGCTTTAAAAAATAATGTAAAAAAGCCCGTTGATCTTGACGGGATTGACCCAAAAGTATATAAAAAACGCTGGTGGACGCTGGCGGCAATGTGTCTGGCGCTCCTAGGGGTAATGCTGGCAAATAGTAGCCTTAATATTGCACTTCCTAAGATGTCAGTTGACCTTGGGCTTTCACAGCTTGATTTCACTTGGATTGTAAACGTCTACACACTGGTGTTTGCAAGTCTTCTGTTTATTGCTGGTGCTTTTGGTGACCGCTACGGCCGTAAGCTTGCTATGCAAATTGGTATGGCGATCTTTGTAGCGGGTTCACTGTATGCAGCTATAGTTGCACAGACATCAACAGAACTTATCATTTCCCGTATTGTCATGGGATTCGGTGGCGCACTGGTGATGCCAACAACCCTTTCTATTATTAATAATGCCTTCCCGCGCGGTGAGCGTGCACGTGCGGTAGCCATCTGGAGTGCCATTGCTGGTGTTGGTATGATGGTCGGTTCTATTATTAGCGGTGTTCTTCTTGAGCACTTTACGTGGCACTCACTCTTCTACTTCAGCGCGATCGTTGCAGCTGTTGGTATCATTGTGAACTATTTCCTTTCAAGCGAATCACGTGATGAAGACGAGTCTCCGGTGGACTGGCTTGGTGGACTATTCTCTGCTGTTGGTATCTTTGGGCTTGTGTATGGTATCACTGAAGCACCATCAAAGGGTATGGCTGATGCTGTCGTGCTGACGGCGCTCATCGCCGGTGTAGTGGGTATCGTCCTGTTTATTCTTTGGGAGCTCAAGGCGAAGTCGCCAATGCTTGATATGAAGCTCTTCAAGAACCGCCCGTTCTCAGTTTCAAGCCTGACGCTCACACTGACCTTCCTTGCAATGTCAGGTGTGTTCTTCTCAATGGGGCTACTGATTCAGCTTATTCTGGGCATGACGCCGCTTGAGTCATCGCTTGCAATGCTTCCTATTATGATTCCAATGCTCTTTATTTCACCACTAATTCCATCTGTAGTGAAGAAGCTTGGTGCGCGGATAACTATCGGCCTAGGACTCTTTATTACCTCTATTGCCTTCGTGCTCATGTCAACCTGGACTGCAGATATGACCTACTGGCACCTTCTTAGTGTGATGTGGGTGATGATGATTGGTATTTCAGCGGCCATGACCCCTGGAACAAACATTCTTATGTCGGCCGTGCCGCGTAACCGTTCTGGTATGGGGTCGGCTATGAACGATACGACTCGTGAACTTGGTGGTGCACTTGGCGTGGCTATCCTTGGTGCTATCCTGAGTGCTGCATATGCAGATAACGTTCGCGAGGCTGCGTCACACCTCCCGGCTGCTGCGAGCGAAGCGGTAGAGGGGTCACTTGCAGCTGCTATTGGTGTTGCAAATGATATAGGTGAAGCTGCTGCTCCACTCCTTGATGCGGCGAAGGATGCGTGGATGTCTGCGCTTGGGACTGCGTCACTGACTGCTGCGGGCATTATCTTTGCGGCGTCAATTATTGCATTTATTGCACTTCCGCGTCACACAAAAGATAGCGATACACTCTAGTATTTTGGCGATATAAAAAAGAGGGCGATGCATTTCGCCCTCTTTTCTTTTGTATCAGTTTACTCAGTGATGTCTTTGATGACGCTGATTTTTGCACCAAGACTGTTGAGTCGGTTTGCGAGGTCTTCGTAGCCACGATTAATGACGTAGATATTGCGAAGCGTTGAGACGCCCGGTGCGGCTACCATGGCAAGGAGTACGACGACACCTGGGCGTAGCGCCGGTGGAGTGACGATTTCTGCTGGCTTCCACTTCGTTGGCCCTTCAACGTAGACACGGTGCGGATCAACAAGCTCTACCTTTGCATTGAGCTTTGTAAGCTCTGTAAGGTAGATAGCGCGGTTTTCGTACACCCAGTCATGGATGAGTGTGCGACCCTTAGCGGTGGCTGCAATCAATGCAAAGAAGGGGAGGTTGTCTATATTGAGGCCAGGGAACGGCATCGGGTGGATCTTATCAGAAGATGCCTTGAGCGTACTCACCTTTGTAGTGATGTCTACCAGGCGAGTGTGTTCGTTTCGTGCGTAGTACTCTTCGGAAAGTTCGTATTCAAAGCCCATGTTCTCAAGTACTTGAAGTTCAATTTCAAGGAACTCAATAGGCGCACGCTTAATAGTAATTTCAGACTTCGTTACCACTGCCGCAGCAATAAAGCTCATCGCTTCAATGGGGTCTTCAGAAGGGTAGTAGTCAACGTCAACGTTAATGTCGCGCTTTCCAGTTACGGTCAGTGTGGTAGAGCCAATACCTTCAATTTGCACGCCAAGCTTCTGAAGGTAGAAGCAGAGGTCCTGTACCATGTAGTTAGGGCTGGCGTTGCGGATAACGGTTACGCCGTCATTGAGTGCTGCTGCCATGAGAATGTTCTCTGTAACAGTATCGCCGCGCTCTGAAAGAACAATTGCACGTGCCGGCTGCTTTTCCTGTGTCTGCGCCTGATATTCGTTGTTTGTTGTTTTGACTTCTAGGCCAAACGCCTTGAGGCCGTCAAGGTGTGGCTCAACGGTGCGTTCGCCAAGGCTACAGCCACCCGCAAACGGAAGACTAAACTGACGATACTGATGAAGGAGCGGCCCAAGGAACATAATGATACTGCGCGTGCGTTCCGCTGCCTTAATATCCATTTTTGCAAGCTGAAGGCGTGCTGGAGGCGTGATTTCTAGGTTATTATCACCAAACCAGCGTGTCTTTACGCCAATACTGTTGAGTACTTCAATGAGGCGGTTCACCTCTTCGATCCTCGCAACGTGGTGAAGGGTAGTGGTGCCACGGTTGAGAAGCGCAGCACAGAGGAGTGCAACGGCCGCGTTTTTACTTGTCTTAGTGGTAATTTCACCGCTCAGCTTGTGTCCACCTTCAATGCGGAGGTTGATTGACCCCGGCTGGTTGAGGCTGACGATCTGACTAGAGAGAACTTCGCTGATGCGCGCAAGCATATCAAGGCTGATATTCTGCCCGCCTTTTTCAATACGGTTAATGGCGCTCTGGCTTGTACCGAGCTCTTTTGCAAGTTCAGCCTGCGTCAGTCCCCTTGATTGTCGTGTTTCTTGAATTAATGTACCAATTTTTTCAGCGTAACTCTTCGTTTCCATGCCCCTTATGATATATCATCCGTGATATATAAGCAATGCACGCTCACTACCTGTATAATAGGGGTATGACATATGCCCACTTTCCTATTGCCAATGACCCAGAGGTAGACGCACTAATCCGTGCGGAAGCCGCGCGCCAAGATCAAGATATCCAACTCATTCCAAGTGAAAACTACGTGAGTGACGATGTCCGTGCGGCACTGGGTGGCCCGTTTACAAACCGCTATTCGGAAGGGTACCCGGGGAAGCGCTACTACGGTGGCCAGCAGCATACGGATGCGCTTGAACAGCTCGCAATAGATAGGGCGAAGCAGCTTTTTAACGCAGACCATGCAAATGTGCAGCCCCATTCTGGCGCGCCTGCAAATGAGGCCGTATATAGCGCGTGGCTTGAGCCGGGCGATACGGTTCTTGCGATGGATCTTTCTCATGGTGGGCACTTAACGCATGGTGCGCCAGTAACCCGGAGTGCGAAGCTTTACAATTTCGTGCGTTACGGAGTAAAAAGCCGTGAAACTGCCGAAATAGATTATGATGAACTGCGCAGGCTGGCCCTAGAGCACAAGCCGAAGCTTATCATTGCAGGATTTAGTGCGTATCCAGGTGAGCTTGATTATGAAAAGTTTGCAGGGATTGGGAATGAGGTTGGCGCGCTTCTGATGGCAGATATGGCACACATTGCTGGGCTGATTGCGGGTGGTGTGGCAAAGAATCCACTCAACTACGGCTTCCACGTAATGACAACGACAACCCATAAGACACTGCGCGGTCCACGCGGCGGGCTTATTCTCTCTAAGGGTATTGTTTCAAATCCACTCAAGAAGGTAGAAAAGACCATTGAAAACATCCCAACCCTTATAGATAGGGCGGTATTCCCTGGTATGCAGGGTGGTCCGCATATGCATAGCATCGCAGCGAAGGCTGTGGCCTTCCACGAGGCGCTCCAGCCCGAGTTTAAGGGATACGCACTGCAAGTAGTGAAGAACGCTCAGATGCTTGCTGAGGAGCTTCAGAAGGGCGGGCTACGCCTTATTGGTGGGGGAACAAAGAATCATCTCATACTTGCAGACGTATATGGCAGCTTCGGCATTGATGGCAAGGAGGCGCAGGAGCGTCTAGAGAGGGCTGGGATTATTGTGAACGCAAACTCAATTCCTGATGATGAGCTGCCACCGTTTACGCCAAGTGGTGTTCGGTTGGGGACGCCAGCGGTGACGACACGGGGGATGGGTGAGGGAGATATGGTTGCTTTGGCGCAGCGCATCCTTTCTGTGCTACGGTAGGTTTACTAGATACTGGTAATAAAGAATAACCCCTGAGATGGGGTTATTCTTTATTGTGAAGTGTGAACTTTCTAGGATGCTCCAATCCAAGATGCTGACGCCTGAGCAGTACAAGTGCCAAGTGTAATTGGTGTTGATACTGGCGCTGGAGTTGAAGCCTCGTAGTCAAAGTAGATGATCCGTACACCAGTGACAGTAGCTGCAACAGCCGCTGCGGCCGCTGTTGCTCCACAAGAGAATACTTGCACGCGTGTCTTACCTGAGTCTGCTGTTACTATTGGGGAAGCGGTCGGAGTAATCGATGCGTTAGTAAGGTGATAGGACTTGCTTGTGTTGGCTGATAAGTCGCCGATACCGACTGGGTAACGCCCCTCTTCTGCCTGATAAAGCTCAACCTTCTTCTGTACAGTTGCTGCTACAGACTTCGCCGCTGAAGCATTCGCACGTGTTGTAATACCGTTATATGAAACGATTGTAATCGCAGCAAGAATAGCGATCACAACAACTACGATGAGAAGTTCAACGATTGTGAAACCGCGCTGTGCGCTATTTAGTTTAATGTTTGCAAGACTCATAGTAGAGTTGCCCCCTATTTATTTACTAGTTGTATGTACGTATTTTAGCCTCTTTTTTGAGTAAACACAAGCTTTTTGAGCTTACCGCTAATCCTATAGAAAAAAGCGCAGCTCCATGGTTGGAGCTGCGCGAGATAGTCAGACTGTCTGATACCTGAAGGTTATGCTCCAGTTCCAGTTCCTGCCCATGCATTCGTAGTACATGCTGTTGTAACACCGATATTGATGGGTGTTGTTGTCTTTGCGTTGGTTTCGTAGTCCCAGTATGTAATACGGAAGCCTGTAGTGGATGCTAGGTCAGTAGGTGTTGCAGTGCCACAAGGACGTACCTCAACGCGACTCTTGCCGTTATTAGCAGTGACGTTCGCTGTAATTGAACTTCCGTCTATTTGATATGACTTTCCATTTACATTTACATCTGTCAGCGCGAATGGGTATCCGCTCACTTCAGCGCCGTAAAGCTCTACTTTCTTCTGCCATGTTGCTGCTACAGACTTCGCCGCTGAAGCATTCGCACGTGTTGTAATACCGTTATATGAAACGATTGTAATCGCAGCAAGAATAGCGATCACAACAACTACGATGAGAAGTTCAACGATTGTGAAACCGCGCTGTGCGCTATTTAGTTTAATGTTTGCAAGACTCATAGTAGAGTTGCCCCCTATTTATTTACTAGTTGTATGTACCTATTTTAGCTCTCTTTTTTTTAAAGCACAAGCTTTTTTTATTGTTCTGCAAGAAATGAGATGCCGTCTAGTGCGTACCAGGAGTTGGCCCCCGTTGTCGCGTGTATTTGACCGTTAGCTAAAATGTCTATACGTCCATAGCCTCCAGCAGAGACTGTCGCAGATAGGACGCGTTCCGATGGCCTGAAGCCAGCCGGGAGCGTTGCGAGTGGCACCGATCCAATTGTTCCACTCTTGATCAGCCCTTTGAGGTGGACGACGCCATCGCTTGTTTTCGTGTACTGGGGGGTGGAGAATATATCACCGTATACCACCCAGGAGCTAGTAAGTGACAGAGCATTCCAGCCTGTATGCGAGGAGGGGAGATAGGTGCTGTTAATTGAATAGGCACCCGAGCCATCACCCTTGGCCAGCAAGCCTGATGCGTTGTCTATTCCAAGGTGATGGAATGCCCCGGATCGAGAGGGATGATGCTGATACAGTGCGGGCCTCAGTGCTGCCGGAATGGTGAATATGACGGTTCCGTTTGTTCGTGTTCCATTTGCTAATAATCCCTGTATAGATACCCTTCCTGCAGAGTCCTGTACATACGAGGCTGGTGCATAAACGCTCCCGTAGTTCGTGAACCCGTTAAGTAGCGTAGGCGTCGTACGGGTATAGCCTGCATTCGCTGCGGTGTAGCGAATAGTGTCCATTGATACCCACGGTGCACTGCTGTTGTCGTGAAACTGAATACTGCCCGTCTGTGTTACGTCAAGCCTAGAACTTGCGTTTGGGTTTGTTGAAGTTCCGAACATAAGCCTTCCTGTTGGCCAGTAGTCGGCCGGAAGGGTTGCTATTGTTGTATCAATTGCTGGTGATCCGAGATTCCTTAGGAGCCCCTTGATTATAACAAGCCCCGCACTAGTGCGTGTGTATGCACCAGTTGTATAGCCCTGTCCATAGTTTTCCCACCCGGCCGTAAGAGGGAGGGGTGTCCAGAGAGGGATCGAGGCTGATCCGGTCGCGTAGCTTGAGGCCCCGCTTGTATTACGGGCTGCAACCCGAGCCTCTACGGTATCGGCGTGGTTAGCTGTGACAATGTAGTAGTATTCGTTATTAAGCGTTGCGCCAAATTGCCATGCCCCGCCATTGATACGGTATTCGACGTCGTATATATTTGCACCATCTGCGGCCTGCCAACTAAATGAGACCTTTCTGCCGTCAAAGACACTTGTCTGAAGTTTATTCGGCATGGTTGGTTTTGAGGCGGTGCTTGTAGAGTTGAGGCGGGTCGCACGGATACTATCACCCTTTGAGACGTCTCTTCCTGCAATTGTGCGATTTGTCTCCAGGTACACACGCACTGTTGTGACAATTGAGAGGGCGGCGTTTCTTGCAGCGTCGGTTGCTGACGGGTTGTTTGCCGATGTGTTAACCGAGCTTGCCCCAGGGGTATTGAAGTAGGAAACCTGAAAGCCGAAGCCATCATCTTTAATACCCTCTAGAAGTCGTGTATCCTTCACCTTGCAGTAGGAGTGAGATGCGCCCATGCTGCATGATGGTCGCTGGCTTGTCTGGTTGCCACAATAGGCGCTGGCGGTGGCATAGTTTGTTGGTGTGATGGTCCTGCGCCACAATGTTCCGTCCGCAACAAAGTAGACGACGTTGACATACATCGGTGTATTGCGTCGAAAATCCCCACTACATGAGTTTGGGCTATTTGCTAGGTAGACGAGTGCTCCAACCTGACTGCCGTCCATGCCATCTTCACGTGTTGCGAATTTCTTTAAGATGAGTGACTTTGGCGATCCGTTTGATGCTGTTTTATCCACATTGCTGAAATTGACGGTGCTTGTTGTGTTGGCATTTGGATTGGCAACGTAGCCCTGTGGGTTCGTTGAGGCGAGTGTGATGTCGTTGACAGCTAAGAATGCCGCACTCTCTTTTACGTCTTTCTCTATCCTCTCAAGTGCATCGTGCACTTCATACTGCATCACGCTTGACCCTCTGGAGGCAAGGGTGTTTCCAGTCAACGTCACAATGAGTGCCACGAACGCACCAATAGAAAGGATGATGATAGGTGCTATTACGAGTACTTCAACGAGTGTGAATCCGCGCTGTATCTTCTGGTTCATCCTATAATCCCCCTGGTGTGACATAGACGCCGTGGGTCAGTGTTTTCTGCGGGGTGTCGTAGGTGAGGGTGGCGGATACTCGGTTAAGGTTGGCGAGAGATGTGTTTGGGCAGTCTATCGCAACAGTAACTCTTACATTTTTTACACCACTCACTGTAATCGACTGGTTGTTTAAAAGCGTGGCCGGTGCACAAGGGCTTGTGGCAGAGGCGCTATACTGGGTGACATATTCATGTGCGGTGATGCCAATGGTAGATTCCGTGCGCGTATTGCTGTCTTCTTTGATGATAGCTGCATAGAGCTGATAGCCAGAAGCAAGCGCCATCGCTGCAACGAACAATGTCACAAGTAATTCGATTGATGTAAATCCGCGACTCATTGGTTTTTACTCATAATTTTCTGTATGGAGTTATCTTTCTCAAGGCGGTAGTACAGGTTGAACTTAGTGCACGGACCAAAAACGATGAAGTCATAGCAGGGTTCGTTGTTTTCATTGAGAGGTTCGTACGAGTATTCCGTAAGAGACGGCTGAGGTGCGTAGTAGTGAGACTTGAGGCTCATTGGACTGTGCCTTTCTATGCCCGGGGCTCGTACAATAGACGGATCGATATCTGCAAAGACCTTGTTGAAATAGTTAGCGGTGTCTATAGTCACGGCATCTGGATAGGTGTATCCACTAAAGTCACGGTATCCATCCTGGCCGCTTGCAGGGTTCTTGCGATACTCTTCAAATATCATCGCAAGCGATTCCATATCAGCTTTTCGCTCTGCATCGCGCGCATTCACCTGGGCTGCATTCATACTCACCACACCAAGCGTTAAAAGAATCGCTAATACGGTAATAGTAATAACAATCTCAACAATAGAAAATCCACCACGATTCATGCTTTTAAGTATAAGAGGTTTGGCCTCTGCCCGCAAGTAGAACCTTGAGCGGATTACAGCCCTATCTCAAGCGGCTCCTGTTCAATGATGACCCTGAACGTGTCACGCACCTTGCTGATTACCTCTTCGCGTGCCGCCGCAAGGTCGGCGTAGCCCTCTGCCGACTCATTAACGAGCACCAGCGCATTCTTTTCATACACACGAATTCCATGAAGGAGCTGCCCCTTTAGGCCGGCGCGCTCAATAAGCCACCCGCTTGGTACCTTCATGCGGCCATCCGCCATTTCAAAGAGTTTTATGTCAGGATGCTGCTGGCGAAGTTCGTCTGCTTGCCATGATTCAATGATACTGTTTTTAAAGAAAGATCCTGTATTTGCCGTTACAGACGGGTCAGGGAGCTTTTCTGCCCGAATTGCCTTTACTGCATCACGGATAGTCTGCTGGGTGTATAAGGTGATTGAGTTTGCATCAAGGTATGCCTGGAGTGAATCGTAGAATGGGGGAGCAGGGAGCGATTTCGAGAGTCGGAGCGTGATGCTTGTGATGATGTATCGCCCCTGTTGGCTGCCCCTGAAAATACTGTGTCTATACGAAAATTCGCAGTCTTGATTTTGCAGGACAACAAATGTATTTGCCTGCGTGTCATATGCTTCAAGCGAAACAAGTGTTTCGGCAATTTCCTGACCGTATGCACCAACATTTTGCACAGGAGCTGCTCCGGCGGTCCCAGGAATAGCAGACATCGCCTCAATGCCAGACAGGTTGAGCGATACGGTCCGTTCGACCACGCTATCCCATATCTCACCTGCACCAATCTTTATTGCCATGGAATGAAGGGTATCCTCTACCAGCTCAAATCCAGGTATGCGCATACGAATAATAAGCCCGCTATAGCCCTCATCGCGCGCAAGCACATTGCTTCCGCCGCCAAGGATAAATACGGGAAGATTCTGTTGTTTTGCGTGAGTGATGAGTTGCTGTACGTCAGCTGGTGTCCGTGCATCGGCAAAGAAGCGCGCCGGTCCACCAAGACGCATTGTTGTGAAGTTTTTTAGGGGTATATTTGTTCTAACGTCCATAATTTCTGTCTTAAGTATAGCTTTTTTAATTTTTTTATGCTACAATAACCCTTGTACTTTTGGTGTGAGTTGTAAAACTCATCAAGGTAAGGTTCGTGCACCTGTAGCTCAGTGGATTAGAGCATCTGTCTTCGGAACAGAGGGTCGTAGGTTCGAATCCTACCGGGTGTACCAAGATTACCACCGTACGGGCCAGTAGCTCAGCTGGTTAGAGCACCTGCCTCTTAAGCAGGGTGTCGTGAGTTCAAGTCTCACCTGGCCCTCCAAAGAAAGAACCGCTTGCATAGATGCGAAGCGGTTTTTTCTTTTGTAAAAGGAAAATTACTGTTGGTTTTGTGTTGGTGGTTGTGGAACGTTTGTGTCTTCAGTTGGAGCTTGTGGGATACTCATGTCTTCAACCGGAATGTCTTCAACCGGAGCTTGTGGAGTCACTGGCTCAGGGGCAAACGGCTGCTGCATTGGAGCCTGTTCCATTGGATACTGTTGCATCGGGACTTGCTGCACTGGTGCGGCTGCTACGGGCGCCACTTCTGGGGTGTGAAGTGATGGAGCTGGTGATGCGGCATCATTCCAGGTAGATTTATCAAGCGCGAGCCAGATAAGCCATACCGCAGGAAGAAGGATCGCAAACGCAACAAACGCGCCGCTCTTTCCAAGCTTAAGGCCAATGTGGTACTGCGCAATGTAGAGCATCACAATTGATACAATGTTCACGATAGGAACAAGTGCAAGAATCGCCCAGAAGCCCTTCTGGCCGCCAATTTCAAGTATCTTCCAGTTGTTATAGATTGGCACCCATGCTGGCCATCCTGGTACGCCAGCCTTTTTAAAGATACGCATGAGACAAAGAGCCCCTATGACGTAGCCAATCACCGCGACGAATAGAGAAAAGAAGAAGAGCGCAGAAAGCAGTGCGAGCGCCCCTCCTAGCTCAGCGCCGCTGATTTCGTTTGTTGAGTATATCTGTACCGTTTCCGTTGCTTGTGCAATGTGTGTGAATATATTCATAGTGATTTCATTGTAGCACGCAATTTGTTAGGCTAGATATATATGAAGATTCTCAACGGTGCAGAACTGGCGTCATTTATACAAGAGCGCCAAGCAAAACAAATTCGTGGCCTGCGTCAGGCGCATGGTGTATTTCCTAAACTCGTTATTATTGTAGCGGGTCAAAACCCCGTTATTGACACGTTCGTTCGTCTCAAGGAGGCGTATGGTGCGGATATTCTTGTAGACGTAGAGGTGGTGCGTCCGGCTGACGCGGATGTTGCGACTGCAATCATGGAGGCGTCGGCTGATCCGCTTGTTCATGGCGTTGTCTTGCAGCTTCCGGTCCCCGAAGGTCTTGATGTTGACGCGCTTGTGGCAAAGATTTCACCAGAAAAAGACGTAGATAATCTGGGTGGAGGTGAGGTTCACGTCTCTGCAACAGCCATGGCAATCGACTGGCTTCTGGCTGGATACAACGTTGACATAAAAGGGAAGACAATTGCGATTGTTGGTAACGGGAGGCTTGTAGGTGCGCCGCTGGCAAAGTTATGGCAGACAGCTGGACATGCCGTGTCTGTGTATGACGATACTGAAAAAGACCTCGCTGGCCAACTTCGTAAGGCAGATATCATCGTCTCTGCAACGGGCGTCCCCGGGCTTGTTACCTCTGATATGATTGCACCAGGAAAGGCCGTTGTTGATGCTGGTACTGCGTCTGAGGGCGGAGTGATTGTTGGTGATGTCGCCGCGGATGTTCGTGAGCGTACTGACCTTACAATAACCCCTATAAAGGGAGGAGTCGGACCTCTTACGGTAGCCGCACTGTTTGATAACGTTATTGCTGCGGCACGAAGTACTGTGCCGAAGAGCGAGTCTTAGTTGCTTCCAAGCGCTTCTTTAACACGCTGTACTACCTGACGCGGGGTGAATTCAGCCTTCACAATATAACTGTGAATACCAAGGCCTTTAAGTGACTTTGGTGCTTCTTCAGCGCCAAGGTTTGTCAGGATGATAACAGGGATGTCTTTACCCCAGGCTTCTTTTCGAATCTTCTCCAGGACTTCATCGCCAGTCATTTCTGGCATCTGAAGGTCAAGCAGGATCATATCTGGGCGGAAGTCTTCTATAAGTGCAACGCCGCGCTTGCCGTTATCAGCAAGCTTCACGTCAAAGCCGTCCGCCTCAAATTTCATGCGGTACATTTGGCTGATAACTGGATCGTCTTCAACGATGGCGATTTTTGTCATAATAGTTATAGTGTATCATATACACGGTAAAGTAGGGTCTTGTAATTTTAAGCAAAATATGATATTATATGCGTGTTGCACATAGTGTATATTTCTTTAAGGTACGCACGGTACAGAAGACAAAGAAAGCAGAATGAACTACGAAAAAGCAGAAGTCATACCTATTGTTGAGTCTCATATCTTTGAAGATACTGACGCTCAACTTGCGATCGCAGAGGTAAAGCCAGATGAACTTGCGAACATGGCTGAGTTTATTGGTGCTGCGGAGCTTCGAGCAAAGACTTACGTAGCGAATGGCTTCGTCAAAGAGACGGAACTAAACGATGACGGTACCGAGCTTGATGCCGATGACGAGCGTTCGATTCATTATCTTGTATTTGAAAGGACGGCAGTACGTTCACTTGCGCGTGTTGTTGGCAATATGCGCCTTGTTATGAAGACCGCTGAAAATCCTAACCCGCTTCCTGTTGAGCGGTTTTTCCCAGAATACTTTCAGGAGTCAGCTCCAAATGGGAGTGCGGAGGTATCTCGCCTCATTGCTCGTCATGAAGACGCGCGAATGCAGGCGCTCATTAAGTGGCCAATGTTTATTGCTGGCTACAAGCAAGTAGTAGAAAGCGAGAGCGGCCCTGTGTACGGTCTTATGACGCCAGGGCTTATCCGTCAGCTCTCTTCGCAGCACGTTCCTATGAGTGTGCTTGCGGAAGCTGAATATATTGAAGAGATTAACGCAACAAAGCAACCAGTAGAGATTGATCTTCCTGCACTAGGACGGCTTATTAGCGCAACCGGTGACTATGATATTAATATCTCTGGCGGCGGTGTTTCGTATGTAGATTTTGAGAAATCAATAAAAGGAGATGCAGCGTGAGGTCATTAGAATCACCAGAAATATACCGTAATATGGGCTTCTGGAATGAGTCAACACAGGAGGCGCTTCTTAACACTCGGGTAGGTATTGCCGGAAATGGCGGCACAGGAAACGCTTTTGGTATGGAGCTTGCGCGCATGGGTGTGCAGGATTTTACTATCGCTGACCCTGAGGTATTTGACGACGTAAATAGCAACCGAGTGATGGGTGCTCGCGTGGAAACAATGGGGCGCAATAAGGCAGAGGTGCTTGCAGAAGATATTCTTGCAATCAACCCAGATGCCAAGGTTACTATCTATAGCAAGGGTATTAACCCTGATAATGTTGAAGAATTTATTCATGACAGGGACATGGTGCTTAACGGGCTTGAATTGAAGAACCCTGAGCTTCCCGTAATGCTATGGCGTGCAGCGGTTGCGCGCAAAGTTGGGCGAGAGGTAGTGGGCGTGCCAATTATTGACGTTGAATATATTGCACATGCCGGGCAGGGGACAGTCTTTAATCCTAATGGAAAGCTAAGCTACGAACGCTCTATGGGGATTAAGGACGGCGACCGTATGCCACTTGACGAGATTGCCGAGCAGAAGATTAGCGCCAGCAGGTACCTTGCGTATCTTCCGCCATATGGCGACCTTGATACCCTCAAGGCACTCAACGAAGGCGCTCCACTTCCCTCTAACATGATTGGCGCTGGCGTGGCGGCACAGATTGGTGTGGCTGAAGTGCTGAAGCTTGTGCGCGAACAGACCGGAGAAAAGGGGCTCACTCCAACGTATGCACCAAAAGTACGCTGGTACGACGCCTATACAAACAGGGGTGGAGAGACGAATCACCCTGTGTTTTCACACTACCGCCACCTTGGTGGTGTTGTTGTGCGCAATCTCCTGAAGAAGCACGAAGAAGCAAGCTATACTACTGAGGCACGAGCAGCCCGCGGAGATATTGGCTAAGACGCTAAAGGTTACTGTAAAAATGCCCCTCATCCTGTACACTGTGTAGTAGGATGAGGGATTTTTATTTAGTACTCAATAGTATTGTGGCGCTTGCGCTGATAGTCTTAAGTATTGTTGCCTTTTTAAGTGACAAGAAATCACATCTCAATCGCCTCTTTTTATTCTTCTCCGGCTCAGTCGCGCTGTGGCTCGTGGCGGCAAGTATTAGTAATGACATCCGTATTGATAATGACATTGCACTCATCGCCAAGTACGTTGTTTTCCTCTGTAGTTATTTTGCATCGTTCTTTATCCTTCTTTTTGCCTCGAATATTGCCGCCAAGGCACCTGTTCAGAAGAAGATTAAAAAACTCGCACCGCTCCTTGTACTTGTGGGTATTGTTTCCGCGACACCACTTGTTGTTGCGGGTATTGAAGTGCAGGGCGCTGTCTATGCGGTGACCTTTGGGCCGCTTATTGCCGTCTACGCAGCTGCGCTCTTTGGGCAGCTCATTGGCGCGCTTGTACTACTTCATGTAGGAAGAAGGCACGCGCGCGGCAAAAAGCGCATTCAGCTCACGTCTATCTATAGAGCGCTGGTTGTGGCCGTGCCGATTCTACTTGCAACGCAGTTTATCATCCCCGCACTCACGGGTATCTTCCAAATTACAGATATTGGTATTTTGATTATGGCGCTTCCGGTTGTGGCGCTCTATATTAGCGTCGTGCGCCATGGCCTCTTTGATGTGCGCGCCGCAGTGGTGCGGGGTATGGCGTATGTACTCGTCCTTACAAGCCTTGGGCTTGTCTACTACCTCCTGGCATATGGGGCATCTCTGCTGATATTTAAGGGCACGGTGAGTGCCGGGCTGAGCCTTAGTCCGGTGAATGTTGTACTGGCGCTGCTTCTTGCCTTCCTTTTTCAGCCATTTAAGCGCTTTTTTGACAAGCTTACAAACCAGCTCTTCTATAAAGAGATGTACAGTTCAGAGGAGTTTTACGAGGGGTTAAATGCTATCGTACGCGTAACCGTTTCACTTCGCCAGCTCGTCTCTAAATCATCAGAGTTTATCAAGGAGACGCTCAAGGCGGATTCAGTTTCATTCTTTGTGTACAAGGGTGAGAATTCAATTGTTTCTGGGGGCAGTGAGGGGTATAAGAAGATACCACTTGCTGATATTCATGCGTTTGATAGCATGCGACGCCCACTTTATGTTGGTGATCCAACACTCCCGGTAGAGATCCGCCGAATCCTTGTGAGTCACAAGCTTGCGGTGGCCGTGCCGCTGTATAGGAATAATGATCCTGTAGGGCTGATGTGCCTTGGCGAGCACCGCACCTCGCACTATTCACACCGCGACATTCGCGTACTTCGTGTTGCTGCCGGTGAGCTTGTTGTGGGTATTCAAAACGCCCTTGCTATTCAGGAGATTCGCGACCTGAACGAAAACCTCCAGCAGCGTATTGATGCGGCAACGAAAGAACTTCGCAGGAGTAATGCGCAGCTCCAGCGCCTTGATGAGACAAAGGACGAATTCATTAGCATGGCTTCTCACCAGCTCCGCACGCCGCTGACAAGTATCAAGGGGTATGTCTCGATGCTCATTGACGGCGACCTTGGGAAGATTAGCCCTCAGCAAAGAGGGGTCCTGGAAGAGGCGTTCTCAAGCAGCGAACGTATGGTGCATCTCATTGGTGACTTCCTGAACGTATCACGCCTCCAAACGGGTAAGTTTGTGATTGAGAAGCGCCCTACAGACTTAGCTGAGCTGATTGCAAGTGAGGTAAGCGCACTGAAGCAGAACGCAGAGAGTCGTGGCTTGAAGCTTAAGTACGTGAAGCCAAAGAATATTCCGGTCATGGAGTTGGACGCAGATAAGCTCCGCCAGGTGGTGATGAACTTTATGGATAACGCGATGTACTACTCTAAGAGTGAAAGTACCATCACTATTACGTTAAAGAAGGTGGGTGAGTCAGTTGAGTTTGCCGTAAAGGATACGGGAATTGGCGTGCCAGAGGCTGAGCAGGCCGGCCTGTTTACGAAGTTCTTCCGAGCGAGCAACGCGCGTAAGACCCGACCAGACGGTACGGGTGTAGGGCTCTTCCTGGCGAAGAAGGTCGTTGCTGATCATAAGGGTGAAATTATCTTCCAATCAAAAGAAGGCAAGGGAAGTACGTTTGGATTCCGCCTTCCTCTGCCTCCTGCGGCGTAGGGTAGTGAGCTACGCTAGCTCTGTGTAATACGAATAAGCTCAAAGATGAGCCAGACAATCGCCGCAATCACGAGCGCTGCGATAAGAATAGGCTTCAGTATCTTCTTGCGCTCAAACCACCACTGACCAACCTTTGAACGGTTAGCGGCGGTAATGCGTGTCACGCTTGGGCGCGTCACAGCGGCGTCTACACCTTGGTACTGCTTGTTTCGTTTCTTCTTCTGCTTGTTTGCCATATACCCCTAGTATAGCATTACTCGGATACACAAAAACCCCGCTCACTAGGAACGGGGTTTTCTTGTGTTGAAGCTGAGCGCTTCGAGTGTTGGTTAAAACACGGGAGCGGTCAACTCTTAGAGGCCAAGTGCGCGGCGGCTTGCAACGTAGTAAGCGCTGCTTGCAATCAATGCACCAAGTCCAACGATAGCGGCGATATCACCCATACCAGTCTGTGGAAGTTCTTCTGGAGTTTCAGGAACTTCAGGAACAACAGCACAGTCGTCAAGATTCTTTGAGTGCTTGCTTGCGTCAAAGTCAGCTTCATCAATAGTGATAATGCTCTTTGTCTCAAGTTCACACACGTTAATCTTCTTTGGAGCTACCTTACAGTCGTCAAGATTCTTTGAATGCTTCTTCGCGTCAAAGTCGTTCTCGTTGATTGTAATAATCTTGTAAGTATCAAGTTCACACACCTGAATCTTCTTCGGTGCTGGTGGACACTCAGTCTCAACAGTTACCTTTGCAGTGTCTTCCTTCTTGTAGCCACCAGTTGTAACGCGACCAGTGTTTGTAAGGGTTACCTTACCACACTTAAGGTCTTTCTTGTTCGCAACCTTAGCGCTAAACACAACCCAGGCATTCGCCTTTGATGCGTATGAACCAACGTTGATACCAGTACCGTTTGTGAGTGCTAGGTCGTTTGTTGGCTTAACGTTACGCTTGCTTGCGTTGTTCCAAGTAGTAGAGTTCTTTACGTAGCTAAGGCCAGTTGGAAGTTCGTCACGGAAAGTAACGTTATCCTGCTGTGCCTGTCCAACGTTCTGGTAAGAAAGAAGGAAATCAACTTCCTCACCTGGCTGTGCTTTGTAGCTTTCTACCCAGTTGTTTGCGCCCTTCTTGCTTACCATCTTAGTAAGGTTGAAGTCGGTAGTCTGCTGGATCTGTGGCTTTACCTTAAAGGTAACGTAGCCAGCGTACTGGAAACAACCAGGAATCTTACCGTCAAGCTTGTCGTAGCCAAGCTTTGCACCTGCACTTGTGAAAATACTTTCAGGAAGTGCTACGCCCGCTGCACCAAAAACGTTGTTTTCGTACTTAAGGCTGTTCTTTACGTAAGAAAGGTTGAAGTTCTTATCGCTGTTAAATGTTGCGTGGTCGTATACTTCAGCTGGCTTCGCGTTGCTTGAGCTAAGGAAACCGTTTACCTGAATTGACTTTGCAGTTGTTGTTGGAAGGTTAAACTTCGCAGTTACGTTTTCAGCTACAAGGTTGAGGTTTGCAGCTGCGTTATTGTGTACATACATGCGTACAAGGTATTCTTTATTTTCCTTTACGGTCATGTTGTCGTACCAAACGTTGCTTGAACCAACTTCGCGGATACCCACGAAGTTACGCTCGTCACCGATGTTTGGGTTATTTGTGATTGAGTTGAAGGTTACATATGTAGCCGGCTTCTCAATAGTGAATGTCGTACGTGTTGGTCCCCATGCAAATACTGCAGTTGGGATAACAATCGCTGCAGCAATAACTGCAACAATCGCGCCAAAGCGCTTTGGAGCACGACGGATCATAGATGTGAGTGATTTCATATCTTTGTCTCCTTTTCTTGATTCATCTCGCAGGGTGAATCAAATTAATGATGTATTCTCGTCTAAAATTGAAAACTAAGTAAAACCAAAATGAGTTTTGGGTGGTCGATATCGCCGAATTTTTAAATACGAGAACAAATCAGATTATTACAATGTGCACGTCCGAGCTGTTAGGCTCACAAAACTGCTCAACGGCGAATTACTAGGTAACTCAAGCTGGAGTGGTCTTGGACACTCAGGGGTTGTCATGTGGGTGGGTGGTTCGCTTTTACACGATCCACCCACCCACGGTAGGACAGTTCTACTCATCTACAAGCAGTGAATACTACTATCTCTAGCAGTTCACGCCCGGCATGGGCACGCAACCCGTTTTCGGTGCTGTCGGCTTCGGAGCTTCAGGCTCCGCTGGCGGCGGCGGGGTCGGATCCGGCACTGGTGGTGTCGGATTGGACGGGTTGGGTGTAGGCGGTGCTGGTGCAGGAGGTTCCGGGTTTACACGCGGAGTCTCCGGCGGCTGCTCCATCTGGGTCGGTGGGATGTACGTTCCAGGACCTGGATCGTGATTCACACCGCCACCTTCAGGGGCGTTGCCTTGCTGCCAAGGATCCTGTGAAGGATCCTTCGGCTCGATATACGGCTCGCAGTTCTCGGTACAAACCGGAGGTTCGACCGGGGGCGGTGGGGGAACACATTCGCTACCCGTGCAGGGCGGCGGGAGTTCCTTTGGCGCCTTAGGCCACCACGGCTGATAGCCGCAGTCGAGACGATACCGAACAACCTTGTCACCGTGCGTAAACACAGCAGACGTTCCCGTGGTCAGGGCTGAACCGGACTTAACCAGTGCAATACCCTTACCATCTGGTACCATGTAGAGTGACATCGCTCCGGCGGGAATACCGTTCTCCAGGGAGAAGTTTGCACCGTTCTCGAGGGACTCGAGCTCGGCCAGAACCTCACCGTACAGAGTGCGGTCGGCATTGATCTTTGCCGCGAAGGCATCGATCTCATCCAATGTAACCTTGTGCTTGGTCAGTCCCTCGTGACTCCAGGCGGCGTAGTGCGATGCGGTCAGTGCCGTATCGAACTTGTCGTCGGTGCCACAGGTTCGGCGTTCCTTCAGGTCCTCTTTGATGACTGCTTCATCGCTGAGCGATGCTGCAATCGGACCGAAGGCTCCTTGAACCTCTTTGTCGGGGTTGACCTTCGTCTGGTCAGCGGGGTCGAGCGCCAGGTATTCAACCTTGCACTCGGAAGCTTCCATGGTTTGCGCCTGAGCGGCGGGCTGCCATGGAAGGAATCCTGATGGTACCAATCCGGTAACCAGCAGGAGGGCGAGTCCGCCACCGATCAGCAGCAAAGCTGCCGACCAGCGACGACGAATCGTGTTTCCCATGATTCTCCTTAGGGTTTAGGCGCCATCTTTCGAGGCGCCCACGAGTTGCTCCGTTGCCGGAAGCTTCTTGGTGGGTGCCTCGTCAGCGGGCTGCTGCCGAGGAGTGGGGGTGTTGCTGACCTGCACGGATGCAGATGGCGACACTTCGTAGTCGGTTCCCTTGCGGGAGCGACCAACGAACAGCCCGAGTAGGACGATGAGACCAGCGGCGATAACGCCGAAGGCCATTGCCATCATCCAGGTGTTGAACACGAAGTTCGGGTCCGGGACCAGAATCGTGCCACCATCGGGTAGTACTTGGGTGGTCTCCCTCGAAATGAAGGTGAAGCGCACCCAGAGTGTCACTGCTGCCGCAATGATGCCAACGATGAGCGCCGCCCACGGTGCCTTCTCCTGGAACTTTTGCTCCAGGTTGAAGATCCGATTAGCGTGCTTGCGCTGGCCGTCTTGCAGGGTTTCGGTCACATGCTCGACATTCGAAATTCGAACGTCGTGACTCGTCACAGTGGCCTGCAGTTCGGAAACATCCTCGCGGAGTTTTCGAACCTTTCCATCGAGCCCCTCGAACGCTCCGAGCCGATCATTGATCGATTCGAGGTCCGCGAGGTTGCTCTGGGCGATGATTGGGTTCTCGCTCGACTTGACGTCGGCGAGTTCCTGCATCAGGGTGCCGTAGAGCGTCTCGAGTGCCTTGATGGCGGACGCATAGCGACTGAGTTGTGCGGAAATGCCGTTGTGGCGCCGCTTGCCTTCCTTCTCCAGGTAGTTGGTGTGGTTTTTACCCTCATCCAACTCCTGTCGAACTTCGACAAGCCTTGCCTCTATTTCTTCTCGCGTCTCCTCAATCTTGCGATTGAGAGAGTGGAGTGTTGGACGACTCTTGCTGTTTGACATTAGTATCTCCTTACTGTGGGCGGGTCTCCGCCTAGAATTTATCTGGACGGGTGTCTAACCCGGCTGCCCACGGTCGTGGAGCAGCATATAAGCCTGCGTCAATAAAGACTCGAGCTTATACGCTGCCCCACATGGAAATGTGCTAATAAACAAGCGAACTTTTCCTCAGTGCGTACTAGACATACAAACATAGTGTAAGTACATTCAGGACATGCACTGTAATAATCTGACTTGTTAACGATCTCCCTCACTCTGGCTGGCCTCACACCTGCCGGCGAGTGATGTTATTAATGTATCACAAAATGGCCAAAATGTCAATGCTTTATACAATAATATACGGAAAGCACAAGCATATTAATTTCAACTGTTGTGTGATGGTATTTAGCCTCTCCACTACATATAGCGTTTTCTTATGAATATGTAAAAATATCTTAGAAAATGTTTGACTTAAGGTGTCAAATGGGCTATAGTTGCACCTAAGTGTGAGCCACAGGGTGTGGTTCGTTTGTTTTAACCGGCAGACTCCCAAGACGCGGGACACTTACTCGGAGACCGTCCGAGTTTTGAAAGTAAGGGGATACCATGCAGCACGATGAGCAGCATGAAGAGGTTCTGGTTGTTGAGGATGGCACTTTCGAGATCACGGTGACCCCGTGGCTTCGTAGGCGCTTCCAGGCGATCAAGGAGCGAAACGACATCAAGTTCGCCGAAAAGGGCGGCGGCCTGAGCAGGTCATCTCAGCATGAGATGTTCCGCGAATGCGAGTTCAAGGAAGCGCGAGTTCTCGAACTCATGCACTGGCTCGGCCGTGAAAATGGTGTTCGTACTGACAGCGAGATGAATGAACGCATCAAGCTTTTCTCGACACTCTCGAGGAAGTACAGCGTTCGCATCGTCGCAGGTCAGGATCGCGCCCGAAGGGAGGCTGTGAAGCTGACCACCCCGGCTCCCGTAGAGGAGCTCGTGACGGCATAATACCCGTCAGTCACATAGATACAACGTACGTATCTATGTGACATCTGCCGTCGAGCGGTCCTAGGATGTATCCTGGGCCCCTCGGCGGCTTTTTCAATTCACCGTGGTTGAAGTGGGCCTCTAGCCCTAGTCAATGCTTAGAGAATGTGCTATACTCGTTGAGGTATAGAGATATGCCGTTTTGATCTGTTCTTTTGATGGTCTCATCGTCTAACGGTTAGGACACCAGGTTTTCATCCTGGCAATCGGAGTTCGATTCTCCGTGAGATCACCAATAGAATTGATCAAAACAATACAATTTGTTTAATGACTATTTAGTATTGCTTGTGTAAAGTAAGAGTATGAAAGGTGATCCAGATATGGGAATTATTTTTAAGCGAACAAAGATTTTAGCAACAGTTGGTCCGTCAACGAGCACACCAGAGAGGATTGAGCAGCTGCTTGATGCTGGTGTGAACGGGATTCGCCTAAACTTTAGTCATGGTGACCACAGCGAGCGCACTGAGCAGATCCAGTGGATTCGCAGTGCAAGCAAGAAGGTGGGCAAGCCGGTTGCTATCCTTCAGGACCTCCAGGGGCCGAAGATTCGCCTAGGGATGCTGAACGAAAACGTCGAGGTTAAGTCCGGGGACGAAATTATCTTGGATTACGCAGCAGAGCATAACGGCATGACACTTCCTGTTCAGTACAATTTGGCTGAAAAGGTGCAAATTGGTGAGCCAATCTACATCTTTGATGGCAAGGTTCGTACTACTGTTCTAGAAATTACTTCAGAAACAGCAATCAAGCTTCGTATTGAGAATAACGGCGTACTTATGAGCAAGAAGGGTATTAACCTTCCTGACACTGACTTCGCGGGCGATATCCTTACTCCGAAGGACCTTAAGGACATTGAGTACGGACTTACGCAGGATATTGATTATGTTGCTCTGAGCTTTGTTCAGAGTCCAGATGATATCCACAACCTTCGTCAGATTCTTGTGGCGGGTGATTCTAAGGCGCAGATTATTGCAAAGATTGAAACAAAAGCAGCTATTAAAGAGGATGTTCTTGAGGAAATCGTAAAGGTAGCTGATGGAATTATGGTGGCTCGTGGTGACCTTGCGGTAGAGGCTGGTGCGGAAATTGTTCCTATTGTACAACGTCGTCTTATTGCGCTGTGCCGTAAGCACGGCAAGCTGAGTATTGTTGCGACACAGATGATGGCAAGCATGGTGGATAGCCCAGAACCAACACGTGCAGAGGTGGGTGACGTTGCAAATGCGGTGATTCAAGGCGCAGATGCAGTGATGCTTTCAGACGAGACAGCAAACGGTGACTACCCGCTTGAAACTGTTGCGGCTATGAAGAAGGTAATTCTTTATACGCAAGATAACGCACCAGTAAGTGCTATTCAGGACCCTGTAACAGATAACGAGCAACTTGATGCTATTAGTGCAGCAGCCGTAGCCCTTGCTGAGCAGCTTGGTGTTGATGCTATTATTTCCGAAACACGCTCTGGGCAGACAGCCGCAACAATTGCAGCACACCGTCCAAACCTTCCTATTGTGAGCGTGACAAGTTCTGAGCGAACGGCACAGAAGCTTGGGCTAAGTTATGCAAATAGAAGCTACGTACGCCCTGATACGGAAGAGTCTGGATATGACCTCTTTAAGGAGCTAAAGGAATCAGGCTTTTTCGGAGAGGGTCGCTCTACGGTGATTATTGTTAGCGGGCAGCAGCCTGGAGTTGTGGGAACTACTGACACAATCAAGGTTCGCGTGCTAGAATAAAGAAAAGCATAAACAGATAAAAGAAACGGGTGGGTATGGGTTTCACTAAAAGGACAATCAAGGATGTTCCGTTAGATAATAAAATCGTCTTAGTACGAGTTGATTATAATGTTCCTCTGAACAAAGACGGTACTATCAGAAATGATCTTCGCATCCGTGCGAGCCTTCCTACAATTCGCCACCTTTTGCGGCGTGGCTGCAAGGTTGTTCTTATGAGCCATCTTGGTCGTCCTGACGGAAAGCGAAACGAGAAATACACCCTTGAACCTGTAGCGGAGCACCTTGGTGAGCTCCTGAAGCAGCCCGTGACCTTTGTAGAGGATTGTATTGGTGATGCCGTAAAGCAAGCAGTAAAGCGCACCCCTAAGAACTCTGTGATTCTTCTAGAGAATGTCCGCTTCCACCCAGGTGAAGAGAAAAACAGCCCTGCTTTTGCGGAAAAGATAGCTAAAGCTACTGGTGCGCGCTACTTTGTACAGGATGCATTCGGTGCAGTGCACCGTGCGCATGCAAGTACTGATGCGATTGAGCAGTATGTACCTGGTGTTGCAGGCCTTCTTGTGAAGCGTGAGTATACACGCATTACTTCTGCTATGGAGCGTCCGCGCCGTCCGCTTGTGGCGGTGATTGGCGGTGCGAAAGTGAGTGATAAAGTCGCGCTGATTGAGCGTTTCGTTGAGAAGGCGGATAAAATCCTCATCGGTGGTGCTATGGCAAACACCTTCCTTGATTACAGGGGTCATAATATGCAAAAAAGTCTGGTTGAGCCTGGCCAAAAAGAGGTGCTTGATGCAATTTATCATGCGGCTCGCGTGAAGCTCAGTGCTGATAATGTTGACGATTTTATTGTTCTTCCGGCTGACCTTGCTGTTGCCAAAGAGCCGAGTGACGATGCGGAGCGTCGCGAGGTTGCCGCTAGCGCCGTGCCGGACGGGTTCGCTGCGTTTGACGTTGGCGCGAAGTCTATTGAGCGAATTGTTAAAGAGGTTGAGGGTGCCGGAACTGTCATCTGGAACGGAACGCTTGGCTTTGCGGAACTTGCTCAATTTGCACATGGTTCTGCGCGGTTGGCGCTTGCACTTGCGACCCAACCAGAGACGGCATCTATTATTGGTGGTGGTGACACGGCTGACTTTGTACTTTCATGGAGTGGTGATGAAGGGAAGGCGTTTACGCATATATCAACGGGCGGCGGTGCTGCACTTGAGCTCATGGCAGGGGATCCACTGCCTGGGGTTGAGTGTTTGCTAGACGCATAAAGATAAGGTACACTAAAAAAGATTAAGCATAACTGTTATGGCAAAGAATAAGAAACTCATTATCGGCAACTGGAAGATGAACCTTGGCGTTCATGACGCAAGTCTTTATTTACATACTCTTTCGCAGGAGGTTAAAGTGCGTAGGACTGTTGAC
Source organism: uncultured Candidatus Saccharibacteria bacterium (assembly GCA_964386855.1). Classification (GTDB taxonomy): domain Bacteria; phylum Patescibacteriota; class Saccharimonadia; order Saccharimonadales; family Saccharimonadaceae; genus Microsaccharimonas. Next base: position 46,585 of record CAYLUF010000003.1, read on the forward strand.
GTTGTAGTTGCACCTACAACGCTCGCGCTACAGACACTGAGTCTTCAGGTGAATCTTCGCCAGTTTAAGCTTGCTGCGCAGAATTTCTTCTGGCGTGATAGCGGTGCATATACCGGTGAGGTGTCGGCAACACAGCTCCGCGGCATTGTGTCGTATGCACTTGTTGGGCACTCAGAACGCCGCTATGTTTTCCATGAGCGCGAAAAGGACATTCGTGCAAAGGTCCAAGCTGCGATTCGTAACGGAATTCGACCAGTGCTTTGTATTGGTGAGACGGCCGGAGAGCGGGCAATGGGCGAGACGTACGACATTCTTAATGACCAGCTCCTTACCGGACTTGCAAATGTTACAAGCGATGAACTTGAGCAGGTGGTTGTTGCCTATGAGCCTGTATGGGCGATTGGAACGGGTGATAACGCCCTTCCAGGCGACGTGACAAAGGCTGTGGCGGCAATTCGTCGTCAATTGAAGCATTTATACGGAGCAAAGATTGCGGATGATGTGCAGGTTCTCTATGGCGGGAGTGTTACAGAGAGTAGCGCATCTGACTATCTTGCGATTGATGGTGTTGATGGGCTGCTTGTGGGTGGTGCAAGCTTAAAGGCTAAAGAGTTTGCAGCAATTGCTGAAAAGGCATTCGAAAGTGCAAAGGAGAAAGCGTAGCTCATATGAAAGATTTTGATTTTGATGAGTTGGACAGGGCTGTTTCCAGTGCACTTGGCGGTCAGGCGACTGGCTCGGATCGCAGAAGTACTGAGGAGAGCCGAGTATCTCAGGCCTCAGTATCACCTGCTGGTGCGCGTGCGCAGAGCGTAGTGACGGAACGTGGAGTAAGAGAGGAAGCGCCACTAGAGGTGCCGGAGCGTGCAGTAGAGACTCCGGTTTCAGCTGCAGACCAGCACGATAACTCTTCTCAGCGAAGGAGTGCACCTGCACGTCCGCAGACAGGACGTTTTATGGATGTTGTGCATCCATCCACCGACATGCGTCAGGCAACGCCTCTCTCTGAGGTTGTACTTGCTAGTGAGGTGCCAGAAGCGCCAGCTCAAGAGGTGCCGACGCCTCCTCGACAGGAAGTGCCTATGAATGACTTCCGTATGGTACCGCGAAGCGAGATTGTTCGAATGCCAGCACCAAAGAGAGAGTCATCTCCAGAGGTTGCGACAGAAGAGGAGTCATGGGAGCCACCGGTTGACTCACCGTTCCTCCCAGGTGCAAAGGTTGAGAAGCGACCTTTGGGTGCAAGTGAGCCAACAGGGTTTGGCGACGTAGCTCCAGCTATTGTGGCGGATAATGAACCTGAAGTCATGGACCCCTTGGAAGATGCGTTACCGGATTTCGAGCAAGTGAACAACGAAGCTGATGAAGTGAGTTCAGACGCCGTGGATACTCCTATTGATAGCGCGGCTCTTCCTCTCGATACCACACCTCTAGTTGCAGAGGACGCCCCAGCGGCGGAAGCAACCTCGGCTGATGACGCAGACGATATTCTCCTTGATAGTATTGAGGCTGAGCTTGTACCTGAGTTTGACGTAGTGCACGAGGAGCCTCAGGAGCTTATTATGGAGCAGGCACCTGCGCCGTCTTCAAATACGGCTAAGGCTGACATTTCGGAATATGCTGGTCCAGTGGAAATCACTCCTCAATATACATCGAAGCCAAGTTCTGCGGAGCAATCTGGCGAGATTTTTGATACAGAATCATACCATCAGCCATTTGCAGCTCCCGTGAAGAAGAAGAGTGGCGCACTTAAGATTACGTTGATTCTTCTTTTGATTATTGCACTTGGAGCGGGTGTGGGCGCGGTGGTGTATCTCTACGTTCTTCCTATGCTTTAGTCACGTTTTACACCCAATCAAGCCTGTAGAAATGCTATACTAAGAGGAATGGATCTCTTAGCAGAATTGAACGTGGCACAACAAGAAGCTGCCCTGACCACGAGCGGGCCGCTTTTAATTTTGGCCGGTGCTGGTAGTGGTAAAACGAAGACACTAACTCATAGGATCGCACGGCTTGTTGCCGAAGAAGGCGTCTATCCTAGTAGTATTCTTGCGGTAACCTTTACAAACAAGGCAGCAAAAGAAATGCGGGAGCGCCTTGCGAGGCTTGTTGGGCAGCCAAATGACCGTACGTTTATGCCCTGGATGGGAACATTCCATAGTATCTGTGTGCGACTCTTGCGCATGGACGGCCAGGCAATTGGTATACCAAAGAACTTTGTTATTTACGATGAAGATGACCGCCAGGGGTTAATTAAGCAGATTATAAAGAGCCACGGCCTCACCAGTAAAGACCTCAAGGCGTCTGCGGTGAGCTCTGCTATTTCGTCTGCGAAAAGTGCACTGCAGGATCCTGAAGAATATGAGTCGCACGCACATTATCCCTTCCTAAAGACGGTTGCAAAGATCTACGCAGAGTATGAAGCGCGGCGTAAGACTGCGCATGCACTTGATTTTGATGACCTGCTGCTCGATGCGGTCCGGCTTCTTCGGGACGCACCGTCGATTCGCGATAAGTGGCGCACGCACTTCAAGCACATCCTCATTGATGAGTATCAGGATACAAACGCGGCGCAGTATCAGATTGTGAAGCTGCTTGTGAATGAAGATCGTAATATCTGTGTAGTGGGTGATGACTGGCAGTCGATCTATAGTTGGCGTGGTGCGGACTTTACGAATATCCTTAACTTTGAGCGTGACTTTCCTGGTGCAAAGATTGTGAAGCTTGAGCAAAACTACCGAAGCACGGGGAGTATCCTTGAGGCTGCAAACGAAGTTATTTCAAAGAATAAGCAGCGAAGCGAGAAGAAGCTTTGGACGGCCGAGGGTGCGGGAAGTCCTGTGCAGGTGCATGGTGTTAATGATGAGTCTGAAGAGGCACGTGTGGTGGCGGAGCGCATTTCTACGCACGCTGCTATGGGCGCTCGTTCGTTCAATGATTTTGCTGTTTTGTACCGCACAAATGCACAGAGTTACGCACTTGAGCGTGCACTTCTTCAGATGCGCATTCCTTACCAGATTGTTGGTGGTGTGCGCTTCTATGACCGTAAGGTTATTAAGGATGTTGTGGCGTACTTACGTCTTCTCTATCAGCCGAATGATCGGATGAGTTTTAGCAGGATTGCAAACGTGCCAACGCGTGGCGTCGGTGCAACCAGTCTTGAGCGATTCTTGAATTGGCAGCCAGAGAGTGGTCTGGATATTCTTACCGCAATGGCGCGCATGGAGACAGAGACTGTGGTGACTGGAAAGGCGCGTATGGCGCTTGCCAAGCTAGGAGTTGCGCTTTTGGAGCTTCGTGAGCAGATTGATACAACATCACCGTCGGAAATTATTGAACGCCTCCTTACACTTGTGGGGTATTATGACTACGTTCGCGATGGATCGCCGCAGGCTGAAGATAACGAGGAGAACCTTGGGTCGCTTGTTTCGGATGCGCAGCATTTTGCGTCACTTCCTGATTTCCTAGAAGAGGTTGCGTTGATGTCGAGTGCAGACAGTACTGTGCATGGTGATGCGGTGACGCTTATGACACTTCATGCAGCAAAGGGGCTCGAATTCCCTGTGGTATTTATGGTGGGACTCGAAGAAGGGATTTTGCCGCACTCACGAGTCTTTGAGTCTGATCCGTCTGAGCTTGAGGAAGAGCGTCGCCTCTGTTACGTAGGCATGACCCGTGCCCGCGAAGAGCTGCATATTAGCTACGCGTATAGCCGCCTGCAATTTGGAAATAGGAGTTACAATCCGCCGTCACGATTCATTACAGATATGGGCAATCAAGTTGCAATGACAACGCCCGAGCCAACACTCATGGGATATAAAGAGGAAGAGCCGTTCTACAGTGATGACATTGGGTTTGAAGTGGGTGATAGGGTGCGCTCGGCGGCCTTTGGTGATGGTGAGATTATTGATATGGAAGGGATGGCGGTAACGATTGCATTCCTGAGTGGTCAGACCAAGCGCCTTAACGTAGAATACGCGCAGCTCACGAAGCTTTAGCGCTTTTTATGCTATACTAATACGAGTGGTCCGCTTGAGGTGGCTGCATTTTCCAGTATGAATATACATGTAAAAAATATGAAAAAAACGAGCATTCGTACAGCCCTTGGTATTGCCGTGGGTATGTTTGTGTTTGCTCTTTTTGTTGCTATTCAGTCCGCATCCCCGTTTGCACATGCGCAGCGTGAGGGGGGTCGTCTTATTACGCTCTATGACAGGGGTGAGACGACGTCATTTATGACTACTGAAGAAACACTTGGTGCTGCGCTTGAGGTTGCGGGCATTGCCGTTGATGAACATGATGCCGTGGAGCCTGCACTTGATGAGAAGTTGGTTGCACCGGATTATCAGGTGAATGTCTATAGGGCGCGCCCTATTACTGTTGTTGAAGGGTCGTTTCGTAAGAAAGTACTCACACCGTATCAGTCTGCTGAGCGCATCGTGCAGGATGTAAATATATCGCTGTTTCCTGAAGATGTGACAACGGTTACTCGTTCGGATGATGTTATTAGTAATGGATCAGGCTTGCAGCTTGAGATTACCCGCGCGGTGCCGTTTGAGTTCACACTGTATGGTGATGTGAGTACGGCAAGGACGCAGGCGGATACTGTTGGTGAGATGCTCAAGGATAAGGGTGTCAAGCTTGGCAAGGATGACCGAGTTTCTGTGGCGGAGAGTACGCCAATTACTGAAGGTATGCAGGTGCGTGTATGGCGCGAGGGTAAGCAGACGATTACTGTTGATGAGGCAGTTGATTTTGAGGTTGAGAAGATTCAGGACGCAGATAGGCCTGCGGGCTTCCGTGAGGTGAAGACAGCTGGCGAAAAGGGTGAGCGCACAGTTACGTACGAGGTGGTGATTCAGGACGGAAAGGAAGTGAGTCGCACGGAAATTACGAGTGTGACGAAGAGGGAAGCGAAGAAGCAGGTTGAGGTTATTGGGGTTAAGTTCAAGTACACAGGCGGTCCGCTGAATGAAGAGCAGATTAATGCGCTTGGTATGTGTGAGAGCAGGATGAATCCGCGGACAAACACCGGTAATGGCTTCCACGGCGCGTTTCAGTTTATGCACTCTACATGGAGGGCTGTAGCTCCATCGCCGTACAATCAGGACTTTGCCTACAACGCACCACTCGATGTACAGAAGCAGGCGGTACAGAACCTTCTATCACGCTCAAGTATCTTCACTCAGTTCCCAGGGTGTGCAAATAAGATGCGAGCCCAGGGGATTATTTAATGGCAGGTCCTAAAAAATCACTCGGCCAACACTGGCTCAAAGACCGCTCGATACTAGCAGTGATTGCTGATGAAGTTTCAATTACTAAAGACGACACGGTTCTTGAGATTGGTCCAGGTCTGGGGACGCTGACAAGTGAGTTGCTTCGCCGTGCTGGTACGGTTGTAGCGGTTGAGATTGATGGTGATCTTGCGCGTAAGCTCCCGGGTCAATTTCCTGGTACGTCGCTTGAGGTAGTAAACCAAGATATCCTTACGTATGATTTGACGCAGCTCCCTAAGGGATACTCAGTAGTGGCAAATGTGCCCTACTACATTACCTCGAAGATTGTTCAGTATCTTGTGACCTCTGATAATCCACCTCGTGAAATTGTGCTTCTTATTCAAAAAGAGGTTGCGGAGCGTATTGTGGCTGAACCTGGCGATATGAGTATTCTTGCTATTAGTGCACAGATGTATGCGGAGGCTCGTCTTGGGGTGAAGGTTCCTGCTGAGTACTTTACACCACCGCCTAAGGTGGATAGTCAGGTGGTGATTCTTTCTATGCGCACGGAGCCGCTTGTGAGTAAAGAACTTGAGCGATCATTTTTCCGTCTTGTTAAGGCTGGCTTTGCAGCGAAGCGAAAGAAACTGCGAAGTAGTCTTGCTGGGGGGCTCCATCTTCCAAAGTCTGAAATTGAATCATTACTAGATACTGCAGGCATATCACCAGAGAAGCGCGCAGAAGACCTTTCTATTGAGGACTGGTTGAAGCTTCTTGACGTTGTCTCCCCTCGTCTATAAGAGGAGTGGTACAATAAGGTAAATGGTGTGGCGCATATGGGTAGGTATAGCAATTATTCTGGGTTCTTTATACGGAGCCTCTTCCGTACTGCGCGCTCAAGAGATTGACGACGGGAAGCTCATCACTGTATATGACAGGGGTGAGGAGCGTGTGTTTGTCTCGAAGGAAAAGACAATTGGCGCAGCGCTTCATGAGCAGGGTATAGTGCTTGACGGAGCGGATGCGACTGAGCCGAGTCTTGATGAAGAGCTTGTGGCTCCTAATTATTGGGTGAATATTTATAGAGCCCGACCAATTACGGTGCAGGACGGTGCGGTGCGCACAAAACTCATGACACCGTATCAGTCAACGGAGCAGATTGTAAAGACTGCTAAGATTACCCTGTATCCTGAGGATATAACAACACTCGCGCGGTCCGATCGTGTCTTAGAGGAAGGGGCTGGGCTCACGCTCACAATTGACCGTGCTGTTGACTTTACTTTAGACCTGTACGGAAAGAAGACGGATACGCGAACGCACGAGAAGACGGTTGGTGCGATGCTTGAAAAGAAGGGCGTGACACTGGGTGTACTTGATCGTGTCTCGCTTGACCTTGATACACCTATTGCGCAGGGTATGCAGGTGCGTGTGTGGCGCGAAGGTAAGCAGACGATGACGGAGGATACTTCCATTAGCTTCGCAACCGAGTTTGTCTATGATGCCGATAGGCCGGTAGGATACCGCGCAGTAAAGAGCCCAGGCACTCCTGGTGTACGTGCGGTTACCTATGAGATTGAGATTAAAGATGGCGACGAGGTTTCACGTACGCAGATTGCGCAGATTGTAACAAGCCAGCCAAAGCCGCAGCAGCTCGCGATAGGGATTAAGGGTCTTGCGAACGGACTGACACCTTCTAGGGGCGCGCTCTATTCAACGGATAGTAAGGGTGTGGTGCACAGAGAGACCTACTACGACCTTGATATGGGTGTTGTGATGCGTTCATGTGGACAGGGTGGACGCTATACGGTTCGCTTTGACGGCATGAAGATTGACGCCGAGGGGTATATCCTTGTGGCGGCTAATTACGCAAGGTATCCGAAGTGTTCTATTGTAGAAACCAGCGCAGGGCTAGGGCGTGTATATGATACGGGTGGATTTGTAGCTCGTCACCCTGATGGGTTTGACTTAGCGACCGACTGGACGAATAGGAATGGCCGCTAAGCGTAAGTGCTGCTCGGTTCTAGTACTCTTCTACGTAGCCAGACGTATCTGCAGAATCTAGGAACTTTTTGTTAATCTTTACCTTGTAGCAGAATTCGCCAGCTGGATGTGGCTGAGTCGATGATATGTAGGTGTTGTATCGATCACCTCTTGCCTCATAGGTACTGTACGATGAAGAGTTCTTGAATTCTTCTTTGTATACTGCGCAGAGCTGGTAGCGATATTCTTCGTCAGTCTCAGGGTCTTGCTTGATAGTAACGAGGTCTTCCTCTACTATTCTCTGAAGGTTTTCCGACGTTAGCGTGAGGTCGCCTAGTGAAGCGGGGAGTTTGTTTTCTTCAACTACGTACTCTTCTACGCTGTTTGTAAGTGAGTTGAGTTCGCTACGAATGAGACGGTCGTTTTTGGTGCGAATTGAATCAGCGAACGGACCAGTAAATGCAAGTACGGCAAAGATGGTGATGATGACACCCATAGCGATGGCGTGTACTTTTGGAAGCCAGCGCGTAGCTGCTTTTGGATTGATGGTGCGAATGAACACAGCAGCATAAAGTACTGTTACGATAAGGCTGCTTATAACCCAGGCAATGTTAGATTGGTCCTGTGATGTAGTGCCGACATCTGTTACGAGGCGAATGACCGCAAAGAGCCCAGAGACGAGCACTCCAATGCCGAATACAGCGAATATCACTGCGTGGATTGCAAGGATGGCAGCGCTCGCACCAACCTTTTTCTGTGGTTCGCGTTTTTGGTACAAGAAGTCACAGACGATTGATATAGGGAGAAGGACGACGATTGCTGCAAGCGTGTAGAGTGGTGCACTCTGAGGGTCGCTTCCATTAATGAGGTTAAAGAGTACGAGGAAGATAAGCACAGAGAGTGCCAGGATAGTAAGGCCCCAGAATAGGTAGGTGAGCCATTGGAGGATGAGCGTCCCTGGGGTAGCTGGTTGTGAAATTGCTGGTGCAGGCGCTGGCTCTATGGTTTTTTTAACGGGCGCTGCAGGCTGCTCTGGCGCGGGTGCGTGCGACTCTTCCTGTGATGATGGCTGCTTTTCTTCGGGTGACATTATAGACTCCTTGGTTACTTCCTTCTAGTGTATAGTGCTTGTGGTATGTTTTGCAATGATGTTTAGCCTGTTGGCCTCTGTAGTGGTATAATTAATAGTAATGGAAAAAGATCTATATATCACAACAGCTATTCCGTATGTAAACGGAACGCCGCATATTGGAAATGCAATTGACTACCTTCTTGCGGATGTATGGGCGCGCTACCAGAAGCAGAATGGCCGTACGGTACGTTTTCAGGCTGGTACTGATGAGCACGGAAATAAGATTTCTGCGAAAGCTATTGAAGCTGGGCTAACTCCTCAAGAGTATACAGATAAAACACATCTTAATTTCAAGAACTTTATAGAGAAAGTTGGTGCTGAGTATACGGACTTTGTACGTACGACTGATACGCATCATGTGCAGGCTGTGCAGTACATTTGGCAGCAGCTGAAGCCGTATATCTATAAAGGTTCGTATAGCGGTTGGTACTGCGTAGGGCACGAGGCGTTCTTTACTGATAAAGAAGTACAAGAGGCGGGTGGTATTTGCCCTGACCACCAGACACAGTTCCAGCAGGTGAGCGAAGAGAATTATTTCTTGAAGACGAGCGCATTTACTGATCGTATTAAGGAAGCAATCACCTCGGGTGAAATGCAGATTGTGCCAGAGTTTAGAAAAAATGAATTTATGGAGCTTATTAAGAACGGCATCACGGATGTAAGTATTTCACGTCCAAAGAAGAGCCTTTCTTGGGGTATTCCTGTGCCAGATGACCCTGAGCAGGTGATGTATGTGTGGCTCGATGCGCTTGCAAACTACATTACAGTTATTGGTTACCCTGACCGCCCGTCTGAGTACCAGTCTGTGTGGCCGGCTGACGTACAGGTGATTGGTAAGGATATTCTTCGCTTCCACGCGGGTATTTGGCCAGCAATGCTTCTTGGGCTTGGGCTTGAACTCCCAAAGAAGCTTCTTGTACATGGTCACGTGAATGTGGGTGGTTCAAAGATGAGTAAGACTGTAGGGAACGTGGTTGACCCGGTTGAGATCATTGATCAGTATGGAGTAGATGCATTTCGTTATTTCTTCTCGCGGCACATCCCAACACTTGACGATGGCGATTTTACGTGGGATAAGTTTGAGCACGCCTATAACGGCGAGCTTGGGAATGACCTTGGAAACTTGATTCAACGCGTTGCAGGGATGATTACTCGCTACCAGTCTGGTGTCATTGGTGAGATTAAGCAGGCAGAGCACGATGCAACGGCATATCACGAGGCGATGGAGCGGCTTGAGTTTAACAGGGCGCTTGATGAGGCGTGGAGTAAAGTCCATAGCCTAAACCGCTATATTGATACGGTAAAGCCGTGGGATATTGCAAAGCGCCGTGAAGCTGACCCAGAGGCTGAGGTTCATCTTGGTGAGGTGCTTGGGCGTTGTGCGGGGGCAATCCTTCAGATTGGCGACCTTCTTGTTCCGTTTATGCCAACAACCGCTCATACTATTCGGTCTGTCTTTGATACTGGTGTTGTACAGCCGGCTGAGGGTGTCCTTTTCCCTCGCCTTTACGTACACACGCCAGATCCACGTGCGCCAAAAGCTTAGCCTTCTAGATATTCAAATGCTTTTTCAACGATAGCTTTATGTGAGCTATAGAGTTCTGTAAGTGCGTGAAGTGATTTCCATTCTGCAGCGAGTGCATCATCTGACCCTGTAACAGAGAATACCTCTGGTGTTAAAAAGAGATATGCCGATGTTTCAATCCAGGCCGTTTCAGAGTTGCGCGGATCATCGACAATTCCCTGGTAGATGAGCGCTCCATCTGTTGTGAGTGCGGCGCCAGTCTCCTCAAGAGCTTCGCGCTTGGCTGCGTCATGTTGCGTCTCGTTTTCATCAATAAATCCGCCCGGGAGTGCCCACTGGCCAGTGTCGCTGCGCTGGATGAGAAGGATCTTCTGCTCATCAGGCTGAATAACGACTGCGTCTGCGGTGTAGTTTGGACCGTCGTTCCACAATTTGCGCTCCGGCTTTGGGGTGTATTCTTTATTCATACTTCTTTCCATTATGCGACTTTTGTACGCATGAGCGCAAGCGCACCAAGTGCAGCATTTACTTTACGTTGGTAGAAACCTATCTTTTCTGGGGTTCCCGTGTGCTTACCCTCATTGTCGCTGAGTTTTACGGTACCCGTGCCGTTTACTTCTACCGCTTTCATGACGATGTTGTTTGGGGTGAGACCAAGGTCATTAGTGAGCGTCGTTCCCCAGCCAAAGGTTGTGTTGATGCGGCCCTTAAAGTGGTCGGCAAGGCTGATGATAGTGTCTATATCAAGTCCATCGCTAAAGACGATGGCTTTGCTTGCAGGGTCAATGCCGCGACTTTCATAGTAGGTGATTGCCTGCTCGCCAAATTCGACTGGATCACCAGAGTCGTGACGGAGTCCCTTCCAGCTTTTAGCTTGGTCGCCGACGAAACTTTCGAAGAAGTACTCGCTTGTAAATGTATCGGTGAGGGCTACGGAGAGATCACCCTTATAAACTTCCTCCCAGTCACGAAGCATTTCTGCGTGCCCCTCAAGAGGGTCGCGGCGTTCGCTGTCTGTCAGTGCGGCGTAGACCATAGGGAGTTCGTGTGCGTAGGTGCCAATTGGCTGCGTCCCCAGTTTATGAGCAAGGTAGATGTTTGACGTACCGATGAAGTTTTCAGGAAGCTCCTGGGCTACGCGTTCTATGACGTGTTGCTGCCAGCCGTAGCTAAAGCGCCGGCGTGTGCCAAAATCAGCAAACTGGATATCAGGGCGCTCTTTGAGGATAGCGATTTTTTCATCAAGCCGACGGTCACCTTCTGTGTAGAGCGCTTCAAGTGATGCGCCTTCTGCTTTGAGCTTATTTTCAAAATAGAGTTCGTTGAGCTCGCTCATCACTACGGTTTCCCAGAAGGTGACCAGTGGCCACTCGCCAGATGTCGTTGCGGCAATGTCTCCGCGCTCATCAAGGCGAACATCGACAGAGGGGAGGGGTGTGTCAGCTATGTAATTGAGGTAGTTCTCTGAAAACTGCGCTTTTCCGTCTTGGTTTTGAAGACCTGCAAGGGCGGCAATTTCATCTGGCTGCCAGCCTTGCCTGAGGGTCTCAAGCCTCTGGGTGAGTTCTTCTGGGGTGACGTATTCAGACAGGAGGTTGTTGCCGCGATTTTTAAGTTCAAAGGTCACGTGCGCGTCGCGGTGTTTTTCATATTCCAGCTGGCTCATGGTTGCTTTGTAGTAATCAAGTCCTTGGCTGAGGTGGGTTGTCTGTTGTTTTTCCATGACTACACCTCCTCAATGAGTGCGCGAGCTTCTTCTGTAGAAAGAGCGATCACCTGCGCGTCTTTAAGTGCCTTGAGGGCGTTGGCTTCGTCAGCTTCTTTAAGTGCAACAGCACGAACAGCGTCGCGAACAAGGTAGGTGGTGACGCGTTCATTGTCTGCAAAGAATGTTGCAACGTCTATGCCAGTTGCTTTTACACAGTAATCGGTTGCAAGACCGCCAATGAAGACGCGTACCGTTTCCTTGGCGCTTTTTGGTTCGATGATAGATTCAAGCGTTTCGCCGCTTTCGCTCACACCTTCCCAGCCAGAGTAGCCGTCGGTTTGTCCCATGCCCTTAGAGAGGATAATGTCGGTTGGCTCTACGATAAGAGTTGGCGTAAAGTCTGCTCCTTCTGTGTCTGCAACGCAGTGAACTGGCCATGCATTTGGGCCAAAGTGCGGGGTTTCTGCTGGGTGCCAATCGCGGGTGAGGATGACGTCACCGCCGGTTTTGCGGATTGCTGTAGAGAGGGTGTTGGTAGGCTCAATCACTGCGGCGCCATCCTTTACTGCAAGGCTTCCGCTGACAAAGTCGTTTTGAATGTCTACACCGATGAGTACGCTGCGGGTAGTAGTTGATAGATTTTCCATAATAGCTGCTCCTTTACTTAGTGTGTATATAACACTTACTACACTCACTGTACGCCCATGTTAGTGTAATGTCAACACTAACTTACGAAAAAGAATAAAGACCCCTGTAGTTTGGGGTCTTTTATATAGTAGGCGTATCTGTTGCTAGTCGAAGCTTCGCTCAAGTGATTGGAGTTTGTTGCTCTTAAACCTGTAGAGTTTTGCTGGTCTGTGGGCGCCATCACGCCATAGTTCGTCCGTTTCTTCGATGAGGTCGAGGGTGAGGAATTTCTTACGGAAGTTGCGCTTATCAAATTCTTTACCGAAGATTATTTCATACGCAGACTGAAGCTGTGTGAGCGTGAATTTTTCAGCAAGGAAAGCGGAGACGGCGTTGGTGTAGGTCAGTTTTGATTGGAGTCGCTCGTGAGCGTAGCGAATGATATTTGCATGATCGTAGGCAAGTTCTGGCAGCGAATCAACGGCCATGAAGGCAGTACGTGAGCCGGCATCGCGAAGCGTGATGTCGCGCCCGCATCCCATGTAGGTGACGGAAACGGCATGGCCACGCGGGTCACGATCGACAGTGTCAAAGGTGTAGAGCTGTTCAATATAGGCAAGGTCTTCGTCTGTATCGATGCCAGTTTTTTGTTCTATGATGCGATGGAGTGCGTGATAGGTTGTCTCGCCCTGGCTGTTGTAGCCACCGGGTAGCGCCCACGCATCCTTAAACGGCTCATTTGCGCGTTTGAGAAGGAGTACTTCAAGCATACCGTTTGAAATCTGAAAGATAACACCATCAACAGTGAGGGTTGGGGCGACGTAGGGCTTCGTGTACTTCATACCTTAAGTATACTGCTCTATGAGGTTTTTGCCAACGAAGTGGACGGTTGGCCCGCTCTTATCATTACTAATATGTGTGAGGCTGACGTTTGGCGTTTCCTCTGTGAGAATCTGTTCTTTTGTAAATGTGCGGATGCTTCCGGCAAGTGCCCTAATAGCAAGGCCGTGACTGAAGACAAGGAGTGTTCCGTCTGGGTGCTGCTCTGTCTTTTCGTTAAGAAAATCATGCATGCGGTCCTGTACGTCAATGAGTGATTCACCGCCCGGAAACTTCCCATGATTGGTTTCGATTTCAAAAGCAGCAATATTTTCTGGCGTATAGGCAAGCGCGCGGAGCGTCCCCTCTACATGGCCTTGGGACATCTCAAGAACCCGCTCATCTTTAATGATGGGCATATCAAGCTTAAGTATCTTTAGGGCGAGCTCACCGGTTTGGTAAGCGCGGATTGCCGGTGAACTATAGATAGCGTCTGGGGCGATGTTTTGTTTTTTGAGCTGCGCGCCCATGAGTACTGCTTCTGCCTGTCCGGTTTCGGTGAGCTCAGCATGGTTACTTTGACCGCTGATGATTTCGGGCCTGAGGTTATTACTTGCTTTGCCGTGCCGTACAAAAAGAAACTCTGTCATGGTGTTAGTATAGCGTCTTTTTACTCCGCTCCATAGCCTATTGGCGTGGTGCGCTTGTGGCGAGTGGCGTGGAAGCGTGATTCAATTTTCAGAGCGGCATCTTCACTGATGATTTTCCCCTCAAGATAGTCGTCGAGTTCGTCGTAAGAAATGCCGAGTTCGGTTTCATCTGCTTGTGCAGGATTGCCGTCAAGAAGGTCGGCTGTGGGCGGCTTTGTTATAAAATGTTCAGGCGCGCCAAGTTCTTGAAGGAGCGCTTTTCCTTGCCGTTTTGTAAGACCGCTCAAAGGGAGGATGTCAGCGCCACCATCACCGTATTTTGTGAAGAATCCTGTGACCGCTTCGGCCGCGTGATCAGTACCAACGACAAGAAGATTGTGCTGACCGGCAAGTGCGTACTGGGCAATCATGCGCATGCGCGCTTTTACATTGCCTTTGTTGAAATCAGATAGCGGCGTTAATTCTGCGGCGTTGAATGTGGTACTGAGTGTGTCTACGGCAGGTTGCATGTCAAGGTCGTGGGTATGGTCGGGCTGGATGAACGTACAGGCTTCAAGCGCGTCGTCTCTATCTGCTTGAGTGCCATAGGGAAGAAGGACCGCGTGAAATGAAGCGTCGGTGCCGTTTTCTCTGAGTTTTTGTACAGCGCTTTGCGCAAGGAGTCCGGCAAGGAGTGAATCTTGGCCACCTGATATACCAAGAACGAATCCATTGAGGCCTGTTTTGCCTAGGTAGTTTGAGAGGAAGGTGGTGCGGTTTTCAATCTCGACGGAAGGACTAATAGAAGGCTTTACTTCGAGTTCTGAGATTATTTCATATTGTTCACTGCGCATTAAGATGCTCCTTATTGTCTTATGCACACTAACATGTGCTATACTGAGCGTACACCACACTAAGTGTAATATCAACACTAACATTCAAAAGGAGCGGATATGGAAAAGAAAGAGACAGTGCTATTTGGCGGGGCCTTCAATCCCCCTACCCGTGCGCATGAGGCGATTTTACAGGCGTGCGTTGAGTATGCTGAGCCTCGGGCGGCCGATGTATGGGTGGTGCCGAGCGCATCCAGGGCGGATAAGACAATAGAAACGAGCCGGGAACTCCGGCTTGAGTATTGCCAGGCCTTGACCCGTGATGTCCTGCGCCGCACGGTGCAGATTGATGTGCAGATGATGGAGCTTCTTTCGCTTTCAAGGTGATATGCTAGATATATGTTGATCGATACCCACTGCCACATTCATGATTCCTATCCTTTTCCCGTGACGGAAACCTTAGCGCGTGCCAAAGAGTCGGGTGTAGAGAAGATGATTTGTGTAGGGACGAGTGAATCGAGTTCTGAGTTTGCGGTGCGTGCCGCCAGTGTCTACGAACCGCTGTACGCAGCAATTGGTGTGCACCCGCATGATACAAAGGACGGCTACGGGATTATTGCGGCGCTTGCAGAAAACGCGGCGGATAAGAAGATTGTTGCCGTTGGAGAAATTGGACTCGATTACTTCTACAACCATAGCCCGCGCGAGGTCCAGATAGAAGCGCTTCGGGCGCAGATGGAAGTGGCGTTGAGCCATGACCTCCCTATTATTTTCCATGTTCGTGAGGCGTTTGATGATTTCTGGAAAGTGTTTGAGGAATTCGAACAAAAGTACGGAAAGGTGCGCGGTGTCCTTCATAGCTTTACCGATTCTATGGAGAATATGCAGAAAGCAGTTTCTAAAGGTCTTTATATTGGCGTGAACGGGATTAGTACCTTTACGAAAGATGAGGTCCAAAAAGCAATGTTTGATGCGATTCCTGAGGGGTCACTTCTCTTTGAAACGGATGCGCCGTTCTTGACGCCAACGCCATTTCGTGGTAAAGTAAACGAGCCTGCATATGTACAGGTTGTTGCTGATTTTCATGCAAAAAAACGTGGAGTTTCGCTTGAATATCTAACAAAAGTAACAACAGACAATGCACACAAACTTTTTACTTTAAATTAAAGAAGTACTATGCGAGAAAGTCAGTATCAGATACCGGTAACGGACGTACTGCAAAGCGGTGAGGCAGAGCAGACGTCAGTAGATCTTATTCATCAGCACCGTCAGGAGGCTGAGCTTTTTGCTGACGCGCATAAAACAGAGCGCACCCCTGAGGCTACCGAGGCGCTTCACGCACAGCTTCGTACGGTTGAGTCCCATCTTGACTGGTATCGCCACGAGGCGCTTCATACGCCAGTGGCTGAAACGGATACTATTGGGAGCCGCATTCTGGGCCTTGTGGGGATTGAGAAGAAGGTTCTTCCTACCCTTGATGTACTTATTGACCAAGAAAGCCTTGCGGGCGGTGAGCTTTTCCAGGTACCATCACGCTTTTGGCTTCATCCACCAGTAACACCACAAACACATACGCGTGATTGGTACTTTACATTCATGCGAGATGAGCAGGAGTACACACTTCACTACCAAACTGACGATAGTGGCGTGCATAAGATCTACAACGGCCGTAAGTATGAATTTACAGATGGCGAAATGGAACGATTTGTTCAGGCGGCAGGGGCGTACGAGCAGCGTGTTGTCCAGTCTGTATACGCTCGTCAGCCAGCCACTTTTGGTTCAAAATAAGGTATACTAAAGGGTAGTGGAACGGTCATTTATCTATCTTGATTACGCAGCGGCAACGCCCGTTGACCCAAAGGTGCATGCAGCAATGCTCCCCTATTTTTCTGATACTTTTTTTAATCCATCGGCGCCGTATGCACCTGCGCTTGAAGTGCGCCGAGCGTACGAAGATGCAAAGGGTGTGATTGCGCGTGCTATTGGTGGGCGTGGTGATGATATTGTGGTGACCGCAGGTGCGACGGAATCAATTGCGTTGGCGTTTGCGAGTGTTGACGGGCATGTAGTGACGGCGAATATTGAGCATCATGCGGTACTGGCTGCGGCGAACCAGAAGGCAGGCATAACGATTGTAGCGGCAAATGCTAAAGGTATGGTGAGTGCTGAGAGTATTACCGCGGCGATCCGCCCTGATACGCAACTGGTGAGTATTGCACTTGCAAATAATGAGCTTGGGACAATTCAGCCGCTCCGTGATATTGCCGAAGTAGTG
This sequence comes from uncultured Candidatus Saccharibacteria bacterium, assembly GCA_964386855.1. Classification (GTDB taxonomy): domain Bacteria; phylum Patescibacteriota; class Saccharimonadia; order Saccharimonadales; family Saccharimonadaceae; genus Microsaccharimonas. Next base: position 63,329 of record CAYLUF010000003.1, read on the forward strand.
AAAAAAGAGCGTGCACGGCGTCTTGATGTTGGTGACCATACGCCAATTTATCTTCACAGTGATGCTTCACAGGGTGTGGGGCAGATTGATATTAATGTGGCGCGGCTTGGCGTGGACATGCTGACGCTGAATGCTTCAAAGGCCTACGGTCCAAAGCAGGTGGCGGTATTATGGACGGCGCCAATGGTAGAGGTACGGCCTCTTGTGCTTGGTGGTGGTCAGGAGAGAGGGCTCCGGAGCGGTACAGAGAATGTACCGGGTGTGATTGGATTTGCAAAGGCGATGGAGCTGGCAACGAAGCACCGAAAATCTGAAACAGAGCGACTTATGAAGCTACGTAATTCTATGCAAGAAGCATTGACCGCTGCGCTTCCTGAGGCGGTTATTTCTGGTCACGAACGGCATCGTTTAGCGGGCCATCTGCATATTTCCCTCCCCGGTGTTGACGCCGAGCGAGTCCTTTTTGCGCTTGAAACAAAGGGTGTTTTGGTTGCTACGGGAAGTGCGTGCGCGGCAAATAAAGGGACGCGTTCACATGTGCTGACGGCGATTGGGCTTGCACCCGAAGTAGCAGATGGAAGCCTTCGTATTACGCTTGGTAAGTTTACGGACGAAGAGAGTGTGTCTGTGGCAACGCAGTATATTATTGATGCAGTGAACGCAGAATACGCACGGAAGAGCGCCTAATGAAGGGACTTCTTATTTTCTTTATTGCCGTGGGTGCCTTTATCTTCGGCGTCAGTGTGTATTTACAGCCGAATGACTTTACTGGTTGCGGCGCAACACCAAAGAATAGCTGTGCAACTGCAGATGCGGTTGTAGTAGTGAGCGGCGGTGATACGGTAGCTCGAGCTGCAAAGGGGATTGAGCTTGTGCAAGACGGGTGGGCTGATACGTTGATTTTTTCTGGTGCCGCACAAGATACATCTGGCCCAAGTAATGCTGCTGAGATGAAGCGGCAGGCGCTTGCGGCGGGCGTTGCTGAAGGTGCTATTTTTATTGATGAGTACGCAGTGAATACACAGCAAAATGCTGAAAATACACAGTCTATCGTAGCGGAGCATGATCTTGAGACGGTGATATTAGTGACATCTGGTTATCATCAGCGGCGAGCGAGCCTTGAGTTTAAAAAAGAAGCTGATGCTGGAGTGAAGGTGCTGAACTGGCCGGTGAAGAGTGACAAAGACTGGAACGCTTTCTGGTGGGTGACGCCGCGTGGCTGGTGGCTTGCTGGCGGTGAACTGGTGAAGATAGGCGCATTTTATATAGGAGCAGGACGATGAGCGAACGAAAAACAGTCTATGTAGGGATGAGCGGCGGTGTCGATTCTTCTCTTACTGCTGCGCTTTTGGTTGAACAGGGCTACAAGGTAATTGGCGTCTATATGAAGAACTGGACACAAGACTTGCCGGGGATGCGCTGTCCGTGGGCAGATGATTTGGCTGATGCAAAGCGAGTTGCTGTGCACTTAGGGATTGATTTTAAGGTGTTTGATTTTGAGAATGAGTACCGCCAGAAGGTCGTTGACTATATGATTGACGAGTATAAGGCGGGGCGCACGCCAAACCCAGATATTATGTGTAATCAAGAGGTGAAGTTTAAACTTTTCTTAGAAGCGGCGCTTGAAGACGGAGCGGATCTTATTGCAACGGGTCACTATGCACGCGTGGCGAATGGCGAACTCCTTCAGGCGGTGGATACAAATAAAGATCAGACGTATTTCCTTTACCGAGTAACGAAGCAGGCGCTCGAGAAGACACTCTTCCCGCTTGGTGAGTTTACGAAGCCTGAAGTCCGAGAGATGGCTGAGGAGCGCGGTCTTATTACAGCGCGAAAGAAGGATAGTCAGGGGATTTGTTTTGTAGGGCAGATTGGTATCCGCGAATTCTTGGGCCAGTATGTTGAGCAGAAGGCGGGCGACATTATTGATACACGTACTGGCAAGGTGCTTGGACGCCATGACGGTGCAATCTTCTATACACTTGGGCAACGTCACGGACTTGATATTGGTGGCGGTCTTCCGTACTACGTTGTGGGTAAGGATATGGACAAGAATGAGGTCTACGTAACAACTAATCTTAATGATGATGCTTTGTGGCGCAATGAAGTGGGACTTCATTCACTACACTGGATAGCGGGCGAGGCTCCGGCGGAGGGCACATATACCGTGCGAGTCCGGCACCGTGCTGCGCTGACGCCTGCGGTACTTCACTTTGTAGACGGAGATGTGACACTCACTTTTGAAAATCCAGAACGAGCTGTTGCTGCGGGGCAGTCACTGGTTATCTATGACGACACCCTATGTTTAGGTGGCGGTATCGTTACTTAAGCAACCTCTCAGGATGGGGCGCTACACTAAAGATAGTACTATCTAATGCGAAGGAGGATCTTATGGGATTCATGGACAAGGCAGAAGATACAATGAAAGACGCGCTTGACGGGGCGAAGGACACGGCAAATGACGTTGGCGATACGCTAAGGGAAAAGTCGGACGACCTGCAGGACGCTATGCGTGACTCGGGTGAGCGTGCGAAAGACACTATTGGTGATGCACAGGATGCTACAGAGGAGAAGCTTGAGGAGCTTGACGAAAAAGTACGGCAGTAAGTAGCGTCATCTACCGTCTTATCTGTATAGGTGGTATAATTAACAGATATGAACGCTCAACAAATCCGTAATTCCTACTTAGAATTCTTCAAAGAGCGTGGACATGCTGTTGTGAAGCGTGCGCCACTTGTTTTGAAGGATGATCCATCAACCCTTTTTACCGGCTCAGGTATGCAGCCGATGATCCCGTATCTTCTTGGTGAGGCCCACCCAGAAGGTGTGCGTATCACAGACAGCCAGACTTGTCTTCGTGCCCAGGATATTGATGATATCGGTGATAATCGTCATACAACTTTCTTTGAGATGCTTGGAAACTGGAGTATGGGCGACTACTTTAAAGAGCAGCAGATTGAATGGATGTTCGAGTGGCTCTCTGAAGTAGTACAGCTTGATATGAGTAAGCTCTACATCACTGCGTTTATTGGCGCTCCAGAGTACGGTATTGAGAAGGATACTGAAGCTGTAGCAGTGTGGCGACGTCTCTTCGAAGAAAAGGGTCTTTCTACTGGTGAAGTCGAAATTGGCTCTGAAGAAGATGGCTATACGCGCGGCATGAAGGACGGTGAGCGCTTCTTCTACTACGACAGTAGTAAGAACTGGTGGAGCCGTAATGGTGGGCCAGAGACAACTCCTATAGGTGACCCGTGTGGTCCAGATAGCGAAATGTTCTATGACTTTGGTACGCCACACGATCCTTCGTACGGTGAATTCTGCCACCCAAACTGTGACTGTGGGCGCTTTATGGAGATTGGAAATAATGTCTTCATGGCATACCGCAAGGTAGCTGAGGGGCAGTTTGAGCCACTTGAAAAGCCAAATATTGACCACGGCTCTGGTCTTGAGCGTATCGCAGCAGCGAAGATTAATAATCCGGACGTGTTCCGTATTAGTCTTGTGTGGCCAATTGTTGAAAAGCTCGAAGCACTGAGCGGTAAGAAGTACGAAAGCAACACCACAAGTATGCGCGTTATTGCCGACCACCTTCGTGCGGCAACTTTCCTTGCGGTTGATGGTTGTGTGCCGTCAAATAAAGAGCAAGGCTACGTAATGCGTCGCTTGCTTCGCCGTGCGATCCGTTTTGCATTTGACCTAGGGCTAGAGCAGAACTTCCTTGAGGAGATCGTTCCAGTTATTGCTGATCTGTACGCCGATGACTACCCAGAGGTTGCAGTGCAACGTGATGCGGTGATTGCGGTCCTTGCAAAAGAAGAGAAGGCGTTCCGCCAGACACTCCGAAAGGGACTCCGTCAGCTTGAGAAGTTTGCTGTTGACGGACTAACCGGCGCCGAGCTCTTTACGCTTTATGATACCTACGGCTTCCCAGTTGAACTTTCTACTGAAGAAGTATTCAAGCAAGATATTAAGATTTCAGAAAACTGGCGCGAAGAATTCAACACTATGATGGAAGAGCAGCGCAACCGTTCACGAACTGCAACGAAGGGCGAGTTCAAGGGTGGCCTTGGTGGTCAGGACTTGATTCACCGTAAGTACCATACAGCAACACACCTTGTGTACGCAGCGCTTCGCCAGGTTGTGAGTGATGATATTACACAGCACGGAAGCAATATCACCGAAGAACGACTGCGTTTTGACTTTAATCATGACGGCAAGGTGCCGCGCGAGAAGCTCGATGAGGCGGAAAAGCTGGTGAATGAATGGATTTCATGGGGACTCCCGGTTTCATTTAAGGAATACCCAACGGACGAAGCCTTCTCTATGGGTGCTATTGGCGCGTTTGGTGATAAGTACGGTGACACCGTAAAGGTCTACCAGATGGGCGAGGGCGACCAGCGCGTGAGCTTTGAGATTTGCGGTGGCCCACACGTAGATAACACTAGTGAGCTCTCTGCTGATGGTAAGGTATTTAAGATTACTAAAGAAGAATCATCAAGTGCCGGAATTCGCCGAATTAAGGCTATCCTACAGTAGTCATTTTGCGCGCCTTGGCGGCTAGCGCTTAAGAAGATCCTTGGCTGTGTTGCTCATACGAGTGAATGTAGCCAGGGTCTTTTCATCAAGAGGGGCGTCTTCTATATAGACATCTTCGGATTTCTCTACGTACCCATATACAAATGGGTGATGTTCTTCGTGTGTAACGCGCTTTACGGCGTGAATGGACTTACCGAATGGGTCGATCTCTTCATCGAGCGCAGTACTCACAATCTGGACGGACGGTGATTCACGTGGATCGTTCAGGATGTTTGAGTGGACTATTTCATGACGAGAGTAGATATCACCACCGTCTTGGTAGTATATTTCCTTTCGCACTTGAATTGTTTCTTCTGTAGATTCTGATACTCCAGTGATGAGTGTTGTGCTTTCGGTTGTCTTCCAACCCTTTTGGCAGTTTGATAGGAGGTCTGCACGCCAGAGCTGGTAGGATTCGTGGGTTGGGTGTGGGATGTGTGAAAGATGGTAGCCGGCGAGGAATGAGGCGAGTGTGTCATTGGTAAGGGCGCGGTTTTTTGAGCTCTGTGAGATGTCATACTGCGCTGACTCGAACTGCGCGAAAGGGATATATTGCAGGCCGTCGCGAGGGTCTGTTGTTTTATGAATCATGAATGAGGCATCGGACTGGTTTTTTAATGCATGCGCAAAAGACTCAAGCTCAAACGTGTCAGATTCAATGTTATAGGCGAGGGTAATTGACGCACCCTTAGTGTCAGAAAGTTCGAGGCCAGAAAAAGCTTCGAGTTCTTTCTTAGCAAGAGGTGTTGGGTGAACTCCGTCAAGCTCTAGGGAGAAGCCTGTTGTTGGGTAGAGGAGGTCGCATGTTTCGGTAAGAAGCGCGCTGAGCTTCTTCTCTGTTTCAGGGGGTTGGTGTGACTCGGGTGTGGTGAACGAATCTATCATACTTATATTATAGCATAAAATGATGAAAAACACAAGATATTCGAGCATAAGCAAGTTTGGTATATAATAGAAGATAAGTATGGTTTTGAAAAAATTCAAGAAACAGGCACAAGTAAACGACGACGAGTACATCGTTGCAATCGATATTGGTACGGAGTTTGTAAAGGCGATGATTGCCCGACTTGAGGGTGATGAGTTGAATATTGTTGGGCTTGGACGTGTCCGCCAAGAGGTGAGCGATATGCATTCTGGTGCTATTGCTGATATATCAGGTGTGGTACGTAACTGCGAAGAGGCACTTGCGCAGGCAGAGGAGCAGGCAGGGCTTCAGGCGAAGAAGGTAGTAATTGGTATTGCGGGCGAGCTTGTAAAGGGTACGACAGACACGATTCGCTATAGGCGTCCACACCCAGACCGTCCGCTTGATGATGCTGAGATGGAATTTATTATTGAAAAGGTGCAGGAGCGTGCGCAGACAAAAGCGCAGCGCCAGATTGCAATTGAGACTGGGAACGCCGAGGTTGAGGTGAAATTGGTGAATAGCGCGCTTGTCGGTATTCACATTGACGGGTATAAGATCAGCAACCCCATTGGCTTCCAGGGGCGTGATGTTTCCGTGCAGATTTATACGGCTTTTGCACCAATGGTGCACATTGGTGCGCTTGAGCGTGTGGCGGATGAGCTTTCGCTTGACCTTCTTGCGGTGGCGGCTGAGCCGTTTGCGGTAAGTAGGAGCGTACTTGGTTCAGAGGCGGGCAGTAACTTTACTGCTATTATTGCCGATGTTGGTGGTGGTACGACGGATATCGCTGTAGTGAATGATGGCGGTGTTGAGGGGACGAAGATGTTCGGTATTGGTGGGCGAAGTTTCACGCAAACCATTGCAAGCGATATGGATCTTTCGTACTACGATGCTGAAAAGCTAAAGGTGAATATTGATAATGAACAGATTAAACCTACGGTAAAGAAAACAGTTGAAGCTGCGATAGACAAGACACTTGAGGTGTGGCTTGCTGGTGTTGATTTGGCGCTGAGCGAATTTGAATCTGTAGATCACCTGCCGAACCGTATCCTTCTTTGTGGAGGTGGGGCGAGTCTTGATAAGCTCATCGATGCACTCGAGGGGAGTGAATGGCACAAGGATCTGCCGTTTACGCGTAAGCCCCGTGTGCAGCTTATCCACCCCTCTGAAGTGATTGGCATAAAGGACGAAACGGGTGACGTAAATGACCATACGTTCATTACGGCAATGGGGCTGCTCAGGGTTGGATATGATACACTAGTAGGGAGTACAGAGGGCGACTCAATACGTGAAAAATTTAATCGCCTTTTAAAGATTTAAGATGAATAAAGACGTTATCTATATCGATGTTGACGATGATGTCACGGCAATCATCGGTAAAATAAAAAACACCAAAGAGAAAATTGTTGCACTTGTTCCGCCAAAGCGTGCAGGGGTACTTCAAAGTGCTGTGAATCTACGACTTCTTGACCGTATGGCGCGTACTGAGAAGAAGAAACTGGTGCTCATCTCTAGTAATCAGGCGCTTGTTGCGCTGGCTGCGAGTGCAAAGATTCCTGTTGCGAAGAACCTTCAGAGTAAGCCAGAGATTGCCCAGATTGAGGCGCTGAAGGTGGATGATGGCGATGACATTATTGATGGTTCAGAACTTCCTGTTGGCGACCATGCCAAAACAGTGGGTGCATCACAGGCTACTGCAAGTGCTGTACGCCAGAAACCTGTTAGAGTAGATGATACGCTTGATGTGAGCGGTATTGACATAGAGGGTGAAGATGTTGCGGCGAAATCTGTCGCTGCGAAGTCACGTCAGCCTAAGGCAGGTTCTGGGCGCAAGAGTCCAAAGATTCCTAATTTTGATACGTTCCGAAAGAAGCTTATCTGGATTATGGGCGGTGGAGCTGCGCTTATTGCGCTGCTTGTATGGATGTTTGTGTTCGCTCCTGCGGCAACGATTGTTATTACGGCAAGCACGAGTCCACTCCCGGTTACTACTACTGCGCGACTCGCTGGTACTGAACTCACGGACGGTACGAAGGGCGTGATTAGCTCTACTGTACAAGAAGAAGTTGCGGAAGAGGTTATCGAATTCGAAGCAACGGGCGATAAGGATGTTGGTGAAAAGGCGACCGGAACGGTCACTATTACGAACTGTGAAAATAATGCATTTACACTTGGCGCAGGTACGCCGTTTACTGCTACGAACGGAAAGATATACTACAGCACCACAAGTGCAAATGTAAGCGCGGGATCTGTCTCTGGCTTAACACAGGCGCTTGCGTGTCAACGTAACGGATCAAACGGCGGGAGCGGCTCCGTGACGGTTCAGGCGGCTGAGTCCGGTACAGCCTACAATAGTGGCTCATCAAATTATAGTGTTGGCGGAACGAGCGGTGGCGTATCTGCTCGTGGCGGCGCTATGACTGGCGGTACAACGAAGGTCGTTAAGGTTGTAACCGAGGCCGACATAGAGAAGGCGAAAGAACAGCTTAGCGAGAAGTCAGCTGACGAGTACAAGAAGATGCTTGAAGAGAAGTTCGGAAAAGACCAAGTGGTTATAGCTGAGAGCTTTACGACCAATAAGGGCGAGGCAACTTCGGCACCTGCAGTTGGTAAAGAAGCACCTGGCGGAGAAGCAAAACTTACCGTAAAGACGACATTCAGCATGTTTGGTGTCTCAAAGACCGACCTTGATGATTTCTTAAAAGAATTCCTTGATGCGAACGTAGATGACAAGCAGACACAGAAGGTGTATGGAACGGGTGTTGATAAGGCAACGTTTGCAAACTTCCAAAAGACTGATGATGGTGCGTCAATTACGGTTAGCTCTGACGGACGTATTGGTCCTAAGATTGACGAAGACGAAGTAAAAGAGAACGCTCGCGGGAAGCGATACGGTGACATTCAACAGAGCCTTCAGCAGATCGACGGTGTGCGCGATGTGGATGTGAAGTTCTCGTTCTTCTGGGTGAACAAGGTGCCAAATAATACAGATAAAATAAAAATTGAATTTAAAGTAAACGAGAATGACAGCTAGTACACTTATTTGTCTTGATGTTGGTGAGCGAAGGATTGGTGTAGCGAAGGCGGATACATCGGTAAGGCTCGCCGTACCGCACTCAACAATCGAAGTAGACGGGACTGAGATCGAAAAGATACAGGCTGTTTTGGATGACGAACGAGCATCGGTGCTTGTGGTTGGATATCCAAGAAATCAGCAGGGCGAGGCGACGCAGCAAACACGGTATGTAGAGGAGTTTTCAGAGCGTCTTAAGGAGAACGGTGTAGTATTGGATATTATGTTCCAGGATGAGTCGCTGACAAGTGTTATGGCTGAACAGCAACTTAAAGCGCACAATAAGCCGTACACGAAGGGTGATATTGACGCGAGGGCCGCAAGTATTATTTTGCAAGATTATGTAGAGGAACGCTATGGATAATTTCAACAAGAAGTCACAGTCGTCACTTCGCACGCGCCGAAGCGGCACTATTGGTATGCCAGCGAGTCGCCCTAGTGTGGTTGCTGTCCCGCCAGAGGAGAAGCAGCTAGAAAATGTACCCGTAGCGATGACCCCCGAGTCACCACAAGAGACTGCCGTTCCAAACGATGCGCTTAAGCAGCTTGACCTAGAGGTAAAGGAAGCGCGCTATCCTCGCCGCCGTAATTGGCTGAAGCGAAGCATTACTACTGTGGCTGTTGCGATTATTGCAGCGATTGTGGGTGCTGCTGTGTGGTATGGCATACAGCTCACTCCGCCAGACAGTAAGAATACTGATCGTGTGGCAATTCAGATTGAGCCGGGCAGTACACCGAGCATCATCGCAAACCAGTTGAAACAGAATAATGTCATTCGCAGCGAGCTTGTATTTTTGATTAATACACGAATTCAAGGTGTGCAGGGGAAACTTCAGGCTGGAACGTATAGGATTTCGCCTTCCGAGTCACTCTTTTCTGTGACTGAGCATCTTGTAAAAGGTATGGCAGATACGTTTGATGTGACATTCCTTCCTGGTGCTACAATTGCGGAGAATAAGAAGGCACTTATGGGGGCCGGATATAGTAGGCAAGAGGTGGATGAGGCGTTTGCGGCTACGTATGACTCACCCCTGTTCGAAGGCAAGCCTGAAAGTGCAGACCTAGAGGGCTATATCTACGGTGATACGTACCGGTTTAACACTGGGCTTTCAGCTAAAAAGGTTCTGGAAAAGGTATTCTCTGAATTCTACACTATGATTAGTGAACGTCGCCTTGATAGAGGGTATCAACTAAAGGATATGACGTTGTATCAGGGTATTACACTTGCATCAATTATTCAGCGTGAATCAGGCGGCGGCGATGAGCGACAGATTGCACAGGTATTCCATAAGCGCCTTTCTATTGGGATGCCGCTTGGATCAGACGTGACATATCAGTATATTGCCGATAAAACGGGTGTTCAGCGTGATGTAAATCTTGATTCGCCATATAACACACGCCGCTATCCGGGACTCCCTCCGGGGCCAATTGCAAGCCCTGGGCTTGAGGCGCTGAGGGCAGTGTCACTTCCTGCGGACGGGGAATATCTCTACTTCCTTAGCGGTGATGACGATGTGACGTATTATGCGACGACTCTTGAGGGGCACGAAGCGAACATTCGAAATCACTGCCACAAAAAGTGCCAAATAATCTAGTGTAACAGGGGTAGCTGTGGATAACGCTTACCCTAAGTGATTGACATGAGTAGGTGATATTGGTATTATATGGGGAGCACATTGGTGCTTCTATCTACTAGCGATAGAGGATTTACTGACTGTACGGCACTGTAAAAACAGACATAGTACAAAATAAACAGTATGTTCTCTTATTGCCTGCGAGTGGGATATGGAAGTGGCAATGCGCCTATCTGAACGGTCGCACGGATGCCGAAAGCTTATAAATATTATTAATTAACGGTCGACATGCATCCCTTTTACCACTAATGTGTGTAAAGAAAGACTCAGTACGGTAGACGCCCTCGTGAGAAATCCGAGCGGCAGGAGAACGATAATTCGTAATGATGTTACGAGCGGTAGTGTACGCACTACCCAGGGTGGGGCAGCAGTGGTACGTCCAGCACGTATTGCTTCTAAGCCAACAACAAGGCGGTCCGCTAAGGGTCGCATTAAATCGTCAACTGTTGCTGTATATGCAGGTGTATTTTCACTCCTCGTGGCTGTTATTGCCCTTGGATATCGTGCACCACAGCAAGAAATCGCTGTATCTGCAGCGTCACCAATAACCGATACGACGCAAGGTTCTGGACCGAAACTTGCTATTAATGAAGTCGTCGCTTCCGATGTGGCTGCGTCTGTAGCGCAGACTGCTGCGCTTGCTATTGCACCAAACGTTGCAGAACGTGCAATCTCATCACGCGTTGAGGCTACGTATGCTACAGCAAGTAGTTCTTCTGTTGCGAAGCCAGCGATTGTAGCCGTTACGAACACAGCTAGCCGCCATGTTGAAAAGTACACTGTACTTGATGGCGATACTGTTGATTCTGTGGCCGCGAAGTTTAATATCTCAACTAATACCGTGAAATGGGCTAACGACCTCACTGGCAATAGCCTTGTCGTTGGTGCTGAGCTTGAGATTCTTCCGCGCGACGGTGTCCTTTATACTGTTAAGGATGGTGATACTATTGAGAAGATCGCCGAAAAGTATAAGTCTGAGGCTGCACTCATCACTGCTTACAATGACCTAGAGCTTAATGGTGTCACTGCTGGACTGCGTATCGTCGTTCCTGGTGGTGAACTCCCTGAAGCTGAGCGCCCAGGGTATGTTGCGCCACGACTAGTATCTAACTCCGGTGGCGGCACCGTGAGTGGTTCACTCGGCTACGGCTGGGGCGGACGCGCAGGATCTGTTGGTAACAGGTATGCATTTGGTAACTGTACCTTCTACGCATATGAGCGTCGTGCGGCGCTTGGCCGTCCAGTAGGAAGCTTCTGGGGTAATGCAAAGACTTGGGCTGGATTTGCCCAGGCTCAAGGATATGCAGTGAATCGTACACCTGCTGCGGGTGCAGTACTCGTGGACACACAGGGCTACTACGGACACGTTGCTGTTGTGGAGCGAGTTCTTGCGAACGGAGACGTTGTCATCAGTGAGATGAACAACTACGCGTACGGTGGATTTAACATTGTAAATAACCGTACGCTCACCCCTGGTCAGGCGGCGCTCTACCAGTATGTCCACTAGGATTTAAAGAGACACTTTATCAATCGCCCCTTTGAAAAGAGGGGCGATTATGGTATAATAAGGGTATATGTTTGTAGATACCGCCAAAGTTTTTGTACAGGCTGGACGCGGCGGTGATGGCGCCGTCAGTTTTCGCCATGAAATTTATGTAGATAAGGGTGGCCCAGATGGCGGCGATGGCGGCAGGGGTGGCGATGTTATTTTCGTTGCTATCCACGGTCTTAATACGCTTATTGATTTTCGCTACAAGCCTGAGCTTAAGGCGAAGCCGGGCGCTTCTGGCTCAAAGCGCAAGCGCGCCGGTAAGGCTGGTGAGCACCTCTACGTAAAGGTGCCCGTAGGTACAGTTGTTCGTCGTGGTGATGAGATTATTGCTGATTTCACAGAAGACGGCCAGGAAGAGGTGATTGCAAAGGGTGGCGATGGTGGCTTTGGAAACGCTCACTTTAAGTCTTCTACCCGTCAAGCTCCTCGCGTTGCAGAGCGTGGCGAGCCGGGCGACGAGTATGAGCTAGAGCTTGAATTGAAGCTTCTTGCCGACGTAGGCCTTGTTGGATTCCCTAATGCCGGTAAGTCGACGTTTCTGAGTGTTGTAACAAATGCGCGTCCAGAAATTGCAGACTACGCCTTTACCACTTTGACACCGAACCTCGGTGTTGCTGACGTCGATGATGGTAGTGTGCTTATTGCTGACATCCCTGGTCTTATTGAGGGCGCAAGTGAAGGCAAGGGGCTTGGTGACGCGTTCCTTCGTCACATTGAACGTACTGCTGTTATCCTCCACCTGATTGATGCGTATGCTGACGATGTTGCGGCTGCGTACAAAACTATCCGCAACGAGCTTAAGTCGTACAGCGCTGATCTTGCTGAGCTCCCAGAGGTAGTTGCACTCACAAAGATTGATGGTCTTGATGACGATATTGTTGAGATGCAAAAAGAGACACTTGCCGAAGTTGCAGGTGATACCCCTGTCTTTGCTATTTCGTCTCAGGCACACAAGGGGCTTGTTGATGTCCTCCGTGAGCTTCGTCGCCAGGTTGCAGAAGCCCGAAAGGCTGAGGCTGCGGCGGCTGTTGAGTCCGAGGGTGAGGGTGAAGAAGGCCTTGCGGTTATCTCACTAAACCAAGAAGAGAAGGCTGCGGCATGGAAGATTGCACGCGTTGAGGGTGAAGACGGTAAGGTTATCTTTGTCGTTGAGGGTGAGAAGATTGAGAAATTTGCGCGTAGGACGATGTTTGAATCGTTCGAAGGTGTTAATCGACTCCGTGACATTATGCGCAAGATGGGTATTGGCCATGCACTTATTCGCGAGGGTGCAGAGAATGATTCGCTGATTCGTATTGGTGAGAACGAGTTTACCCTCCTTGAGCAATAGATAGAGCGGCCTGCTTTATGACTAATTCATGATTCACCTGTATAGTAAGAGGTATGAGTCAGACATTTTTCTTCTACGACCTTGAAACCTCCGGGCTTGATCCTCGGCAGGATAGGATTATGCAGTTCGCTGGGCAGCGGACAACGCTAGAACTAGAGCCGGTGGGTGAGCCCTATAATATCCTTGTAAAACTAAACGACGATACACTCCCTAGCCCCGATGCCTTGATGGTGACGGGTATCACCCCACAGTCTACACAGGCGGATGGGTATACTGAGGCCGAGTTCGCCCAGCTCCTCATTGATGAGATTTTCACAGAGGATACAATTACTGTTGGATTTAATAACATCCGTTTTGATGATGAATTTATCCGTGCGCTCTTTTGGCGTACTTTTCGTGACCCGTATGAATGGGCGTGGCGTGATGGTCGAAGCCGGTGGGATATGCTTGATGTAGTGCGTATGACGCGCGCCTTACGGCCGGATGGTATTGAATGGCCAGTTGTAGACGGAAAGGCAACGAACCGCCTTGAGCTACTCACAAAGATAAATGGTATTGACCACTTCAAGGCGCATGATGCGCTGAGTGATGTTGAGGCACTTATTGCGGTGACGAAGCTGATAAAAGAAAAACAGCCACAGCTCTACGAGCACCTTTTGAGCTACAGGGATAAGAAGAAGGTTGCGGAGCTTGTGAATCTTGAGAACAAGCGTCCTTTTGTGTATGTCAGCGGCCGTTATGACGCAGACTACCATAAGGCAACGGTAGCATTTCCCCTTACTTCAGGGAGAAATGCAAATGTAGTTGTCTATGACCTTCGATACGACCCTACCCCCTTCCTACAGATGAGTCCTGGTGAGCTTGCGAAGAAATTATTTGCAACCTGGGAGGAGCGTCAGGCCGAGGGATTCCAAAAGCTTCCCGTAAAGGAACTCCAGTACAATCGCACGCCGGCCGTGGCGCCACTTGGTGTCCTAGAGAAAGAAGGTGGCTGGGAGCGCCTGCAGATTGATGCGCAGACGATTGAGAAGCACAAATCTGCACTGCTCTCAACGCCGGCGTTTGCAGAGAATGTACGGAGTATATTTGAGGGCCGTCCTGAATTTGCCAAGCAGACAGATCCAGAAGCGCGTCTGTATGACGGATTTCTTCCAGATCTTGATAGGGTGCGTGTAGAGGCTGTCCGTAATGCAGATGAGCGTACGCTTGCTGATTTTCATCCTGAGTTTACAGACGAGCGCCTCTCTGATCTTCTTTTGCACTACAAGGCACGTAACTACCCAAGATCTCTTGCTGAGGATGAGGTAGCGCGCTGGGATTCGTGGCGTTCGCAGCGTATTTCACGGCAGCTTCCTGGCTTTACGAAGCGTCTTCATGCGCTTGCCGCACAGGATCTTGATGAGTCAAAGCAGTTTATACTTCAAGAGATGCAGCTGTGGGCAGAGAGTATTGTTGAAATAGACGTGTAGGCGCGTTTAGCGGGCTGCCGTATTGAGGTTTGGGCGCTTGATTGAGCCGGCAACGCGTGCACCAATAAAGCCAGCGACAAGTGCGTAGAGCATGAGCATGAGGCTCGCACTCAGGGTGATACTTGTACCTGGAATTGTTCCGGTAAGGAGGAACGTGACAAGTGCCTGCCCGGCATTAAACGTATCAAGGATAAGAATGAGGGACGCAATAATAAGTGCTATACTGATTCTCTTTTTCATGCGTCTCCTTTAGTATCTCCTGTTGGTGTACCTGAATATAGCGGTATAGAGGTGGATTTGCAAGCATGAGCTGGATGTGTTCTTGTATGAAATACTGGAAAAAAGTACGAAAATCTCGTATAATTAGTATGATATGGCTGAGGTGATTAGAGTAACAGGTGCTCGCGAGCATAACCTGAAGAATATTAATGTAGAGATTCCACGCGATAAACTCGTGGTTATTACTGGTCTCAGTGGTTCTGGTAAATCAAGTCTGGCGTTTGATACTATCTACGCCGAAGGGCAACGCCGCTACGTTGAGAGCCTCTCTAGTTATGCGCGTCAATTCTTGGGGCTTATGGAAAAGCCAGATGTTGATCAGATTGATGGGTTGAGCCCTGCAATTAGTATTGACCAGAAGTCTACGAGTCGCAACCCACGCTCTACCGTCGCAACAGTGACGGAAATCTATGACTACCTCCGCCTTCTTTACGCGCGTATTGGCGTGCCGCACTGTCCAGTGTGTGGCAAGACAGTCCAGCGCCGGACCCCACAGGATATTGTTGATGAGGTTATGAAGTTTGACGAAGGTGCGCGCCTCTTTCTTCTTGCGCCAATTGCAAAGCAGAAGAAGGGTGAGTTTGCACACGTACCTGAACGCTACACGCGTCTTGGGTATGCACGTGCCCGTGTAGATGGCGTTGTGTATGCACTTGATGAGTTCCCAGAGCTTGATAAGAACTACAAGCATGATATTGAGATTGTGGTTGACCGTGTGGTGCTTTCTGCTGATGTGCAGGGGCGTGTGGCGCAGTCTGTGGAGCAGGCGCTTGAGATAGCGGATGGTGTGATTGAAGTACTTAACGTTGATACAGAAGCGTCATTTATCTTGAGTCAACGCTACGCCTGTGTAGATCACCCGCAGGAGGAGATTCCTGAGCTTGAGCCGCGCCTCTTTAGCTTTAATGCCCCGCAAGGTGCATGCCCTGTCTGTACAGGGCTTGGCAGTAGGCTTGAGGTTGACCCTGAGCTTGTATTTAATCCAAATCTTACTATTGCGGAGGGTGCTATTCGCCCGTATAACCGCACAAATAGCGATGCATGGTATATGAAGCGCCTCCAAGCGGTGGCTGATGCACATGGCTTTAATCTCCGCGTTCCGGTGAAGGAGCTCAGCGAAGAAGCTATTAAGAAGGTGTTGTACGGAACGGGTACTCAGAAATATTCCATTGATCTTGGTGGTGGCCGTTCGTACGAGGCTGTCTACGAGGGTGTGATTCCTAATCTTGAGCGCCGATTCAAAGAGACAGACAGTGACTTTATTCGCAAGGATATTGAGCGATTTATGCGCGAGCGTTCGTGTCACGCCTGTAATGGTGCGCGCCTGAAGCCAGTTGTATTAGCGGTAACAGTGCATGGCCTGAGTATCATTGACGTGATTAGTCTTGGTGTTGAAGATGCACTCGATCTTTTCTCTACAAAGCTCAAGCTCACTGACCAGGAGATGGTGATTGCAACGCAAATCTTCAAAGAAATTAAGTCACGACTTGGATTTATGAACGATGTTGGACTTGGCTATCTTGAGCTTGCTCGAGCTGCAAATACTCTTTCTGGTGGTGAGGCGCAACGTATTCGCCTTGCAACACAGATTGGCTCTGGGCTTCAGGGTGTACTATACGTTCTTGATGAACCATCTATTGGCCTTCACCAGCGTGATAATGACCGCCTGATTGCAACGCTCAAGCACCTTCGTGATCTTGGAAACACTGTTCTTGTTGTTGAGCATGATGAAGACACAATCCGTGCAGCTGACTACCTGCTCGATATCGGCCCAGGTGCGGGTGTAAATGGTGGACATGTGGTTGCGCAGGGTATTCCTGAGGATGTAGCCCAGAACCCAGACAGTATCACGGGGCGTTATTTGAGTGGTGCGGAGAAGATTGACGTACCAAAGAAGCGTCGGGCTGTGCAAAAAGACCGCAAGCTGACTATTGTGGGTGCACGTGAGAATAATCTTCGTAAGATTGATGTTGCTATTCCGCTTGGTGTTATGACTGTAGTGAGTGGTGTGAGCGGAAGCGGAAAGTCGACGCTTGTAAACAGTATCCTTGCGAAGGAGCTTTCTGCGCGTCTTCATAGGGCGCATGCTGTTCCTGGTGCACACGATAGTATCGAGGGACTTGGTCAGCTCGATAAGGCTATTGTTATTGATCAGTCGGCTATTGGCCGTACGCCGCGCTCTAACCCTGCTACGTATACCGGTGTCTTTACAGCTATTCGTGAACTTTTTGCGGGAACCCCCGAAGCGAATATCCGTGGCTACAAGGCAGGGCGCTTTAGCTTCAACGTAAAGGGTGGACGTTGTGAAAACTGTCAGGGTGACGGTGTCATTAAGATTGAGATGCACTTCCTTCCTGATGTGTATGTGACCTGTGACGTCTGTAAGGGCAAGCGCTATAACCGTGAGGCACTCGAGATTAAATATAAGGATGCAACTATTAGCGATGTACTTGATATGACGGTTGAACAGGCAGCGGGGTTCTTTGAGAATATCCCTGCAATCCACCGTAAACTTGCAACGCTTGTTGAGGTGGGTCTTGGGTATATTCGTCTTGGTCAGCCAGCAACCACATTTAGTGGTGGTGAGGCGCAGCGCATTAAGCTTGCTTCAGAGCTTTCGCGCCGTAATACAGGTAAGACTATGTACATCCTGGACGAGCCTACTACAGGCCTTCATAGTGCGGATGTAAAGCGTCTTCTCACTATCCTTCAGCGCCTCGTTGAGGGTGGCAATAGTATGGTGATCATTGAGCATAATCTTGACGTCATTAAGACAGCCGATCATATTATTGATATGGGACCTGAGGGTGGCCTAGGCGGTGGTATTGTGGTCGCAGAAGGGACCCCCGAGGAGATTGTGAAGTCTGAGGCGTCCTTTACTGGAAGATACCTGAAGCCGCTTCTGTAGTGGTATAAAAAAGAGGTCGCGTGTGCTGACCTCTTTTTTCTTTCTCTTTTATTTCTTGCGCTTAAAAATAATAGCGAGTTGCTTTTTAGAAGCCGCCCAAATAGCCTGGCGATTCTTCTTGTCTTTTAGGATTTCAATAGCTGGCGGAAGAATTGATACGAAGACAATAAGCGCAACAATTGGGAGAATGACTGAGTCAATATCTACACCCGCAGCAATGATTGCCTTACCTGCGAAGTAACCAAGGTAGGTGATACCGAATGTCCAGAGGAATCCACCGAAGATATTAAAGGTAAGAAATTTCCTATACTCCATCTTCCCAACTCCAGCGACGATTGGTGCAAAAGTACGTACGATTGGTACGAAGCGCGCCATAATAATAGTTTTACCACCGTGTTTTTCGTAGAAGCCTTGTGCGTGCTGGACGTGCGACTGCTTAAAAATCTTTGCATCGGGCTTTTTGAAGATGCTTGGGCCTGCTTTTCTTCCAAACCAATATCCTACCGTGTCACCAAGTACAGCGGCAACGAAGAGTAGGACTATGAAGAGATGAATGCTGATTGGAAGGTTTCCTGGAAGGATTCCGGCTGCAAAGAGCGCTCCTGCAGTAAAGAGGAGGCTGTCGCCTGGAAGGAAGAAGCCGATGAGAAGGCCTGATTCTGCAAAGATGACAATAAGAATAGCGATGAGCCCGAGGTTAATAATAATATCGACTAGGTCAAATCCAGGGATAGCACCAAGTATGGGCAGAGTGTTAAAAAGTGTATCAATCATATATATATTGTACTACGAAGCAGGGCTATGAAGAATGCGTAAAGGTGACTTCAGCGTTTTATCAGAATGGATAGGTATACTGAGGGGTACAATATCAAATTTCCGTAAAGGTATCCAACGCATAGGAGGAGAGACATGGGAGATAAGATTAACGTAACACTTCAAAAGCGTGAGCTACAGGGTAAAAAGGTAGCGCGACTTCGTAAGGAAGGGATTGTACCTGGGATTGTCTACGGGCATGGGCTTGAGCCGGTGCTTGTGCAAGCAGAGTATGGTGCACTTGAAAAAGTAGTGCGCGAGGCAGGGAAGCACAGCCCTGTGCATGTTACTATCGATAGTAAGAAGAGGATCACTCTTATTAAAGACATTGACCGCAATCCGGTGAAGATGCGTATCCGCCATGTGGCATTTCATGCGGTAAAGGCGAACGAGGTTGTGCATGCCGAAGTCCCTATTCGTCTTGCTGGCGAGGGTGAAAGTGAGGCTGAAAAGGCAGGCCTTATCGTCCTTCAGGCAATTGAGGCGATTGAAATTAAGGCAAAGCCCGCTGACCTTCCAGAGGTGCTTGAGGTTTCAATTACTGAACTTACGACACCTGAAGATAAGATACTCCTAAGTGACATTGTACTGCCAGCTGGGGTAGAGTTTGCTGATGTTGAGCAGGATCTTGAGCTTGTGATTGCGAACGTCTATGAACCGGCGGCACTTGAGGCTGCTAATGACGCAGCTGCCGGGGATGCGCCAAGCGATGATCCATCTCAGGTTGAAGCAGAGCAGGGCGGCGATACGCCACAGGATACTCAGGCTGAGGAGAAGCGTCCGGGAGGTAAGCTTCAGGACGAGCCGAAGCAGTCGAACGTCGACGCAGGTAAGTAGTCTGTTTAAAATAAAAAGAGTCCCTACTGAGGGGCTCTTTTTATTCTTCTATGAATCCACCAGATTGATGTGACCAAAGCGCTGCGTAGTTCCCGTTTGCAGCCAGGAGTTCATCGTGCGAGCCATCCTCAATGATTGCTCCATCTTTCATGACGATAATCCGATCAAGCTTTGCAATGGTTGAGAGGCGATGAGCAATGACAATACTTGTGCGCTTTTTCATGAGCTTCTCAAGTGCGATCTGGATGAGGTTCTCTGATTCGCTATCAAGTGCTGAGGTTGCTTCGTCAAGGATGAGGATGGGTGCGTCCTTAAGGATTGCACGTGCAATAGCAACACGCTGTCGCTGACCGCCAGAGAGCTTTACGCCACGCTCGCCCACAAGGGTGTCGTAGTCATCCTGCAGGCCTTTGATGAATTCGTGTGCGTGTGCCTGTTTTGCTGCACGTTCGATTTCCTTTTGTGACGCCTTTGGGTTGCCGTAGCTGATATTCTCGGCAATACTTCGGTGGAAGAGGAGAGGCTCCTGAGGGACGTATGCAATTGCGTCATGAAGGGACGCTTGGGTCACCTTTGCGATGTTCGTTCCATCTATAGTGATTGCACCGCTGGTGGGGTCAACAAAACGCAGCAGGAGTTTTGTAAGGGTGGTCTTTCCTGATCCGCTCACGCCCACGATCCCTACTTTTTGTCCTGCAGGTATAGAGAGGGAGAGGTTCGTGAATAGATTCGTATCGCTGTCGCTGTGGTGAAACGAAATATCGTTAATAGTGATCTCGCCTTTTGGACGGGGGAGTCGTTTTGTTGTGGTATCTGTCACTGCAATCGGTTCGTTTAATGTTTCGAGCATCTCCTCTGAGTCACCAGTAATCTGATAGAGACTTCGCATGATACTGCTGATATTCCAGATCTCTTGGATAAGGTTGAAAGTATAGGTGAGTGCAAGGTAAATCACTGCTGCATCAGCAATACCCGCTTGTACGGCCCAGATAGAGAAAGCAAGCACCGAGATACGAATAAGCGCAATGATAGAGGAGTAGGCCATTGAGATGCCAATAATACCGCTGCGTACTGCCTTTTCCTTTTCAATAAGTGTATCAATAGAGGTGTTGAGGCGCTTTTGCTCTTCCTTCTCACGGCTATCGATCTTCACGGCCAGCATGTTTGAGATTGAGTCAGAGAGCTGTGCGGATATTTTTGTGTATGCTTTTGAACGCTCCTTTTGGCGTGGGCGCATGAAGCGAGTTCCGTAGTAAGCGGCAATAGTGAATAGAACAACAAATACTGCAAGGACAATAGAGTACTGCCAGATAAGGAAGGCAATACCAACGATAGTGGCGATGACTGTTGTGACGATATAGAGGAGGTCGAAAACAATCATATTCCAGAACTGCATAAAGGCGCCGCTGAATTTGCTCACGCGTGACACAAGCGAGCCGACGAAGTTGTTGTTATAGAAATCGATGGACTGCTCTGTGAGGCGACTGTATGTTTCTTGGTAGAGCTCTTTTATACCCGCTATTTGCACGCCCCACATACTATAAAGCGCTACCCTGTAGCCGATAACTTGCGTGAGAATCTGAAGGCCGGCATATGCGGCAATCATCCACCAGCTTGATTCAAAGGTGACCGTTCCTGCCTGGATCCCCATGAGGAGTGCAGCGATGATGAGCGGGGTAACGTACCGCTCAAGGACGAGCGTAATAGGCACAACAATGAAGCTTGTTGTGACAAGTTTTGGATAGCGCATGGCACGCTTCCAGTGAAAAATAAGAATATCTTTTGTTGTTATATCTTTTGCCATAGAAAGTCTTATTATAGAGGTGAAAAGGGTTTAAGTCAATCAATAATATGGTATAATAGGGAGTATGCAAAAAATACTTCTCTACTATAAATTCACCCCTCTTTCTGACCCAGAGGCGGTTAAACTATGGCAAAAAGCACTGACTGACGGCCTCAATCTTAAGGGGCGCATTCTTGTAAGCAAGCACGGTATTAACGGTACAGTGGGCGGTGACCTTGATGACCTTAAGGCGTATGTAAAAACAACAAAACAGCATCCAGGCTTTAAGGATATTGTCTTTAAGTGGAGTGACGGCTCACGTGATGACTTTCCGCGTATGAGCGTGAAGAATCGCCGCGAGCTTGTTGGCTTCCAGAATAGTGACACTGAATTTGACGTAAATATGGACGGCGTGATTGGCGGCGGGGAGCACCTTAAGCCAAAGCAGGTGCACGAACTTATTGAGAAGTACGGTGACGATGTTGTCTTCTTTGATGGTCGCAATGAGCATGAGGCAAAGATTGGTAAATTCAAGAATGCTGTTGTGCCAAATACAAATACGTCACGTGACTTTATTGCTGAACTTGAAAGTGACAAGTATGACGACATTAAAGATAAGAAGGTGATTACTTACTGTACTGGTGGCGTACGCTGCGAAGTTATCTCAGCGATGATGAAAAAGCGTGGCTTTAAGGATGTCTACCAGATTGACGGCGGTATTGTGAAGTACGGCGAGGCGTATGGTGACGACGGCTTATGGGAAGGGCATCTCCGTGTCTTTGATGAGCGCATGACAGTAACATTTAGCGATGACGCTCAGACAATTGGTGAGTGTACGCACTGTCAGGGTAAGACGAGTAACTTTGAGAACTGTGCGCACGCAGAGTGTAATGACCTGGTGTTGATTTGTGAAAATTGTAAGCAAAACCCAGACCTTCTTTTCCATACCGCTGCGTGTAAAGAAAAGCACGAAGCAAAGCTTGCTGCCGTAGCGTAATAATCGCTATTCACAAAGAGTGAGGCGAGGCGTATACTAGAGCCACAACATAACTAGGAGTGTGTATGGCAAGAAAAGATGAAAGTCCACTAGTGAAGCGTTTGCTTGGGCTGGCAATTGCTCAAGGTGTACTTGCAATATTATTTGGCGTGTTGGCCCTGTTCCTACCAGGCTTGACCGTCGCGTTACTGTTACTCTTCTTTGGAATCTTCGTATTGGTATGGGGGATTGTCTCGCTCATAATGAGCCTCTCGCGAATTAATAGCCACGGATTTTGGTGGCTTGAGCTGGTGTTTAGCTTGCTCGCGATTGGTCTTGCGGTATATGTACTTCGTAACCCGGTAGACACCGCGGCATTCTTCGTAGTGGTCATCGGTCTGACGTTCTTGGTTCGTGGTCTCATTGACCTCATACAGGGACTCTTCAATAAAGAGACCGAGGGTGATGACCGTACCTTTAGGATTATCGTTGGTGCGCTGGGGCTTGTAGCGGGTATCATTGCGCTGCTCCACCCGGTGAGTGCTGGCGTTGCGATCGTGTGGATCGTTGGGCTCTATGCGGTGCTATACGGCTCGCTCATTATTGCGTTTACCTTTAAGGCGCAAGAGTCACTCAAGTAATAGTGAGATAGATTAAAGCTCGCCGGGCTGTAGGAGCCTGGCGAGTTTTTAATTGCATAACAGAGAGAGTATACTAGTGAGAGTGAATACTGCATTGCAAGAAAAGCTCGAGAACCTTCCGCGCTCACCGGGCGTGTATTTTCATAAGTCAAAAAATGGTGAAATTATTTATGTTGGCAAGGCGGCGATCTTAAAAAATAGGGTACGCCAGTATTTTCAAAGTTCACGCGATATGGACGTGAAAACGAAAGCACTAGTGGATGAGATTTATGATACCGACTGGGTTGAGGTCGAGAGTGAGCTTGATGCACTTTTTCTAGAGTCTGAGATGGTGAAGCGGTATATGCCGCGCTATAACATTCTTCTTCGTGACGATAAATCAGAGACGTTTGTGCGAATTGATATGAAGAGCGAGTGGCCCACTGTTTCATTTACTCGTAACCCGCTTGACGATGGGTCTGAGTATTTTGGTCCATACTATAATGGTTTCGCGGTAAAAAAGGCGCTCCGGTATTTGCGTAAAATATTCCCGTATTACACAAAGGTACCCAAGGAGGGTGCGCGCCCTGACCTCGATGTGCATATTGGCTTGAGTCCTAGGGGTGTTTCTTCGGCAGAGTACAAGGCGGATTTACGCCAGCTCATTCTCTATATAAAAGGTGGGCGTAAGAAGATTATTCAAGATATTGAAGTGAAAATGAAACATGCTGCCAAAGAGCAAGATTTTGAGATGGCGGTCCTTTTTAGAAATCAACTTCGTGATATGCAGGCGCTCCAGCAGAAGATTATGTTTGGTGACAAGGAGTTCTTGGATATAAGTAAGGATAAGGCGCTTGTAGATTTGCGTGATCTTTTAGGCTTAGCGAAAACCCCCGTACGGCTTGAGGGCTATGATATTAGTCACATGAGTGGCCGTAATGTTGTTGCAAGTATGGTGGTGTTTACAAATGGAGCGAGCGACAGGGCGCAGTACCGAAAATTTAAGGTAAGCGAGCGTAATGATGATTACGCAAATATGTATGAAGTACTGAGTCGTAGGTTTAGTGAAAAGAATATTAAATCCTGGGGTATGCCCGACCTCCTGTTTATTGACGGGGGGAAGGGGCAGCTTGAGGCTGCAATTGCGGCACTAGGGGCGAGGAATATAAAAGTTCCTGTTGTGAGCGTTGCAAAGCGTAATGAAGAGATTATTATTCACGAAGAGCAATCTCATGTAGGGATTTGGATGCTCCGCCAATATCTTAACGGGAAGAAGGTAGAATCTGGTGTCTCTGTGAGTAAATCAGGGGTGTACTACGAGGTGAATCTCCATGCTGGGCAGCAGAATGCATCAGGGCACTCAAAGAATTTACGGGGTGTTACTACTGCGCCTGCGCGGTACGCACATCTTACGAAGTTGATTCAGAGGGTGCGCGATGAATCACATAGATTTGCCGTGAGCTACCATACGGTACTTAAGCGTACTGGTCAGACAAAGAGTCAGCTAGAGGATATACCTGGAATAGGGCCGGCCACCCGCAAGAAGCTTTTAAAGACTTTTGGGAGTCTGCGCGGTGTTGAGCGGGCAGACGAGGCCGCTATTGCTACAGTGATTGGTGCTGCAAAAGCACATCTTGTCTGGAGCTATTTAAAACAGCAGACATAAGCGGTATACTGAGAAAATATGAAGCGTGCTTTTACTATTGTTGAACTTGTTGTTGTGATTGTTGTGATTGGCATATTGGTGGCGGTTGGTATTGTTGGATATGGTGCGTGGCAGAAGAATATCCGCAAGGACCAGATTACGAGCGAACTCGTGGCTGCATCAAGCGCAATGCACTCCGCAATGAATTCGGATGGTGACTATCCAGCGTCAATTGCAACCATCCATACAGCTGGGAGCGGGGTGACGCTTACTGGTGGAAAAACTGCGCGCTCTGCATTTTGCATTAGAGCGACCAGTACCGCAGATGTGACGCTGGTATATTCCATAGGTGCACGAGACGATACTCCGAAGGTGGGCGGGTGCCAGAATCCTACGGTACCAAGTACGTTTATATCTCGGGCTGGGTATCTGTGGTTTTTGAAGTGGGTGATGTTTGAGAAGGTGCCGGCTACGAGCGGGCCAGCAATCTATACGTATGATTTTGAATTTCGAACGACGAGTGGGGGTGCATGGGTGAAGGCAGATGTTACGGAGAGTCGTGATGGGTGGTATGTATTTGCGGAAGATAGCCCTCTGGGACGAGCCTATAGGGACAGTTACAGTACGAGTGCTGTTAGGGTGACGGCAATTGGCTCGGACGGACCGTCAACCTCTGTGATATATAACCTTAATCAACTCGTTGAGCTCGACTAATGAAAGAGACTACTAGGGCGGTGCGGGAGTTGCTGGGGGGTGATGCTGTTTGTGTTCTTTCGGCATTCTCGGCCATGCAGCAATCGCGCGATGGTGCTGGTCCCTTCCTTCAGGAGGCGAATTTCTTATGGCTTACAGGGATAGATGAGCCTGGCTGGCGATGTATTATTACACAAGATACGTTTTATCTGGTGGCTCCAGATAGGAGTGACGTCCATAGGGTATTTGACGGCGGATTTTCCAACGACGAAGTGCTTTCTAGGAGTGGTGCAGATGAAGTCATCTCCTCTACCGATGCCGCGGTGTTACTAGATAGGTTGGCGGAGAGTTTTGAAATTGTTTATACACTTACCGATGACCCGCACGCGTCACACTATGACTTTATACTCAACCCTGAACCCGGTGTATTGATGGAAGAGTTGAGGGATATATTTAAAGATGTTCGCGACTGTCGCTTGGAGCTTGCTAAAGTTCGCGCTATAAAAAATCCCGATGAACTGCGTCTTATGAGGGATGCGGT
Organism: uncultured Candidatus Saccharibacteria bacterium; assembly: GCA_964386855.1. Classification (GTDB taxonomy): domain Bacteria; phylum Patescibacteriota; class Saccharimonadia; order Saccharimonadales; family Saccharimonadaceae; genus Microsaccharimonas. Next base: position 88,964 of record CAYLUF010000003.1, read on the forward strand.
ACTGCTCACTTCACGCGCATTTGATGCGGTTAAAGAAAAGGTGGCGAGTGGTAGTTGTACTCAGGAGTACGAAGTTGAAGCCCTCTTTACCTATGAAATGCGTCGCCATGGGGCGCAGGGTCATGCATACGAGCCTATTGTTGCTGGTGGGAAGAATGCGCTGACACTGCACTACTCGAAAAATAATGACCCACTACCAAAGAATGGTCTTGTACTCATGGATATAGGCGCACGCATTGGTGGGTATGCGGCGGATATCACAAGGACATTCGCCATAGGTACGCCGTCTGCGCGCGAAAAGGAAGTGCATGCTGCTGTTGAAGCTGCGCACCGTAAGATTATTAGCCTCATAAAGCCTGGCGTTTCACTGAAGGACTACCAGAACCAGTCGGATGACATTATGAAGCAGGCACTAGAACAGCTTGGGTTGCTCAGTGAGCCATCTGATCTTAGGAAGTATTTTCCGCACGCTATTAGCCACGGGCTTGGCATTGATGTGCACGAGTCGCTTGGCGGGCACTCTACATTCCAGCCTGGAATGGTGCTGACCGTAGAGCCTGGTATATACATTCCAGAAGAAGGAATCGGCGTGAGGATAGAGGATGATATCTTGGTCACGAGCGAGGGCAACGAGAATTTAAGCGCCCATCTATCAACAGGTATGTAAAAAATGAGTATGCTATACTTATAGGGTTATTATGAGGCAGCAATTTCTTATCTTTTTGGTCCGCTGGGCGCTGAATTCGCTTGGGCTTTGGGTTGCTGTGCGCCTTTTGGGGACTGGGTATGACAGTGTGGATGTCACCGCTGGATTCTGGGGGTTCATTTTTGCCGGTCTGATCTTCTCTACAGTAAATAGTCTTCTGAAGCCATTGCTTGTGATTGTGTCTCTTCCGGCCATCCTTTTGACACTCGGCCTCTTTACGATTGTCGTAAATGGTATACTTGTGTATATCTCACTTGCGCTTGCTCCAGGACTCTCTATGTCATTTGGTAATTCAATTATTACAGGAATCCTTCTGAGTTTGGTAAACTATATAGTAGGTGCAGCTGTTGAGATTCGGGCTGAAAATATGAGGAGAAACTATGTCGATTAATGAAATTCTACAATTTGTAATGATTGGATCAGCGGTATTGCTGATTATTGCGATTATCTTGCAGCAACGCGGTGCAACGCTTGGTGCTGGATTTGGTAGCTCTGGTGAGCTTTACACAACACGCCGCGGAGTAGATAAGAGTCTTTTTGAAGCAACGATTGTTCTTGCTGTGATTTTTGTACTCTCTATTCTTGTTGGTCTGTTGATTCCTGCGTAAGTAATATAAGGGGGAGTGGTGGAACAAGATCCAACAAAAGAATCACGACGCTGGCGACGTCTACCGAAGATGAGCTTTAACTCCAAAGACCTTTCGAAGAGAATGAAGAAGGTCGAAGGTGCTACTGTTCGCCATGCCCGTCGTTTTGTCTTGAAGCGCTGGGGTAATTTCCGCGAAGCTCGGCGGCACATTGCTGTGTGGGTGCTTTTAGTGGGGATTCTTGTTGGCGCGGCAGGTGTACAGTTCTGGTGGTATCAGAAAAGCTACACCGTAGATGCGCACACCACTGACGGTACGTATGCAGAGGCAGTTTTAGGTCCAGTAGAGACACTTAACCCTATCTTTGCTGAGTCGAGCGCAGAGGAAGCTGCGAGTAAGCTTCTATTTGCACGCCTCCTTACCTATGATGCAACCGGAGAGATTGGGTTTGACCTTGCAAGTAATATGAAGGTGAGCGAAGACGGGAAAGAGTACGTGCTCCGTATTCGCCCCGATGCGCAGTGGAGCGATGGTGTGTATGTCCGCGCACGTGACGTGGTCTATACAGTAAATCTTATTAAGAATCCTACAACACGATCATCTATCCTGGGGTGGGATGGTGTACTCGTATCATCTGTTGACGACCTTACAGTGAAGTTTACGCTTCCGTCTGCGTATGCTGCGTTCCCTCATGCCATTCAGGCACTCCCTATTCTCCCAGAACACCTTCTTAGGGATATTGAACCAAGCCGGATGCGTGAAAATACATTCAGCACACGCCCTGTAGGAAGCGGGCCTTTTACGCTTCGACTTCTTCAGAGTATTGACGATACTAACGGGAGGAGGATTGTCCACCTGGCACGCAGTCAGAATTATCATGGTGGTAGTGCTCGTCTGAGTCGAGTGCAACTTCATACGTATAAGGACACTGAGTCTATCCAGCGTGCACTAGCGCTCTCAGAGATAAATGCAGCGAATGACCTCTCTGTCATGACCGCTAAGGACGTGACCAGTAAGCGATATAGTCTTAGTACGGTACCGATTAAGAGTGGTGTTTATTCGCTATTTAATACTTCATCTGAGATGCTCAAGGATGCGGATATCCGCCGTGCACTACAGGCTGGAACTGATACGACCGCTGTGCGCGAGTCTATCGCCGACGGCATTCCGCCGCTCCACCTTCCTTTTGTGAATAATCAGGTTGGTGCTGAAATGCCCGAGCCACCCGTGTACAGTAAGCAGACTGCTGAGAAAATCCTAGACGATGCGGGTTGGGCGAGGGGTAGTGACGGTGTGCGCGTTAAGGACGGAGTTCGCCTTGAGCTGTCTGTTGTGACGATGAAGAATCCTGACTTTGAACAGGCGTTGAAAATCGTCTCAAAACAGTGGCAGGACCTAGGGATTGCAGTGAAGACGGAAATTGTTGATCCGACTGATGTAACGCAGAATGTAAGTCAGAATATCCTCCAACCACGTCAGTATGACGTACTTATTTACCAGCTTTCTATTGGCGCCGACCCAGATGTGTATGCGTATTGGCATAGTTCTGGTGCTGAGGAGGGGTATAATTTCTCGAAGTATAATAATGCAATTAGTGATGACGCCCTTGTGAGTGCACGTACAAGCACAAGCCCTGCGCTCCGTGATGCAAAGTATGTAACGTTTGCGAAGCAATGGCTTAAGGATGCGCCTGCGATAGGCTTGTATCAGGCGACAATGCAGTATGTGCATTCGAGCCATGTTCATGTTGATGCGCCGTCTATGAGTCTCAATACGCCAATTGGTAGGTATAACTCTATTCTTTATTGGTCGGTTGGTGAGCGGCGCGTGTTTGCAACGCCTTAGGGGTGTGACAAAGGTGCTTCGCTCTTCATGACAAACAAAAGAAAAACTCCCTGGAAGGGGAGTTTTAATATTCTTTATGGTGGGCCTGTCCTCCTGCAACACAGAACAATTCGCACCCCTGGTAGCGCACCTTCAAGATACACAGAACCGTGGAGAATTTGCAGAATTATCGCGGAAACAGCCGGGAACTCAAACTCTCGGAAAAATAACTCCAGCGGAAGAAGTCTGCTTCACCGCAGAGTATCTCGCTGGTAAATCGACCAAGCAAATCGCCCGAGAATCTGGGCGTAGCCGTGCGGCCGTGAGTTCAGCAATCAAGCGCTCAGGGGTTACGATTCGCTCTAGCCACTCCTCTACGAAAGAGGATGTTCAAGAGATGGTTGCGCTACGTGCCTCAGGGATGTCACTCGTCAAGATCGCCGACAGGCTCGGGTTCTTGGAGAAAACAATCTGGACGCAGCTCCGCAACGCCGCGGCTCGCTAAGAATCTTGCTCTTCGGCCTCCTGGCGACGCTTTGCTTCCTCTTCCTGGTTGTGTATCGCGAGCAGCAGTAGGGCTTTTGCAAATCCCTCCACATCAAAATCGGGTCTGACAAGAGCCCCTATACGGTGGCTGTGTTTTGGTGGCTTGCCCGGTAAGGGGTTGTGAAGTGGAATCCGCTGAGCTGCAGCCGACCGCTTAAGTAGCTCCGGATCCTTACGCTTAATAGCATTATGGAAGGTCTTGACCGATGGTCTCGGATCTTCTTCTTTGACCTCGATGCCGAAATACTTACAGTTCCCGATATAGAGACGAAGTAACGAGTTCCATGCCCGTCCTGCCTTCTGGGGCAGAGAATCCCCGGGCCCATACTGACTCCTCTCCTGGAGCAGCTCCTCGTCAGAAGACTTCGTGGAGGTCTGGTAGTAGATGTGCAGATCAAACTGCTCCTGCACTTTAAGCTTCTGGAATATAGGCCTCAGTAATGGAGGCTCCCAGAGCGAGGCGAGGATGTGATGACGCTTCAGGTAGGGGTTAGGGCTCAAGACGATCACGAGACAGCCTGATTACCATCGTGAGGCGAGACCAAGAAAGCTCGTACTTTTCTTCTTGTCACCCAGGCATAAAAAATACGTATAGAAGGCGCAGCGCTCTACCTCACGAGGCATCGCACTGCGATACCTAAGTTTCGGTTCACAGATGCAGCAGGGCTAACTACGCCGTTAGCGCCAAAAGTGTGTTCATGGGAAAACTGGAGGTTGGAGTCGCTAGCAGAAGAGCTCCAGAGTCTGCCATATGCACCTTGCTGCCCGTACCCCATATAGTAATTGCCGGATAGCGCCCCCTTGAAGGGTCCGCCATTTTGCCATTTGTCCGCAGCGGGGCTTAGAGAGGCATACCCATTGGTACCTCCGAATGAGGTGTTCAGTTGCGAGTAGTCACCGTCATTGCCACCTGTAGGTAGGCGCCAGTTTGCTGGGCAGATAGATGAAGTCGCGTTACCGCTTCCTGCAGGGTTAGTTAGACGTGACGCCCCGGCTGTCGCCGCAGGCCAGTTGTATAGGTATCCGTAGCCGAGGGAACTCCCGCCAATCGGACCGTAGACTGCTGGTGCGTCATAGTCACTACTACCAGAATACTTAACCGTGGGTAGGGTAAACGCTTGACTCACGTCACTATCTGATGGCATGAGTGTGATGTCGCTGCTCGTAGAACCGAGCTTAAGATTAGTAAGCATCCAGCACTTGCCATCTGTAAGCTTCGCGATTTCATAGGCTTGAACGCTACCCCCGCGGTTATCTACAAGTGTGACGATCGACTCAGGATTAATTCCTGTAAATGTAGAGATGTAAGAGCACGATTTTGATGTGAAAGTCTGCATTGAACGGGCCGGGCAATTTCCCTCACTAATATTGCCATTCTCGTTGACGTGAAACACTTTGCTATTAACGTCACCAAACACGCAGAAGCTGTCCCCGCCTGCAGCGTACCCAAGGTGCCCGCCCAAGAACTGAGGCTTTATGCCCGGAAATCCTCCCCCATCAGTAATACTGTCGGTATTGAGCCGGGAGGCTGACGTCTTGAGGTCAGCCTTGAGAGCAGCCTCATTGGCATTAGCTGTAATACCGTTGTAGGCGACGACAGTGATGGCAGCCAGAATGGCGATGATGACCACGACGATAAGAAGTTCCACGATGGTGAAGCCTCGCCATTTTCTGCGATTTGACTGCTTAGCGCTTCGGTAAGTATCCCTCATTCATATTGTTCCTGCTTATGTATAAATTCTGGCACTTATTGTGAAGGGCGAGAGGGGTTAAGTCAATAGCGCGGCAGCGAACAAACATTGTGCGTTGGGCGCCAACCCCGCAAGAGTGCAACAATCCGCTCGCTTCAACACAAAAGAGTCCGCCGTTTCCAGCAGACTCTTTACTAATGTATTTCATTCACTCAATGTCTCCGCCCAAACCTATGGTTTAAGTAAGAGCATGATGGTGCGGCGAAGAGGACTTGAACCTCCACAGGATTGCTCCCACTAGCCCCTCAAGCTAGCGCGTCTACCAATTCCGCCACCGCCGCATATCTTACAGTGTGTTCGGTAGAACTTGTTTATTATAACACCCCCGTATGTAAAAATAAACCCCTTTACCCCTTGCCAGATAGCAAAAGGTACTGTATAATTTTTTATTAGTGTTATACACGTTATAACGACCCGGGCGCTTAGCTCAGTTGGCTAGAGCACCTCGTTTACACCGAGGGGGTCGGGGGTTCGAGCCCCTCAGCGCCCACCACTGCGCTCTTACACGAACTAATGACATCGTAAAAGAGCGTTTCAGAGAGAAAGTCAAGCGAAAACTCACCAGAAATGGTGAGTTTTTTGCTTTCTCGTTCGAGCTGGCCAGCCACAATCCGGATACGTCCGTCTTCGAAGATTGCGAACTCTGGAGTGTAAGTTGCCTCTATCTTCCACTCACCTTCGTGCTCATTATAGAGAACATTGAGGCGCTCAAAGATGAGTTGATTCAGTAGACGACGAATATGCTCTGGGGCGTACTGATATGTCTGACCGATGTTTTCACAGAGTGCGAGTGCATGGGTGATGATGGTGTCAGCGTCAGTTACTGTGGCGATGTGGTTGTTCAGTGTGCGGTCGACTGCAGTGAGTTCTTGGTCGAGTAGTTGCACCATGTAAACTCCTGATTGGGGTTTGTTTTTTTACTTTTAACACTATTCGTCTATGCTTGCACATACTTTACGTTTAGCGCATAACAAGGATGTCCAGAGGTGCTGGATCGAAATCGAGAGGAGGTGCTGTTATGGGATGTCATGACCAACATAGTAACTATAACGCCCTTATACTTAACGAAGAAAAAGGCACCTGGGGTGCTGGCTGGTCGCCGGGGGTGAGATCTATCGAAGCCTTGGACAGGGAGCGTGTACTTGAGAAGATCAGCACTAGCTGGCCGAGTACGTCTGCTGAAGACTGGGATATTTCTCAGTTGGAATCGGGTCGCTGGCAGGCGAGGTGTAAGGTGCTCGTACCTTGATGAATCCGCACGTGCGGGCGGAGAGAGTTCTACGTGAGCCCTCCACCTGCACGTACGGGTTATTTTTTTGATTAAACTCTAAATTATGCTATAATTAATGTAAGTAACCTATCTATTTGGCCCCAAGGGAGGGCATATTTTTATGAAAGACCCAAAATTTATTCGAAATATTGCTATTATTGCACACGTTGACCACGGTAAAACAACAATGGTCGATGGTCTTCTTAAGCAGAGCAATACATTCCGCTCAAACCAAGCTGAGATGGACCAGTCGCTCATTATGGATAGCGGCGACCAAGAGCACGAGCGCGGAATCACTATTACAGCAAAACAAACCTCTGTCTACCACGGTGACTACAAGATTAACGTGATTGACACCCCGGGTCACGCCGACTTCTCTGGTGAGGTTGAGCGTACGCTTAATATGGCCGATGGTGTACTCCTCATCGTGGACTCGCAGGAAGGCCCAATGCCACAGACGAAGTTTGTGCTTTCTAAGGCGCTTGAGCTTGGTCTTAAGCCGGTTGTTGTGGTGAATAAGATTGATAAGCCATCACGCCGCATCAGCGAAGTGGAGGATGAAGTTTCAGAGCTCTTCCTTGAGCTTGCAATTGACGATAGTCAGCTTCATTACCCAATCTACTATGCAATTGGTCGTGAAGGTAAGGCATGGGCTGAGCTTCCTGATAATACATCGGAGCACGCTGACCTCACTCCTATTTTTGATGCAATTATTAACGATATCCCTGCGCCAACCGTTGAGCTTGAAAAGCCATTCCAGATGCTTGTCACCTCTCTTTACCATGACTCTTTCCTTGGTAAGTATGCAATCGGCCGTATTACTCGTGGTGTTGCAAAGAAGAATCAGCAGCTTGTACTCATGAAGCGTGATGGCGAAGTGATGAGCGTAAAGATCGATAAGCTATTTGGCTACCGTGGACTCAATCGTGAAGAGATTGACGAAGCAGGTGCTGGTGATATCGTTGCGATTACTGGTATTGCTGATGCACATATTGGCGAAACACTTGCCGATAAAGATACTCCAGAGGCACTTCCTGTACTTGATATTGAAGCGCCGACAATTAGCATGTACCTTGGTCCAAACACAAGCCCGCTCAAGGGTAAGGAGGCAAAGTACAATACAAGCCGTCAGATTGGTGACCGCCTCAAGCAGGAGCTTGAGACAAACGTTTCACTTCGTGTTGAGGAAGAAGGAATTGGTTTCATCGTATCTGGTCGTGGTGAGCTTCACCTTTCCGTTCTTATTGAGACACTCCGCCGTGAAGACTTTGAATTTGAAGTTGGCCGCCCACAGGTGGTAACAATTGAAGAAGATGGTGTGGTGAAAGAGCCTGTTGAAGAGCTTCTGATTGAAGTTTCAGCAGAGTTCCTTGGTGCGGTGAGCCAAGAGCTTGGTGCGCGCCGCGCAACTACCGTAAAGCAAGAGCAGACAAGTAGCGGCACAACACGCGTTACCTATATTATTCCTACACGTGCAGTAATCGGTCTTCGTAATGTTCTTCTGACTGCAACAAAGGGTACGGTTATTATGAATAGCCTTCCACATGGCTACCAGCCGCTTGGTGCAAAGCTCCAGCAGCTCCGCAATGGTGCACTTGTAGCGCATGAGGCTGGCCAGACAACTGCGTACGCACTTGATACTGCAGCGGCACGTGGTGAGCTCTTTGTAGGGCCGGGAACCACTGTATATCAGGGAATGATCGTTGGTCTCTATAACCGTTCTGGTGATCTTGATATCAACGTTTGTAGGGGTAAGCAACTTACGAATATGCGTACCTCATCAAGCGATGGAACAATTCAACTTACGCCATTTACTGACCTGAGTCTCGAGCAGTCAATTGACTTTATTGAAGATGACGAACTCCTAGAAGTAACACCTCAGAGTCTCCGTCTTCGTAAACGCCATCTGAATCCAAACGATCGCAAGCGCGCAAAGAAGTAGATCTTTACGTACACTCCTTGATGGTTTCCATACTCCCTTCTATACTGGAGGGAGATGGGAAAGAAACCTACTGAAGCACTGAAGACGATGCTCGTAAAAGCAGCCGGATTGCTCCTTAAGAATGATAAGGATGCTGATGAATCGCTTGGTGAGCTCCTTCTTGATGTCCAGAGGGCGAATATTTACGGTGATGGCAAGATATTTGTTGATTTGGTTCCGGCAAAGCGGATCCGCTCTGTAAAGGAGGAGTATGCACTTGCAAAGCAGGACCCACTCTTTGATATTCGTGAATTTGTATCGCGGCATTTTTATGACGCCACTGACGGCGTGTATCAAAAAGAATACACTACCAACCCCAAACACTCACCACTTGAGCACATAGAAGCTCTTTGGGGTGTGCTAGAGCGGCGGAATCGCGTGACTCGGGGTTCGTTGCTACCACTTCCGTATGCGTATGTCGTACCCGGGGGTCGATTTAACGAGCAATTCTATTGGGATACGTACTTTATTATGCTTGGGCTGGCGTCATCGCAGCGATGGGATATGGTTGAGGGTATGGTGAGGAACTTTGCTCACCAGATACGGAAGTATGGGTATATACCCACTGCAAATAGAAGTTACCTTCTGAGTCGCTCGCAGCCGCCATTTTTTTCACACATGGTGGAGCTACTGGCTATAAAGAGAGGAAGGTCGAAAGTGCTTCGTGAATACCTGCCATATCTTGTAGCTGAATATCGCTTTTGGATGCGCGGCACGAATAAACTCCACAAGACAGAGCATAATGCGTACGGTCGCGTGGCGCAAATGCCCGACGAATCGCTTCTGAATAGATATTATGACAATAAGGCAACTCCACGACCCGAATCTCTAAGAGAAGATATGGACGCCGCAGCTGGATCAGGAAGAGAGCGGCAGGACCGTGTCTATCTTCATCTTCGTGCGGCTGCCGAATCTGGCTGGGATTTTAGTTCACGTTGGTTTACGGATGCGGTAGATATCCATACAATTCATACGGCTGATATTATTCCAGTCGATCTTAATAGTCTTCTGTATCATCTTGAGAGTACTATTGCTGATGCATATGAGGCGTCTTTTAATCTTATTAAGTCCCGCCAGTTCAAGAAAAAGGCTGAGGTGAGGGCAGCGACGATACAGAAATATCTATGGGATGATACTCAGGATGTCTATAAGGATTACAATTTCCATAAGGGTGAGTTCACCGGAGCACTGAGTGTAGCCACGCTTTATCCGCTGTATGTAGGCATTGCCTCTCAGGCGCAGGCTGATTCTGTGGCGAACTTGGTTAGAAATGAATTTCTTCGTACTGGCGGTCTTGTTGCAACACTCACAAATACAGGGCAACAGTGGGATGCGCCAAATGGATGGGCGCCACTTCATTGGGTTGCTGTTGAGGGCTTGAGGCGCTATGGCCATGACGCGCTTGCTGATGATATCTCAGGTAGATGGCTTGCGTTGAATGAAAAGGTATATAAACGTACAGGAAAGTTTATAGAGAAGTATAACGTAGAAAATGCAGAGGGGCTTGGAGGTGGCGGCGAGTACCAGCTGCAAGATGGTTTTGGTTGGAGTAACGGCGTATACGCGGCTCTAAAGAATAACTTTAGAATATCTTAGTGCCGTCAAGCTCATCCGGAAGGAAGCCCTTGGTGTGCTTAAAGTCAGCCTCCCATTTATAATCCTTGGCGTAGCCGATATCCTTCATAAGCTTTGTGGGTGCGTTGCGCAGATGAAGTGGCACGGGTGCGTCGGAGTATTGCTTGGCGAGCTGCTGTGCTTTGTGCATTGCGTCTGTAGTGCGGCGTGATTTCTCTGATTTCGCAAGAGCTGTGGCAACATGAAAAAGAATATAACTTGATTCTGGCATGCCAATGCGCTCAACAGCCTGAAAGGCGTTCAATGCTAGTCCAAGAGCGCCGTTTCCGGCAAGGCCAATATCTTCAGAGGCAAAAATAACCATGCGCCGGGCGATGAACTTTGGGTCTTCGCCGGCATCAATCATACGAGCAAGGTAGTAAAGGGTTGCATCGACATTACTCCCGCGCATACTTTTAATAAATGCGGAGATGACGTTATAGTGCATGTCACCTTTTTTGTCATAGCCGGGAAGGCGCTTTTGGGCTGCGGTTTTTACCGTTTCAATAGTGACTTTTTTGCTAATATTTAATGCAAGTTCAAGATTTCCTAGCGCAACGCGTGCATCGCCGCCAGAAAGTTCTGCAATGTAATCAAGCGCTTCTTCTGAAACTCGCTTTGTGGCTTTTTCGGCCTCAATAGCGCGCTGTAGAATGGCAAGCATATCTTCCTTTGCCAGTGGCTCAAGAATAAGAACGCGACTTCTACTGAGGAGTGGGGTAATCACCTCGAAGCTTGGATTTTCAGTGGTTGCACCGATGAGTGTAATGAGTCCAGACTCTACGTGCGGGAGGAAGGCATCTTGCTGTGCTTTATTGAAGCGGTGAATTTCATCAACGAACAGTACCGTGCGGAGTTGAAGGTTCCAGTTCTGGCGCGCGTGCTCAATAACTTTCTCGACATCTTTCTTGCCACTTGTGACGGCTGAGAGCTCTGTAAACTCTGCTTCCACCTCTTTTGCTATCACGCGTGCCAGAGTTGTCTTTCCGCTCCCCGGAGGTCCCCAGAGGATAAGACTAACGGGTTCACGACTTTTTACAATCTGCTGAAGAATCTCATTCTTACCAAGAAGGTGGGATTGACCAATAACCTCCTCAAGTGTTTGAGGGCGCATTCGTTCGGCGAGTGGGATGCGTGCGGTTGTGGACTCCATATGTTTATAGTATACCTCTGTGACGTGGCATATACAAAAGGTGCATAGATATAAAAGAGCTGATATACTAGAGAAAACGAAGGAGGTGTACATGGAAGTATTCATTACGATACTAATAATTATTATTGCAATCTTTATCTTGAGCGGACTTAAGGTGGTAAATCAGTATCAACGAGGGGTTGTGTTGACGCTTGGTAAGTTTACAGGTGTCCGCCAGCCAGGGCTCCGTGTAGTGATTCCAATCTTCCAGCAGATTATTCGTGTAGATGTACGTTCGACGCCTATTGATGTGCCAAAGCAGGAGATTATCACGAAGGATAACGTGACGGCCGGTGTTGATGCAGTTGTATACTTCCGTGTTCTTGATGCACCTAAGGCGGTGCTTGAAACAACAAACTATGTCTATGCAACAAGCCAGTTTGCACAGGCAGCACTCCGTGATATTACGGGTAATTTTGAACTTGACGAACTTCTTTCGAAACGTGAAGAAATCAGTGAAAAGATTAAAGAGATTGTTGATGCGCAGACATCACAGTGGGGTATCGATGTTGAGAACGTGAAGATTCAAAACATTGAACTTCCACAGGACATGAAGCGTGCGATGGCGAAGCAGGCAGAGGCTGAGCGTGAGCGCCGTAGTAACATTATTAATGCGGAAGGTGAGCGTGCTGCCGCAGAGACACTCGCAGAGGCTGCGCGTATTATCTCATCAACTCCTGGTGCACTTAATCTGCGTACGCTGAACACGATTGAGCGTATTAGTACTGAGCCAAGCCAGAAGACAACGATGCTCTTCCCGATTGAGCTTATTGACGCAGTGCGCGACATCGGCACGGGTCTGAACAAGAAATAGCCAATAACGGTGGTACTGGGGTTGAAATACTACCCCAGTTCCAGTACAATAGACGGGTGTACAACTGTGTGGCTCTTTAGCTCAGTTGGTAGAGCAGCGGCCTGAAGAGCCGCGTGTCCCCAGTTCGAGTCTGGGAGGAGCCACCAAAAGTACATACATGCGGGTATAGCTCAGTTGTTAGAGCGCTTCCTTGCCAAGGAAGAGGCCAGGAGTTAGAGTCTCCTTACCCGCACCAAATAAGACTTTCATAAAAAAGACCCCGTATAGGGTCTTTTTTGCTAGCAAGGTCAGTTTTGTTTTAGACCCAAAGACTATATAGTAAGTAAAGACTGACCACTAGCGTCAGAAGAATATAAGGAAAAGAATGGCTAAAAGTACAATACTTATACTATTTGGTGGCGAATCGCCTGAGCACGAAGTGTCGCTGATGAGTGCGAAAAATATCGCCAAGGCGCTCAGCCCTGAGAAATACGATAAAAAGTTTTGTTATATTGACCGTCAAGGAAGGTGGTTGCTTGCCCAGGATGTCGCAGTGCCTGAGCAGTCTGTCACGCTCTTTCCTGTTTTGGGCGAGAAGTGCTTCAGTGCTAATACTGGTGAGCGGATTGCTGTTGATGTTATTTTCCCTGTACTGCACGGACCAAATGGCGAAGACGGCACAGTCCAGGGGCTTGCTCAGCTTATACACCTGCCCATTGTAGGGCCTTCGCTACTTGCGGCTACTGTGAGTATTGATAAAGCACTCACAAAGCAACTTATTGAGGCGAAGGGGGTTCGGACCGCTCCATGGCAACTGTGGGAGACGCACCACCCTCGTCCATCGTTTGAGGATGTGTCGCACAGCCTTGGACCTGTGTTATTTGTGAAGCCAAATAGTGCCGGGTCGTCTGTTGGCGTGACGAAAGTATCAACCGCAGAGGAGTTTGAGGCGGCTCTTGCCATCGCGGCACAGTATGACACGCGGGTGCTCATTGAACAGGCTATAGAAGGGCGTGAGCTCGAGGTGGCTGTTCTGGGGACTTATACGCCAGAGGTTTCGGTTCCTGGTGAAGTCATTGCTGGTCACGAGTTTTATGATTACGAGGATAAGTATTCCGATACATCTCAAGCCTCGACCATTATACCTGCCGAAAGTATTTCCGATGAGGTAGTGGAGCGTATTCGTTTTGATGTGCTTACTGCCTACAAGGCGACGCGTGGAAGTGGCATGGCGCGCGTTGACCTGTTTCTTACAGAGGATGATACGGTGTATATTGGTGAGATTAATGGCATCCCAGGCTTTACGGATATCAGTATGTACCCAAAGCTTTGGGAGTATGACGGCCTAGGTCAGACCGCACTACTCGATCGTCTGGTTGAAGACGCGCTACAATCATAAGCGCTATCTCCAATATCTTGCTATACTAAGCACAAGTATGTCCATCAAAACAATCGCAGATTTAGACCCATGGCTTGAGCCGTATCGTAGTCAACTTGAGGCACAGCGTGCGTATGTCCTTCATAAGTCGCGCGAACTATTGGGGAGTAAGTCTGTAGAAGATTTTTCTCTTGGGCATTTGTACTTTGGTTTGCACAAAGATGGTAGCGAGTGGGTCTTCCGTGAATGGGCGCCAAATGCAGAGAGTATCCACCTTACTACTGAAGCTACGGGCTGGCGAGAAGCTGAAACGCATAAAGCTCAAAAGCGCGACAATGGTGTATGGGAGCTCCGCCTCTCTGGTGATGCGCTAAAGCACCTGGATACGTATAAGCTCTACATACATTGGCCAGGTGGCTCTGGTGAAAGATTGCCATCATATACAACCTATACCCATCAGGATCTAGACACGCACCTTTTTAGCGCAGTGGTATGGAGTCCCGAAGAGCCGTATGTATGGCGCAATAAGACACCGGACTTGAATGAGGCGCCACTTATCTATGAAGCGCATGTAGGTATGGCGGGTGATAGAGAGGCGGTTTCTACGTACGCTCAGTTTGAAGAGGATGTACTGCCGCGTATTAAGGATCTTGGTTACAATACTATTCAGCTCATGGCCATTCAGGAGCATCCATATTATGGAAGCTACGGCTATCATGTATCTAATTTGTTTGCTGCCAGCTCACGATTTGGTACGCCGCACGAACTAAAGCATCTTATTGATACTGCGCACAGTATGGGCCTAAAGGTGATCCTCGACATTATTCACTCGCATGCAGTAAAGAACGAAACCGAAGGGTTGAGTAAGTTTGACGGTACGTATACGCAGTACTTCCACGATGGCGAGCGTGGCATGCACGAGGCGTGGGACTCGCGTGTCTACGACTACGGCAAGCCAGGGGTTGTTCACTTCCTTCTTTCGAACCTTCGTTTCTGGCTTGATGAGTATCATTTTGATGGCTTCCGTTTTGATGGTGTGACAAGCATGCTCTATCATGACCATGGTCTTGGCAAGGCATTTACTAGCTATGATGATTACGTGAGCGGGAATGTTGAACGTGACGCGTTGACGTACCTGACGCTTGCAAATATGCTTGTAGGCGCTATTGCTCCAGATTCTCTGGTTGTTGCTGAGGATACAAGCGCTTTTCCGGGATTGGCCGCACCTATAAAGGTGGGAGGTGTTGGTTTTACGCATCGCTTGAGTATGGGTGTACCAGATTTATGGATCAAGACACTCAAGGAGAAGCGTGACGAGGACTGGGATTTAAACCATCTCTACCACGAGCTGATTGCGCACCGCCCTGAAGAGAAGACGATTAGCTATGCTGAAAGTCACGACCAGGCACTAGTGGGCGACAAGACGCTCATCTTCCGACTTATTGATAAAGACATGTACGACTCAATGCAGATTGGTCAGGAGAATCTCACTGTAGAGCGCGGTATTGCGCTTCACAAGATGATTCGGCTCTTTACGGCCAGTACTCATGCGGGCGGCTACCTCAACTTTATGGGGAATGAATTTGGGCACCCTGAATGGATTGATTTTCCACGCGAAGGAAACGACTGGTCGTATACGTACGCGCGACGGCAGTGGAGCTTGGTAGATAATCCAAAGCTTAAATATGGGTGGCTCAACGCATTTGATAAAGATATGATTAAGGTTATATCTGAACTTCAAGGTCCGGAATACTCATATGTCCATATAGATAATGAAAAGAAAATAGTTTCGTATGTACGGAGTGGTTTGCTTTTTGTCTTTAATTTCTCTCCAAGTGAATCGTATACGGGTGAGTCTATTCCTGCGCCGGTTGGCGAATATACCATCACCCTTTCATCTGACGCATCTTTATATGGTGGGCAGGATAGGGTAGATGATACTCTTCGCTATAGCGCTAAGGATAATTCCGACGGTGAGCAGCGTATCGAGCTATATCTTCCGAGTCGCGTTGCTCTTGTTTTCCGACAGAGCTAATCCTCTAGTGGTACAGCCTGGTTGAGTTGTGTCCTGAATGAACGATTTGTTTGAGAGTAGAAGGTATCCGATGAATAGCGCAGTTGAGCACTTTCAATGCCCGTAGTGAGGTCATCAGCGGCGGCAATGAACGTCTGTGTATATTCTTCCGGTGTCTTTTCTGGCATGGTATGAATGGCGCCGGGGACGTCGTGAATTGAGCATGGCATTGCGTTAGCTCGCGCATAGGTGCATATATTCTGGGAAGACTGTTCGTTATTGACCATGTAATCTCTTCCAGGTTCGGCGGTACCAATATACATAAGTGTAGGGTTTGGCTTTGTCGTTTTATAATTCTCTCTGATGAGCTCAAGATTTGACGCTATATCCGCCTCTGCAATTGCAAGTGCCTGATCAACGAGGAGCCATGTTCCAGGGAACTTGGGGCGCTGGAGGTTCTCTGAGGCAAATAGGGCAGTCTTGCCAAAATCATGGATTCGCTCTACGGGATTACCGCTATCGTATCGGTCGCGCATGAAATACACCTCGCCGGCAAAGCGCACAGCCGTAGAGTACTTAGCTCCTGGTATCGACCCAAGGGTGTCTGCGAACTCAAGCTCTTTGCGCTGGTGAGGGCGAAGGCCATCAATACCGTCTGGTGTCGAGACTGTAGTGATGCTTCGAATGGTGAGGTTAGGGTTATCAGAAAGTTCCGCGGCAGTATCGATACCAATAACACCTCCGGCGCTATAGCCAACAATATCAATAGTATCGATGTTGCGCTCCTCTGCCATGAGTTCTATTTTCTCTGCCAGCCGAGCAGAATTAAGTGGTGCATTTCCGTAGCTTATTGACCATGACTCTCCGTCAATTGTCTGCTTCAGGCCTGGTCCAAAAGTGTCCGCTATTGAATCGGCATCGTACGTGCCGAATCCGTTAAAAAACACAATCGCACTTGAATCGTTCTCAGGGTCAAGTGGCGCTTCGTGAACACTCACGACTGCCTCGGACGAAGCCTGGCGCTCCTGGTTATCTTCTACGTCGATCCAGTAGGCGCTTATTGCAGTTGTGAGGGTGAGGAGGGCGGCTTGCGCTCCAAGGAGTCGGCGCTGCCTGCGTCTTACTTTCTTATCCACATAGTTGAGGGTCTCTGTATCTATGAGCGCTTCGTTTTTGGGATGTGCCGGTGACTCGTGTATGTTTCGGGCGTCAAAAAGCATCTATAGGCACCAGTATACGCCGTTTGGGTCAATTTTGAAAATGAAGGACAGTCTTTATTGATTGAGGGTACTGAATGTAATGGTTGTTGTGCGCTCCTCGCCGCCGCGGAGGTAGGTGATTTTCGCGCTATCCCCTGGACGGTAAAGGCCGATAATACTAGAGAGACTTCCTTGCTTGCCGATGATACTGTCGTCAATTTTGGTGATAATATCACCTGACTTTATACCTGCTTTATCAGCTGGTCCGCCAGCGACGATAGGGTTTGCCTCACGACTTGCGTAGACATATGCACCATTTACGGCTGAGAGGTTGTATTCACGCGCTACTTCTGGCGTGATGCTGAGATAATTCACTCCCATATAGGCGCGGCTCACGGTGCCGTTTTCTAGAACGCCGCGCAGGATCCCCTTGGTTGCATTAATAGGAATGGCGAAACCGATGCCATTTGCGTCCGCTGCAACGGCGGTGTTGATTCCAATGACTTGTCCGGAAAGGTTCACAAGGGGCCCGCCCGAGTTTCCAGGGTTAATGGATGCGTCCGTCTGAATGAGATCGGTGAGTGACTCTGACTGGCCACTTCCGCTACTTGCGACGATTGGCCTTCCTGTTCCAGAGATAATACCGCTCGTAACAGTATTGCTATATTGTCCAAGTGCGTTGCCGATTGCGACAACCTGTTGCCCTATACGCAAGGTTGCGCTATTGCCAATCTCGGCAGCGGTAAAGGTTTCGTCTGATTCAATTTTTAAGAAGGCGACGTCATTAAGCGGGTCACGTCCAATAATGCGGACGGAGCTATATGTCTTTCCGTTGTAGTCAACGACCGATACTGCGCTCGTATCTTCAATGACGTGATTGTTCGTCATGACGTAGCCGTCTTTACTGACGATGATACCTGTTCCTGCGCCCTCGCCCGATGTAGTCCCGTAGAATGAGCGGGTCTGTGTTGTGGTGATAATAGAAACAACACTCGGGCTTACCTTTTCGGCAACATTCGCGATTGAGTTTTCTGTTTCTGTACTACTTGCGTTGCCGTCGTGGCCAGGCTCTTTGAGGAGGCTGCTCTGAGGGGAGTTGACAGAGAGGTTTCGTACCACCACTGCCGCAGTGCCAATAAGGCCAAGTGCAACGAGTGCGCCTGCGATAATGAGACTACTAATCACAAGAGGGCTCTTCGGCCCCTTGGCTTTCTTTTTTTGAACTACCGGTTGCAGTACTGAGCCTTTTGCTTCGGTTTCGATGGGAGTGGGTGTTGGTATGTTTTTTGCTTTAGGCTCGCCATCTAGGGGTGGTTCTTTTTCTGTTTCGTGACTCGTCATGGATGTCTCCGGATTTACGTTTATTTTATCTATTACCTATCCATTAAATACTATAAATATGAAAATAAGCTTAAGGAAAGGTGAGGAGTGGGTATGTTAGTTGTACTGAACTTCTGAGTTTGTTACTGCAGATCCGTCGTCCAGGAGTGAGAAGAGCCCCACGTTCCATGTAATTGACGTGATGATTCCAACAACGATGTAGATAGCGAGCATCCCATTTGAGAGTTCATGGCGAGGCGTGCTTTGCTTGAGCGAAGGGTCCTTGCTGGTTGCGATACTTTTTAGGATAAGTGCAATTAAGAAAGATACTGATGAGAGTATAGATAGAGCGGCGACAATCCTAAAGTAGAGTGGTTCGAGGAGTGGCGTAATTGCGAGCACCCACGGGATAAGGGTGATAAGGGTGACTATGATGAATCCTGTGGCGGTATTTACTGCGATTTGCGTTGTGTGTTCAGCAACCCTTAGGCGAAGGAGTGCTGCGACAATGAAGGCACCTCCTATAGCGAGGAAGTAGAGACCCATCCACTGCCATACCGTTTCTCCTGAGAGAATATTCCACGCACCAAGCGTAGACGTAACGAGACTTGCGAAGATGACAGTAAAGATTGTAGTGGAGATGATTGCCTTGCCGATTTCGTTTTTCGTATCAGCCCAGAGAATAGCCAAGAGGAGAAGGCTGTGCGAGAAGAGGATGAATATAGTAAGAAGGGTCTTTCCTATAATTGCAGTAAACTCACCAACGAGCAGTGCGACGACTGAAGTTACAGCTGCGAGACCAAGACCAGCTACGAGTGTGTAGAGAAATGCAATCTTCAGCCTCCCGAGACGCGAGACATCTTGTTTATCTGATGGATGCTGCGCATTAGCAGGTGGTGTCGGTTTCTTTGTGGTATCCATAATGTCCCCTTATGCTTAATTTAACTATATTGTATCACGAGAAGCGCTCCATCGTCTGGTATAATGAGCCGTGGATGGCGCGTTGGCGGAGCGGTTACGCAGAGGTCTGCAAAACCTTGAAGACGGGTTCGACTCCCGTACGTGCCTCCAACCATGCTTTTATGTATGCTACGCGCGGGTGGTGGAATAGGTAGACACGAGAGACTTAAAATCTCTTGGCCGAAAGGTCGTGCGGGTTCAAGTCCCGCTCTGCGCACCA
>CAYLUF010000004.1:0-100430 GCA_964386855.1 uncultured Candidatus Saccharibacteria bacterium
ATAGGAATAACTTTGGTTTGGCTTGTTGTGAATCCGGTGCTATTTCCACGACCTAAAAGTGTCGATAACTGGATGAGTAAAGGTGTTATTGGTGAAAAGCTATATTTTGAGGATGGTAAAAAATTAAGACTCGATCTGCCGACACTACTGAACTTAGCCAATGTTCCATTATTTGGACTGTTTATTTACTTTGGTTGGCAACAAGAACTTATACCTCTCGTGTTATCTTCGTTGCTTGTTATGGTTGTTAAATTTTGGTTTATTGATAGGATGGTTCGCCTAGCTGAAGCCAGTAACTTACGAGAGCTATAAAGTCTGTGACCTGTAAGCTGAGCCATAGAAAAACTCTCAGATATGAGTGCAATTGATGTCGAGTTTGATTTTCAGCAAGAGGCTGGCCTTGATAGGGATGGTATCTAGCGTGATTCGGATAAAAACAGCAACTCCTTGAGCAAGTAATCGCCTCGTCTGACTATTTCAGAGGGTTAAGATCACTTGTCTTTACAGCTCTCAGGCATAGAATGTATTTTACAGAGGTAGAAACGTGACTTTTGAACTATTTTGTGCTATAATGAAAGAGTATTCAGCTATATAATAATCTACCTATGTATTTTATGTAGCTCGTCGTTTTTATTCTAGAAACACTCAAGAGAAAGGTCATCATGGATGTCGAAGCGCTCAGGAAGCAATATCTACCCAGCAAGATAAAGGTGCTATTCATTGCCGAAGCGAAGCCCGACGCAGATGATCGATTTTTTTATTACGATAAAGTTAAGACTCGCGACTACCTGTACTTACATATGATGTATGCACTCTACTGTAAAACAGCCGACGATATGCAGTATCTACGTGACCATAAAGCCGAGTTTCTCAATCGATTCAAGCGAGACGGCTACTATTTGGTTGATGCTGTTGATGAAATCGATTCTAAAATGAAGTCACCCCAACGCACAAGAGCTATCAAAGCAAATGCTAACAAAAAGATAGTCGAGGTCCGTGAGCTTTTGGATAAACATGGCGATCAAAATACTAAAGTTGTTCTTATAAAGGCTACCGTATTTGACGGTTTATATGACTTGATGAAGAGCGATTTTAATATTATTAATGATTTTAAAATATATTTCCCCAGCTCACATAAAAAGAACGTGGAGAATTTTTTAGAAGGAATGAGAAGTGTTGTGTTGGAGTTGCATCGATGAGTCGCCAGCTAGAACGGCGCATCGCAAAGCTAGCAACGACCAAGACGGCAGGTAGGATCGGTTATAAACGTTGGAACCAGCTCGTGAATCGAGCGACTGTCGCTGATTCTGTTGATGAACTATCTAGTGATGAGGTGTCTATTATCAAGCAGGCTGAGCAGGAGCTCCTAGCGAAGTCCGTCAATATCTACCTCGATATCGACGGCGTGCTACTGGATAGCAAGAAGAACAAGCCGGCCATTGGGTTGAACTTTTTCTTGAAAACCCTCAACAAACTCATGCTTGAAGGTAATGAGGTGTATTGGCTAACTACTCACTGCAACGGCGATGCGAGTACGGCGGTGAAGTATTTAGCACCATATATTGATAAACGACTATCAAAAATAATCATCGAAAATATTAATCCTACAAGCTGGACAGTAAAGACCCAAGGTATTGATTTTACAAAACCCTTTCTGTGGTTCGACGATAAGCCGCTTGGTTGGGCGGATGCAAAAACTATGAAAGATCATGATGCTGAGGCAAGTTTGGTCACAGTTGATTTAAATAAAAAGCCACTAGCGCTTGTCGGCCTGGCTTTTCGACTGAAGCGAATGACTAAGAGACCCAAATTATAATTGACGATTATTTCAACGGACAAATTAGACCGATAGGGGCGATAGTTGGTGATGTCGCCGGCTCGAAGTACGAGTTCAACAATACAAAGACTAAAGACTTTGACTTACTGGCTGACGATTGTTATATCACGGATGATTCGTTGCTCACTATAGCAACAATGAAAGCGCTCTTGGATGGAGGGGCGGCGGAACATTTCGCAGAATCATACCAAACAATAGCCAAGACGCATTTATTCACCAAAGACTTACAGGGTAATTCGCATGGAGCTGGATATGGTGCCAGATTCTTTCAGTGGGTGATGAGTAGAGGTGATGCGCCTTATGGGTCTTATGGTAATGGAGCTGCAATGCGAGTCAGTCCAGTAGCCTGGTTTTATGATGATCTAGAAGAAGTTGAGAGGGTGGCAGAAATATCTGCGACCGTTACCCACGATCATCCAGAAGGCATTAAGGGCGCAAAGAGTGTTGCGAGTGCAATTTTTATGGCTAGAACCGGTGCGGATAAAAAGGATATCAAGAAATACATTGAGCAAAGATATGGTTATGATCTAAGCTTTACGCTCGATGAAATACGAGACACCCATAAGCACAGTGAAGCAAGTCAGGACACGGTTCCGCAAGCCATTGTAGCGTTTTTGGAAGGTAGGGGATTTGAGGATGCTATTCGTAATGCTATTTCGATTGGCGGTGATAGTGATACTATCGCGGCTATAGCTGGGTCGATTGCGGAGGGGTATTACGGAATTCCCAAATACATTAGCGATAAGGTCGCTGCCTATATTCCCGAGCCCCTTGGGGACTGTCTAATAGAATTTGGTAAGAAAACTATTCCAAATATAGGAGTAGGGTATTGAGGTTAATTTAGCTAAATACCCAGATCAAATGGTGCATGCTAAAGCTTCTAAAGTCAATTATCAAAGGATAAACAGAATGCGCAAACTACTAATAAAATAAGTATAAATTAGGAGCAGAAATAAATTCTTCTAATGAATCTCCAGAAAAGTTATGATCAACTCCTTCAAGAATGTGCGTATTCACATTCTTGGCTTCAGAAAGCTTGGCGATTGTATCCACGTCACCGACGCTTGGGTCTTCGCTTCCAAAAATAATTGTAATCCTGTCGACGCCAAATTCAGATAAGCCGTATTTTATCTTGTCGATACCAAGTTTTGTGGCAGGGTTTATGAGCAGTATCCGTGTAATCTCTGGATATTCCCATGCGATTTGCGCAACGATGGCAGCACCAGCGGAGTGGGCCATAATACGGATCTCAACATCTTTGTGGCCAGTTATTTCTTCTGTGTTTTCGATAATATAATTAAGGGACTGGCGTATATTGGACTCCCAGTGATACGAAGTGATGAACGGATTAGCCATTCGTACAATCGCAGCACCGTATTTTTCCTGAATACTCTCCGCAATCTTTACGTACTTGTTTTCAAAGCCATCAACTGATCCATCAACTCCTGGCACTGTAAGCAAAACGATTTTGCTGTCGGCAGGATGAATAGCGATATCGAGCGAGCAATCAATCGTGACACCGTTCATGGTTTCTTGCCAATCTATTTTTGAGTATTTGCCAGACATCTGTATTTCATTGTATCGCAAGTGCTGACTAAGCTATAATTGAATTAAATGATTATCCACCAGATATCTCGCGCCAATATTGACGAGTGCGTGGCGTCTATCCAGGCGTGGATTAGTGCCGGTAATAATAGTATAAATAAATCACAGAAAGATTAAAGTCAACCCGCATGCCCCTCTCCCCGCAAGAAACAGAATCCTCTCTCAACCTCATCATCAAAACCTTCAAAGAGCTGCGCCCGGAGCTAATGAAATACTACGGTGCTGTTGACCATATTCGTAAAGTCGATAATTCACCCGTTACCGAACTTGACGTGATGGTCGAGTCTCTTATTAAAGAAAGGCTCGCTCAGGCCTATCCGCATATAGGTTTTCACGGAGAAGAAACTGAACCGACAGAAGGTACTTCTGGCGCAACGTGGTTCATCGACCCTATAGATGGCACTTCAAGCTTCGTTCACGGGCTTCCGTATTGTACGAATATGGCGGGGCTTGTGGTTGATGGCGAAACTGTTGCTGCTGTTATCTACCAGTTTGTTACCGATGATTTATATACAGCGCGTAAAGGCATGGGTGCGTATAAGAACGGTGAGCGGATAGCGGTGAAGAATACGGCCCTGAATGATACGGTTGTGTTTGCCGGTCCGTTTGCATACAACAATCTTTACGGAATATTTAAAGATTATAGGCTGGGTATCTATGCGCCGATGGGTGCTTCTGGCTACGAATACACTCGGCTTGCGCAGGGGAATATTCAGGGTGTCATGAAGCTTCATAGTAGCTCGCAGGTACATGATAACGTCCCTGGCGTACTGATTGCTCAGGAGGCTGGTGCCGAGGTTGTGTCTTTTGAGGGCGAGGCATATACGCACGATGCGCTGCAATTTGTTATTGGTTCACCAAATTTTATAGAAGTCGTAAATAGGCACAAGCCAGAGGTAGAAGGTGCTATGGCGCAGTACGGAAGGGTGTAGGGTATGAGATACGTCACCCTTCTTCGCGGCGTCAACGTTGGCGGAAACCACCGCGTACCAAAGGCTGAATTTCAGGCTGCACTTGAGGGGCTGGGCTTTTATAATGTGACGATTTATCTTAATTCAGGAAATGCGGTTTTCGCAAGTGATAGTAGCGTAGAGGCAGCTATGGTTCAGCAGGCACTGGAAAGCCACTTCGGATTCACCATCCCTACACTCGTACTGCCAGAGGAAAAAGTTAAGAAAATCGCCGAAGCAATTCCTTCTCACTGGACAAACGATACACCCCAGCCAGATAAATCTGGTCAAAAATCAGACGTTCTCTACCTTTTTGATGATATCAATACACCTGAAATAATAGAGGAGCTTGGCTATAAACCCGAGATTGAAGAGATGATATATGTGGACGGCGCAGTACTTACGGCAATATCAAGAGCGAATCAGTCAAAGGGGAGCCTTCAGAGGCTTATTGGCACAAAATTGTACGCAGATATGACGGTGCGTAACGTGAATACGGCGCGGAAGTTGGCGGAGCTTATTTAGGAGCGTTTTTTGTCTCCTAAATTCCCCTTTCCCTCAAAAAGAGCTATAATATAAAGACACTATGTCAAAATACACACGTATTCGGTCGTATAGTCCAGCTAAAAAAACGCAGCCTGCTAGGAAGTCGCCAGTAAAGCGAACGCGCAGGGCGGCGAAGCCTATTGCGAAGCCTCGCAAGGATTATGGTAAGGTTGGTAATTTCTTTGTTGGTCGTTGGGATTGGTTCAAGGGCCTCAGCAAGCCAAAAAAAGCGCTTGTGATTGCCACGCCAGTGCTGGCTTTCATGATTTTAACCCCTATCTTCACGTATATTTACTACGCGAACGCCATTGGTGATCCGGATAGGCTTATGAACTATAACAATGCGGGCGTGGTATTGATGGACTCAGAGGGTGCGCCGTTCTATAGTTTTGGTACGGCCAATAGGGGTGAACGCCTGCCACTTGATCAAATATCTGACCATGCTGAAAAGGCACTTGTGTCTGCTGAGGATAAGAACTTCTATGAGCACGGCGGATTCTCTATTATCAGTATTCTGGGGGCACTCTATGCCAATATCCTTAGCGGTGACGCAACTGCCTATGGTGGTTCAACCCTAACGCAGCAGCTTGCAAAGAATACGCTCCTCTCCAGTAACCAGACTATTTTCCGTAAGTATCAGGAGCTCACCGTGTCGCTTGCCATTGAGCAGCGCTACAGTAAAGACGAAATTCTTGATCTTTATCTTAACTCTGTCTATTACGGTGAGGGTGCGTTTGGTATTGGAAACGCAGCCAAGACGTATTTTGGCACATCCGCGGCTGATCTTGACCTTGCGCAGAGTACAATGCTGATTGGTCTTTTGCCGGCACCATCATCGTACTCGCCAATCTCTGGTAATCCTGAATATGCCAAGGAGCGTCAGGGGACAGTGCTGCACCGAATGGTGGATAACGGGGTGATTACTCAGGAAGAGGCCGATGCCGCCAAGGGGCAGGAGCTTGCGTATGCCTCACAGAGTGAAGGTCTGAATAATACCGCACCACACTTTGCAGAGATGGTCCTTAAGCAGCTGTACGATGAGTACGGTGAAGAGCGTGTGGCTCGTTCTGGCTTCCGCGTTACCACAACGCTGAACCTTTCACTCCAGCGCTCAGCAAATGAAATAGTGGCCAAGCAGATAGGCTATATTGAACGTAATGGCGGCTCAAACGCTGCGGTTGTGGCAATTGATCCAAGTTCAGGTAGTATACAGGCGCTCGTTGGAAGTGCTGATTATAACAATATGGACTTCGGTAAGGTGAATATGGCTACAACACCACGTCAGCCGGGTTCAAGCATTAAGCCGCTTTACTATGCAGAGGCGATGCGTCGTAATCTTATCTCACCAGCAACGATCCTTGAAGATAAGGCAACGGACTTCGGCGGCTACAAACCGCAGAATGCAGACAGGCGCTTTAGGGGTAATGTAACGGTGCGAAATGCATTGGCGCAATCATTGAATATCCCTGCGGTGGAAGTGGTGCAAAAGTTAGGTGTTTCAACAACGGTCGATACGCTTAAGAGACTTGGCCTTACAACCATAGACGATTCTACTGATTATGGACTTTCTATTGCGCTTGGCTCTTCGGAGGCTCGTCTTACTGAAATGACCAACGCATATGCTGCCTTTGCAAATAGTGGGCGGAAGTACGACATCACCACGATCACTGAGATTAAAGATAAGTTTGAAAAGCAAATCTTTAAGAGTAACAGTGAGGCTGCTAAACAGGTAATGGGTGAAGATGCGGCGTTCCTGACATCAAGCATTCTTGACGATGAAAGTGCCCGGGCGCCGATATTCGGTGGAAGCCTTAACACCGGTGGATATAGCGTTGCGGTAAAGACGGGTACAACAGATGCCGCACGTGATGCCTGGACAATTGGCTATGCGAAGCAACTGGCTATAGGTGTGTGGGTAGGAAATAATGATAACCAGCCAATGAACAGTGGTGGTTCGGATATGGCCGGTCCAATCTGGCGGCAGCTTATGCTGGCGGGCCTCAAGGGGCAGGCGAATCAGCCGTTCACCGCGCCGTCTAGTGTGCAGAAGATTCTTATTTGTAAGAGTAATGGTATGCGAGCGGTTGGCGGTGGTACTGACGGCACCTATGAAGAGTTCTTTAAGACGAGCAATGTGCCGCGCGGAACCTGTGATGTGCCGAAACCTCCAGAAGATTCAGATAAAGATGGTGTAAATGATGATATTGATGCGTGTCCAAACACCCCAGCAGGCACGAAGGTTGATAGTAAGGGCTGTCCTGTAGAGGAAGAAGAAGTTGTACCGACCCCTGATATAGACACTGACGACGATGGCGTACCAGATGGTAATGACTTGTGTCCAAATACCCCAGTAGGCACTCTTGTAGATGAAGATGGCTGTACAGTCTCATTAGATGGTGGCGCGAATCCAACAACCCCTGTAGCCCCACGCCGCACACTATTATAAAATAATTATTGTAAAATAGTATTGACGCAGTGCAAAATAAATGATACTATACTCTTTGTGCTTCGTGAAAAAAGCACACTACCTTAACCTAAGGTAGTACTCACCGACGTGATATGTATCACAGAAAGGGGACACAATGTCCCTTAAGCCCACCACCAAGAAGACCCTTGCTCGTACCGGCGCTGGCGTCGCGACCCTGGCAGTAGCCGCGGTCCTTCTGCCCTCGATGATGACGGGTGCGGACTTCTCGGCAAGCGATACCGGACGCGCTGACGTCTCGACGGCGACCTTGACGATCGACCTGAGTGACGGCAACGGCTCCCAGGGGACCTTCGATCTGGACTTCCTCAACCTCAAGCCGGGGGAGACGAAGAGCCAGACCATCGTGGTCAAGAACTCGGGAACCATCGCAGCTGACGCTTCGTTGGGCAATCCGATTTCCGGCGTCACCTTGCCCCAGGGCTTGTCGACGTCGGATCTGGCAAAGCTCACGGTGGCCATCCCTGGCTACCAGAACGCTGTGCCGATCACGTCACTGCCGTCGGCAATCGATCTCGGCACCCTGGCTGCAGGCCAGAGCCGCGCATACCCGGTCCAGATCAGTCTGGATTCGAGTGCCGGCAACGAGTGGCAGGGTAAGACCCTTGGCGGAACCGCCACGGTCACCCTGGACCAGCGCTAACCCTAGCGCCTCCACTACCACCCCGGTGGGCGCTCCCTTTCACATGATGGAAGGTGAGCGCCCACTAGGGCAAATACACTTTGTACTTTTGCAATAGACATGCGCATAAGGCCCCGATTCACTCTGGACCTTATGTACCTACCGATTGCATTTTTCTTTTCAAACACTACCGAAGGAGCATCATCCCTATGTCACTACGTCACACATTGGCGGGAGTTTCCGGGGCGGTGTTCGTCTCGGGTATCCTGCTGCTTGCCACCCCAGTTTCTGGGGCGGACTATACCGCGGCCGGAGACGGTACGCTTGAGATAACCTTCTCTATACCCGTAACACCCGAGCCACCAGCACCTGAACCAGAACCAGAGCCTGAACCTACGCCACCTCAGCCGGAAAAACCTTTCGACTGGAACTGGACGTATGCAGCTCCTACCTGTGATGGCGTGACCATTGCCTTCCCCTCTAATCTTCCTGCAAGCCAGCAGGGGGTTATGGAGATTGGCGTGGTTGGTGGATCAACTTCGGGCATGCTGTACAAGCTTGAGGGTCAAGCGTATCAACTGAAGTATCCAAGTGGACATGCCGGTAAGACGGTATTTGTTCCTTGGTCGGAATTCAGAAACTCCAAGATTCCGGAAACGGGTACTTGGACGGTGACGCGCCTGAAGGTTCACGGCACGAACTATCACTGGGAAGGGAACCTTGTATGTGGCAACACTGCACGGTCTCTGCCTATCCCAGAGGTAGCGCCAGAACCGCAGGATGTACCAGAAGTGGCACCACCTGTGGTGCCTGAGGCTCCCGAGTCTGTTGTAGCACCAGAGGTAACACCTCCGCCTGCACCGGCACCTGAGCCGCCCGCACCACCAGTTGTTCCTGCTCCGGCACCATTGCCTGAGCCTGTAGAAGTTGTGCAGCCACCCGTGCAAACATCCGAACCTCCTGCCGGAGAGCCGGAAGCACTGGCAGCTACTGAGCCTACTCTTGAAGAAGGAGTCACCCTAGAGTGAAGCATGTAAAGAATCTGTTCGCTAACCCGCGACTTGTTGTAGTAACGACCCTTGCTGTGCTTCTGATCATCGCATACCTTGCGGTGCCGAAGTTCATCATTGGGTCGGGCTCTATGGCGCCAACGTTACCTATTGGTACGATTGTCGTGCTGGAGCCTGCAAATGACCTGACGCCTACTGACATCATCACCTACCAACAGGAAGGTGATGCACGCCCAACAACACATACGTTTATTGGGTATGCAGAAGATGGAAGTCTGATGACAAAGGGTGACGCTAACCCAACACCTGATGTTCACAATCCCCCGCTTATGATGGAGGACGTGAAGGGTGAGATGGCGTTTGCTATCTTGCCAAGGAGTTTGATTATTTCATTCATCTTGGCTATTGTGGGTATTTTGCTTGTTCCGGGCCGACGCTCGTCGCAAGCTGAAGCAGAAGAAGCGCAATCACCATCAAGCGACGCACCGCGCGCTTCCATCCCCGCATAATCCTCTAGAAGGGTCGAGTTATAAAAAACACCCCGACTATCCGAGAGATTAGCGGGGTGTTTTTTATTTGTACAATATCGCGTTATAGAGCGAGGCGTCGCAACGTCTATCTATATAAAGTGATATTGTGATGTGTGGCATGCACACACAAGGGGTCTCACCGATTGGTATATCGGGATTCCTACCTTATGTATGCATACCAGCACATCCACTATTTAGTTATTACGAGCTCGACGAACGAGCGCAGGGGTAACGC
This sequence comes from uncultured Candidatus Saccharibacteria bacterium, assembly GCA_964386855.1. Classification (GTDB taxonomy): domain Bacteria; phylum Patescibacteriota; class Saccharimonadia; order Saccharimonadales; family Saccharimonadaceae; genus Microsaccharimonas. The sequence continues at coordinate 9,821 of CAYLUF010000004.1, forward strand.
ATGCAGCGCCACCAGCCGTCAGAAGGGCCAGTGCACCCATGATGAGCATATTGGACTCGCCACCAGTGACCGCAAGGGTCTTGGCGGGAGTCTTTTTGTCCACTACGGGAGTGGTCGTGCTCTTCGCGGGCGGGTCCTTGACGGTGTCCACCGGAATATCAGTGTCGTCTACTGGTGGAACCTCGGTAGGAGGTTCTTCGTCAGTTGGCGGGGTTACTGGAGGCTCCTCGTCTCCAGGCGGGTCAACAGGCGGTACGACTTCATCGCACGGCTTGCTGCTGAACTGGTACGACCAGCTCAGTACCTTCACCTTGTCTTCGCCATGCAAGAACACAACAGTGTCATTACGCGGGCTGACCACAACGGTCACGACGCCGAATTCATTGACGGATGACGTATAGAAGTAGTCGTCCGTATCTGAAGGCATCTGAAGTTCGTCATTTTCCGTCCCGCAGAAGTCCGCAAACTGCGGCGGGTTGGGTACGACGACCTTTAGTTCCGGCTCGGGCTCGGGCTCAGGTTCTGGCTCAGGATCTGGTGTCGGGGTGGAGCAGGGAACGCCAACGGGCTTCTGTCCACCTTCGCCGAAGTGCTCGTTGTACTGGCTGATCTGTACCCATTCAACACATTCCGTGTTGATGTTCACCCCGAAGGCTGACCATGGGATGAAAGATTTGCCAATAAACTGGGCTGCTTCGTGGCGCTCACCAGCACATTCGGCATCGGTACGGGTGATACACTTTGATTCAAAGTGCAGCCCCGTGGCCTTTTTTGCCGTTGTGCGGATGTTGACGTGGCCGTTGTCCTGGAAAGTGCTTCCCGAGGGAAGGGTAATTCCAGTCAGGTCAACGGTGTACGGTGTTGGCGAATCAGATCCGCCGTGGGCAAGTGCAGGTGTTGCCGAGGCAACGGTGCCTGCAAACGCCATTCCTGTGATGAGTGCGGCTGCGCTCAAAAGGTGTCGCGCGGTGCGACCGAATCGAAAAGACATTTCCCTCCAAGGGGCTCGTAATATTCAAACTGTGAATGTGCGGGCTCTTACTGCGGGTGCAATAAGAGGGAATGCGCAAAATATGCGCACCAACTGTATATTATAGCATAAATATCATATAAATGCAATATCCCTCTCTCTAAAGTAAAGACACCCCGCGAAATGCGAGGTGTCATCTGTGTACCTTTTTCTCTTAGCTTGTTGCTTCAGGCTTCGAGAGTCGTACGACCCATTGTGCAAGTTTATAGAGTGCAGCGAGACCTACGAGTGTGTAGATAACGCGTGCTAGAGCAGACCCCTCTCCAAATAGTCCGTCTACGAGGTTGAACTCAAAGAGACCAACAAGGCCCCAATTGATACCTCCTACGATTACAAGTAATAATACGACAGCGTCCAATATTTTCATATCCGCCCCTCCTTATTAAGTGTACCCCCAGTATGCGCCTAATGGGCATGAAAGTCTAGTAAAATGCCCGCGTCACAGATATGACGCGGGCGTACCCATTCTTGGCTAGCGAGTGCAGATTACTTTACACGGATTCGGTGGGGGTGGAGTTCTTCCTTGAGCTCGATCTTGGTACGAGCAATCTTGATGGAAAGGAACTCGGCAACCCTGAGCGAGACACCGGGAAGTTTCTCGATAATCTCTGGGTGCTTCTTGAGTTTCGCCTTGTCCAGCGAGCGCTTGCCCATGCGCGTGAACGCCTTGAGCTTGTGCATGCCGCGAAGCTTCTCGATAGCCGCTTCCTCGTCCTCCACCTCAAGACTCCCCGGTGACGTCCGCGAACTAAGGAGTCCGCTGCGAAAGACGGCAGTCTTGCGGTCGTTGTCGGTGAGCCATGATTCGTTTTGAATGAATAGCTCGGCGATCTCGTTCACCAGCTCTTGCCTTTGAGCGGTAAGCGGGTCAATCTGGGGAGCGTACCGCTTGGTGATTTCTGTCACTTCACGGTCTTTGCTCACCTCAAGCTGACGCACTTGCTCATCAGTTTTTGAGAGTTCAGCGATCTTTGATTCAATCGCCTCGAAGATCTCATCTTGGTTGGTCGACATCTCTGCCACCTCTTCCTGTAAGGTACGCTAGACGGTCTAGGTATGACATTATTATACAACTTTAAACGGTTTAACGCAAGTAAGGGGCAGTTACTTCATTCGTACAGCTTCTTTCGTATAGAGCTCCATGGGGGTGAACGCCTAAGACTTACGCTTCATGAGGAGCGCGGTCAGTTCATCAAGATGCTGCTTGAGCTGCGGGTTCTCGAGCTGACCCACTGCAACTGATGCGTTATTTGCGTATTCCTGTTCTATCTCGGCTGTTGCCTTGAGGGCACCGCTTTGCTCGATCGCGTTCTTAAGCTCAAGAAGCTCGATGGTTTCTGCAAGTGCATTGCCAAATGTCTGAATCATAAGACGAAGCTGCTCGGCCGATGCTTTTTCTTGGAAGATATTCATGAGAAGGGTCTGCTTGCCTTCTTTGAGGTCTCCGGTTGTGGATTTTCCGGTAACAGACTCATCGCCAAATACGCCAATGATGTCATCGTGGATTTGATAGGCAATCCCCGCATTAATTGCGTATGTATGGAGAAGCTCAATCGTCTTTTCATTATTATGAACAGGTGAAAGCCGCGCACCACTAAGAAGCGGGGAGACGAATGAATAGCTGGCGGTTTTGTGTTTATAGATAAGGAGGGGGTCCTTGCTTGTCTGGACGAAAGCAGCCTCGGTATCAAGGAGTTCGCCACCGGCAACTTCAAATATACCCTGTGCCATTGTTGCTGCGGCTGCTGCGCGTGCATCTGCGGGGAGATCTGCTACTGCAAGGAGTTCGTAGGCGAATGAAATTAAGATATCACCTGCAAGAATGGCTGCACTGGTAGAGAAGTGGAGGCGGTCATCGCCATTATCGAGGTGGTCAACATAGTGACTCGTGTTGTATTGGTGGTGAATGGTTGGTTGGTCGTGGCGAATAATGTCGCGATCGATGATGTCATCGTGTACAAGAAGCGCGGTGTGAAGAAGTTCGTGAGCTGCTGCAACGGGAAGGATTTCATCGGCGTCGCTTCCATACCCAACAAATACGAGGTGTGGGCGAAGACGCTTTCCGCCCGCCAAGGTGACGCGCATCATTTCCTCTAGGAGTTGCTGGTAGGAAGGGTGGAGTTCCTTTGCCTTTTCCACCTTCTCTTTCAAGAATTTCTCTAGGTAGGGTTCGATTCGGGCTTTTGATTCAGAAAGAGTAAGCATAATCTTCCTATTTTCACCTGTTTAGAGGTGGATGTCAACGAGAGGAGAGGTATTTGTTGACTTATGTTCGTTCGCATGGCATAGTTATAGAGTAACTAAAGCAATGTATATCCAGAGTGCAGAGAGAGAACTAGCTCTATGACCTGCCGGCAACCAGCAGTATGCAGTGGTGCCCCTTCTAGCCCAAGCGGGAAAGATACCTTTGTACATCTTGTACTCCTTTCATCTTTTTCGCTGGGGCGGAAAGATATGCGAAAGGAGTATTTTTTATGCCAACATTTAAAACAGCCGAAAGTGTTTCACCAGGACACCCTGATAAGATATGTGATCAGATTTCTGATGCTATTCTTGACGCACACTTACGCGAAGATCCCGATGCGCGTGTTGCAGTAGACGTTGCGGGCGGGCACGGGGTCGTGTTTGTCACTGGTGAGGTCACTTCAAAGGCACTGCGCGTAGATGTGCCAGCAATTGTGCGCCGTCTTGTAGGTGATGTGAAGGTGGTGGAGGCTATTTCGACACAGAGTCCAGAGATAGCACAAGGTGTTGATACGGGTGGAGCTGGAGATCAGGGGATTATGGTTGGGTATGCCACAAGCGAAACGCCAGAGTTCCTTCCACTTGAAGTGGTGCTCTCAAGGAGTCTGAACCAGTACCTCTATGAGCGCTGGCCGTATGACGGTAAGACACAGGTAACAACCGCGAATGGTCTGATTCACACTATTGTAGCGAGTTTCCAGAACGCGCCAACGGAAGAGTTGAGGGCCGCAGTAAAAGAGTGGAAGAATCAGCAGCGATGGGCGGCAAGCTATGCGCGCGAGACAATCTATCACATAAACCCTGCGGGCGACTGGCAGGTGGGTGGTTTTGATGCTGACGCTGGCTTAACGGGAAGGAAGTTGGTGGTAGATAACTATGGTCCATCAATTCCACTAGGTGGGGGTGCGTTTAGCGGCAAGGATGCAAGCAAGGTGGATAGGTCGGCTGCGTACATGGCGCGAAAGATCGCAGTGGATTACGTACAGCGCTTTCAGGCAAAAGAGGTGCACGTAACGCTTGCGTATGCAATTGGCTACGATCAGCCAGTACAGGCGCAGGTGGTGGTTGATGGCGTTGAGCGCAGAGTAGAAGGGTATGATTTATCGCCGAATGGCATCATCGCCACGCTAGACCTGAAGCGACCGTGCTTTGAGGAGACGGCGCGCTACGGTCACTTTGCCGACGCCACATTTACCTGGAATCAGCCTGCTTAACGGATAGGAAGTGCTTCTACGGGGATGTTGAGCGCTTGCGCAAGGCGGTCAATCTGCTGAAATTTGCAGTATTTAATAGGTGCACCATCTGCGGTATAAATTCGGTAGTAATGAGAGAAGCGGACGGTTTCGCCTTTGAAGTTTTGGGCCGAGGTCGGCTCGTCAATTCGCAAGATATACCAGTCCTCTGGGGTTTGTGAAAGAATTCGCTTTATTTTTGCATAATGATTAAATGCCATGGGTGTTATTGTAGCAGTTTTACGTGCGCCGGTTCGTTTTCGCTCATGCTATAATAAAGTGAATAAGAAAAGGGAGTGTAGGTACATATGGATGGCGATAGGTTTCGCGCGTCAGATAGGCGAGTGGTAAATGGTTCTTCAGGAGGGCGAGATTCGTCACCTTCATATCGCCAGGACGATGAGCCGGTACAGCCTGCGCCGCAGCCACGGCAGTACACCGCAGAGGAGCCGCCTATACGAGCACGAAGCTCACGGCAAGAGCCTGCGCCAGCTCCGAAAAAGCGCCTTGGATGGCTATGGATGCTCATTATTATTGCAGTTGCGGCGCTTGCTTTTGGTGGCTGGGCTCTGTGGAGCCAGTCTGAAAAGGGGAAGACGGGGATTGATACAGGAAAGTACCAGGCCGTATTCCTCTCTAATGGGCAGCTGTATTTTGGCAAGATGAAGGTGCTGAGTGATGTGACTTTTCAGCTTGATGATGTGTACTATCTTGAACAGGTAGAGAGCGCGGCGAGCGTATCGAGTGCAGAAGAGGCGGCGAAGCAATCAACAGCAACGCTCAGGAAGCTTGGTGAGATTGAGCCACACGCCCCAGAAGACACGATGTTTATTCCAAAACAGCAGGTGCTCTTTTACGAAAACCTTCAGGATAGCGGCAAAGTTGTAAAGCTCATTGGTGAGCACAAGCAGCAGGCTCGTTAACTACACTACTTAAGAGATTGAATATATTGCGCCCATGAATCGGGTGCAATATTTTTTTCAGACTTGATCAGTACCAGCGTACCTTTTTTAATAACAAGTACAGACTGGGGTCCTTTGGCTGACGTACCGATGTACGCCGATGTTCCAGAGATCCTATCTTTTGCGTTAAATGAATCTGCAATTTTCTTTAGGCCCTCATCTGGGCTTGAGGTGATGTTTTCCGGAAGGGGCTGCTGACTTACAAGAATGGAGACACCATCAAGGGTGTCGTTATAGGCGTAGGCGGGTGCTGCGTTTGGCGGTGTGACGCGCTTCCATCCGCCGAGTGAGTTGATTGATTTCCCTGTTGGCAGGACGGTTGCGTATTGCGGCTTTTCCCCGGACTGAGAGTTGATAGAAAGGGTGATGATGCCACAAATTATTACTACGGCGACCACCCCCACTGCAATGCGTGCTTTCTTTGAGTCATGTTTTTTTACAAATGCAGTGATTGCATCTTTAGATCTGCGTACTGCGCCTGGCGTCTCTTTTGGTGCCGCTGCTGATGGCCGAGGTGTCTGTTTCTGGGGTGCTGCTTGCTGAGGTATATGATTTCGATGAGGCGACACGCTTGAAGAAGGCGGCCTTACTTGAGGTGCGCGCCGCGTAGAGGGCTGTATTTTCTCTTTGCTATCAAAATCCACTAACGCTTATTTTAGCACATAGCCCCTGTTGGACGGCTTGCTACTACTTATTGCTGAAGGCAAACTTCAGCGTGCTTGCGTAGGCGTGCGCATCATCGACTGATTGGAGTGTTACCTTAATGACAATACTATCTCCGGCTTCAAAGCCACACTCTGCTGGGTCTGCAGTGCCTTCTGTTACTTCTGTGAGCCAGCTTGACTGGACACCGGTTGAGGCTGTTGTTGGGGTACCGCAGGCGGTGAGGCCAGTGCTTGATTTTCTATACACCTGGTAGCTGACGTGCGCATCGACACTGTCTGTCTTTGCAAGGAGTGAGGTTGAGCCCTCTACGAACTCCTTGAATGTGTTTGGAAGTTCGTAGGTGACGAAGATGCTCTTCGATTGAGTTGTCACCTGGTCTGTTGTCCAGCCGTAGAAGTTGTGTGTTTCATTTGTTCCACAGATTGCAGGTTCGTTGTTTGTGCCGTTATTAATACCAAGCTCATCAGAACAGATACTTGAAGTGAACGTTCCGTCATTACTTCCCTGCGTGACCGCGCTGGCATATTCAGGGCTCAGGCTTACGAATGTATCTGGACTTGCGCCACAGTTACCCCAGCCGTCTGCCTCGTAACATTGTACGGCGCCAATGGTTGTGTCATAGTACATACTTCCAACAAGTGATTCATCCGTAATGACTGGTGCCGACGTGCTCTTATCCAGGGTGATAAGGGTTGTATTTGCGTCTTCGCTGCCGGTGCCAATCTGGACGTTATCTGCAGTTCCGCGCTGGAGTGGTGCTTCTGTACCGCTTGAGAGGCTTGATGTTGTCCAGTCTGACCCGTTCCAGAAGAGGGTGGCGGTCATGTTTGGCTTCATGGTGATGGTATTGTCTGCGCCAACCCCGCCGTTGATCGCAAGTGTAAAGCGTTCAGATATGGTTGATGAGGTCACGTAGATAACGCGCCCGGCAGTTGTGCGGGTTGGGTCGTTGAAGGTAAAGGTGAGTCCTGGTTCACCTGCAGAGAGGACAATTGCACCGTTGTTGTCAATGCTGCTCTGGGTGACAATACAGTCTTCGTCACACACTTGCTGCTCTGAGGTCTTAAAGGTTGGGGTTGAGATAATGACAAGTCCATCTGCGCCGGTACCTTCGCCGCTTCCACCGCTAATAATGACATCGCCACCGTTTCCATTAAGGCCACCAGCGTTGCCGCCTTGAAGCGAGAGTGTTCCGCCGTTACTTCCATCTCCGGCGCCGCCATTTGCAGCAGAGATTCCTAGGTGTGCACCCTCGGTATCAGCAGGCGCATCCTGTACTCCGATTAAATGGTTGCGCGACCCGCCAAATTCAATGTCTCCGTGTTTGTTAACAACAAATACGTCGTCGGCTGCATTCTGGAGTTGGATAAGGTTTCCGTCGCCAGTCTTGTTGATGAAGATACTGCTGCCAGTAGTGGAGTCGGTTTGGATTCCCTGGCCAAGTTGTACAAGGTCATTTGCAGTCTTTCCGTTTACTGACCCGGAATTGATAGCGTATGGTGTTGCGGTGATGCGGCGCATTGGCAACATCTCGCCGTCAGCTTCACAGCCCTCATCCCCGAAATCAGAACAAGCCACAGTGTTACCTGCGACATTTATAGAGAGCCAAATTGTATCATTATCCCAGTCTACGTTTGAGCCGAATGGAGTCACTGACCCCAGATCGACAGAGAGGAAGCCATTCTTAACCTGAACGCCGCCCTCAGGGTCGCCGTTATTAACGTGGGTTTCGGTCCAGACGAGTTCGCCGTTCGGATTGCCTTCTTCTGTGCCAGTTCCGCCCTCATAGAGCTTGAACTGTACATTGTAGTAGCCATCAGGAACAGGAGCCTCTGCTGAATTCAGAAGTCTACCCTGGAAACCAATTGTTCTCGACACATTAGGCGCGGCAAACGCAGTGGATGTGAATGCAAGCGTTGTAATAAAAGCAACGACAAGCAATATAATCCCTGCAATTGGCAGAAAAAGCCTGTGACGATATGCAAAAAGGCACCGTCTAAAAATAGTGGTTAGGTGATACCACACTGTCATTTTTGTGTTTTTCTTTATTTTATAACCTGTTATTTTGTATAAAATATTTGTTTCACTTGTTGACGTGTGGTGGCCCATCTAAAGCTTATGGCTATTGTACCGAATATGGCGTTTTTTATCAATATGGTCATGCTTTTTTGCGCCAGTGCGTCTACGTACCATGCATATGCTATAATTAAACATAACCAACAAGGGTAGGAGTGTAAATAAACATCGTGAGACGACTACAGATAGCGTTAGGTCTTGTGTTGAGCTTTGGCATGCTCTTTTTTGTGAGTTCCGCAGTTCAGGCGGTAGGCTCTGGGGGTGCGCAGTCGTACGCTGTTGATTCAAGGATTGATAACGGCACTATTGTTGAGCTTGTCAGTAAGGATGCGGGTAAGGTGAAGATTGCGTCGCAGAAGAACTTGCAGAATATGTTTGGCGTGACGATTGACCGCGGCCTCCTTCCGTTTACCATATCTACAGAAGAAGATCGTAACGAAGTCTACGTAGCCGCATCTGGCACGTATAACGTCCTTGTAAGTAACCAGGCGGGTCCTATTAAGTCTGGTGATTATGTAACACTTTCTGCCGTAGATGGCATTGCAATGAAGGCGGGTACTGAGGAGAAGACGGTGTTTGGGCGCGCCAATGCGGGCTTTGACGGTAAGGATATCGTTTTAGGCACCACTATGCTCAAAGATGCACAGGGGAACGACATTGAGCAGGTGGAGATCGGCTCCATCCCAGTCACAATCAACATTCAGCGCAACCCAAATGAAAAGAGCACGAAGGTTAAGGTGCCAGAGCCGCTGCAGCGGATTGGGCAGGCTATTGCAGAGAAAGAAGTGAGTCCTATTAGGATTTATTTGAGTCTAGGGATTACTGCAATTAGTATTATTGCCTCCATTGCAATTCTCTATTCAGGCGTGCGAAACAGCGTCATCTCTATTGGGCGTAACCCAATGTCCAAAAAGGCTGTCTTTAGGGCGCTTCTCGAAATTATTTTAACGAGTATCCTCATTCTCATAATTGGGCTATTTGCGGTATACTTACTATTAAGGTTATGATTATCGTTTAATCAAAGAGTGGGACAATATGGGATTATTTCGACGTAAAAAAACAAACAGCGTGATACCTCAAGAGGAAGTAGAATTCTTTTTTGATGAGCATTTTAGTGAAGAGCTTCGTAATCGTGGGCGATGGTATTTTGAGAATGTCATTAAGGAAAACGCAGAGCGCTTTCAGGAAGATCTTAACGCCACTATAAAAGAAGTGAATGTTGAGCTCAAGGAGCAGGTGACGAGCCGTCTGGATGTAGCTATCTCAGAGATTGATACTGAGCTGAAGCAGCACGTTACACAACAGCTTGAAAATAAGTTTGTTGAATATACGGAATCTATGAAGAAGGCTCAGGATGCCGCGCTGACATCACTTCAGGATAACGCAAAGGCGCTCCAGAATCAGTATGAAGACCTTCGTGTCTCTCTGCGTAAGAGCGTTGATGACCAAAAGGTAACGCTCACAAACGTATTTGAAGAGAATAAGGTGCGTATTGCTGCCATGCATGATGCGCAGAATATGGCCGTTGAATCATTAAGTCATAGTGTTGAGGCGCTCCAGAAGCAGCACGATAGACTCAAGGATACGCTTGAGAAGAATATTGCCGCACAGCAGGATGTGTTCGTGGATGCGTTTAAGAATAATATGGCGCAGGTTGTTGAGCATTACGTGCTAGAGGCGCTTGGCGGCCAGTATGACCTAAAGGATCAGCTTCCTTCAATTATGCAGCAGCTTGAGGATAAGAAGCAGGCAATTGTGGAAGATATGAAACTATGAGCAGTGCGTCAATTGGAGCATATGGGAGTTATCTTCTTCCGCAAAGTGTTGCAACGAAGCGTAATCTCTCACAGCTCGTTAACGAGTTAGAGCGAATAGACAATGAGTTGACCGCAAAGGCCGTCCACGAAGGTGATGACCTGCCGTATCCTGATGTACCAGAAATGGTGCAAGATTTCCTGTCATTAAATGAGTTTTCACTTGATAACTCAAATGATAGAAGTGAAATGATTACGCAGCTCCGCCTCCTAAAAAGGAGGGCGCCGGTTGTGCATATGTCGTTTGCGGTTGAAGCAGATGCGCCAAGCCTCGGCAAGATTGTCGGTTGGTTTCGCGATTCTGTACATTCACAAACAATTATTGTGGTTGGGTTTCAGCCGGCACTTGTGGCGGGCGCCTATATTCGTACGCCAAACCACATCTATGACGTGAGTCTTCGTTCTGCATTTAAAAGTGGACGAACAGTACTCCTTGATAAGATAGAGGAGCTCAGTCATGGCAACGAGTAAGATTTTCGATGAACGTGTTGAGTCCGGCGCACCGGTAGGTGAGATTATTGCCATCGATTCATTTATGGTGAAAGTAAAGGGCCTCCAGCCAACAAACGTTCACGCTCTTGTGCGATTTGAGAATGACATGCGCGGCTATGTCCATCACGTGTATGAAGATTATGTCATGATTATGAAGCTTGACCCGGGGACGCTTTCAATTGGGATGGTGTGTACGATTGAGCGTGACAGTATGGTTACGAAGGTCGGCAAGGGGTATATTGGGCGTGTTGTAAATGCGTTTGGTGAGCCAATTGACGATAAGGGGCCTATTGAAACCGATGAAGAGTGGGATATTTTCCATGACGCCCCAATGCTTTATGAGCGCAAGCTCCTTGATTCTCAGCTAGAGACGGGCATTACGGTACTCGACGTGAACTTCTCGCTCGTCCGCGGGCAGCGCATGGCCGTACTTGGAGATGGTAAGGTTGGAAAAACTGCACTCACAACGCAGATTGCTATTAACCAGAAGAACTCTGACATTACGGTTATTTACGTCCTTATTGCAAAGCGCCAGCATGATGTTGCGCAGTTGGTGGACCGCCTTGAAAAGAATGACGCTATGGATAATGCTGTCATTATTGTCACGAACATGTTTGAGTCACTCATTCTTACCTATCTAGCACCGTACGTGGGCGCTGCGCACGGCGAGTACTTCTGGCAAAAGCTTGGGATGGATACGCTTATTATTTACGACGACCTCACCAGCCATGCACAGGCGTACCGTGAAATCTCACTTATTGCAGGGGTGAGCCCGGGGCGTGATAGCTATCCAGGTGACATGTTCTATACGCACTCGGCGCTTGTTGAGCGTGCGGGTCGTCTTGACTCTAACGGTGCAACTCAGACAATTCTTCCTATTGTGTACGCACCGGGTGGTGACATTACGGCGTATCTTCCAACAAACGTGATGTCTATGACAGACGGTCAGTGGATTCTTGATATGAAGACCTTTAAAGATACAATGCGCCCTGCTGTGAGTACTGGGCTGAGTGTGACTCGTGTAGGTGGTGTTGGTCAGAATAAGCGCCAGAAGGCTTTAGCTGCTCAGCTCAATAAGACGCTCGCTGGATATCGTCAGGCAGAGGAATACGCCCATTTTGGTTCTGAGCTTTCACCTGAGGCGCAAGCTGATTACGATAAGGGAGCGATGCTCTTTAAGCTTATGAACCAGGAGATTGGTGAAGGCTATAACCTTATGGATCAGCAGTTCCTTCTTGATATCGTTCTGAGTTCGGAACCCGGGGATATTATTGATATTGCAAAGCTCAAAGAGCGTGTCGGTGAGTATACGGCGCAGGTTGTTGAAAAGGAAGAGCATAGCAACTTTGATGCACTCCGTGACAAGCTTCGTGCTGAAGTGACCACCAAGAAAGAGTCGAAGAGATGAAGCGACCTCAAGAAATAAAGACGGCAGAGGAGTCTATGCGAACCATCGTGAGTCTCACGAGTGCGTTTGAAAGTCTTTCAAGTATGCGTATCATGCAGACAAAGAAAAAGGTCCTCATTAGTAATGATTTTTTTAATGAAGTCTGGAATATCTACAAGCAGATTAGGGTGGACGTGATGTTTAATTTCGGCCGCGCCTATCACGAGCCTTCGAATGATAAAGAGGTGCTCATTCTCATTACAGCGCCAAGCGGCCTAACGGGTGATATTGACCAGCGTCTTGTGCGTAAACTTCAGCAGTATTACGACGAAGAAAAACACGACATTATTGTAATTGGAAAGCATGGCGCGCAGCAACTTGACCAGGTGAAGATTAGCTATGATAAGTATTTTGATCTTCCAAAAAAAGACTATATAAATGTAGAGCCTTTGATAGCAGAGATTAAAAAGTACGCGAAGAGCCGGGTGTACTACCAAGATTACGTCTCGCTTTCGCAGCAAGATATCATCGATATTGACGTGAGTGAAGCAATTTCAACGATGGGGAAGATTGTTGACCTTGAGACGGTGGGTGATGGGGTGATTACAGAAAAGAATTATATCTTTGAGCCAAACACCTACGCGGTGACGGCATACCTAGAGACGGCTATTTTGCGCCTCATGTTAGCGCAGTTTATTTACGACAGTCGCCTTGCACAATTGGCGAGCCGTTTTAGGGCGATGTCAGCCGCAAAAGACCGCTCTACTGAAGCGATGGAGGATTTACACCTGCAGTTTAATAGGGCGAAACGTGCCCTAGTAGACGTGCGACTGCGTGAAAGTCTTGTGGGGCTAAAGAAGATACGGGCGGGGAGTGATTCGTAATGAGTGAAGAGACAAGAGATATGGAAGAGCTAGGTGTTGTACGCGTACTACGCGACATTGTTATTAAGGTGCAGTTTCCTGATGACATGCCAGAACTAAATGAGATTATATACGTCGAGAATGAGCAGAAGACCCCGCTTCTTGTTAGTTCATTGGAGCATGGCGATACAGCTGTCTGTCTTAACATTGCCGGTGATCGTAGCATTAAAAAAGGTGCAAGGGTACGCCGCAGCGGAAGAAGCCTTGAAATCCCCGTAGGTGACGCCATGGTTGGGCGTGTTTGGGATGCACTCGGCCGCCCTATTGACGGTAAGCCGCCGCTTGATGACGAGGTGCTTGAGAAGATGGAGCGGCGTTCGATTTTCTCACCAGCATTTCAGGAAACTTCACTCAAGAGCCGACCAGATGAGATTCTGGAGACAGGTATTAAAGTGCTCGATTTCTTCACGCCGTTTGTAAAGGGCCGTAAGATCGGTATTGTCGGTGGTGCGGGTGTAGGAAAGACGGTCCTTACCATGGAGATGATTAACAACGTTGCAGTTGGGTCTGGCGCGTTGAGTATTTTTGCCGGTATTGGTGAGCGTATTCGTGAAGGCCACGAACTCTATGACACGCTTGCGCATAACGACCTTCTTAAGACGACGGCAATGTTCTTTGGGCAGATGAATGAAAACCCGGTGCAACGTTCATTGGTAGGTTTGAGCGCAATTACACTGGCAGAGCATTTCCGTGATGACCAGAAGAAAGACATCCTTCTTTTTGCAGATAACATGTACCGCTACATTCAGGCACGAAACGAAGTCTCGACCATTATGGACCAGACCCCTGCCGAGGGTGGCTATGAACCAACTATCTTTAGCGATGTAAAGGCACTCCAAGACCGCCTGGCAAGCAATGAGAATGGCTCCATTACCGCACTCCAGACTATCTATGTCCCAGCGGACGACCTCAGTGACCCAGCAGTGCAGATGATTCAGCATGAGCTGGATAGCACGATTGTCTTGAGCCGTGCAGTTGCGGCGCAGGGTATTCGCCCTTCGGTGGATATTAACGCATCCAGCTCTAGTCTCCTGACGCCTGAAATCGTCGGTGAGCGTCACTACCAGCTCAGTGTCCGCGTACAGGCAATTTTGCAGAAGTACGAATCACTCAAGGGTATCGTCGCAATTATTGGTGAGAGCGAGCTTTCTGCTGAAGACCGTGAAGATTACAAGAAAGCACAAAAGCTTATCCAGTTCTTCTCTCAGCAGTTTAACGTGATGGAAAAGATGTCTGGCATCCCAGGTGAGCATTTTACGCGCGAAGATACACTTAACGGTATTGAGGAAATTATTAAGTGACCGAGCCTACCAAGGACGTAGAGGCTACAATTTCACCCGCACCAGAGAGTGGCGGACGTCCGCAGATGGACGTGAAAATATACGCGCCGTTCAAGGTGCACTATGAGGGTCCCGGTTACAGCGTGAGTGCTGTAAATGAGGTCGGTCCCTTTGATATTCTTCCTATGCACCGGAATTTTCTTTGTATGCTGGTGCCATGTACTATTGTTGTCCAGACACCAGACGGGGAAGAGTCGGTGCCAATAAAGAAAGCGCTCATGCACGTAAAGTCTGATCGCGTCGTTATTTTTGTTGACGTTTAGTTTGTTACGAAATAGTCAAATGAGAAGGTCTGATTTGCTGGCGCTGCGTTGGCGGTACAAATACTGAAGTTTGATGCGTTGCGGTTCACGTAGTGCTGTATCTGACCAGCTGCTTGCCCGACTGGGCTCACAATGACACGCGGCTGGCGTGCGAATTGCCTGTTGAAGTTAAACTGCGCGAAACATCCAGGGGTTGGCCCGTTTCCTGTCTGTACGTTGATAGTGCCCGCAGTATCTGACCCGCTAAGGGATACTGTGCCACCGCTCCCAAGTACAGAATAGTTAATAGACGCGCGTGATGGTGTTGGCCCTGTGAAGCTAATGTGATTTGGCACCTCAAGGACGCCGTTGCCGCTGAGGACGAGGCGGGTAACAGTAAGTTCATTGGCTGTAATTGCACCGCTAAATGTAGAGGCGCCTGCAACATTAAGGTCGCGGAGTGTCGTGCTTCCCTGGACGGCGAAGGTGTTTTGCACCTGGAGTGAATTTGACTGTGTCTCACCGAGGTTTGCCGCACCAGAAATAGTAATACTTGGACCCTGGATCGTTCCTCCTGCTTGGAAGTTTCCTGCTACGTTGGTGCTTCCGCGCATAAGGGTCTGGCCGGCGATGATTGCATTACCCTGGATTGTAAGCGTCTGCGAAGTATTACCTACTGACACGTCCGTGTTGGCGAGCTGCTCCAGTGTCTTATCTGCAAGTTCTTGCGTAGCGATGTCTATTTTTGGCGTCGCCTTTTGATTGTTAAGATAGTTCACAATAGTGATGGCGCCAGCAACAACCAAGAGAAGTGCGAAGAAGAGGAAGTACACGTTCACTTTCCTGAAGAATCGGCGGATTGGAGAAACCTTCTTTACTGGAGTAGCGGGTGCGACTGCCTCACCCTCTTCAGTGCGCTTTTCTTCACGCTCTTTATCTAGGTCTTCTGGTGTACGAGTGAGTGCGTCCGCAGGGGATTCATCTTCATCGTCAAGACTTATTGCTTCTTTCGGTTCACTCGAAGAAGGCGTCTCATCGGTTGAGTCTGATGAGTCAAGCATGCTCGATGAGGTCTGGTCATCTACAGGAGCGGGCGACTGGGTGTCGTCCTGTTGTTGCTCTTCAGTAGTAGTTTTATCTTCATCCATTATGTATGTATCTGATTACGCTTATTGTTATTAGTGTACTATATGCGCCGTGTTGTTGCTAGGTGTCCACTGTGCCATAATAAGCAGTAACGCTTATGCGAAGGATGAAGGTGTACAAAAAGGTAGAAACGACGCTACTCGCAGTAGCTGTATTTACTTTAACTCTAGGCCTTTTGGCGCAGCCACTTCTCGCGGTAACGTCGAGCTCTCCTAATTACCAGATTACAGAGACTCACTTTAACAATGGAACAACTACAGACAGCTGCTCTGGTAACTACTGCGCACAGGCAACCCTTGGGGATATGAGTCGTACGGTAGGAAAAAGCTCTGCCGCGTTTGATCCAAAGCCTGAGGACGAACCTGTCCTTGAGGTTATTATTGACCCGGGCGAGTCGAACCTTGGAGTGCTCACTACAGAACACACTGCTACGAAGACTGTCATTATCCGTATTCGTAATAATTTAAGCGAGGGGTATATCCTGCAGCTTATAGGAGATGCGCCGAAGTTTGGTGGTCATACACTTAAGACATCTCAGACGCCGATAGCTTCTGCACCGGGAACTGAGCAATTTGGTATTAATGTTGTAGCTAATACAACACCACTTATTGGTGCTGCTCCGGCCCAGGTTCCTGGAGGCAATGGGATATTTGGTGATGCCGTGGATGGCTACAATACACCGAACTTATTTAAGTTTGTGAGCGGCGACGTTATTGCGAAGAGTACAAAATCAGAAGGAAGAACAGATTACACAATCAGTATGGTTGTGAATATCTCTAATACAACGCCAGCTGGCAAGTACACGAGCGACTTCGCTGCGCTCGTCATTCCAACATATTAGAGCCAGCTTATTCATTACGGTACGGCTTGCTTTGGGAGGGATGTGGATAACTTTTGAATGGATTGTATTGCCCTGCCATTCCGTTAGTGCTAAAATAGCGACGTAACCCTATTATAGGGAGCAGAAAAAATAAACATATAAGGAGACATATGAGTATTAATAAACTCAAGTCAGTCGCGCAGCGCGGCTCAATGTTCGTGGCAGCAGCAGCTCTTGTAGCAGCAACGTTTGCCCCAGCAGCAGTGTTCGCTGACGCGCTTAACCCGCTTACCGAGCGTTCGTTGCTACTAAGTAGCTCCGCACCTGGTTGGCAAGATACAGACGGTTCTGGATATTCAACCGCAAATCCAAACCCAGGAGCAGGTGGTACAGAAGGCCAGCCTGGATACGTTCCTGGAACATACGCACCAGCAGGCTCAGGTGCAAACGGTCGCAAGACTGGGCAAACATTTAGTTTCCGTATTAGCACACCTGCAACAGTTGGTGCGCCAATCAAGGGATTCTCACTCCAGTACTGTACAACGGCAGCTGGTCTTTGCCAGGCACCTGGTGATAACGCCGGTGATGAACGCACTACAGACCGTGCAACGAACGCAGACTCTCTTGCAGGAAAGAAGAGTGACCTCGACGTTAACATGGGAAGCGCTGTCGCTGGTACAGACTACAAGATTTTTGTAAATAGCGTAGAAATTCCTAGCTACACAGGCTGGGGCCTTGCTGCGCAGAACGTTGAAGATACTGCCTATGCAGGTGACGGTGGTCTTACTGGTAAGAACAACTACATTGCACTTACAAGCGCAACAGGTCTTACAAATGCTCCTGCAAACGCGCAGATCCGCATTGTATTCATCGCATCAGAAACTAACTATATTACTAACCCGGGTTCAGGCTCATTCTTCGTAAAGATGAATACATGGAGTACTGAAACTGTAGGTGCTGTAACTCCAGGTGTTGGTGGTGCAAACTACGTACCTGGTGGCCCTAACAACATCGACGGCGGCGTAACCGTTGCCAACGTGATGGCTGACTCAATCCACATCACCACTAAGGTTCTGGAAACAATGTCATTCTCAGTTGGTACAACCAACCCAGATAACACTAACTATCACATTGACGACGATGAAGAAGAGCCTGTTGATCCAAACCGTCACGGTACTTGTGACATCATCGAGGTAAATAACCGTATAGACCTTGGTAATGTAAGTGCAGAAAACTCACTTCAAACAGACCGTGGGTATGGCGCAAACTCATACTGGCGCCTCTCATCTAACTCATCAGGTGGTGCAACTGTGTACTACTCAGGTGAAACTTTGACAAATACCGTTGGTGACAAGATTACTCCTTCACCAACAACAAGTACACTGAGCAACCCAGGCACTGAACAGTTTGGCCTTGCGTTTGACATGGACGGTGTGGGAAACAAGTTCATCCCTACTGCTGAACTATCAAGTTCATTCGCCCTTGCGCTTGCGGCATTTAACACTGGTGGCGGTACATACGCTCCAGGACTCAATGTACTTAACAAGGTTGCAGCTTATGCAAACGGACACGGTGAGCTTGGTGTTAAGGGTTCTAGCCCAACACTAGCAACAGCGAACTTCGCATTCGACGTAAACAGTGTAAAGAACCCAGTAGCTATCGCTGATAACATTACAAGCGGTGGGGTACTCGGGTGTGAAACTGGTAAGATGCGCTACGTAGCTAACATCGCTCCAGATACACCAGCTGGTGTATACACAACAAAGATTAACTACCTTGCTGCTCCTCAATACTAGACTGAATTCTTGTAGATAATCTAAAATACAGCCGGATCTCCCGGCTGTATTTATTTATACGCCCGTGCACTACGCAGGAGGGGTGTTATCTAGTACAATAGAAGCATATGCGACACCGTGTTTATCGTCTTCATGAACAGTCGAGTCCTTGGCGCTTTATTGGCCCAGAGGCACTCTTAGCGGTGGCGCTGGCACTTCTTATGTTCGTTACATCTGCATCTGCCGCTGCACTTCGTCTTCAAGACAGGAGTCTTTATATGAACAGCACCTCTCCAGGTGAAACAACGTACTACAAGATATCTTTTAGCTATATGAGCGCGCTTCCTGTTGGGTCTGTGGATATGCTGTTTTGCGTGGATCCAATCCCTCATCACGCGTGTGTGGCGCCTGAAGGTCTTGATGTCTCTGATGCGGAATTGTCTGACCAGATAGGGGAGACTGGGTTCAGCGCCGATGTCCGCTCCGCAAACCATATTGTACTGACACGGGACCCTGCAACTATTCCATCTATACAGGAGTCATCATACACCTTTGACAATATCAAGAACCCAACCGATACTAGCCAATCCTTTTCTATACGGCTACGCACCCATTCTACAAATAACGCAACCGGTCCGCAGATAGATTTTGGTTCCCTGAAGGGACAGGTGACGGACGGGATTGAGATTGCGACACAGGTGCCGCCGATGCTAATTTTCTGTCTTGCTGAAGAGGTGGAAGATAACTGTACGGGTACGAATGAGACGCACTACAGGGACATGGGTGAACTGAGTGCAAATCAGCCCCTTGCTGCACAGTCTCAGATGGCCGTAGGGACGAATGCAACCGGTGGCTTTGCGATTACGGTGTACGGCACTCCTATGAGCGCAGGCATTCATACGATAGATTCCCTAGAGCAGCCTACTGAGAGTAGGCCAGGGAGTAATCAGTTTGGTATTAATCTTGTTGCAAATAACGAACCGTTTATAGGGAAGGACCCTGAGGGTACGTGGACAAACGCGGTGGTGGCCGATGGCTATAATGAGCCAGATAAGTTTAAGTATGTCTCTGGTGATGTTGTTGCCTATTCTCCAAACGTGAGTCTTATGAAGAAGTACACTGTGAGCTACATGGTAAATGCAGAGCCAAATCTGAAGGCTGGTGTATATAGCACAACAGTCACGTATATAGCGAGCGGTCGCTTTTAGTGGTACAATACAGCTTATACTTATAATCAAAGTAATGTGAGGGAATAGAAATTACATGAAACGCTTTGCGAGCATTTTTACCGCGCTTGTTGTTGCTGCTACAATCGCTTTTGTACCAGCAGGAGATGCGTCTGCGCAGTCGTCAGCTGCTTTGAGCATTGTGCCAAAGAAAAACTATACAATTGAGGCGGGGAAGTCGGTACGGGACACACTCGTTATTCGAAACCTAGACAGTGAGCGTCCGCTCAGTCTTACGCTTAGTGTTGTTGATTTTACATTTAAAGATGACGGTGGTACGCCTGAGCTCATGCTTGATGCAGACGCTCCTCAGACTACTTGGTCGCTGAAGCCATTCATCACACTTCCTAAGGAAGTAACCGTTCCACCTAGCGAGAGCCGTACGCTCAACATGAGTGTCGCTATCCCAGCAAAGCAGGGTGCAGGAAGCTACTACAGTGCCATTGTTTATTCTTCTGGAACTCCTGGAACTGGAAATGTTGGTCTGAGCGCATCAGGTGTGACCCTTGCCTTTGTTAATGTGCCTGGTACTGTTAAGGAGAATCTCATCCTTGAACGCTTCGGGCCGTACCGTCTTGCAACAGAGCAGAAGAAGGCAAAATACCTTCGCCTTATGATTGATAATCCGTATCGTGTTGGCTATACGCTCAAAAACGAGGGTAACGTAGCTGAAGCGCCGGTTGGTACGATCACTCTAAAGCATATGTTTGGTATGCAGACGCAGATTAGTGATATTAACCCGCAGAGCTCGCTCGCATTGATTGGTCAGACGCGTACGTTCGTTGCGTGTATGGGGATTAAGGACCAGGGCGAAAACTCTCAGTCTAATGCAAAGGTTTGTGACGAAACATTCCTCTGGCCTGGACTCTACACGGCAAGTATTGACGCCTACTACGGTCAAAACGGTAATAACACAAAAGAAATTACTGGAACAACCTGGTTCATCTATGCACCACTCTGGTTCATTCTCGTCTTTGGTGTACTACTTGTAGCGATTGGTCTTGGTGTCTGGCGCATTGTCCGCATGACAAAGAATAAGCAACGCGGAGTTCGCGGTAAGAAATCAGCCCTTCGCCGGTAGGGTAAATACGGAGTGTAGCAGCGATGCGCATGACAGTAAAACGAACAACTATATACGGAATGACCCTAGCACTACTAGGGTCGTTTCTGGTTTGTTTAGTACTTCTTGGTTCGCACGCCTCAGCGATTACACCACTCCCAACGCCTGACCCACAGCCGGGGTCATTTGGTGTTGAGGCAACCAAAAAGAAAGATCCGCCCACTGTTGGCGCAACAATCTCCGTTCCGGGTTCAGGAGCTTCATTTAACAGGTCACCTATTACAGTAAGTGGCACCTGTCCAAACGACCATCTTGTCCAGATTTATAATAATAATGTTATGGTCGGGTCTGTTATGTGTACAAACGGCAGTTTCACCCTTGAGGTGAGCCTTTTTGCCGGGACGAATGAACTCAGTGCAACGGTTTTTGACGAGCTTGACCAGGCGGGCCCTTCTTCTAACATTGCTACGGTCAACTACTCTGATACAAACTTCACAGCATTTGGGCAGCTCATTACACTAACAAGCACCTACGGGCGTCGTTCAGCTCCTACGGGGAGTCAGCTTACGTGGCCGATGCAACTTTCTGGTGGTGCGGGTCCGTATGCCTTTAGTATTGATTGGGGCGATGGCTCTACGGCAGAATTAAAGAGTCAGTCGCTTGCAGGGCTTGTGTCGCTGGCACATACCTACAAGAAGGCCGGAATCTACTCTGTAAACGTCCGGGTGACGGATAGTAATGGCGTGGCGGCATTCCTGCAGGTTATTGCTGTTTCAAGCGGTATTGTTGAGCCAGAGCCTGAGAAGGAGACGGTTGAGGCGTCACGTGTCGTCATTCTTTGGATTCCGGCTGCGGTTGCTCTTATACTTCTTATTCCTGCCTTCTGGCTGGGGCGTAGGAGCCAGACGGTTTCTATCCGCAAGAAGATGATGAAAGAGCGTGATAAGTACACTCAGGAATAGGCACTCCCTCTCTTAAAAAGCACTGAAGCATAAGGGTATTATGGTACACTTAATACAGATATGTGGAGATATTGTTGGTGAGGGGTTTGTTTCGTGCAATCCATATACACCGTGAGGTCCGATTACTCGGGGTATTAGCGGGATGTGTGGGCCTTTTTGTAGGCTTTTCATCACTTGCCTCAGCAGCACAACTTCCAAGCCGTTCGGTGCAACTCTCAAGCGCATCGGCCGCGGCTACAGGTGTGACGTATGCGTTTGAATTTACTGTTAACGCCGCTGCGAATGCCTTTGTTATTGATTTTTGTAGTAATTCTCCGCAAATTGGAACCGAATGTACGGCACCTGCAGGCATGACGGTTGCTTCGGCTACAGCGCCTACGAGCGGATTTACGAAGACGGCGATGGATGCAAATACACTTGCGTTAGCGGCTACTGTCGAGGCTTCATCTACAGTTACGTTCACGCTTGACGGTGTTACGAATCCATCCGCGTCCGGTCTGGTGTATGCGCGTATTACCACGTATAACAGCCTAGAGAATGCACTTCTCTATACTTCTGCTGACGTAGGGGGCGGGAGTGTTGACGGCGGGACGGTTGCCTTTTCTATCACAGATACAATCGGCGTGAGTGGTTCGGTTATGGAAAGCGTGACATTCTGCGTCTCTGGAAAAGAAATCGGCTCTAATTGCTCAGGTGTTGAGCGGCCAGTTCTGCGACTTGGTGAGCAGGTGGGCGATGTTGTTGCACTGACGTCATCTGCCGTAAGTGAGGAGACTATCTATGCACAAGTGTCTACAAATGCCGTGAGTGGGGTGACGGTGAATCTAAAGAGCAGTGCACTTAATTGCGGTGGACTGATGCGTGCGGGTGGTGCAAGCGCGTGTGACATAAAGCCTGCACTAGACCAGGGTATTCTTGCTGGCGAGGCACGATTTGGCGTAAAGGTAGCCTCCGCAGACGATACGGGGACAAACCCTTCGGGTGTATTCGGGGCTGCATCGGGGTCTATGTACGGAGCATCGCGATTTTCACTCAACTTCATAGCTGGAAACGCAACGGGTATTACCAGCACATTTGGTGATCCGTTCCTTGATACGAATGACGAGCCAGCGAACAATAAGAACGTTGCACTGACGTTTGGTGCGAGCATTGCTGATGGTACGCCTGCTGGTCTTTACTCTACCGATCTCAGTTTGATTGCAGCAGGGAAGTTCTAAGCTATGCGCCGTGAGGTGCCGCAGGATTTTATGAAGAAAGGCGTCTGGGCGACCCTTGCCGGCCTGGGTGCGCTTTTTCTTGTAGGTTTTGCTGTCCTTTCCTATAGCCCAGAGGCTGAAGCTCAGGCTGTTAAGACGGCAAACACGTTAAAGGTGTCGCCAGTACGTACGGACATAGAGGTCTTGCCAGGTGCGCGTAAGGTTGTCCAGGTGACAATTACCAACCTTGCTGAAACGCGCGTGACGGTGCGGCCAGTCGCGAATGATTTTATTGCTGGAGATGAACGGGGGACGGCAGCGCTGATTCTTGATGAGGATGCCTACGCGCCAACGCACAGCCTCAAGCGTTTTATGTCGCCACTATCTCCAGTTACGATTGGGCCGAAAGAATCGAAGACGATTAATGTTGTCGTGAGCGTACCTTCTACTGCGCAAGCTGGTGGCTATTTTGGTTCGGTACGTTTTATGCCGAGCAACCCAGACGACGGAGGACAGGTAAATCTAAGCCCAAGTGTTGCATCGCTGGTGCTTCTTAAGGTACCGGGGGCAACTGTAGAGGATCTTCGTGTTACAACCTTTGAAGTGCAGAAGCAAGGGAAGGCCGGGGCCTATTTCTCTCAGCCGGATAATCTGCAGCTATTTACCCGCTTTGAAAATAAGGGAAACCTTCAGGTTGCGCCGCGTGGAAAGGTGTACGTACAGCGCGGCAAAGATATTGTCTACGAGGCAGACTTTAATGTGGGGACGCCAGCGGATATGATTCTGCCGGATAGTGCGCGCCGGTGGGATGTTCCATTGAAAGATATAGGAGCCTTTGGGCGGTATACCGTCACTGCAACATTTACCTACGGGGAGAAGAATCAGACGATTGAGCTTGAAAGGGTGTTTTGGGTCTTGCCGCTGTGGATTCTGATAAGTGTAGCGTCTCTTCTTTTGGTTATTCTTGCTGGTGCCGTACTGCTCGTTGTGTTTATTGTACGCCGGAGGTCGGCGCCTGGACGCCGCGCGCCAAAAGCGAAGAAGCGTGGTATGCAGACGCAGCAGAGTCGCCGTTTTGGTAGGTAGCCTTCTCACAGGGGTGACGGGACTCTCTTCTTGCGGTACACTAAAATAATGCAAACATTTTCTTTTACTATTACTCATGCGCCGGGTGACGAGCGCTTTATGCGTGCAGGCGTTATTAAAACACCGCATGGTGAAATTAAGACACCTGCATTTATTCCTGTGGGTACGCAGGCGGCAATGAAGGCGCTGACGGTAGACATGATGCACTCTATGGGTGCTCAGGCGATGCTTTCTAACGCGTACCACCTCTATATTCAGCCGGGGCACGAGCTTATTCGCCAAGCGGGCGGTATCCACTCATTTATGAACTGGAGTAAACCAGTGTTTACTGACTCTGGTGGGTTTCAGGTACTTTCTCTAGGGAGTGGTTATAAAAAGACGATTGAAATGACCGCTACTACCGCCACTGAAAATACGAAAAAGAGCGCACGCCACGCTTTTGTCGATGAAGACGGGGTAACCTTTAAATCGCACCGCAATGGGTCGCTCCATAAGTTTACACCTGAAGTTTCTATGAATATTCAAAATGGTATTGGCGCAGATATTTGTTTTGCATTCGATGAACTTACCTCGCTTATGGATCCGTATGACTACCAGGTTGAAGCGCTTGAGCGAACACGCCTCTGGGCAATTCGCTCCCTTGATGAGTTTAAACGCCTCCGGGAAACGACAGAAAACTACCAAGCGCTCTTTGGTGTGATTCAGGGTGCAAACTACGAGGATCTTCGTCGTAAGGCCGCAAAAGACGTTGGCGCGATGGATTTTGACGGGTTTGGTATTGGTGGTGCAATTGAAAAAAGCCAGCTGGGTGAGATTGTCCGCTGGGTAACGGAGGAGCTTCCCGCAAATAAACCAAAGCACCTTCTAGGTATTAGTGAGCCAAGCGATATCTTCGCCGCAGTAGAGCAGGGCGTTGATACGTTTGACTGCGTGGCGCCAACTCGTGAAGGCCGTAATGGGGCAGTATACACGGCACAGGGCCGCTATAACATTACAACCGCTAAGAACCGACACGCCTTTAGTCCAATTGAAGAGGGGTGTGAATGTTATGTCTGTCAGAATTATACCCGTGCGTATATGCATCATCTCTTTAAGGCAAAAGAAATGCTCGCATCAACATTGGCCTCGTACCACAATGAGTGGTTTATTATTCAGCTTGTAGAGAAGATTCGCCAGTCAATTGTGGATGACAATTACGAAACCTTTAAGGCCCAGTTTTTCGCCGAATATTACCAAAAATAGGTCTAAAAACACGTCTTTTCAAGCATGTAGTTAAAAGTACTACATATTTAGTGATTATGGTTATTGAAAGGGGTGAAGCGCTTGTGTATTATAGAGAAAAGGGCGTATTTTATGCGCTATTCTTGACGCATGCAATGTGAATTGCTATTATAGATGATGTGTCCCGCGCCAAAACTATTAATTAAAGGTCGGAGTGCTCGGGGCTGTACATAGTACAAGGAGTGAATAATCACATGCCAATAGCCGTCGAATTTGTGTCGTCACGACGCAAAAAGATAGCAGTGGATGTGGTGCCTGCCGAATGGCAAATCTTCATTGCACACTAGATTTTATCTAGGCTGCGTTTACGCAAACTGTGCAATCACCTAAAAAGAAAATTAAAAACACCCCAAGGCACCGGGGTGTTTTTCTATTGTTGCAAAAAAACTACTTAAGGAGTTCGTCAAGATCCTTCTTTATTGCAGTGAGGTCACCGCCAATGATTCCATCTGCAGTGTCCTCTGATACCTTCTCGCCGTTAAGGAAGAAGGTAGGAGTTGCTGTTACGCCATCTTTCTTTCCAAGTGCTTGGTCAAATGAGATTTTCTTTGCAATGTCACTACTTGCGAGGTCTTCCATGAAGGTATCAACGTTAAGCTGTAGGGCTTCTGCGTACCCCTTGAAGATGTCTGTGCGTGTCTTTGTGTCGGCGTTTTGCCATTCACCCTGACTCTTAAAGAGGTGGCTGTTCATTTCCCAGTACTTGCCCTGCTTACCAGCGGCTTCAGCAGCCGCAGCCGCAGCCTTAGCGTTCGGGTGCATGCTTGTAAGTGGGAAGTTACGGAAGATAACTGCAATCCTGTCGCCGTATTCCTCTAGGAGCACCTGTATATTTGGTGATGCGCCAGCACACCCAGGGCACTGGAAGTCACCATACTCAACAAGGATTACCTTGCTCTCTGCATTTCCTGTGATATGATCTGCGATATTTCCGCTTCTATCAGATGCTGCAATTGCGGCGTGTGTGTTGATGTCAGATACGTCGAGCGGCGGGTTTGCGATGCGTGTCCAGGCGATAAGACTCCCAAGTCCAACAGCAACGACCGTAATAAAAATAATCCAACCAGTTTTAGTCATTCAATTCCTCCAAATTTACTCTTACTATTGTATCAGATACTAGGGTACAATGGGGATATGTTTATGGTTATCATTCTTTTAGTGTTGTTCGGCGCCGCGGTGTTCTTTGGTTCGGTTTCTCTTATACCTGATGAGTTGAGTAGTAGTGAGTTAGAGCGCCGGGCAAAACGATCCAAGGAGTTTACTACTCGCTTGCGGCGGCAGCGCGCACTAGCGAGCCTTGTCGTGATGACGCGTCTTGGGTCGTGGCTCTTCCTTATTCTCTTTATTGTGAGTGCGGCGGTGTGGTCTGGGTGGTTGAATGGATTCTTGCTCTCTGCGGCGGCGGCGATACTCTATCCTATTTGCACGCGTGCGAGTGTGGTCTCGCGGCTAAGCACGCAGCTCTACAGTAAGGTGGAGGTGCATCTTCTTCAGGCTGCAGAAAAACTACCAGCTCTATGGAAGTTCTTTTACGGGAGACTCCCCGATGTGCTGGGTGGGGAGCGTTCATTCTCATCGCGTGAAGAGCTTGGCGAGACTATCGCGAGTTCCGTTGGTATTCTTTCTGATGATGAGCGCAAGTTTCTTTCGAATGGACTCACTTTTCGAGACAAGAAGGTGAAGGATGTGATGACGCCACGGGGTGTGATTCAGTCTGTGAGCAAGGACGAATTCATAGGTCCACTTGTGCTGGACGAGCTGCATAGCCTGGGGCACGGGCGCCTTCCGGTGATTGACGGCGATATTGATCATGTAGTGGGTGTATTGCAGCTCCGCTCACTCTTGTCACTTGATGTAAAAAAGTCTACAACTGCAGAGGGACTCATGGAGCCGCGGGTCTACTATGTCCACGAAGACGATTCACTCCAGAAGGCGTTGAACGGCTTTATTACGCAGCGCTACCACCTCTTTATAGTGGTCAACTCAGAGCGTGAAACCGTAGGGCTGATTACCCTCGAGGATGCCATGGAGGCGCTCATTGGTAAGAAGATCATAGATGAAGATGATGTTCATGAAGACCTCCGCGCCGCGGCTAAAGAAAAGGGCAAGCAAAACAACAACAGCCCTCACGGCACCTACCTCTAGAAAAGACCGTCAAAAAGTGGTAAAATAAGTGCAATATGACACGAGTACTCACAGATGAAATCGTCACACATGTTGGCGAGACAATTACAATTGAAGGATGGCTTCATAAAAAGCGCCTTCTTGGCGGACTGAACTTTATTACCCTTCGCGACCGCAAAGGTCTTGCACAGAGCCTCGTTGAGGATAAAGAACAGGTAGAAAAGCTTCGCGGCATGCAGATTGGTACCGTTCTTTCCCTTACCGGCCTAGTAGTGGCTGATGAGCGTGCGCCAGGTGGTGCAGAGCTTCATGATGTTATTGTTGAGGTAATTGTTCCGGTAACTGATGAATCTCCAATTGAGATTGATAAGCCACTTGATCACAAGTCTGAAAATCTTGATACGCTATTTGAGCACCGCGTCGTGGGGCTTCGTAATCTTCAAGAAGCCGCGATCTTTAAGGTACAAGCTGAAGTAAAGGATGCTGCGCGCAATTACTTCAAGGCAAATGATTTCACTGAGTTTAATTCACCAAAACTTCTTCCTGCTGCTACAGAGGGTGGAGCGGAGGTATTCAAGCTTGATTACTTTGGTAAAGAAGCTACCTTAGCGCAGAGTGCCCAGTTCTATAAGCAGATTATGGTCGGTGTGTTTGAGCGTGCCTACGAAATCAACCCAACCTACCGCGCAGAACTTTCTGCAACAACACGCCACATGACAGAGTTTATTCACATTGACGCAGAAATCGGCTTCACAACCTTTGACGGCCTTCTTGGATTTGTTGATGGGCTTGTGCACGCCGTTGTTGATCAGGTGTGGGGTGCGCATGAAGCTGCTCTGAAGCGCTGGAATGCTACGCCGGTAAAATTATCTGAAACACTTCCGCGCCTTGCGCTTGAGGAAGTGCACGAGCTGTACTCAAAGGCAACTGGCGAAGATACTCGCGGTGAAAAAGACCTTCGTCCTGATGAAGAGCGTTGGGTGAGTGAGTATACAAAGAAGAAGTTTGGCAGCGAAGCTGTGTTTATTGTTGACTGGCCAGCAAGCGAGATGAAGTTCTACCACAAGAAGAATGAACAGAATCCAGAATTTGCCGACCGTGCCGACCTTATTTTCCGCGGCGTTGAAATTGCCACAATCAGCATGCGTGAAAACCGCTATGAAGTTCTTGTTGACCAACTGAAGACTATTGCCGGTGGCGACCCAGAAGCAGAAGGCTTCAAGTACTACCTCCAGGCATTTAAATACGGACTTCCTCCACACGGCGGATTTGGTATGGGTCTTGAGCGCCTCACGCAGAAGATTGTTGGCCTCAAAAACGTAAAGGAAGCATCGCTCTTCCCGCGCGACATCAATCGTCTTGGGCCATAATTAAGGATTTAGACACAGTGCAGCCGCTTACAGAGCAGCAAATCTATCTCTTTCAGGAGACAGTCTGGACTCACGGTAAAGAACTCTATAGAGATATGCCGTGGCGCCAAAACACCGACCCCTACTGGGTGCTGGTGAGTGAGATTATGCTTCAACAGACCCAGGTAGATAGGGTCGTGCCAAAGTTTCACGCATTTATAGGCCGATTTCCGTCCACCACGGACCTTGCGGCGGCACCACTGGCTGATGTTTTGCAACTTTGGAGTGGTCTTGGCTATAACCGCCGCGCGAAGTTTCTTCATGAAGCAGCAAAGATGATCTGCACTGATTTCAAGGGTGTATTTCCGCATACGCAGGCTGACCTTGTGCGCCTGCCGGGGGTTGGGGTAAATACCGCCGGCGCCATTATGGCGTATAGTTTCAATGAACCTGTGGTGTACATAGAGACGAACGTGCGGACGGTGTATTTCCATCACTTTTTTACGGATGACGAGGCGGTTTCTGACGTGGCAATCCGTGAGTACGCTGCACAGACAGTAGATAGGGAGCATCCGCGCGAATGGTACTGGGCTGTTATGGACTACGGTTCATTTCTTAAGAAGCAGGGTGCCGGTGCAAACAGTAAGAGTCGTCATTACAAGAAGCAGACGCCGCTCAAGGGGAGTGTGCGTGAAGTGCGCGGGCAGATCCTGAAGGAATTGACGGCTGCTGGTGTAGGGTCTCTGGCCGCCTTAGAGGTACGGTATGCAGATGACGAAAGACTTCCGCGTGCACTTGAGGGGCTCCAGGTTGATAAACTCATTATTATTGAAGGCGATACAGTGCAACTTGCCCGCTAAGCAGGTATACTAAGTATATGCAGCAACACCGCCGTAGTATTAGTACTGTTAGTGTTCTGAGCATTCTTGTGCTCGTCTTTTCGATTGTCGGTGCGCCGGTGCTACGCGCTCAATCTGCACCGCTGACTGATGAGCAGCGTGCAAGGGTGCAAGCCGAGTGCGCACAGATAAAGGGGTCTCTTAGCCAGCTTCACGCCAGTGATGCACTTCTCAGGGTGAACCGTGGCCAGGTGTATGAGTCTCTTTCAAGTAGGCTTATGGTACCGTTCAACGCACGCCTCAGCTCTGCCGGGCTTGATAATAAGGCAATGACAACCCATACCACTCAATACGCATCGGCGCTGAATTCGTTTCGCACACATTATATAGCGTATGAGCAGAAGCTATCTGAGGCGCTGCGTATCGATTGTCGCAAGGAGCCAGATACTTTCTATCAGGCCGTCATCGATGCTCGCGAGCTACGTAATACTGTTCATGCGGACATAGAAAAACTCCACGCTATTATTACAGATTATGGTACGTCAGTGGATGATTTTTATCTTAATTTTAAGAGGCTTGCGGAGTAGATATGGATAAAGAACCGCTAAAGGCCCCGATTCCTCAGAAGGAAGAGCCGCTGAGCTTCTGGAGAGAGCATAGAATCTCACTTCTCCTTGTTATGGCTATTACAATTGCCCTCACGCTCACAATTGTTAGTGTATTTCTTTATAACAGTTCTGGTGCCGCACAGCTTGACCTGAGCCGCCCAGGCTACCGCGCAGTCAGCGATAAGGTAGAGCATGATACGGAGATAGATCGCTACTCAAGCTCTGGTCCAGTAACAGACGGAACGATAAAAGAGTTTATTGAACTTTATGGAAAGCAGGCGGACAGAGCGAAGTCTGTGGATGCATTTTCAGGGGATCCTCTGAACCCTGAAGTGCTTATTTTCGGTAGTTCGGAGTAGCCTTACTGACTTCTTTGTGCGTATGCACGCACCCATGCGTCAATAGAGCCTGCGCCCATGCAAAGCACAAGACTGCCGCTTGCTCGTGCAACGGTTATAATTGACTCGAGTTCAGGGTTAAGTTCAGTGAAGTGAAGCTTGTCCTTACTGCCTAGCTTCGTAGTGAGCTCTGCAGGGGTGAGTGTTGCTTGGTTGGGGTTTTCGCGTGTGAGGTGTGTGGGAAGCCAGTAGATTTCATCTGCGTTTTCAAAGATTGCATCGACGTAGTCATCCTTGATTTCGTGTTGACGCTGGTTTTGATGAGGTTGGTAGATGAGCGTGACGTGGCTGGCTACCTCGCGTGCGAGCTGGAGCGTTGCAGCAATTTCTTTTGGGTGGTGCCCGTAATCTGTGTAGAGGAGGGGTGCAAGTTTTTCAAACCGGCGATCAGTTCCCGGAAATTGATTGAAAATTTCAATGGCGCTGTCTTCTGAGGTGAGTCGGAGGTATGAAAGGAGTTTCCATACGAGCGTTGCGTTACGGCGAATATGCGCACCATGAAGATGGAGACGTTCCGGTGGAAGGGCCTCGTCTGGGTGATGTACCTCAACGGTATCAGATGCAGATACTCCAATATATTCACGGTCGCTCTCCCATAAGATAGTATGGGATGATTGCTGGGTGTACTGGTAAAATGCATGCTTGTAGTTTTCTTCGGTAGGGTAGGTGTCAGGATGATCGTAGTCCACTGAGGTGATAAGTGAAACTTCAGGATTGAAGTGGAGGAAGTTACGGTCAAATTCATCACACTCGTAGATGAAGTATTCGCTTGCCGGGTCGTACGCGCCACTTGGCCCAAAAGAAAGGGTGGTTCCTACGGAGTAGCTTACGGGTATGCCAAGTTGCTTAAATGCCCAAACAGCAAGACCTGTTGTCCCTGTCTTTCCGTGCGTTCCTGCAATGGCAATCATTTTTAGATTATGCTCTTTTATGAACTCTGCAAGGTATTCATCACGCTTGCCGGTGCGAATCCCAAGCTCTTTTGCACGGACAAGTTCTGGGTGCGTATCGGGGAGTGCCGATGTGTAGACGAACCAATCAAGCGGCTGCTTTCTGTGCTGTGCTTCAAGGAAGGTTCCGTCCTGTCCAATGGCGAAGGCGATATTCTTTTCTTTGAGTTGCTGGGTGACGCGACTTTCGGCCATATCTGAGCCTGTAACGGTGTGACCAGCGTCGTGAGCAATCTCAGCCAATGGTCCAATTCCAACACCGCCAATACCAGAAAAATAGATATTCATACTCTTTTCAGTATACCACCATCACCCCAGTTGAGAAGCTTGTATTAAAAAGCAAACAGTGGCATAATATGAAGAGCAAACGGTGGTAATACAAAAAAATGATTAAAAAATTCTTTCAGACTATTTTATTGAGGCGACGCTTCTGGCGCAACGCTCCTATGAGCGAGGTCGCGGAGATCTACATGGCGCGGATGCTTCGCATTGCTGCACTCAACATGATGAGCGCGTTCATTGTAATTTACCTGTATCAGAATGGATTTTCGATAGCGAAGATTGCCTTTATGTGGGCTGGGCTCTACGGCCTTAAGGTAGTGCTGGCGCTTCCGCTTGCAACCGTTGTTGCGTGGATCGGCCCAAAACACTCAGCCTTCGTCTCGAATATCTTGTATATCCCCGTAATGATTCTTTTTGCATTAATGCCAGAGAAGGGCGATTGGCTCATCGTACCCGCTCTCATACTCCAGGCGTTTAGTGTTGTCCTCTATTCTGTTTCGCACCTTGTTAACTTCTCTAAGGTGAAGAATATGAAGCATGCAGGTAAAGAGATTGCATTCATGAATATATTTGAAAAGGTTACTGCTGGGCTCACCCCTATGATTGGTGGGTTTATTGCACTCATCTGGGGTCCTCAGGTTGTTATTGTTATTTCCGCAGTCCTCTTTCTATTCGCCGCTGCGCCACTCTTTAAGACTGGTGAGCAGGTTCAAACAAGGCGTGTGCTCAAATTCCGAGGATTTCCATGGAGGCTTCTTTTTGGCCAAGTTGCGGGGCACATTGCCGCCGGGTATGATACCTTTACGTCGGGTGTTGTATGGTCGCTCTTTGTGGCGATTGTTATTGTCGGGGTGAGTTCGGGTAATGAAGTATACGCAGTTACGGGGACGCTCCTTTCGGTGGTGTTCATTGTATCGCTCGTCTTCTCGTATATCTATGGGCGCCTCATTGACCGTAATCACGGATGGGTCCTCTTTAAAACAGGTGTAGCCATTAATATCGGGGTTCATCTCTTGCGGCCGTTCATTACAACTACTATTGCCGTTGCTGGTCTCAACGCGGCAAGGGAGGCAGCGCACACAGCCTATATGCTGCCATACACAAGAGGGACGTTTGATACAGCAGATATATCTGGCGCGCGCTCTACGTATATAGGGTTTGTGGAGCTTTTGGTGAATGCTGGCGCAGCGTGCGCCGCGACTCTTCTCGGGTGTATCGCACTCGCATTCTCGGAGGTTGATTCGATGAAGCTCTTCTTCTTTATTGCTGCCGGGGTGATGCTCCTTCTCTTTACTATTCGCTTTCCAATGTATCGAAAGTAGCCGTATTGGCGCGTACATTTGACACCTAGGCCTCCACGGTGCGCATGCTATAATGAGGATATAGAATGAGGTGGGGAGTGCACAGTGTGCATCTAAGACGTGGAAAATAGAGGAAAAGTACAGCGAGGCATAGAGAGATTGCAGCGTATACAGACGTGGCAACTTTTTGTTTTGCTTATTATTTTTGCTTTTATTGCCGCTACTTTCTTAAGGCTTAATAATATCGGGATGGTGCAGCGGCGCGAGGCGGTTATTGTGGCGGACAAGTCTGGTAACCCCGAGGTGACCCTTCAGAGGTTGTATGATTTACAACATTACGTGAGTGGTCATATGAACACTGATCTAGGCAGGGGTGTATATCTAGAGGCGGGGTATAACCGCGATACACAAAACTGGCAAGAGGGGCAGTACGGCGAGGGGAACCCGAACGGTAATATTTATAAAAAAGCACAAGAAGTATGTGCGCCACGTTATTCGTCGTATTCGCAGGCGTACCTCGAGTGTACCACTAGTGAATTAGCTAAATATCCAGCTGCAGCGGGCCCAGACTCGTCCTCTGACAGGCCGCGCCAAGAGGCCTACATCCACTCCTTCAGTTCGCCGCTATGGAGTGCTGATTTTGCAGGCTGGAGTGTGCTTCTTGTTGGGGTGATTGCGCTTTTGATTACTATCCGGCTCATTGCCTTCGGTATCCTTAAATTACTCCTAAATAGGCAGTATAAGCGCGTTTAATGTTGACAGCACCCCCATTGAGGGGGTACGCTAACACCGTATAGAACTAATAGGAGGTATATACTCAAAATGGCTTATAGTCACACAAATTCAAAGGGAATCACTTACTACCTACACAGCACAGAAGTAACACTTCGCGGTGGTAAGCCACAGACAATTTACTTCTTCGCTAAGGTTGAGAAGAACGAGAAGGGTACTCCTGTAGACCTTCCAGCTGACCGTGTTGTCAAGGAAAACCCACGCAACGGCTTCCTTACTGTTTCAAAGAAGAAGTAGTTTTACACAGCTTCAAAGAAAATGACACTTGCACCATAAGCAGTTTGGACCTATACTAAGTTCAAACAAACAGGTGCCGAAAACACTCCCATTCCCCGGGAGTGTTTTTATTTTTACTGTCTATGGCTGAACGTGAGCAAGCCCCGCTAAATCTGTGTTTAGCGGGGCTATAATGCTCCTGGACTATTGGTATGTATCATGCGATGCCTGGAGCTAGTCTGAGAGCCGTCCTGCGAGCTCATCGACCTTGTCTGGGCGAAAACCGCTCCAGTGCTCAGGCAGCTGGCCAAATGTCTCTACAAGCACGACAGGTGCCTGCAGGTAGCCCAGTTCCTTTACGCGCTCGAGCGCCATCGGATTCTCTGAGAGATCCAGAATGATGTACTCGATACCCTTGGAGTCAAGGGCGCGGTAGGTTGCTGTGCACTGCACGCAACTCGGCTTTGTGAAAACGGTTACGGTTGTCATTTAACTTTCCTTTCAAGAATAACGAGCGAAGGTGTCGCTCGTAGGTGCGAAAAAAGGATATATACCATGTTCAAGAGCGATTCAGGCACTCATGAACAAGGAATACTACCCCCTACAGGTGTGTACTCAACCCTCCAGTGAGAGTGCGAATCTGGGTCTTATTGTACGCTGAGTGTCATACGGAAGCTAGTGCTATGTGGTGTAAAAGTGTAGTAAAATACGCTATATATGGTGGATAAGTCTATTTTTACTGAGTCCATCAGGGGCGGATATTGATTTATCTTACTGATTATGCTATAATATAAATATGTTAGAACGCGAACCTCACTCAGAACCACAAGAGCCGACACTATTTGACTTTGATGCGACAGGGGAAATCTTAAAGCCCCAGCCTCAGCCTGAAGTGTCTGCCGCAGAGAAGAGGATCGATTATCTTGTTGATA
The DNA here is from genome assembly GCA_964386855.1 of uncultured Candidatus Saccharibacteria bacterium. GTDB lineage: Bacteria > Patescibacteriota > Saccharimonadia > Saccharimonadales > Saccharimonadaceae > Microsaccharimonas. Next base: position 44,572 of record CAYLUF010000004.1, read on the forward strand.
CGGGTGTCGCTGATTATGATACGGCGCGTAAGATAGTGGAAGCTGAGATGGGTGGAGCGTTTGATGCTCACGAGAGTGCCGAAGACGCCCAGGAGTCTGAAGAGGATGCTCCACGTGCCGCAGGTGTGTCTGTGAGCCTTGCAGAGCGTGCGCTTGTTGTTGAGAAGCTTATGGACGGTATTTCACAGGCGAACAGGGCAAATGGCGCTAGCGTGGCCGTACAGTACGACGAAGCTTTTAATAAGCGCTACGCAGACCCCGAATATGTTGTTGATGCTATGCACGACAAGGCGCGCGGAAGTATGCGCGGAGAAGCCGGTCTTATTGAGCGCATTGCTAAGACTGAGGAGCTACGCGAAGCTGGCTTTACCGATACACAGGTTCAGTATGCGGCGCACGGTATTAAGTCACGCCTTAGGGAGCTGCGTGGGACAGGCCCAAGGCTCGTAAAGGAGCGACGCACTGAAAAGAATGTCACGAAGCGAACGTACAAGAAAGTACAAGATATAATTGATAGAGAAAATAAGGGGAAGTAATATCTCCATATTTTTCAGACTCGCTTAGGAATCAAGAAAAATCTCACCGAATAAGGTGAGATTTTATATAGGGTCAAATCTGGTGGGGCTGGTTGGAATCGAACCAACTACCAAGTGGTTATGAGCCGCCTGCTCTAACCGATGAGCTACAGCCCCGACGTTCTTTATTATAGCGTAAAACGGAATGAGAGGCCAAATCTATTTCAGGGGTGGGCTAGACGGGGCGTGCAGACGTACTAGTGCTATAATAAACATAAGAAATATACACCATGAAGACATCCGATCTGCAGAAGTTAATCTATAAAGTACGACATACCTATATGACGTTTAATAATCTTGTTATTTTTGTGGCTTTTTTGATTGCGCTAGGTTGGCTATGGGGGTCTTTGCAGGTGATGGAGCGAAACTATATGCTCCAGCGCGAAGTGGATAATAAGAGGCGCGAACTAGTGGTGACGCAGCTGCAAAAAGACACACTTGAGCTTCAGAAGCGCTACTACGAGACAAATGAGTATAAAGAGATGGCTGCACGTCAGGCGTTGGGGCTAGTGATGCCGGGTGAGCGCGTGCTCATTCTCCCTGCGAATACCGAGGCCGCTAAGCAGGCAGATGAAGCAGGGGGTGCGAGTATTGTTACGGCTACTGCAGAGGCGGGTAATCTTGAGCAGTGGATGAACTTCCTTTTCGGTGGGTATAGCAGGAGTATGCAAAATAGCTCAGAGGAGGAATAGTATCCCCTCCGGTGCAGGGTGCGGGTCAGTGAGGTAACCCGTTCTACTCTGTTATTGCAAACAAAAAAGACCTTCCAGTCTTTGAAAAGTCTTTCTTGGTAGCGGGGGCAGGATTTGAACCTGCGACCTTGTGGTTATGAGCCACACGAGCTAACCGGGCTGCTCCACCCCGCGGCACTACTCAAGTAGTATAGCAATGAATGGTGTAATTTGCAAGGTGTAGCCGTTTTGCGCAGGCTGTGGGGACATAGGGTGGCTAGTGGCGGGGTCTAAATCAGCTTCTGCGCTGTTACGCGTACCACTTCACCCCAAGAAAGGAATGCATGCGGTGTATCGGCAAGTTGCGCTGCGGTCAGGCCATATTTCACGGCAAGGCCAATTTCGTGAATCATCTCAGAGGCGTGTGGTGCGGCAATGGTTCCACCCAGGATAACACCCTTTTTGTCTGTAATGATCTTCGCAAAGCCATCGCGGAAGTCAGCGGTGTTGCTGCGCGCAATGATAGAAAGGGGGGTGGTCGCCCTTTTAATAGAAAGGTCACGGCGGCGGCAATCGTCTTCGGTGAGGCCAACCTGTGCAATCTCTGGTGAAGCGGAAACAACTGTAGGCATGGCAGTGTAATCAGGACTGACACGGTTTTTATACAGAATGTTATGCGCAGCTGCGCGGCTTTCTAGAAGTGCGGCGTGCGTGTTGCTGATTTTCCCTAGAGCGTCACCCGCGGCAAAGATGTGAGAGGTGCTGGTTTGGAGCTGATCGGTAACTTCAATGCCCTTAGGTGTGTACTCAACCGACGCATTCTCTAGGCCAAGGTCAACATTTGGCATGCGACCTGCTGCAACAAGAATTTCATCTGCCTTCACGTACTTCTGTGTACCGCCACGTGAGATAAGAATCTTCTTAGTTATCCCCTCTTTTTCCACAGACAGAACACGGCTGTGGGTAAGGACTGTTGCACCTTTTTGCTCGGTAAGAACCTTCTCTGTGAGTTCGCCTACCTCTGGGTCAAGCGAGGGGAGGAGGCGACCAGCCTGCTCTGCAATATATACCTTTGTGCCAAGTGTTGCCATAATGTGCGCAATCTCAATCCCGTGCCGGCCACCACCAATAATAAAGAGGCTCTTTGGTGGGCGCAGTGCCTCAAGAATGGTGCGCGGCGTGTAGTGTTTTACATCGGCAAGCCCCTGAATGTTTGGCTCAACCCAAGATGAGCCCGTTGCAATCAGGAAGAACTTTGCAGAGAGCTGCCGGCGGTTAACGGTAATTTCATGAGGAGTTAAGAAGTGCGCCTTACCCTGAAAGGCGCTAATATTATGCTTTTCATAAAAACGGCGATTATTTGCTGCACCGGTGCGCTTTACCGCTGTTTCTTTCCAGGCACGAATAGAGGGGTAGTTGTAGCCAAGAGTTGAGGTGCGCAGACCGAAGCGACTGGCCTGCTTTGCTTCATCATAAATGCGGGTGGCATGAAGAAGTGCTTTTGTTGGGACATCGCCCCAGTTTGGTGAATCACCGCCAAACGTATCTTCTTCAATGATTGCAACACGCTTACCGGCGCGCGCCACAATAGTAGCAGCTGCGCTTCCGCCAGCGCCGCTTCCTATAACAATGAGGTCGTAATCAAATGTGTGTTTTTTTGCCATGGTGGATGCTCCTTATAGTATCGATCGGTGGTTTTCGTACAAATAGCTTGCGTCGGGGTGGTAGGTTTTTAGACGCGCAGCGGCGACCCGTCTGATGTCGGTACTGGTGACTTCGGGTCGTTTTTCAAGCCAGGTAAGGACTTCATCGGTCACTTTACGCGCGATAGACTCTGCTTGTCCAGTAGGAGCGCCTGAGCTAATACAGGAGACGACAATGCTTTTATGGAGCTTTTCCCTGTTAAAGGGCTCGATTGCTTGCTGTAGTCGCTTTTTACTCTTTCGCTTGTGGACATGAATAGGTGCTTCCATGACTAGAGCGCTCCTGTTGTGACGGCGACAACCTGACTGACGTAGATGAAGAATCCTAGTACAATAAGTGCGCTTCCCGCAGCGAACTGGAGGAACTTCTTGTTTGATTCGCGCCATTTTTGAATTTTACTAATTGAGTGGCCACCGCCAATGAGGAGCCAGACAATAAGGAGTCCCATAAGTGAGATGAGCACGTAGAAGGCTAGGCCAAGAAGTTGCCATTCATTTGGAAGTTGGAGGATGATGAGCGCGGACAGCATGAGCGATGGAATAATGAAGATAAGCTCTGCAATAACCGTTACAAGTCCAAGGCTAAAAGCTTCTACGCTTCGCTTTGTGGCTTTGCTGCGTTCTGTAAGATGATCGGCAAAAGCCCTAGGAATCCAGAGTTCTGTCCCTTTCTTTCGCTGCCTGTAGTAAAAGAGCCAGATAGCAACGCCAATACCCAACGCTACACCAGAGTTAAGCGCCCAGGCGCCAAGCGTAACGCCACTAGGAAAGATGTGGAGGCAGACAAGTACGGCGAGTGAAAGAAGAAGGAGCGACATGATGCCGGCACCACTAGTGTAGGCTGCAGATAGACGAAAAAGCTTGGCACGTGACTTCTTTGTGCCAATAGTATGACCGCTCATGAGTGTTAGAACACTTACACTAAGCTGAAAGCTTGCATGTACAAGTGCCGCGAGCCCTATGATTGCAAATGCAGAGAATATATCCATGTTTATTTTATTAACCTCTACCACTATTTATACCATAAGCACAACAGGGGCGTCAAAGAAAAAGGGGATCGGGGGTCTTCATTCGATGCAAGAGTATTGACTTTTAATCAAGCTTATGCTACTATAATAGTATTAAACCACAAAAACAAAAAGAAAGCGAAAAACACACATGGAAATTATTTCTGACACTATTATAGAACCTGTAACTATGACAGAGGTTCTGTCACTTGCGTCATGGGATCGTCCACGAAGTTCAGATGAGTTGCAGGGTTTTATAGCACAGCGCGAATCAGTTCTTGGATTGTAATAATCCCCTCACCTGAATAGCGCAATTAATACGGAAGTGGATTTTCCCCATCGATAGAGAATCGTATAGCAAATCCACCACCAGCTGCCATGCGCAGCGTAAGCTCTGAGTTCTGTGATACATTTTGCGTATCAATAATGAGTGACTCGCGGTTTCCCTGCCAGTGGGCATCATCGCCGTCACGGTAGATGGTTGCAGTGTAGTTACGGTACTCAGGAAGGAAATCAAGCGCAAAGGTAACAGTCCGCTCGTTTTCATCTGTTACGCCACCAACATACCAATCGTCGCTACTACGGTCTCTGCGCGCAACAACAAAGAATTCGCCAATCGCACCGTCAATAGGCTGGGTTGATTCCCAGTTTACAGGGACGTCTCGGATAAATTTGAAGGCATCTCTGTTTGCGTCGTAGTGTTCTGGTAGGTCGGCTACCATCTGTACTGGGCTAAAGAGGGTGACGTAAAAGGCAAGTTGCTTAGCAAGGGTGGAGCTGACTTTACGGCTTGTCCCTGATAGATTGAAAAGACCAGGCGTGTAATCAAGCGGTCCTGCAAGGACGCGCGTAAAGGGAAGTACGGTTGCATGCTCTGGGGTGACCGCCCCTCCCCCTTCGTACTCTTGGCCCATAACGCCTTCGCGGCTCATGAGGTTTGGCCATGTACGTTCAATACCGGTACCCTTTACGGGTTCGTGGATATTGAGCATGATTTTTCGCTCAGCGGCAAGTTCAACGGTCTTTTGGTAATGCTTAACGCCAAACTGAGAGGAGTGGAATTCCTTTCCGTTAGAGCGTGGGCTGACGTAGCCAGTCTTGATATACTTTACGCCAAAGTGGCGGTAATAGTCATAAGCCTCAGGAAGCTGCCATTCGTAATGCGCCATGTTGCCAGAGGTTTCATGATGACCGACGATTTCCACGCCCTGAGATTTTGCGTATGAAGTGACCGTATGAATGTCAAAGTCTGGGTAGGGTAGCATGAAGTTCATCTTGTCGCCGTTTTGCGTCCAGTCGCCGTCCCAGCCTTGGTTCCAGCCTTCAATAAGGAGGCCGCGAATGCCAAGTTCTTTACAGGCGTTAATGTAGCGAAGTGCATTAGCTGTGGTTGCGCCGTGCTTTGGCCCACTTCCCCATGTGAAATAGTGAAGGAACATGCCCCACCATATGCCCATGAACTTAGTTGGTTCAATCCATGAAGTGTCCTCGATTTTTGAAGGTTCATTGAGGTTGAGCATGATGCGTGAGGTCGTGAGGTCTATGGCACGATCAGCAACGATAACGGTGCGCCATGGGGTAGAGAATGGAAGAGCCACCTGACCGATGATTTTTGTAGAGAGTGGGGTGATCTTTGAGGTGAGACCCTTTTCTGTAGGGACGAGGTTCATCGCGCCGTAGTCGTAGAGCGCTGCTTCGTGAATGGAAAGGAAGCCTTCTTCGTGCGGAAGTTCTATGGTGAGCGGTGTGTGGGCGATTCCCATTTTTGGCAACTCCGACTTCTTGTAGAGATGCTCATAGTGGTTTTGACCAAGCGCAGGAATCCACCACGCAGATGATTCTGTGGATATGTTAAATTCGGTCTCTTCGCGGACAATTTCAAGCGTGCCCTCGCCGGTGATTTCATACCTAAATCCGAAGCCATCGTTAAAGAGGCGGAAGCGGATTGTATGACTAGGGAGTGTGAGTGTTAGCTCGGTGTGGTGGTCGCGAATGGCTCGCTGTTCGCCCCATGGCTGCTCCCAGGTTTCATCATGTGATGATTCGTGGAATTCTGGGGCTTGGGTGGTGTAGAGGAGGTTTTCCTCGTGGTGGCTATAAAGAGCGAGAAGTGATGGCTTAATAAGGGTTGTCCCCTCTTTTTGGAGTGAATACCAGACTTTCTTTGTATCCGTATCAACGCCAACGCATAGGGAAAGTGACCTATCTGGTGAATAGATGGTTTTTGGCTCGCAAATAGTATGTGACTGTGTGTCTGTTTCCATGATGCCCTTAATGGTTATGCTTAGTATGACGTATTTGGGGCGGGGTTGCAACTGGTGCGACGGGGTTCTTTTAGGGGATAAGAAAAGACCCCGTGGGGTCTCGGATGATTTCTTGGTAGCAGCGACAAGGATTGAACTTGTGACCTCGAGCTTATGAGTCTCGCGCTCTAACCAACTGAGCTACGCTGCCATATGTAGGTATGTAAACTACAGATATGATTTTAACAAATTTTAACCTGTTTGACTAGGGAGTTTGTTGGAGCGTCTTAATTTTTGATATAATAAGAGCACCACACGATACACACCTCTTGTCTATTTTAAGCAAGAAGGCGTCCCTCGTGCAGGTCATTTATATCGTTTTCGGTTTTATGGGCTAAGAAACGGGCGCATGAAAACGGGCGAGCAGTTCTACGAGACGTTTCCGAATATATCTTAAGCGGGAAGTATTGAATATGAATGACGAACTTTTTTTAAACGAACAGATACAGGTGGTGGCGCTATTTCAGGCAGGACACCACCCATGTAGGCCGGTGCGTTTTAAGCGCGCTAATGGTAAGGAGGTTGAGGTGAGTGAGCTTGGTCTTCGCCATCCCCTGCCACAGGGTTCAAAAACTATCCATATTTTTGATGTAACAGACGGCGGGACTGATTACCGGCTAGAGTTTGATAGTGAGCGGCTGACATGGCGGCTGACGCGTGAGGCGGATCATTATGAGTAGACTGCCAGAGCTGAACGAGCACAATACTGAGCGCCCCATGATTATGCACATAGACCTCAATAGTTGCTTTGCCTCTATTGAGCAGCAGTCGAGGCCGATGCTCCGCGGCAAACCGGTCGCTATTGTGAATCGGCGCACTGAAACGACTGCTATTGTCACGGCGAGTTACGAGGCGAAGGCAAAAGGTGTAAAGGTGGGGATGAAACTACGCGAGGCAAAAATACTTTGCCCAGATATTGTTGCGCTTGAAACGGACCCGCCAAAGTATCGGCATGTGTACCATAAACTTCTTGCTATTATGCAGGACTATTCGGCGCACGTTTCTATGAAAAGTATTGATGAAGGGGTGATTGATTTTAATCACGCCGATGAGGTGACGAAGGCGAGGGATCTTGTAGGGATTGGCTACGAGATTAAGCAAAGGTTAAAAGATGAAGTGGGCGTGTGGATGCGCTGTAATATCGGTATCTCTACAAACAGGTTTCTTGCTAAAACCGCAGCGGGACTCCATAAACCAGACGGGCTTGATGTAATAACGTCGCACAATATACGTGAGGTATTGGGGGAGTTGAAGCTTACGGACTTAACGGGTATTGCGCACAGAAATCAAGCGCGCCTTCAGAGCGTTGACATTATGACTCCCCTTCAGTTCTTGGATGCAAGCGCGGAGACGCTTCATAAGATTGTCTTTAAAAGTGTGGTTGGCGAATGGTGGTATAAACGGCTGCGCGGGTTTGAGGTGGATGACGTTGATACGCAGATGCGCCGAGTAGGCCGGCAATACGTACTGGAGCGGTTTGATTTAAGTAGAGAAGAGGTGCTGCAGCGTCTTCACCATTTGGCGGAATCGGTGGGTTCGCGTATGCGCCGATACGATAAATCTGCCAGGGGAGTGTACGTCTACGCAAAACCAAGGGAAGGGAAATACTGGCACGCCTCTTCCCTCTCTCCCCTCCCCTTTTTTAGCGACGCCACAATTTACGCCCAGGCTGAAGCATTGTTTGAGCGCGCACCAAGTGACATAAAAGAAATAGGAATTCATTGCTATGAACTATGCGATTATAGTGCGTCGCAGCTGAGTCTTTTTGCTGATGAAATAGCGCGCGAACGGCAGGTGACGGGTATCATTGATGATATTAATAGACGATACGGCGAGCGGACAATCCACTCTGCAGATACACTGGGGACAGGTGAATATATGCGTACACGAATTCCGTTCGGAAGCACTCGCCATCTGTAGTAAATTATATGGTACTATATAACGTAAGCGGAGGGAGAGTTCCCAAAGCTCAGTTATAATTCGGCACATCTCACCTAAGGTCCACATATGGATACGGTGAAAAATCACGCAAGAAATCTATACGACTCCCGTCGTCTTGATACTCTTCTTGTGTGTTGCAGTGGGAAACTGCTGCAGAGTCATTAGTTTGGCTCGTCTGACGGCGGGTCTCGTGTAGAGACCAGAGGATGTCTGCTGAAATAACTCAATCTGTTATAATAAAGGAAACGACTGTAAACTAAACGGAGTTTCTTTTTTTATGGCTGGACACAGTAAATGGGCAAAGATTAAGCGCGACAAGGGCGCTAATGATGCAAAACGTGGAGCAATCTTCACAAGACTTGGAAATCAGATTGCCATTGCGGCTAGGGGTGGCGCTGATCCTGTAATGAACCCAACGCTTGCACTTGCGATGGAAAAGGCAAAGCAGGCAAACATGCCAATGGTAAATATCCAGCGTGCGATTGACCGCGTTGCAGATAAGAATGCAGCGGCACTTGAAGAAATCACCTATGAAGGCATGGGGCCAGGTGGTGTTGGTATTATTATTGAAACCGCTACGGATAACCGTAATAGAACGTTTCCGGAGGTCCGTAATGCACTTGCAAAGAATGGTGGGCGTATTGCGGATGCAGGAAGCGTTGCCTTTCAGTTTGCGCGCAAGGGTGTTATCACGGTCGCTACGGTTGGTGAGGATGCACTTCTGGCGGTGCTTGAGGCTGGTGCTGAAGACGCGGTCGAGGAAGATGGCGAGCTGATTGTCTACACTGAGCAAAAGGACCTTGCGAAGGTTCGTAGCGCAATTATTGACGCTGGCTTAGAGGTGACTGGTGCTGAGCTCCAGTATGTCCCTAGTTCAACCATCCCTGTTACTGAAAAAGAGGTAGCAGAGAAGATTCTTAAGGTTCTTGATGCGATAGATGATGTTGATGATGTGACGAATGTCCATACAAATGCAGATATTCAGGTAGAAATCTAAACTTCTTCTAGTAGAAAATGAGAAAGCCTCCATAAAAGGGGGCTTTTACTTTTTATTTAACAGCTATCTTATATTGTCTGGGCATACTAAGAGGCATGCTGAAGAAGATAAGTAAACTATTAGTACTGGGTTCAATGGTTTGCGCGGGTAGTGCGTGCGTAACCCCTACGCACGCTTCTTCAGTACCCTTGCTGCAGAGTACGGAGGTTGGGGTTGTTATTACTCATATCTACTCCGCAACACCAGCAGGTGCGGCACATGAACTTATTGCTATCTACAACACCACGGATGATAGCGTTGATATCACGAACTGGTGTATTCAAAACAAGACCCCCAATCCCCTGATTTGTTTTAAGAACGGGGTAGGCGAGACGCATCTCATAGAGCCTCGCGGAAGAGTGGTTCTTGTGTCCGGGGAGTATGCCGCTGCCAACTCCTTGCACGGTGATGGTCTGTACGACATAGTATTCACGGTTGCGAATAAAACGAGCGGAAGTCTCGTCGGCTCAAATGATGTAGTTCGTTTGAGCGATGCGGTGGGCCGCGTTGTTGATGAGTGGAGCTGGCTGAGCACGGCCCCAAAGGGCCAGGGCTATATCCGTAATGGGTTTGATGAGGAGTTGGGCTACCTAGAAGGTTCGATGATCGGCCCTGCTCTACTGGAGGATGTATATGGCGGCGCCTTGTACCGCGAAGACCGGCTGAGTGACGGAGGTGAGAGTGGTGATGGGACCGATTACACACCTCCCCTTCCGGAATATAACAACCTTCGCATAACAGAGATTCTTCCCGATCCTGATGGCACAGATAGTGGAAGTGAGTTTATAGAGATACATAATGACGGAGAGGTTCCTGTCTCGCTCTATGAGCACTCCTTGCGGGTAAAGGGTGGTAGCTCAGATAAGGTATATAGGCTCCCAAAAGATGTGTCGGTAGGTGCAGGTGAATACTACGTAGTTTCAAATAATGATATAAAGTATTCTCTTAACAATACGGCGGGCTCTGTGCAGCTCATGAGAGATGGCGTTGTGACTGAGAGTGACGGAATCGTAGAGTATAGTGCCCCGCCAGCCGGTCAATCGTGGTCCTTCTTTAATGACGAAAACGCTAGGTTATGGAGCTATACCACACTACCCACCCCTGGCGCCGCAAATGTCCTGCAGGCACCCGCACTAGTCGCCCCTAGCGAGAGTGCGCAAAAGCCGTGTAATGCTGATCAGTTCAGAAATCCAGAGACGGGCCGCTGTAAGAAGTTGAGTGCTGCTAAAGCCGCCGCTCCGTGTAAATCGAATCAGTACAGGAGCGAGGAGACAGGGCGATGCAGGAACGTGACTGTGGCAAAGGTGGCAACTCCCTGCAAGGAGGGTCAGGAGCGCAACCCTGAGACAAATAGATGTAGAAACATTAAGAAAATGACAAGTGTCAGCCATGGACTGAGCACCGTTGAAGCTAAGGAGGCTTCGGGTGGCATTGCCTGGTATGCATGGGTTGTTGTTATCGGTGTAGTGCTTGGAGTGCTTGTGTATGCTGCATGGGAATGGCGTGACGAGGTGCGTGACTTACTATCAAAACTTCGGGGTCACATGCGACCCTAGGCGCGCGTGCCGCAGAAGTATCGTATACTAGAAGGAATGAGAATATTAGGTATCGATCCCGGGACGGGTATTATGGGTTTTGGTGTTATTGATGTTAAGGGCACTACCTATACCATGGTTGATGCGGGGGTGATACGAACTCCGGCGCACACGCCTCATGATGAGAGGCTTGAAGATATCTTTAAGAGCCTTAATGAGATTATTGAGACAACCAAACCTGACGTATGCTCCGTGGAGCGTCTGTTCTTTGCGCGCAACATCACCACGGCTATGTCTGTAGCAGAGGCACGTGGAGTCGCACTTCTTGCGGCGCGTCTTGCAAAACTTCCGATCCATGAATATACGCCAATGCAAATAAAACAAACAACAACGGGCTACGGCAAGGCCGACAAGAAGCAGGTTCAGGAGATGGTGCGGGTTCACCTTAATCTACGCGATGTTCCTAAGCCAGACGACTGTGCTGACGCTCTTGCTGCAGCTATCACGCATGCACTCATGTCACGAACGTAGTATCTTCAAGTCTATAGCTACGAGTTTGCACTGCATTCAGTAGCTGTCGATACGTATCAGGGTCACTGTTGAAGAGCGGGGCAATTCGCCAGAGGCGCATCCAGCTCCCTCTGCGTCCATGAAGGTAGAAGCCGATACTTGAGTACCTATCATACTCCCAATCTTCATGACGGAGATGGAGCTGTGTGATAGTATGAAGTGCATCGTGCGGACCAGCAAGCTCTAGAATACGTGCGCGAGTGAGCGCTACTTCCGGGCTGTAGATGTGATGAGTGTGTTGAAAGTGCGACAAGCTGTTTACGATATGCGCACCGAAGTTCTGTGCGTCTGCATAGGTTAATGAGAATAGTACAAATGATATAGCCTCTCTTTTTATTGAAAATCCAAGAAGGTCTGTATGGATAGAGAGGCGTTTAATGAGTAGGTCGTTAAGGCGCAGGGGGTCTCCGAGCGTGTCTTGCAGTGCGGCGATGATTGACGCACGTTCGCTGTTGGATTGAATGATTGAATGCTTCTTTTGGTTTGGCATAAGTACTATATCAAGCCTGTAGTAGCGCGCGCTTCTTGTTTTTGTTGTTCTAGACCCTATCTTCATACCGCTTATTGTAAGAGGCTTTTGTAAAATTCTCTTTAACTAAAAACATGTTGTACGGCATTTTTCCCGTGTCTACCAGCAATAGGGGTGAAGGGGTGGTATACTGAAAGGTAATGATAGCGCATGTAATGGGCACTGTTGCCGAAAAATTTGGAAATTCAATCATTGTCGACGTGCAGGGTGTTGGGTATGAAGTGCAGGTTGCGCAACCTGATTCTGATGCAGTTTCTCTTGATGAGCCAGTGAAGTTTTTCACCTACCACCACGTGCGTGAGCAGTCACAGGATTTATTCGGATTCACCTCCCTGGCGACGAAGAAGCTTTTTGAACTTCTCATTACCGTACAGGGTGTCGGCCCAAAGGCTGCGCTTGCTATTTTGTCCATTGGCGGCGGCGAGGAGGCACGCAATGCTATTGCCCAGAGCGATAGCGCGTACGTAGCCCGTGCCACCGGTGTTGGCAAGAAGATTGCTGAGCGTGTCGTCGTTGATTTATCTGATAAGGTCGGGCTGCCGGTTACTATTAACAGCTCTGCGCCTGCCGGTAGCGTGGGGAGTGTTGCTGTAAATGATGAGGCGCTCGAGGCACTCGTTGCGCTTGGGTACACACTCCAGGATGCTACAGCTACACTAGAGAAGATACCTAAGGATATTCCAACCTCAGAGAGGGTGCGTCAGGCACTGCAGGGGGCATAGTATATGGCGATTGAGAGAATTGTTGACACGAGTATTCACGAAGAAGATTCTGACGAGCAGGTTATTGAAATATCACTTCGCCCGCAGACATTCGCAGAGTACGTTGGTCAGGAGCGTCTCAAGACAAACCTGCAACTTGCAATAGATGCCGCAAAAAAGCGCGGCGAGCCACTTGATCACATTCTCCTCTATGGCCCTCCTGGACTAGGGAAGACAACGATGGCAACGGTTGTGGCGCGCGAGATGGGTGCGAATATACGCATCACGGCCGGTCCTGCTATTGAGCGGGCGGCTGATCTGGCGAGTATCCTGACGAGTCTTCAGGATGGCGACGTTCTTTTTATTGATGAGATTCACCGGCTCGGTCGGAACGTAGAGGAAGTACTCTATTCTGCAATGGAAGATTTCAAACTTGATATTATGATTGGAAAGGGTCCTGGCGCGCGAAGTGTTCGCTTAGACCTTCCGAAGTTTACTATTATTGGCGCTACCACACGAACAGGCTCGCTTGCCGCACCACTTCGTGATAGGTTCGGTCATATCTATAGGCTGGAATTTTATAACCCCAACGAGATTGGCGCTATTATTTCCCGTGCAGCAAACATTCTGGGTACCGAGATTCATCCTGAGGCGGCGCAGACACTATCAACGCGCGCACGCCTTACGCCGCGTATTGCTAATCGCTTACTAAAGCGTGTTCGTGACTACGCAGATGTGAATGGTGATGGAATTATTGATACGGTGACCACAACGCAAGCGCTCTCGCTTCTTGAGGTTGATGAGCTTGGGCTTGATGCGGGTGATCGCAATATGCTTGAGAAGATGATTGAGATGTATGGTGATAACCCCGTAGGGCTCACAACACTCGCTGCTCTTACGGGTGACGAAACCGCAACAATCGAGGATTTCTACGAACCGTATCTTTTACAGATCGGTCTTATCGAGCGTACACCCCGGGGGCGCAGAGCGACAGTGCGTGCATTTACCCATTTAAATAAAACTCCTAAAGCATAGTCTACGATATAATAAAATAATGAACGACGACCAGAATGTACAAGAGCAGCAAAAGCCAACCGTAGTTCACGTTGCGCGTCCGCTCCAGCCGGAAAAGATTGAGGTGACGCCAGAGCAGCGCCGCCGGCATGACCACTCTATTAAAATGTACCCAGGGCTTAACTTAAGTCAGGGTGAGTATATTATTCGTGCAGTGCGGCGTCATCCAATTGGTCTTTTTATTCCTATGGTTGCAGGTATTATACTGATTGCGGTCGCGCTATCGATACTTGTTAACTATGACCAGATATCGCTCATTGCACCTATCGTAGAATCTGCAGGTGGATTTGAAGCACTTATACTCCCTGTTATTGCCTTTGTGGCCGCTGTTGCGGTTGGTATGTTCGTATCTTACTATGTCTATGTAGGTAACACCTTCTTCCTCACAAACGAAAGCGTTATACAGGAGATTAAGCATAGTATCTTTTCTCACCATGAGCAGACAGTGAGTCTGAATAATATCGAAGATGCGAGCTATACGAAAAAAGGCATCTTACAGCACATGCTTGATTACGGCGATATTCGTCTTAGCACAGAAGGGGAGGAGACAACCTACCGGTTTAGCTATGTAGCGAACCCGAAGCGTCATATTGCTCACTTGAATAATGCAGTCGAAGCGTTCAAGAATGGACGCCCTGTCCCTGACGACTAAGCCTAGTTTTCGTTCTTCTTTACGAAGTCGTCTTCTTTTTCTAGAATCGCACGAAGTGAGTATCCGGTGCACTTGTCATCATCAGTACAGCCAGTAGGTTCGTATCGATACTGACTGTCACCTTCACCAATCAGCGCGCCGTTAATGTCCTTTAGGAGTTCTGGGTCTACGGTTGGAAGTGTGTCCTTGGTAATTGTTCGCGGGTATGCCTTGTGCTCGGTATAGTAAACAGACTCAAGGGTGTGATACATGGTATTGATGGCGGTTTTTCGTGCTTCGTCGCGCGCAGCAGCTGCAACATTATTTTTTTGTGTGAAAAAGATAACACTTGCGAAGGCTAAAACAGCCACGACAATGAGTATTTCTATAACGGTAAAGCCTTTATGTGATTTCATCTCTATATAGTATAACAAATTAAGAATGTATAGGTATAATAAGAGTATACAAAAGGAGGGAAGTATGGCAACTAAGAAAACTGAAACGTCTGACACTACCAAGACAAAAACGACCCAATCTAGCGGTGCATCTGAGGCAAAGCTCAAGGCATTAGGCTTAGCACAGGAGCAAATCAATAAGCAGTTTGGTGATGGCGCAATCCGCCGCCTAGGGGACACTAAGACTGTAGATGTAGAATTAATCGGAAGTGGTGCGCTGAGCCTTGACCTTGCGCTTGGCGGTGGATACCCGAAAGGGCGCATCGTTGAGGTGTATGGTCCAGAGTCTTCAGGTAAGACAACATTGACGCTGCATGCAATTGCAGAAATCCAAAAGAAGGGCGGAACAGCGGCATTTGTAGACGCAGAGCATGCGCTAGATCCAGCATATGCACGCCGCCTTGGTGTTGATACAGACAGCCTTCTTGTGGCACAACCAGATAACGGTGAGCAGGCGTTAGAGATTGTTGAAACACTCGTGCGCTCTAATGCAGTTGACCTCGTAGTTGTTGACTCCGTTGCGGCACTTGTACCGCAGGCAGAAATTGACGGTGAAATGGGTGATAGTCACATGGGACTCCAGGCTCGCCTTATGAGCCAGGCGCTCCGTAAGCTCACGGGTATCATTAATAAGAGCAAGACAATTGTCATCTTTATTAACCAGATTCGTATGAAGATTGGTGTTATGTTTGGTAACCCAGAGACAACAACTGGTGGTAATGCTCTCAAGTTCTATGCATCAGTACGTATGGATATTCGAAGAACTGGTCAGATTAAGGCTGGCGAAGAAATCATAGGTAACCGAACAAAGGTAAAGATTGTTAAGAATAAGATCGCTCCGCCTTTCCGCGTTGCTGAATTTGACATCATGTACAATCAGGGTATCTCTAAGCAGGGTGATGTTCTTGACCTCGCCGTGCAGCATGGCATTGTTGGCAAGAGCGGTGCATGGTTTGACTATAATAATGCAAAGATCGGCCAAGGTCGTGAGGCTGCAAAGCAGTATCTTACTGATCACCCAGAAGTACTTGCCGAGGTTGACGCGAAGGTTCGCGAAAAAGTTGTCGCAGAAGACCAGTAGAGCTTTGTATTGAGCCGTAGGAACTTTTAGTGAAGATAACCGCACTAAAACCCCAATTGAGGGATAAAAATCGAGTAAACGTCTATATTGATGGCGTTTACTCGTTCTCTCTTGACCTAACGCAGGTTCTTGATTTGGGTCTGCGTACAAATAGTGAATACAGCCCTGAAGAGATTGAGCGTATTCAGATTGAATCTGGATTTGGTAAGCTATATGCGCGCACATTGGAGTATGTTCTCATGCGCCCTCGTAGTATTCATGAAGTGAGCCAGTATCTTTACCGTAAGCAGCGGCCGATGCGCACAAAAACAGGCGGTATGAAAGCTGGATACCCAGCAGAGACAGCCGAGCGTGTGCTAGAAAGGGTCCTTACTAAAGGATATCTTGATGATGCGAAGTTTGCAGCATACTGGGTTGAGAATAGGCGTCTCAAGAAAGGGGCAAGCGTGCGCCTACTCCGTAGTGAGTTGCGGTCCAAGGGTGTAGAGAGTGCTATTATTGACGCCGCTCTTGCTGAGTCACCAAGAGATGAGAGGGAGGAGCTTCGCAAGACAATTGAACGTAAATCATCTCGCTACTCTGATAAGCAAAAATTTATGCAGTATCTCGTTCGGCAGGGTTTTTCCTATGGTGATGTTGCTGAGGAGCTTTCTACCTGGGGCGACTGAGGTGACGCCTTGAATGGATTTACGAAATTCCCGCGCACACTCTCTGTTGTTGGCTGTGCTACTTTCTGAGCTGCAGACTTCACGATAATGGCCGTATCGTTTATCTCTATAATTTGAGATCTGTGTATGAGTAGGCCGGTGTCTGTAAGTCCCTTTAGTATGCCTTGCTTTACTGATATTTGCTGAATCTCAAAGCGAGACGTATCGACGATGTATCCCTCGACCTTACCGAGTTTTCTGCCGTCCTCAGTTCTTACCGAAATTCCAATCAAAGAAAAATTAAGAGCTCGTATTTCATCGAGTTTTATTACATCGCCATCGGAGACGAACTCATCGGTCGTATCGATGATAGCTCCTAGATTACCAAGCTCTCGAATATCTGGCGTGAGAAGGAATGTTTGTGCCTGTAAGGAGGGGGTGATGATTTCGTACGCCACGATGCGAAGTGTGGCAGGGTCGATGATTGCCTGCTTTAGCGTGCCAACTCGCCCACCTAAGTGAAGGCTGAGTACCGGCATGTTTGTGAGTCGGGTATTATTTAATAGCATCGCACACTCTCCTACTCGTCAATAAAAGGATTTTTTCCACCACCTGGGGCTTGTGGCGCTGCATTCAGCTCACTGCTCGTATGGAGGCTATTGAGTCCGCTGAGGGGTGAGATTATCTGTTGCCCTCCAGGCGTATCTTGCCCAGTAGTGTCACCTGCTTTTGGGGGGTTGAGCACCACGTTGTTTGTGAGCAGTACGACACCGGCCAAGATTCCTGCTATGAATATAATAAAAAGGGTTAAGTGGAAACGCTTAACTGCTGTTACGATGCTTCGTCCGGATAGTCTGATTGATATATCTTTCATGTCTTCCCCTTAGCGCACCGCAATGCCTATTTTTAATGTTTGGACCATTACCATACCTGAAGATGTCCCGCCAGATGCGCTCATAGAGAGGGATTGGATCTTCATATTCGGGAGATTACCTTCGGTAGCCGTAATGAATCGCAGGAGGTCGTCGTACTCCACGGCGCCTGTAAGTTTCACTGACACGACCTGTAGGCCTCCGTTTCCTCCATCTGGCGTGATGCTTTGGATTGGGATGTTTGTCAGCTGAGCATATTTGCGTATATCGGTTTCAGCCTGCTCCTTGTAGGTTTCGGTCGTTGAGTAGAATAGACTCGCTCGTTTATTGAGGGTTGCCGTGTCTGTTGATGGTGTATTTGAGGCGGGGTGGAGGTTTGCCTGCTCTAGTTTCTGGTTAACGGTCTCTGCGTAGGGAGGGAGGTCCTTAAAGGCAAAGAAGAGGAGTGCGCCAATTGCTAGAATCACCACTGTTAATACAGAAGTAAATAATCGTGAAAGCGATGCTACTGGGCTTGTTTTCTTTTTCACACTCATGGCATGATGCTCCCTTGTTGGTTTTGGCCTGGATTGGCAGTAACTGTAGCTGAGATCTCAGTCTTTACCGGGTAGCCCGACACCTCATTACTAGAAGAGGTTGATGTAATCGACACGTTCGTGAATACACCCGCCGCCGTAAGTGCTGATGTGATAGTTCCCGGGCTGCTACCTTGTTTCGAGTAGACGGTGAGCGTCACAGGGGCTGTCCCCTGTACGTTTTCATGTGTGAGCGAAATGTCCTTTAGGATACTTCCTGTTGGGAGCGAGGCTCCAATCGCCGCGAGTATACTTGATACCTTCTGGTCGTCCAGTGCAGATGCAATACCAGTAGTGTCTACAGGTGGCTCCGGTGCCTGTGGTGTACTTGGTGAGCTCTGGGTCAGCTCTATCTGTGCATCGGCACTTTGTTCGCTTGTCTTTAGTGACTGCCATGAAACGAAAATGGTGCCACCGATAAATAAAATGGCAACAGTAAGGACGGCAATATAGCGCAGGAGGATTGTGTTTGTGCGCGCGGCTCGTATCTCAGTCTTCTTTACGTCAGATAGTAGGTTGATCATTTCCAAATAGCTCCTGGTGTTACGCTCGCTGCACCTGCTACGGTAATATAGCGCGGTCGAAGTTGCTTAGGTGGCTCCTCAATGTTTCCGAAGTCAAGTTTCTGCCATGGACTTGCAACACGTGCGGCAATGAGGATGCTTTCCGTGAAGAAATCTCCAATACCTGGGACATTACTTCCACTACCAACAATGAGAAGTTGCTCGAGCTTCTGGTCGGTGTCGACACGTTCTGTGTAGTAGCGCATAACGCGGCGAGTTTCTACGACGAGTGCGTCAAGGCTTGGCTGGAGCGCCGCTTTAATGCGCTGCTGGCGAGGGCCCGCGCTGAGGCCGTTCAGTACCTTGAGTTGGTGTGCATTCTCTAAGGATACGTTCATCTTCTTTGCGATATCAAGCGTAAAGGTGTTTCCGCCAATTGGAATACCGCCCGTGACTCGGATGGATCCTTTATCTAGGATTGCGATGTCGGTACTGGTTGGGCCAATGTCAACGATGACAGATGGGAGCGCGCCATCTTCTGTGGCTGTAAGGACACGGCCGACAGAGTTGATACTTGGTTCAATGAGTGCCGGGAAGAGCTTTGCTTTTTCTATGCTTTTTGTGATGTTATCAATGATAGACTTTGACATAGCACTCATGAGCACAGTGATAGTCTTATTTTTTCGTTCGATAATCTGATAGTCGATATAAAGAGTGGAGATTGGAATAGGGATATACTGCTCAGCCTCTAGGGAGACAGCTTCATCCAGCGACTTTTCGGCGGAAGCGGGGAGGGTAAAGGTTCTTGTGTAGCTCTTTGTTGTAGGGACGGCCACGGCGACGCGATTCCCGGTGATTGTACCGAGGACCTTGCTTTGCATTAGGTCGCGAATACTGTCACTAAGGAAGGTGCTGTTTGGGTCTTCGATTGCTTCACGCATTTTCTTAGGGTCAATATCAATCGACCCGTATCCATTAACGAGCCATTTCTTTGAGTCTACCGACATAACTTTTATGCCCGAGCTACTGATATCAAGGCCGATCAGCGGTGTATCTTTATAGAAAAATTTTGACATGTGCCCACTTATTATTTCTTTATATTAATTATAGCATGAGCGTCATACGCTGAATAGCTTATTGGATGTTTTGTGAGAGCTGCGCAATAGGGAGCATCACACTCGCTGCGATGAGACCAACAGCACCACCCATGAGCACAATCATGGCAGGCTCAATGATGGAGCTTAGTCCGTCTACGGCAAGGTCAATCTCCTCTTCGTAGAAGTCAGCAACCTTAACAAGAACGCTGTCTGTTTGGCCCGTTTCCTCTCCCACTGCAAGCATCTGCGCAACAATAGACGGGAAGAGCGGGTCGGTTTCGATAACCGCAGAGAGCTGACTTCCATTTTTTACCGACTCGGCAGCGCTCAGGAGACTCTCTTCAAATAATGCGTTACCAGCAGCCCTAGAGGTGATATCAAGTGCCTCAAGAACAGCTACACCGGCACTCATAAGCGCAGAAAAGGTGCGCGCAAAGCGAGCGACGGCAAGCTTGGCGACGAGGTTGCGAATAACAGGCGTCTTAAGAAGGAGCGCGTGGAAAAGGCGACGACCCTTCGGTGTGTGGACGTACCAGATGACTAAAAGAATGAGTGATGCAAGGACTGGTATGATAATGTACCAGTAGCTTGTAATTGCGCCACTGAGGCCAAGCATGAAGATGGTGATTCCTGGGAGTTCGGCGTCTGGTCCACCAAGGTCCTTGAGGATTGTACTGATTTGCGGAACGACAAAGAGCATAAGACCAAAGAAGGCAAGGACTGCGATAGCCATGAGAACCACAGGGTAGGTCATGGCACTTTTTATCTTCTTGCGCATGGCAGCCGTTTTCTCAAGTTGTTCGGCAAGTCGGCGAAGGATGTCGTCGAGGATACCTGCGGACTCACCAGCGCGAACCATGTTGACGTAGATGTCATTAAATGTGGACGGGTTTTTTGCAAAAGCATCCCCTAGGGACGCTCCGCCTTCAACATCCTTGATAATACCAGCGAGGATTGTCTTCAGTGCCTTGTCATCGGTATACTTCCCTATTGAGGTGAGGGAGCGAAGGAGTGGCACTCCTGCCCCAACCATGGCGCTGAGCTGACGCGTGAAGGATACGAGGCTCGCATGCTTTACACGAGAACTCTTGAAGAGGCTATTGAGATCAAGAGAGGGTAACTTCTGCTTCTCCTTTAGCTGTTTGATGCTAATTGGGCGAAGGTTCTGTTTTGAGAGCGCCTCTATAACACTCGACCTATCGGGAAGGTCTGTTTTTCCTTTTACAACGTTGTTGTTTGCATCTGAGGCAACGTAAGAGAATAACGGCATGGCTTACTCCCTGTTCACCCTGAGAACTTCTTCGATTGTTGTCTCTCCGCGGAGTGCTTTAATGAGCCCGTCGATTTGCATGCTCATCATTCCTTCCCGGAGCGCTTGCGCATGAATTTGGTCGCTCGAGGCACGTGTCATGATAAGGTCTTTCACCTGCGGTGAGTTGTTAAGCACTTCATAGATACCAATACGGCCACGGTAGCCTTCCTGCACCTCCTCTGTGTTGTGGTTCGCGTCGGCGCGCCAGAGGCTCTTTATGCCTGTTGGGTCGGTGCTAAGCGGGGTGTCTCCACCAAGACCTTGGTCTGCCGCACGTTTTTCTAGTTCATGGATAATCTTAAAGCTCTCTGGCGAGTCTTTGAGACCGAAGAGGCGGACGATTGATGTCTTCTCTTCCTCTGTCGGTACGTAGTTCTGCCTCGAGTCTTTATGGAGACGCCGCACAAGGCGCTGTCCAACCACTGCTCGGACGGTACTTGCAATAAGGAATGGTTCAACGTTCATATCAAGAAGTCGCGGGAGTGCTGTGGCGGCGTTGTTGGTGTGAAGTGTTGTGAACACCATGTGCCCGGTAAGGGCTGCTTGAATTGCAAGGTTGGCCGTTTCGCTGTCACGGATCTCACCGACCATGATGATGTTCGGGTCTTGGCGAAGGAGCGCGCGTAGGCCATTGGCGAAGGTCATGCCCGCTCTTGGGTTAGTTTGGGTTTGGTTAACACCGGGGATTTTATATTCGACTGGATCTTCAACTGTAGAGATATTGACGTTGGGGCGGTTGAGGGTTGTGAGGATACTAAAGAGGCTGGTTGACTTACCGCTACCGGTTGGACCTGTTACAAGCACAATACCGTTTGGTTCATGCATTTCGCGGCCAATGTCTTCTAGCGAACGGCCCCAGTATCCAAGCTCCTTGAGACTTACGGCTTGGTTCGATTCGTCAAGAATACGCATGACAATCTTTTCACCGTCGACGATAGGCAGTGTACTTACACGAAGTGCGTACTGGCGCCCACCAACGTTGATCCTAAAGCGACCATCCTGTGGAACGCGTCGTTCATCGATCTTTAGATTTGCAAGAATTTTAATGCGACTCGTCAGTGCCCCGGCAACGTTCTTTGGGAGGCGGTTTACTTCCTTCAGGACGCCGTCGATACGATAACGTACCTGGAGGCCGTCTTCGCGCGGTTCGATGTGAACGTCACTTGCGTGTGAGCGCACTGCGTACTCAAGGAGGAGATTGACGGTTTGGGCAATTGGCGAATCTTCTGCGATGTCTTTCTCCGCAATAACTTCAATGCCTTCTTCTTGGATGCGTTGCGTATCGATGACTTCATCAAGCTCTTTGGTGACGTCGCCTCGATAGAGGTCGAGGATAGAGAGGATATTATCCTTCGTCGCGATATAGATTTTTGAGTTCGTTCCAATTTCTTTTTGGATGAAGTTAATGGCCTGAACGTCATCCGGGTCTTCCATTGCGAGGTGGTGGATTTTATCCCCGTCAATCTTAAAGAGCACTGCCATGTATTGGCGTGCCACGCGCTCTGGGATGCGACGCAGAACATCGCTTGGGATAGAGGGTGGGTCAATCTCTATGTATGGGATGCCGCTATATTCAGAAAAGGCTTTTACGAGAGTTTTTTCGTTGGCAATTCGTTGGTCGACAACAACGTCTAGGAGGGGGCGCTTTGAACGAGCCGCTTCTTCGGTAAGCGTAATGAGTTGCTCAGGTGTTACAAGTTTTGCCCGCCCAAGCACCGTTCCTAGAGTTTTGTCGGAAATGCGCATAATGGTTATGTCTATTGTAAAGGATATGGAATGAAAACACTAGACGTAGGAGGTGGTATAATGAACAAGATGATTATAGAGGTCAAAAGTGAAGCTGAGATGAAGCAACTCGCCCAGAGGATTGGTGGTCAATTAAAGGGCGGAGAGGTCTTTGAGCTGATTGGTGACGTAGGTGCGGGCAAGACTACATTCACAAAGGGTCTTGCTAGGGGGCTCGCTATTACGGATGATGTTCAGAGTCCAAGCTTTACGATTAGCAGGGTGTACGAGGGGCGTGATGGTCTCCAGCTTGCTCATTATGACTTCTACCGGCTTGATGATGCGGGAATTATGGCAAATGAAATTGCTGAACTTGTTAATGATAAAGAGACAGTGACGGTTATTGAGTGGGCGGATGCTGTAGGTGGTGTACTCCCTGATGGTCGTATCCGAATTGCAATTACATCACCATCTGAGTCTGTGCGGCAGGTAGCAGTGAGTGGTGCGGATGGCCTTAGGGGGCTTGTATGATTTTATATATTGATACGTCAACGCCTGTATGCAAGCTCACATTTACGGGTGGTACTGTTGAGCTTGAGCGCTCATGGGAAGCTGGGCGAAAGCTTTCGCTAGGGCTCCTGTCTTTTATTCAGGATTCGCTTCATGAAGCGGGTACTGACTGGGCCGGTATTGCGGGCATAGTCGTATTTAGAGGTCCTGGAAGCTTTACGGGTCTGCGTATTGGAGCGTCTGTAATGAATGCACTGGCAAATGCGCGAAATATTTCCATTGTTGGGACTGCTGGAGATGAATGGAAGCAGCTAGGGTGTACGCGTCTTGAGGCTGGCGAGTCAGACCAAGTGGTCATTCCTGACTATGGTGCTGATGCAAATATTACAACACCTAGAAAATAGCCTTGTCTTCTATTGCCTTTCGGGGCTACAATAGGAGTAATCCTATACCTATTTTGTTACGTACAGGATTCTGATATTTTTTGAATTTTTAGTTGCATTTTGATACATGAAAGGTAAGACAGAGACTTACCTTGGTGCAGCTAAGGAAGGACCACTTATGGTAGAACTACTTATTGCCGCAGTTATTGGTATAGCTGCGGGTGTTGGTGGTACGGTGACGTACGATCGACAGCGAAAGGCACGGAGCAAGACTGCGGCAAATCACGTCTTAGCAGAAGCTAAGAGCAAGGCAGGTGACATCGTTCTGAAGGCGAAGGATGATGCGCTGAAGCTTACGAATGAGGCAAAGCGCGAAGAGGCTGACCGCCGAAAGGATTGGCAGAAGACCGAAAATCGTCTAGCTGAACGCGAGGCGAGCCTTGATAGGAAGCTTGATGAGCTTGATGCGCGTACAGAAAAACTCCGTTCGCAAGAGGTTGAGGTTGAAGGTCTTAAGGATGAAATCCGAGATATTCGCACTCGTCAGCAGGAGAAACTTGAAAAGATTGCTGGACTAAAGAAGGGGCAGGCTGCAGAGAAACTCCTAGAGATGACAGAGCGCGACATCAAGGATGATCTTACGGGGTTAGTTGCGAAGCTACAGAATGATGCAAAAGAGACCGCCGAAGAGCAGGCTCAGCTTATTCTTGTATCTGCTATGGAGCGCATGAGTAGTGAAGTCACGGCCGAACGTACCGTTACCGCCCTAAAGCTTACGGACGATGAGATGAAGGGTCGCATTATTGGTAAAGAGGGCCGTAATATCCAGGCATTACAGCGCGCAACTGGTGTTGATGTGATGGTTGATGATACGCCGGGAATGATTATTCTTTCGAGCTTTGACCCGCTCCGTAGGCAGGTGGCACGCCTGAGCCTTGAGATGCTTATGAAGGATGGCCGTATTCACCCTGGGCGCATTGAAGAGGTTGTTGCGAAGGCAACGAAGGAAATTGACAAGGAAGTAACCCGCGCCGGCGAGGACGCAGCGCGTGAAGTTGGTGTGATTGGTATTCCAAAGGAAATGATTCGGCTTCTTGGTGAGCTAAAGTTCCGTACAAGTTATGGTCAGAATGTTCTTATGCATAGCACTGAAATGGCGCACATGGCCGGCCTTATTGCTGAGGAGATTGGTGCAGATGTCCGCACCGTAAAGACCGCAACACTTCTTCATGACGTTGGTAAGGCAGTAACGCATAAGGTTGAAGGGAAGCATCACCATATTGGCGCTGAACTTGCTCGCAAGTATGGCATGAGCGATGCGATTGTCCATGCAATTGAAGCGCACCATGATGATATCGATGCGACGACAGTTGAAGCACTTGTTGTGCGTGTTTGTGATGCGCTTTCTGCTGCTCGTCCCGGGGCACGCAATATCAGTGCTGAGAACTTCGCAGAGCGTATGCGCGAACTAGAGAATGTAGCAAATAGCTTCCCTGGTATTGAGAAGTCTTACGCAATTAGTGCAGGCCGTGAGGTGCGGGTAATTGTTCGTCCTGAGAACATTGACGACCTGAGCGCGATCAAGCTTGCGCGTGATATTGCCACAAAGATTGAAGGAACGATGCAGTACCCCGGCACTATTAAGGTGAATGTCATTCGCGAGACACGCGCAATAGAGTTTGCCAAGTAGCACGAAGCCCTAGGGCTAGATTTCGTCCCGTGGGCGGCCAAGTGTGACGAGTTTTGCAATACCCCATGCAATCAGTAGGTAGACGACGATTGCAAGGAGGCTGCTTACCTCAAATACTACAGTGCCGTACGCGGGTTCACCAAAGATGTCTACGAATGGCGCAACGAATGGCGCACTTAGTGTATAGACGAGGTCTGTGAATCCCGCGTCGCGATTTGCCCCAAGAAGAAGGAGTACAAAACGCATTGTTACAATGACGCTAATGACTCCAGCGATGAACCAGACGGTGCGCTGGAGTACGACAACACCAGGCGGTTGTTCAGTACGTGCTATAGTTCGTCTTTCTACGGCAGAGTCACCATTAAGAGTAGTAGTTTCTCGTACTTCGGTTTCTTGCATTTCTTCTTGCATATTCACCTCCCGATTACTTTCCACTCGTTCACCCTAGCCCATTGAATTTCAGGTGGCGAGCTCGAAATCCGTGGTTTAACGAGGCGGTCGTGCCTGAGGTGAGGCGGGTTGTGGGGAAGATTCTCCAGAAGAAGTGATACTACTAACGAAGTGTTGTGATTGAGAAGCCGTCGTAACTTGCCGTACCTCCGAGCCCTGGCCACACCTCCAGCTTCGCTGTGGTAGCGCTTGCAGGCACGGTAGTGTTCTGGTTGAAGTATGTCCAGGTTGCTGCTGTGTCAAAGTCGTACCCCCAGGAGGATGCATACATCGCAGTGCCGCTTGCATTATAGTAGACGACCGTCACTATCGGGTCGCGGACACCTCCACCGTCAGAATCGTAGCGTACCCATCCTTTTACGTTGAGTATCTCGCCAGGCGAGACCTGGACGGCCTGAAGGAAGTCTCTATTGCCCTGAACATACCGCGAGCCTTCTTGTGCACCGGACGTGATGACATTGATGGTCATAGGCGACGTTGAAGAGCGCTCGTCCCATCCTGTCATATTATTTTCAAAACCACCATTGATAAGGAGCTCGGTTGTAATCTTATTTACGGTAATGGAGAGTGCCCTTGTGGCGGATCCGTTTGTGTTCTGGGCTCTTACGGTAAAGCTGAACGATCCGCTGACGGTAGGTGTTCCGCTGATCACTCCGGTCGTACTGTTAAGTGCAAGCCCTGTAGGAAGTGTACCGGCAGACACGGTGAGTGTTGGCGAAGGAGTTCCTGTGAATGGGATTGTTCTGGAGTATGGTGTGTTGCGATTTATTGCAGGGAGGGATGTTGATGTGATTGTTGGTGGCGGTGCGACACCAAAGCCAGCGCAATTCCCCACCTGGACAGATTCCGAGGAGCTTTGAAGGTAGTACGTGGTAGTGCTCTTAGGTGATTGGGCGGAGAGGCAGTATTCACCACCAGAGCGTACGTAGGTGAATGTTGTTCCCGGACTTGCGGGGAGCCCCTTTCCGTCATTTGCAGCACTTTGATTTGAAGGGTAGGAGTTATTGCGACGATTATCGAGTTCCAGCTGAGTTTTAGCCTGAGACAGGTCTGAGCGTAGAGTTGCCTCTACTGCACCCGCCTGTATGCCGTTATAGGCCACGATTGTGATTGATGCGAGGATTGCGACTGCGACCACCGCAATGAGCAACTCTACTATAGTGAACCCTTGAGAGGTGTATGGGCTCCGAGTCTCCCTGGGGCGTCGTATCGCTATGGACTTAGCTATTTCTTCCTGTGTTCGCACCCTCATTGTAGGATTCCTGCTTATGTCTAATTTTATAAATTTACTATGAAGAAGTGTGGTTTCGGTGCCAAGGATTTTTTAATAAAAAGAAACCCTCATTTGTGAGGATTTCTATATAGTATGAATCAATGTGGTCGGGTGCTCTCCTCGTATGCGAAACAATTAGAACAGGAGTGGCGACTGCTCCAGGAGACTCACCCTGCACCGGAAACCGCAGAATTACAACAATCTCCACGATCCTTCGCGCGCATCACCGAAGGGAGGCTTCGACTCATGGTTGCCGATTACGAATCCGGAATGTCGGCCTACGAGCTTGCGGATAAGTACGGGCACAATCGGGGCACCATCATGAAGCATCTTGGTGGAGCTGGGGTGCGATCACGAGTGGCGGTGCCTGCGGATGACGAGATACTCCGCTGGAAAGAGCTTCGCGCAGAAGGGTTGGGTTCAAGACGATCGCCAGGCGGGTAGGGCGGAGTCACAAGACGGTGCGGAAGTATCTTTTAGCGCAAAAGACCCGCCAGGTGCAGTAGCTTCATCAGGCTCAGTTCAAGACGCAACGAACGGCATGGCCCTGTACGCGATAGATAGTCACGGCGGGGCTGATATTGTCCGCCGCTATGCTCGCATAATATGCATACCTCGCGTCTGTAGTCGATGCTGTCGAAGACCATATGCGACCCCACGACCCCTGTCCGCTAAAAGTCGTTGTACGACTCCCTGAGAAAGTGCCCTTGAACCTCCCGTCTGATTGCCAGTTTTCGAAGAATCCGGGACCGCTACCTGAGGAGCCGGTAGTTGCACTGGGGTTATTCATCTTGGCGTTGAGTACACTAAAGTCGCCGCCATTTCCACTAGTCGGGAGTCGCCAGCCAAAGGGACAGATTGAGTATGGAGCATTCCCACTCCCTGCGGGCATGTCTGCCTCAGAAGCACCTGATGTCGCAGCCGACCAGTTGTAGAGGTAGCCGTAGTTCGTCGCGCCTACCCCTGTATCGCCAGTGACGGGCCCCCACGCGACAGGGGTAACGGCTCCCGTCCAGGACGTGGAGAGTTGCGGCAGAGTGAAGTTGCTGGCGACGCTACTGTCTGCCGGAGTGAGCGGGATGGTACTGGACGTCGAACCGAGTTTTAGGTTGGTCAACATCCAGCACTTGTTGTCGGCGAGCTTGGCGACTTCGTAGTTACGGACAGTACCGCCTCGGTTGTCAGTAAGGGAGAGCACTGCCTCTGGGTTGGAGCCAGTGTAAACCGGCATCAACACACAATACCCCGGAGTCATTGCCTGCATGGTTACTGGTGGCGGGCACACACCCTCACGGATATTGCCGTCCTCATCGGCGTAAAAGGTTCGGTTGTTAACTTCTCCAAATACGCAGAAATTCTGGGCACTACCGAAGTAGTTTAAATTATCGCCTACGTAACCTGGCTTTATAGACGGAAAGTCTCCCCCGTCACTAATCCTATGGGCGTTAAGTTGGGTGGCGGCGTTCCTGAGGTCTGACTTGAGTGCGGCTTCTTTGGCCTGTCCCGTGATGCCGTTATACGACACGACGGTGATGGCCGCCAGGATCGCGATAACGACTACGACGATAAGTAGCTCAATTATCGTGAAGCCCCGCCGCTTCTTATGCTTTGACCACTCAGTGTCTCGGTAGACTCCCTTCATTCACATTGTTCCTGCTTATGTATAAATTCTGGAGCTTATTGTGCGCCATTGGTGGGATTCGGTCAAGGTGCGGGTATCTTGTATGGAAACCGAAGCGAGCTACTTTTTGTAGTACTTATGAATCGGCGTATTTACAGGTGGCTTACCTTCGGCCTTTCGTTCTTCATTCATAAGATGCTCCGCAAGCATCAGAAAGGTTCTAGCCAGAGCATCTGTATCAATCTCTGGCTTCACGACGGCCTGGATCCGGTGTTTCGTTTTACGCGCCCCTTGCGCTGTTACTCAAGAGCGGCTGATCATCTGCTTGCGGTATTCAACACCCATCTCGTTAATGAGCGGAAGGGCGTCCTCCAGGTCAGTCACGTAACGACCGGCAGTAGCGGCAATCTGCTGAAATGCACTGAACAGCTTCGCGTACGCTCGACCAGCACACTGCGGTAGTGATTCATCACCCAGGTTGACCGTTGTGCGAGTTTCGATGATGTCGGCATCACCGCCGGTATTGATCATCTGGTAATACTGATGCACACCCCACTGCTCCTGTGGCAACAGCATCCCATAAAGACTTTGCAGCGACTCATCTTCCCAAAGCCGCTTAAGAAAACGGTGGCGCATCAGGAAATCATTGTTCGTGAGCCGCGGCATATTCTGAGTATGACTATGCGCTCATCAACAGACCCAGTCAATGTTTATTTTGTAGAAATTCTTACAACACCATCGGTACACCTCAACAGGGGTGGAGCAATGCCTAAAACCATGTACCGATGCCACTCCCGGGCAAAATGACTAACAGGGGTGGGCGCTTTTCTTTCTAATAAGAACTATCATCTCCCATGTACCGATGAACGAAAAAGAGACGCTAGAAAAGCGTCTCTACCTCTGGTAGCATTGAGTTGCTACCTATAACCATAAGCTTGTTGGTCGAGAGATTCCGACACTCAACGAACCTCACAATTAGAAACGATGTATCAAATACTGCTGAACTACGATGGGTATAAGTTCAAACTAGAGCGATTACAGCGAACATTGGCTAATGTGGTGAAGCCTCAGGATTTTGATACTACTGATTTTGTGATGTAGAATAGAGGCAATATGAGCGATACAGATAACCAGCCTCAAGAGCAACCAAAAGAAACCGCTATGCTTGGTGCTGACGCTCCTCGTTTTGAAGTGCCACCACAAGCATCACCACGAGATACATCTAATTGGGAAAACAAAGTTTCAGTTGACCCAAGCGGTGAGCTTAATATTCGCACCGACGAATCATACAAGCCCGAAGAATAGCCCCCCTACCTTGCCGAAGTTAGCTTTTTGAAATAGGTGTAAACGCACTACCTACCTAAATTTTTGTGGCTGTCAAAAAAATAGTAATTCTTGTATGCCCAACAAAGAGCGGTTATAAATGTTGGCTAACAGGGGTGGGGCAACTTTGTTATATATAACAATTTAGCTATGGCTCAACAGGGGTGGCGATGTTATAAATGTTGGGAACATAACAATTCGTCTGTCTTGACAGATAAGCATAAGCATTTTGTGATTTACAAATGTGGTATAATGGAAGCTATGAAATTACAGGAAATAAAAATCCGAGGGTATAAATCTATAGACGAGCTGGACTTTCCTATTCAGAAATATGGGAAAAGCTATACCACAATACTGTTAGGCAAAAATGAAACTGGTAAAAGCAACGTGCTTGACGCAATTGCTATGGTTGAGAGGGCTGACGACAAGGACGCTGAAAGTAGTTTCACGAAAATCAGAAACAGAAAGACTAAACCAGACAAGGTGTCGGTATATCTCGATTTTTCTATTGAAAGCTCTGATAACTATAAGGAATCGCTACTCAACGCAACCAATATAGAGTTGCCCGACAGCCTTGTTAACAGCATCAAGCTAACAAGTATCATTAAAGAAGCCCACCTTAAAGACGGTGCTGACCAATATAATGTTAGTTTTGAGTTCATTCACGATAAGGTCGCAAAACTAGACGCATACGGGGTGCTTGTTGTAGAGGAAGAGATACCAGCACAGCCCACAACTCCACCTACGCCTGCCAAGACCGTTGAAAATATTACCGTAAAAAAATTATCAGAGATAGCAGATAAAGCTGAAGCTGACCAGTATCTAGTATTGACTGACGAGTTATTGAGCGGATTGCTTAAAAAGGCACTGCTTAATTTTGCTACAAAAAATACTCAGGTGATTATAGACAGGTGGGAATATGAGCCTAGGTATCTTATACAAGACAAGATTAAACTAGATGATTTCGTCGAAAATAAAGACAACATACCTCTTGAGAATATATTTTACCTAGCTGGCTATAAGACATACGATGATATCGCTAAGGTTATCGAGGAAATTAAAAAGGACGACAACGAGAGGCGTAGTCTAAGCACTAATCTGACGACCAAGGCTACCGAGTATCTACACAAGAAATGGAAAGAACACAAAGTAGATATAGACGTAGAGGTCGGTAACGATTATACGGTCAAGGTATCGGTCAAAGATGAGGCTGACACTGGTAACTATTATGATATGACAGACCGAAGCCAAGGCTTCAAACAATTTGCTTCACTTCTTTTCAGTATCTCGATAGGTAGTGCGTCGGGCAGTGTTAAGAACCATATAATTCTTATCGACGAGCCAGAAGTCCATCTTCACCCGTCTGGTGTTAGGCATATGCGAGATGAACTATTGAAAATCGGTGAGAGTAATTATCTGTTTATCTCTACTCATTCCAACTTTATGATGGATACCAAACAAAAAGAACGCCATCATATACTAACAAAGGGTAGCGATAACTCGACAAATAAAGAACAAATCAAAACCGAAGAAAATATAGACGATGAAGTGTTACAAACCGCTTTCGGCATAGATGTTATATCTGATTTACTGTCACCACATAAACTTCTAGTTGAAGGTGCTGATGACAAGAAATTGCTTGAGAAAGCATTTAGCAAAATCAAACCAGATAATGATATTCGAATCACCAACGGGACAGGTGCTAACATAGTAGCCGTTGCGTCTCGTCTGGCATTTCACGACATAGAGCCTATTGTAGTTTCAGACGACGATGATGATGGCAGGAAGTATAGAGACGAAATAGTCAAACTTGGAAAAAACTTCAAAAATAATACGTTCACCCTATACAGTTTTGGTAGCGGTATTACAGAAAAAGGCACAATAGAAGATGCTCTTCCAATTGCTTATGTTCAAGACAAGGCAAACGAAGTATTACACGACAACAGCATTAGTGACGTAACGCTAAGCTCGACGTCTCCATTTTGCGACCAGATAAGGCTACATCTCCAGAAAGAAATAACAGATGTTAGGGGTAAGAACAAAACCGCAAAAGTTAACGGGTTGCTTGCTTTGATAAAGAGCAAAACAGTTGATTATCCGCTCAAAGACATAACACCCACAGACTCTCCTACGCTATACAAGATAGCTGAAGAAATCTTGTCCAAATTTGGTATTAGCTAATTAGTAAATAGACCCTGATAAGGGTCTATTTCTTTTCTACTTAACTTGTTGATTTCGTATATCCGTGTTGCTGAAGCCTCGTTTAGCCATAGCCTCATCAAAGCGTTTATCCATATAGAACAGGTCGGCAACCCAGCCTATCCAAAAATAGTTGATAGTTATAGTCCGCCAGAATATGCCTTTTAAGTTGCCTAGGTAGAAACGGTTTAGCGGTAGTATAAAACCTAAAGCCGTCAATATCTTGTATGTCTTACGGTCTTTCATTAGTTTAGGTCATCAGTAGTGCCAGCAGGACAAGTCTGGCTACTGTTAGGAGTATTACCAAGAGTTAGTGCTATGCTGTCGCCAGTCTGCGTTAAGTCGCTGACGGTGTATGCGTCAAAACCTAGCCTGTCGCTACAACTATTAACGTCAGCACTAGTAAATTGCTCTGTAAAGTCTTGGTTAGTAGCTGGCACGGCTTCATTAACGTATTTAGCCGTAACGGTGTAGCCTTTGCTAGCCAAGTCCTTAAACGCTACTAAGCCCTCTTTGTCTGTATAGTCAGCCTTATCGACAACTGGTAATGTTCCAGTGGTTTGCGATGAGTTATCGCCATTATCAGCGGTTGTGTCGTTAGGCTGATTACCGCCACCTGACGTCAGACCAATAATACCTAGCACTACTACCACGATGACCCAAAACCACCACTTCTTAAAGATTTGCTTGTTTAGTATTTTGTTATTGTTCGCCATATATCCTCCTGAGATACTTTTAGGTTTATAACTCCTCAGGGTGTCTATATACAAAAAAAGGACACCGCAAGGTGTTCTAAGCCTTTATCACAGATAAGCTTTCGCCTATTGTTTATGCGGTGTCCGTTATTGAGGCGAAACACCGTCAGGAATAAATCCTGCGATTTCTTATCTGTATTAAATGCTTAGAACTCTTTAATTATACCAAGTTTGTAGATTATTGGATTATTCTACAACTTTTTCGTAATAGGCTTCTTGGGCTGGCGAGTCTATAACGGTTTTTGTGCTGGTCTTTGGGACGCTACTATATCGAGGGGCGTTCCACTGAGCGACACCGCCGTGATGCGAACACGCACCCCGACCAGTAGCACACGAGGGTGAATAAGTGCCATCGTTACATAGCGTGCAGTATCCAGCTACTTCTTTTTCGTAGGTTGTAACAGTCTCGGTGTGGCTTTTTTCTGGGACGGCGGGATGATAGATGTATGTAGAATAGCTAATGCCGTCAACGGCACAGCTAGCCGTAACTGTCGTGCCGTCACAGATAGGCTTTTGCTTTGGTGTTGGCTGTGTAACATTGCTAGAGGTGTTAGCTTTATTCGTCACTGAGTTTGAGGTATCTGGGTTGGATTGTGAAGAAAACGCCACAATCAAAAGAGCTACTATTGAAATAATGACAACCACAGCTCGTTTCATAAGATACTTATAACATATTTATAATATAAATGCTAACAGTTTTCTTCTGCGTAGATTCTTACGCCCTCTGAGAATGACTCTGAATTGCCTCCGTCAAAATACTCATCGCACACACCGTTGTCGTCTGCCCACTCATATCCTGCGTCGTGACCAGAGCAATCATCACTACACTCGTAGCCGTGAAACTCTTCAGGCTCTTCATAGTAACCATCGTCCTCCACAGAAGACTCATAACTGTCGTTATATTCATTTGTTGAGGAGTTGCTTGACCCGCTTGAAGATAAGAATAGCCATCCAAAAAATATGATTATGCCAATCACAACTAATGTTCCACCGTGTTCTTCTAGCCAATCCATCGTAGCTTTAATATACCAGAAAATCGTTGAACCCTTTGACAAGGTATAATGTGGATAGTATGGCTAGTAATAATGGAGTTCCTCGTAAACCACGCAAGAAACAAGAGCGTGTCGTTTTAAGTGATAGCCAATTATTACAAGCTAAATCGGTATTAGCTGAAGAATTAGAAGAAAACCCAAACCTACTAGATTTACCAGAGAGCAACTACACCGTAGATAATCTAGTGGATTTCTTCGTTCAGTCGGCAGAGGGCAGTAAAAAGTTACTACCAAAAGAGCGACGCCGATATGCTATGTATCTTCGTAAATCAACAGACTCTGAGGAGCGACAAGTCCGCTCATTAGAAGACCAAGAAGTTGAGTGTATGGCGTTAGCTAAACAGTTGAACATAAAGATACACCCAGACGATATATTCAAAGAAAGTGCCTCTGCTAAAGAGTCTGGTAATCGTCCTATTTTTGATAAGGTGATGTTAGGTTTTAAGACTGGCAAATATCAAGGGCTTATAGCTTGGTCGCCTGACCGACTATCGAGGAATATGCTTGAGGGCGGTCAGATTATTGAAATGGTAGACCACGAAGAAATCCAAGACCTATTATTCAAAACCTACCAATTTGATAACACACCAAATGGAAAAATGCTCTTGGGTATTTTATTCGCTACATCAAAGCAATATAGCGACAAATTATCACAAGACGTAAAGCGTGGTAACACTGGAGCAGTCCGAGATGGTAAGTATCTAGGAGTGGTCAAAAAAGGCTACTACGTTAACACGGCAACGGGCTATTACGAGCCAGACGAGCATAACTGGCAGTTACTCCGCAAAGCCATCTTAATGAGGCTTAATGACCGTGCTACTGGCGAAGATATAGCTGACTTCCTCAACGATTCGCATTTGAGCGTTCGCAAGACCGAGCAGGACGAATACAAGTTAGTTAAGATGACTAAGAATATGGTGTCGGATTTCTTGACCGACGAGTTCTATACTGGCGTATATAAGCACGGTGATAATATCTCTAACTTAAACGACCAATATAATTTCTTGCCTTTGATGACGCCAGATGAATTTATACAACTTGGTCGCAATATATCGGCTAGCTTTGACAAGGAATTTAAGGGTCGTGGCAACGTGGCTCAACGGCTCGAATATGGCTTGCTACGAGAAAAAGTTATCTGTGATTTCTGTGATAGGGTAATGACGTTTCAACGCACCAAAATTCCTCGTGGTAAGAATAAGGGTAAGTGGCTATTGAGTTACTATTGTCGCAATAAAGAGTGTCTTCGCCACAATGATAAAGAAGCTATTCTGAAGTATGGTCATAAGCTACCAAAGGGCATTAGGGCAAAATATGTAAACGCTCATATTGAGTGGACGTTGCGACACCTAACGAAAAACGTAGACGAGGCTCATAAGCGATACATAGACCGCATCGAACAAGATGTAATTATCAAAAAAGAGACCAACAGACGCAAACTCAATGATGCTAAAAAAGACCTCAAGTTACAACGAGACTTCTACGCTAAATACCAGACCTTTCAGGTGTCTAATCCTGTGGAATATAAACAGCACCACAAGGGTAAACTTGAATTTCACCAAGCTCAGATAAACTCTATCGAGGAGATTATAAAGAGACTAGAAGACGAAAAGACGCAACTAAGCAAAGCATTGCCAACTCGTGAAGAATTTGTTGAACTCATCAATTCTTATCTGGAAACCATACTAAAAACGACCGATGTGGTCGAAGAAGATTTAGTCTATCGTGAGGTAGTGTTGAACCTCCGAGCAAATGACAATTTTATATCTGTTATAAAGCTAAATCCACCATATGATTTAATGGTGGATTTAAGCGAAAATACTTCTTGGTCGGGGTGTTCTCCTCGTACGCAAACCATTTAGAACAGGGGTGGAGACTTCTCCAAGAGGCTCGCACTTCGTCAAAATCCGCTGAGTTACAACAAATTCCGCGATCTCTCGCGCGAATTACCGATGAGAAGCTTCGACTCATGACTGCCGACTACGAGGCTGGAATGTCTGCTTATGAGCTGGCGGAAAAGTACGGACACAACCGCGGCACCATCATGAAGCGCCTTGCGGAGGCTGGGATTCGTTCACGAGTCGCGATACCGACTGACGATGAGATCTTCCACTGGCGCGAACTCCGTACGGAGGGGCTGGGCTTCAAGACGATCGCTAAGCGAGTGGGGCGAAA
This sequence comes from uncultured Candidatus Saccharibacteria bacterium, assembly GCA_964386855.1. Taxonomy (GTDB): domain Bacteria; phylum Patescibacteriota; class Saccharimonadia; order Saccharimonadales; family Saccharimonadaceae; genus Microsaccharimonas. Next base: position 80,543 of record CAYLUF010000004.1, read on the forward strand.
TCACAAGACAATTCGGAAACATCTCCTCAGATAAGGTTTGCGATGGACTGGGAAAGCGAGGGGTGTCTTGCGCTACTCGAAATCCTAACCCTTCAGACTTATTGAACGCGTAGTGTCAATCGTCTAAGAAGTGTTCGTTCCAAATTGTGGCAACTTCCAGGCGACGTTCATGGGCGACCTCATGTATCTGAGGTCCAAGAGGAACGTACTCACCCGTCGCGATTGCACGGATTGCTGCCATCTTCTCGCCTTCAATTAGCTGCATCGCGGGACCGATAACTGCTCCATGAAGAAAGTTGGCAGGATTCCCACCGTTAACAAGCCAGAAGTAGCGTTGGCCCTCGGAGTCATATCGCGTGATCGAGGGAGATACTTGGCTTTTCTTATATAGAGTTAAGTCCCCCTCCACGAATTCGTCGTCAATAGAGGTAACTGTTGCAATAACCGTTCCCGAACGCATGCTGGCGAGCGCACGACGGTCAATAGCATGCATACCCGTCGCGGAGATAACCAGATTAGCTGCGCCAAGCGCCTCTTCAATCCTACGAAACACTCTAAACCCTCGAGCAGCAGCCTCGGCCATCGCAATAGGGGACGTGTCATGCACGACAGTCGAGATTCCACGTCCGCGGAGCACCTCCGCAACGCTACTCCCAACTCGTCCGTAGCCAATAACGCAAGCTGCTCGGGTTTGTAAGATCTGTGCTTGCTCACGAAGTACCGCTTCGACAGAAAAGACTACGCCGGAACCCACGTGATAGTCCTCGGGGAGCTTAAGTGGACTTCGCGCAACGGTCACAATTGGCACATTGTAGGTAAGGCCGCTGCTTTCGTAACGCTGAACCCCGTTCTCTGTTCCTTCCATCACGCCGATCACACGCCCCTTCGTGAGACTTACAATCTCGTTTAGGGTGTTTGCGAAGTAGCCGCCGATATCAACCAAAATAACTCGATCGCCATCGGTTGTGTTCTGGACCACCTCACGTGCGACCTTCCTGGAGTCGCTCGCCCATTCGCGGGTAAGCGGCTCCGTCAGGGTAGTGAAGTCCTTCTGAATCCTTCGCCCTATTGGCGTATCTGCAGTCTTCGGTTTTGGCAGCAGAAGAGCGACAGGAGCGATGTCAGCGAGGGAGGGGAGGAACACAGAGGAGTTGTGGACCATATGAGCCACAACAACGAGCTTTACATTACGCAGAGCGCCGAGCGAGGTAGCGACGTGTGCAAAGTACGCACGAAGACGTAGGTCCTCAAAGGTGGTCGAGTTTACAGGCACAGTCCTCCTTGAGTGCGCTAATACGACAAATCCCGCAGATAATCAATAAGATTTCTGCGGGATAAACATACGGCGATCCGCTGGGCGAACCTTAGATCTCTTGACCATCAGACATAAGTAGACCACTCCCTTCCGTGCCTGATTATACCATGTTTAGTGCTGATCCCAGCCGAGCCGGTAGCGCCTCCCTGGCGTCGGATCGCTAATCTTATGCGTTACTTTAATGCTACCGGCTTCGGTAGTCCCGGCGAGCATTTGGATGTGCTCCCACTCTTCTGTGTCGCGCGATCCAGCCCGATGCTTTGAATGCAGGCGCAAGTCGTTCCGGTTTGGAAGTATGGCTGTGAGGTGGATCCGCTCCATGCCCTCGCGAGCCAAAGCACCAACGAACCCATCAGCGTCTGGCGCTACGCGCACGAAGAAATGTTCAATCTCGACCACCTCGCGCTCCCCAGGCCCCAAGATGCGCCCCAGATCTACGACGAGAAGCCTCCAGCCGTTTGGGCCACTTACTACTGGCCCCTGTAACCGGTGGGCTGCGCGCCCGCTCTGCTGACGCCCCGATAAGATCCGTGGAAGCTTCTCGATGCCCTTTTCGTTATCCCAGTTGTACTCACGGAAGTAAAAGCGGTGCGGCCTGGTCGCCTCTAGCTCAAATCGATGGTGGGTTCGGATCGACATCCAGCGACTATCAAGAACCTGGTATGTCATCTCAGCAGAGATTACGGTGAATGCTGAGTCAATCTCCATATTCGAACCTCCAACATTTCATTGCTACAGGGTCAATCAAGGATACTGTCAAAATTTAACGCCAGCCCCCAAGACCCGGGTACTCATTTCATCACAGTCCCGGTCTATATCTTGTACTTATCTCGGCGCTTCTGGAAGGCCTCTTTACCGCCATCGAGAATCTCTACAGCATGCTCTCTGATGCCCATGCGCTCAAGCTCGAAACTAGAGGCCTTACGTTTTCTGCTGTGTTCCAGTGAACCAGTCAGATAGTCAAAGGTCCTGCCGTCTCTGTTCTTACGGTCATCGCCGTGCCGATTGGCAACGATCACAGACTCCGCGTCAGCCCCTACGACAAGATTCGCATTATGTGTAACCAGAATGATTTGGCGCTCCTTCTTCTGCTCAACGAGGTAGCGCACGATGTCGCTATATATTGAGCGACTATCCAGATCATCTTCTGGCTGGTCGATAAGCAGCGTCCAGCGCTCCTCGGCCTCACCAAGGATCAAGGTAAGCGCAAATAGGGCCTGTTTTCCTGGCGTCATTGTCGAACGCTCGAACCCGCCGATCCGGTCTTCGTCGAGAGTGGCGGTGAAGCGAATTTCTGGCGTCGCCGTTAGGACTCGTGTCGCAACTTCAGATGGGACATTGCCCTGATTCAGTTTCTGCTTCTTGCTGAAAAGATCCGATAGGAACGTAGCGGGTTCTTTCTGAGCTTTGGAGATGTCTACAACGGCATCTGCCTCGTCAACTTTTGTGATGAAGCTTCCAGACTGATTCTTGCGAAACGGCTCCGAAAGTGCGGCGACAGTTGTTGCATCAATACCATATGCAATACCAAATGCCAGCTGATCCATCACCTTCGCATCTTGCTCAAACAGCTCGGTCAAGCTGTCGAATGCCTTTGATCGCACCTCAATCTGCTGATCAATAACGGTGAGATTCTCACCTTGCTTCTCAACTACTGCAAGCCGCTGACGATCGAGTGCATCAATCTTGTCGAGCGAATCTTGTTGTGTTTTTTGCCTATTCACAAGCTCATCTAGCGTTTTGTTCGCCCGATGCTTTTCAAGAAGTGCCTTGTTGTCTTGTTGGAGGGAAGCGATCTCGCTATCAAGCAGTTTGCTTTCTTCGGCTAGTTGGACCCGATGTGCCACAAGCGCTGCCTCCACCTTGGGAAGGAGCTTTGATTCAGCCTCGGCGACTATAGCCTTTACAGATTCCTCAAGCGGCTTCGGCAGCTTACTTGGCTCCGGAGTAAGTCTTGTCTCGATGAGAACTGAACCAGTGGCAGAAAACGACCGACTAGATTCATCCTCAACGACATACTCATTAAGATGCTCGACTTCGATTTGTATTTCATCAAGACGGGCCTTCTTTGCAGCTATCGATTCGATGACGGCTTGATAGGTTTCGAGATCCTCGGCACTAAGGGAATTTGCTTCTCTCTGTTCTTCAATCTGAGTTTTGAAACCGTCACGGGCCTTCGTGATTGCGACTTTGTCACCAACAAGCTTGATATCAGAAGCTAGTTTCTCGTGCTCGTCTGCAAGTTCGAACCATGCTTCGGATGCTCTGCCGATTAATTCGTTCGCTAGCTTGACGGAATCGAGCAGTCGATGCTGTTCACGGAAGTATGCCGGATAGCGTGACTCAAGCACAGGTCTGATCTTATCTGTGACTTCTTTGGGATTGTCACTAATCTGATATAGCCAGTTCTGAGGAACGTAGATCACTTGGCCCCCACCGACCGAGCCGTCCGACCACTCAACCTCACAAATAGTTGATTCGACTGACTTCCAGGATCGCCCAGCGGCTGGACCAAGTTCATGCTCTTTAAGTTTGGACGCAAGACCCTGCTGCGCAATTGTGTAGGCAGGATCGATTGCGTACGCAATATGAGCAAGGAGAGCAGATTTACCGGAAGACCGGCTCCCAATAATGGCGTTGAGGTTGGGATTGAATTGAATCTCTTCCGGGAAGTCGGAGCTTCCTTCAAACTTGACCCGCTTAATAACCTTGTATTGATCCTTCGCGTCTGGCTTGAGCTCAGACAGGGAGACTCGATCTTCAGGCTCAACCAAGGTTTGCTGCAGTCCCTCGAATGTTGGATCTGCCTTCACCCAGGTGATTACTTGCCGCGTATCTTTGTTATCTAACGCCTTCCCGAGCCAATTCTCCAAGTCAGTGAAGTTGTGAGCATCACTTCCACCAAACACCGGCTTGGGCACTGAACGCTGACTCGAATCTTCAAAACGATCCGTCTTCAAGAAATGAGCGGAGTTCTCGACCCCCTTACCGAAAATGGCGTGAGAGTGCTTATCAATCTCATCCGCGAGTATCGCCTTGCGCTGCTTACCGGACTCAGCACGGAACCCGTTATTGTTTGCAGGGACAATATAAATTAGAAAATCTGTTGGTTCTGCTTTATCACCGAAGGTCTCCTTGAAAGCCTTCTTAATACTCGTCCGGGTTACCGTCGCCTGGTCATACTCCTTGCCGACAAGCTCACTACAGGCTTTATGGCGGCCATGCGCATCTGTTGTCTCCGTGGAGAGTTTGGAGAGAAACTCTGTAATTTTCTCTTCGCTTACCGTGTCTCGAAACACGAAATGGAAATCAACAATTTGAAGGTCCCGGTTCACTGTCTCGTTCAGGCGAACCTCAACATTGACTAATAACAGTTTCTTGGATTCCGGATACTTTTCTTTAAAGAACTTAATGAACGCAATCGTTTGATCGGCACTGAAGTAGTCAGTGATCCCAAATACTGCCACGTCTGATTGTTCAAGTATTTCGGCGAACCGATCAAAATCAGCCTCGCCGTCCTTTTTTTCGTACCCATCAGTTAATTTTGTGCCCGGGACATGGACATGGAGATCCCATTTCCGCCATTCGGAACCGGCGGGATATGCGTGCACCACTATAGATTCCATCCTTCAGACGACGACTTTACAAATTCGATGTTTTTTGTACTTTGGAGTCCTGGTTCAAGCATCATCGCCTCCATTTCCAAGCCCAAGAAATCGTTCAAAGAATTCTCCAAGCCGCTGTATCACGCGCTGCTTCTTCGCACTGTGGTTCTTGTCTTTCGAGAAGCGCGACACCGGCGGCAGTACCTTCGTGATGGCGGTCCCTGTGGTGCGTAGCGCGCCGTCGCGGAACGCCGCTTGTACGAACTTGGCCGTCTCCTCAGGCTTAAGGCTTTCTGTCGCAATGATCTCGCCAAGCTCCTTCTCCTGCTGAGCCGCGACATAAGCACGCCACTCTTGCTCAATCTCGCCCTTGACGGAGAGGGAGTCGACGAAGTTCTCGATCAAGTCTTTCTTGTTGCGCAGTGACGGACTCGAGTCGATCGCACGGCTAATGCCAGCACGCAGCTCTTTGTCGTCGCCGTCGCCGCGCTCTTCGCGGTACTTCTGAACGAGCAGCAGGATGTAATCAACGTTGATCTCGACCTGCTTGATCAGCTCGATCTCGAAGACCACATCATCGACAATGCTTTCCTTGTCACTATCCGTGGTCTTCTTACGTTCGTTCCAGAGATCCAGATAAGTGGACTGGAAGTCCTGGATGTCTCTTGCGGACAGGATTTCTTCGTCAGTGAAGTCATCGAAGGAGGTGAGGATGTTGCGTAGTCGGAGGATGTCACCGTACAGCTTAATGAACGCGACTTGGGCTTCTTCGCCAACTATCAGCGCACCCGGCTGGTAATTTGCGAGCAGCTCAGTGACTTTCTCGGCGTAGTCGTCGTAGTACTCACGGTACGGCTTGAGCAGCACGATCCCGGTCGCGTCCTTGTTGCCGAACAGGGCAATGGCGTCGTTGGTGGCTTCTTCGAGGTCACGGAAGCAGACGATGTTGCCGTACGCCTTCACCGAGTTCAGGATACGGTTCGTGCGCGAGTACGCCTGAATGAGGCCATGCGAGCGCAGGTTCTTATCGACCCACAGCGTGTTCAACGTGGTCGCGTCGAAGCCGGTGAGGAACATGTTCACCACGATCACCAGATCAAGCTCACGAGTTTTCAGGCGCTGCGAGAGATCCTTGTAATAGTTCTGAAAGCTGTCCGAGCTGGTATCAAAGCTTGTGCCGAACATCTGGTTGTAGTCGCGGATCGCAGATTCCAGGAACGTGCGTGCGTCACCCGAAAGGCCATCCGTTTCAAAGCCTTCTTCGTCGAGCAGTCCGTCTTCGCTGTCGGGGTTCGCGGCATAGGAGAAGATCGTCGCGATCTTGAGCCGCTGGTCAGGGAATAGCGCTTCCTGTTGATTCTTGAACTCTTGATAGTAGGTTCGTGCCGCGGTGATCGATGCGGTCGCAAAGATCGAGTTGAAGCCTCGTACGCGGCGCTCCCCCAGCGCGTAGCTTTCGCTACGCTTCGTCTTCTGATCGAAATGATCAAGGATGTACTTTGTCACCTGCGAAACGCGGGCAGGTGAGAGCAGCGCGTTTTCGGTGTCAATGGCCGACACCTGTTTGTCGCCCACGTTGCCGACCTTGATGGTGTTGACGTAGTCGATACGGAACGGCAGCACATTCTTGTCGTTGATCGCATCCACGATCGTGTATGTGTGCAGCTTGTCACCGAACGCTTGCTCTGTGGTGCGCAGCTGCGGGTTCCCGCCACTGCCAGAGTTCTCGGCAAAGATCGGGGTGCCGGTGAATCCGAACAGGTTGTATCGCTTGAACGCTTTCGTGATCGCGGAGTGCATGTCACCGAACTGTGACCGGTGACACTCATCAAAGATCAGCACGATGTGCCCCGAATACACTTCGTGGCCTTTATTGGCTGAGATGAAGTTGGAGAGCTTCTGAATGGTCGTGATAATGATCTTCTTCGACGGATCCTCAAGCTGCCGCTTCAGCACTGCTGTCGAGGTGTTCGAGTTCGCTGAGCCCTTCTCGAAGCGGTCGTACTCCTTCATCGTCTGATAGTCGAGGTCTTTGCGGTCGACCACGAAGAGCACCTTGTCGACGCTTGGAAGCTTCGACGCAAGCTGTGCCGTCTTGAAACTCGTGAGAGTTTTCCCCGAGCCGGTCGTGTGCCACACATAGCCGCCCGCATCGCGGGTGCCGAGGGTCTTGTAGTTCGTGGAGATATCGATCTTCTGCAAGATCTTCTCGGTGCCCACAATTTGGTATGGGCGCATCACAAGCAGCAGCCGGTCGCTGGTCAGCACGCAGTAGCGGGTGAGAATGTTCAGCAGGGTGTGTTTCGCGAAGAACGTCTTCGCGAACGCCGTCAAATCAAGAATCGGCTTGTTGCGTGCGTCAGCCCACCACGATGTGAACTCAAAACTGTTCGAGGTCTTCTTAGTGCGACGGTTCCCACCCTGGTCAGCGATGTGCTGGCGACGTGTGGTGTTGGAATAGTACTTCGTCTGGGTGCCATTCGAGATCACAAACAGTTGCACGTATTCGAAGAGGCCGGAGCCTGCCCAGAAGCTGTCACGCTGGTACCGGTCGATCTGGTTGAACGCCTCACGAATCGGCACACCTCGACGCTTCAACTCCACATGCACCATCGGCAGCCCATTCACCAAAATGGTGACGTCGTACCGGTTCGCAAAGTTCGCGCCACCCTCACCACGATCAACCGCATACTGGTTAATGACTTGGAGGCGGTTGTTGTGGATGCTTTGCTTGTCGAGGAGCGTGATGTTCTTCGTACTGCCATCATCACGGGTGAGGAGCTGCACGTGGTCTTCTTGGATGCGCACGGTCTTCTCGACGATCCCGTCGCCGGTCGAGGCGATGCGTTCGGTGTAGAAACGCTGCCACTCATCGTCAGAGAATTGGTACTTGTTGAGGGCTTCGAGCTGGGTGCGCAGGTTCGTGATGAGGTCTTCCTCGCGAGTGATCACCACCCGCTCATACGCTTGTGATTCGAGCTGGCGAATGAACTCCGTCTCAAGCTGCGACTCAGACTGATACGACCCCTGATCCCGGGGGTCAGGCTCATACTCGACCACAACGGTCGATTCCCCGCCGAACGCGATCAGGTCATAATTCACACGAGACCCGGTCATGCCGCCGCCTCCAGTTCTTTGAACGTGAGGAGCTTGTCACGGTAATACTCATACTGCTGCCGACGAGCAGCAAGCTCAGCAGGGAGACCAATGCTCAGGTCGTTCACGAGCGCGTCGAACTTGTCGAGGATTGCGACAATACGACGCTGCTCATTTAGTGGAGGAACTGAAAGGCGCAAGCGGTTAAGGACGCCCTGGGTCTGGCTCGGGACCCCTCCAGCCTGGTTCATTTCTCCTAGCTTCATTATGGAAAGTTGATGGAACAAAAATTTGGGTTCGATCAGGGAGGTGTCAATTTCAGTACTAAAGATTGTGTCGACATTCCAGAAGGGCCCTTCAACATAGAAGAGATTGCCAAGCGACCCCTTCCGCGGAATAAGGACCGAAGGCCCCTGCGCGGATGAGGAATCCACAAAACGCATGATTCCGCCGCTGCCATAGACCGGAATTTCACCTACATCAAGGTGTTTGTGATCTTTACCGTTCTTAATTCGAACGACATCAACGAGGAGCTTGAACTCCGCTGTTTCAGAAGGTGCTAAGAGTTGTTCGCGGTAGTGCTCGTATTGCTGTTTGCGGGCTTCCAGCTCCGCTTCCAGCTCCGCTTCCAGCGCACTGAACGTATCAAGAATCCTGACAATCTCACGCTGCACCTCAAGCGGCGGAACCGGGACACGGAACCCACGCATAACTCCTGTGTTGAGGTTATTAATTGTGGTTGTCGAAAGCGCACTTCCTAGGTAGGCGAGGAATGAGCCGCCTGTGAGCAGATGGAACAGGAATCGTGGTTCAAGCTCACCTTTAGTTCGGACAACCCCCATGAATCCGCCGAATGTGTGCTCTAGGTCTTCAAAAACGAACGCTACTTTTCCGATGTGGTCTTTGCTGCCGCTTCCAGCACAAATAAGAATGTCACCACTCACGAGGCGTTGGTTGTCTCGTGAGTATTCGTAGCTCTGGGGGCCGCCGATTATTCTCTCCGGGGGCCACACCTATTCCCGTTTGGTGCCACACGATCGCGTCGGTGAGCGCCAGCCCGCAGAGTCCTGTAGAACTGACACCCACCGACGCCATGATCAGGCGGCCCGAGCGAGCGCGTGCTCGCGCATGTTCACCTCGCCGGTCTCGACCCAGATCGCGTTGTGCACGATACGGTCCATGATCGCGTCGGCGTGGACACCACCACCGAGACGCTGATGCCAGTCCTTCTTTGCATACTGGGTGCAGAACACCGTTGACGCGTCGTCGTACCTGCGTTCGATCAGCTCGAACAGCATCGAGCGGAGGGCCTCACCCGGCTGGTCGAGAAGCCACTCGTCCAAAACAAGCAACCTGAAGCTCGCGTACTTCCGCAGGAACTTCTCCTTCCCCCCGGGCCTGTCAGTTGCTGCCGCCCACGCCTCTTCGAGATCGGGCATTCGGATGTAGTGCGCCCGATACCGGTGCTGGCATGCAGCCCGGGCGAGCGCGCACCCCAGGTACGACTTCCCCGACCCAGTGAACCCTTGAAAGACCACATTCTGGCGCCGATCAATGAAGGTGCAGGTCCCGAGCTGCGCGATCATGCCACGATCCAGGCCGCGTTCCTCGAGGAGATCGAGGCGGCGCAGCTCCGCATCAGGGTAACGAAGCCCTGCCCGCCGGATGAGACCATCAATTTTCGTCAGGTTGAACGTGGCGTAGGCCTCGTCAACGACAAGGCTCACGCGCTCTCCGAACGGTAACCCCAGGGCGAGTGATTCATCTTGCCGGTCGAACGCGTCGACCAGGGATCCCACTCCCATCTCGCGGAGCTTCCGTTTGGTCTCGCTATCGATCATGCTCACTTCACACCTCCGGCGTAGTAGTCGCCGCCACGCACGTACCCGGCGGGTGCTGCCGCCTGCTCGCTGACTGGCTCGAACCTTGGGCGTCTTCTGCTGCCCTGGTCCTGTTTGGTTTCGAGGATTGGTTTCAGGTGCGCATACCGGGGTGATCGGACCCGGCTCTCGAGCGCGATTTCGCACGCCCGCTCGAGTCTGGCATTCGAGTACCGTTTCGTGAGGCGTAACACCGCAAGTGCCGGGTCGAGCGCCTGCTCCTCGACTGGTACGGACTCAAACATCCGGTTCACCACGAGTAGGGTGTGCTCGCCGATTCTGGCCGCCCAGTCCCGGCACCTTTGCGCATCCCACTCCCGGTACCTGGGCCCGTTCGGGAGGTCGCTCTCGTGCGTGCGGTACTCATTCGTCACGCCCGCTGGGGCGAGGAGATGAGACGAGAGCCGGTCGGTACCGTAGTAGATCTCGAGCGTTGACTCGGTGATGCGCAGATCAACGCTCCGACCGATCTGCGTGTACGGGACGGAATAGAAGTTCTTCTCCCACACCACATGCCCATTCTTCTGCACTTTCCGCCCGTACACCCACCTGCTGATCTCGTACGGGACCTGCGGCAGCGGGCGCAGCAGCGGCTTCTCTTCCGCTTCGAATACCGACAGGCGTGACCCCTGCCGTTTCTGGAACGGTTCAGCATTCAGCGCGGTCACCTGCGCATACACCGCTGCCTTGAGCTCCCCTAGGGAAGCGAACTCAACATTGCGGAGCTTCGCGATCACCCACGTCGCGATACTTGCGACCGTGTTCTCGACCGATGGTTTGTCCTTCGGTTTCTTCACTCTCGCCGGCAGCACCGCCGCTGAGTAATGAGCTGCGAGTTCCCGATATGCGTCGTTCAGCACGACCTCGCCCTCGCGCGGGTGCGCGATCACCCCGGTCTTGAGATTGTCCGGGATGATTCTTGGGACGCTGCCCCCACACCAGGCGAACATCGCCACATGCGCACGAAGCCAGGTGTCTTGTCTCATGTCGAGCGTGGGCTCAACGAACGCGTACCGGCTGAACGGCAAACACCCCACGAAGAGGTACACCCTGGTGCGATGCCCGGTCACCGGGTCGGTGAGGTGCATCGTGGGGCCGGACCAGTCGACCTCGATGCTCTGACCGGCCTTATGCCCGACGCGGGACGCCGCACCAGCGATCAGCACATACTGGGCGTACCCCTTGCAGAACCGGTCGTACCCCATCGCGGGTTCCCCCGCGGTCTCGCACCGGTCAAGGTACTCGGCATGGAGCAATTTCAGTGTGACGCCCACGCGGGCGAGCTCAGAATGCGTCGCAGCCCAATCGGGCTGCGCATACACGCTCTGGTGTTCACCACGGCCGGGGAACAGCAACGCGTACACCGCGTCGTCATCCTGCTGCGCGATGTCGTCCCAGCGCACGCCCTCTCTGTCAGCGGCCGCGAACACTGCGAGGACGCTCCTGCGAGACATGGAATTCGCCGCAGCAATCGCGCGGCCCGAGAGGCCCTCGGCGCGTAACTGCAGCACGAGCTTCGCACGGATCTTTCGTACCATCAGAATTACTCCTTCTGCCCGTCCGATAACGGCGAACGGGCAGAAGGAGCTTACGAGCACTGGCCCCCGAGCGTGCTACTCGTGGCACCCAACAACACGAAAGCGACATGCGCGCAATGGCACCCATGCGGAATATCACCGGCCCCACAGAAAGCTAATACTCATCTCGAACTCGAACCGAGCCGGAAACACGTTTCACATCAAAAAAATTCAACGTATTACTAGCTAGAGAGATGTTATTGGCTCTCAGTACGCTCACCGGTCCGTCAGCTTGCTCGTTGCCTTTGTTGTATGTAATGCCGCGAACATACTCAGCGACGTCGGTAAGGCTTCGGTATGATGCACCATTTGGGCAGTGCTCGGCGATCAGGTCATCGATGCGGCTCATGCGAAGAAGTCCTCGTCAATTTCAACGACCTTGTACGTTTCTTTCACTTGCACGCCAACGCCGTAGCGAATCATCAGGTCGGTGAGTCGCTTGCCGTCGATCAGGATGATGCGGGTGGGTACGTTTTCGGCATACGTTTTCGCACCGTCAGAGAATCGACTCGTCGTTATGAATACGCCACTATCGGCTTTACCTGCCAGTGCTCCCACAAACGCTTGCAGGTCAGGGCGACCCACAGTGTTGTTGTCTGCGTAACGTTTTGCCTGAACGTACACGCGACTCAATCCCAATACGTCTTGATCGATAACGCCGTCGATTCCACCGTCGTTGCTCAGCGCTGTCACGCTGCCTGCGCCGTTGGTGCCGCCGTACCCCATGGCAAGTAGAAGCTCAACTACTGCCTCTTCGAAGAAACCAGGCTCTTTGCCTTGGAGCCGCGAGAGCAGCTCTGCGGCCACCTCCTCCTGAATGCGCTTAATGCCACCCTCAACCTGTTCAATCGGGGTGAGCGATTCTGCTTCAGCCTCAGCTATAGAGGCTTGCGCCGCATTACGTTGTGTTTTTTGGTAAGGGCGGATTGGTGAGTTCGGATCCTCGCCCAGTGCTTGCAGGTCCCGTTCTTTCGCGCCGTTCGGGAACATAGATATGAGCTGCTTGCCAGCCTCAGTGATTACGTAGTGACCGCGCTTTGGTCGATCTAGCGCACCTATGTTGGTGAGGAAGGACACACCCCATCCGATGCGGTTCTCGTACTTGTTCTGAGTGCCGGAGGGAACCATTTCTTGCCGTTGCTCCTGGGTGAGACCCAGCTGATCGGCAACCAACGGTTGGAACTCTCGCCAATGACGAACGACACCATCACTCATCACTTGGAGGGTCGGGATCATGAACCCTTCCCAGTTCGGCATCTGATCGGTCATTTCACACCCTCCAGGTTCGCAACGATCGCGTCAATCGACGTGCGCAGTTCAGTCTGCCGTGCAACGATCTGCTCGATTCGCGCATTCAGCTCGGCGATGTCGATCACCTCGCGGGTGTCTTCTGCTTCCACATACGAAGACACTGCGATGTTGTAGCTGTTCTCAGCGATCACACTGTTGTCGATCACGGTTGCGAAGTGATCGTGATGATCGCGGATATCCAAAGCCAGCAGGATGTTCTGCAGGTTATCGGGCGAGAGCTTATTCTTGTTCCCGCTCCGCACGAACTCCTCCGAAGCATCAACAAACAACACATCATTCGTCTTCTTCGACTTCTTCAGCACGATGATGCAAGTGCCGATCGTGGTACCAAAGAACAGATCCGGCGGTAGCTGGATCACTGCCTCTACGTAGTTGTTGTCGATCAGATACTTGCGAATCTTCTGCTCCGCGCCGCCACGGTAGAGCACGCCCGGGAACTCGACAATCGCAGCAGTGCCATCGGTCGCAAGCCAGTGCAGCATGTGCATCGTGAAGGCCAGGTCAGCCTTAGACTTCGGAGCGAGGACACCCGCGGGCGCGAAGCGTGGATCGTTAATCAGGAGCGGGTTCGCGTCACCGTCCCACTTGATCGAGTAGGGAGGGTTAGAGACGATCGCTTCGAACGGCTCCTCATCCCAGTGAGCCGGATCAAGGAGCGTATCGCCGAGCGCGAGATCGAACTTCTCATAGTTCACGTCATGCAGGAACATGTTGATGCGGGCGAGGTTGTAGGTCGTGAGGTTGATCTCTTGACCGTAGAACCCACCGACGTTCTCTTTACCCAGCACCTTGGCGAACTTCAGCAGCAGCGAGCCGGAGCCTGCGGCAGGGTCGTAGACCTTATTCACCCGCGTCTTACCCATAGTGGCGATGTACGCGAGCAACTCAGACACCTCTTGTGGCGTGTAGTACTCACCACCGGATTTACCGGCGCTTGAGGCATACATCTGCATGAGGTACTCGTATGCGTCACCGAACAGGTCGATGGAGTTGTCTGCGAACTCGCCGCCGAGCGGAAGGTTACCGATTGCATCGAGCAGTTTTACTAGCTTCTCGTTACGTCGGGCGACCGTGTTGCCGAGCTTGGAGCTGTTGACGTTCAGGTCGTCGAAGAGACCCTTGAGGTCGTCTTCGCTGTCGGTGCCCACCGCAGATCCTTCAATGTCTCGGAAGATCGACTCGAGAGTCTCGTTCAGGTTCGGGTTATTCGGGGCAGCCTTGCGAACATTCTCGAAGAGCTCTGACGGGCGAATGAAGAAGCCCTTTTCGTTGACGATTTCCTCACGGGCGAACTCGGAATCGCTGTCGGAGAGGCGTGCGAAATCGAAGTCGGGGTTGCCGGCCTCACGCTCACCCTTGTTGATGTAGCTGGTGAGGTTCTCGGAGATGAAGCGGTAAAAGAGCATGCCGAGCACGTACGATTTGAAGTCCCAGCCGTCGACGGAGCCACGAAGATCATTCGCGACCTGCCAGATGGTCTTATGGAGTTCTGCCCGCTGTACCTCTTTGCTCATTCCCACTGTTCCTGTCTCCCGCACATGAGTGTGCTATTAGATGCCTCGAAGAAGGCGTTGGTTTCACCGTATCCAGTGCCACCGACATTGCAGGTCAAGCACGCCGACTGGATATCTCGCGTTTCGCGCTGGCCGGGAGCGGTGAATCGCTCAACCAATGACGCCATGTGCTGAGGTTATTATGACACGATCAGGGGTTTTAGTGAACAGTTGAGGCATCATGTGTCTGATTCGTATAGCCAGCTTTTGACGTTCAAGGTCTGAAAAGTGGGTAACTCACCCCACCAAAGCTAGGGTTCCGGGGGTCTGTCGAGGCTAGCTCCGAAGCTCAACACTTCGTCTACCTGTCTCGTCCTAAGGAAGTCAACTGCTGCCGAAAACGACAATTCGCCCCTGAGGTGAATCCCTCAGAGGCGAATTGCAGCTTGGTTAGCTTATGTCGCTCGGGCAACTATCGGCGTCGCCGCCGAAGTTTCTTCTTATCAGGTCCGAATCACGCAGGTATAGAAGAGAAGTGGTGGTCAAGTTGTGCCTCCTCGTGTCACCGCATTGTCGCGAGATCCTCACCATAACCGCTGACTCAATCCCAATATGGAATATGTCTTAGCTACTGCTGTGACCTCCGTACTGGGATGAACTAGCAGGCCAGAACCACCGGATCCCGTAGGCGTTGTTCATCCTCGGAAATTCCCAACGATCCGATACCTGACCCTCAGTTAAGGTGAGCACCTTCTGTTCAGTCGCGCTAGTGTCTGTCATCTCTCTTGGTATCCTTGCATAGCTCCAGATCGTGCCCGGATCTGGGCGAATGCCACCAAAGTTCACTGTGATCCGCACCTCATCCGTGGGGTTATGTGGATCAACAAAGACCGTTCGCTGCCGCAAGGGAACAATGGCCTCACGGTTAACAGTCGTTCTTTCAATCCACTCCAATGTGACGGTTTCACCCCTCTGGAGCTCGGCAAAGTCAATCCTGACGAGGTAGACCAGGCCTTCAGAGTCATCCTTAACGTACGGATTTTTCGCTGTGACACTCAACACTCCATTGCCGGAGAGCAGCTCAAGTTCTGGCGCGATTCCGCCAGCCTGGTGGGCTTTGTAGGGCAGTTCGCAATGATTTACACCATTCTCAAGTGCCTGTAAAACTCGTTTGATTCGCACCGTTCGCACCCCGGGAATCTGCTGTGGATAGGTGTGAACCATCTCGTTGAGCAGAAACTTGAATGGGTACTCCGGGCGTTCAGACTTGGCCACAACCGCAGCCTTAGAGAAACGTTTGTTCCACTCAACTGAAACCAAGCTCAGGGTGTGGTCGACGTGAGTCCGCCGCGCGTCTTCCCAAGTGTTTAGCCCTGGATGAGTCTTCGCATATCTGCGTCTCCGCTCGTAGGCGGTGAGGTCAGAGTATTCGCCAATCGCAAGCAGCAACTTGGCGCGCTCTAACTCTTTTCCATGCAATGCGAGCGCCGCGGATTCCACCTGCTGCACAGACACAGTGAACTGGGTGTTACTGGGGTTGTCGACAACGACCAGCTCATTCCCGGAATCGAGAAATCCGGCGTGGATACCTGTCTTGATGGTCCTTCGCAGTTCTGACTTCAACTGCTCGACGATGGTCTGATTCATGACCGCTGCTCCTGTTTACCATCTTTCATCGTAACACCTGGGCATTAGCCAGGTCGAGGTTTCTGCCGCTTTCTGCCGACATTCACCGGTCATTTCCGATGCTGACGTTTGCTGCTTCTCGCATCTCTTCATATCGAAGGAATTCGACATTTCGAGACCCTCGGTCGTTTCAAACTGGCAGGGCAGATGGGGCATAAGGAACGGCGAAATGTCAGGAAAGCGCAAACATCGAGCTTCTCCAATACCCGACCAGCACGCGCCATTCAGGTTGCCTCCGCTGCACGAAACACCAACTTGAAGTTGACCCACACGAGAGCAAGGAACCAAAAATGTTCATACACAGCACGGAACCCGATTCCCGACCTCCACTTAGGACGAGAACTTGCAGACAGAAGCCTTTGGCTTTCCGAAAGCTGCTAGTGCCACTCGTCCTCGCTGCAGTCACTACGAGCTGTTCCAGTTCGAATACCGAACACACTAGTCGCGTTGATTGCAGCAACGGTCAATACGTGCACGTTGTATTCGCTGACGTTACGAATTCGGGTTTCAGTCCGCAGATCACACAAGAATACGAGTCAGCAATCCACACGGTCGCAGCAAAAGCAGCGGCATGCTCCGGATCAATATCGGTGGACACCTTCGGGTCATCCTCTGGCCAGACCGTGAACCTTGTGCAGCAGTCGTTTGCGATCGAGGCACCTACCGAGAACGCGCTCACCCGGAAGCAGGAGAAGCTCGCCTCCGAAGTGACGGCCACAGCGATGTCGAAGCTCGATCAAGCGGCTGCACTAACCCCGACTTCTTCCACCGACATCCTTGGCATCCTGCGCCTGTTCCAGGAGGCCAAAGCCCAGCAACCCGACGCAACCCTCGAAGGGTTGGTGCTGACGGATGGGTTCACCAACGTTGGTGTGGACCCTGCGGCAGCCGGGAGCATTGCGGCGGCTTCGGCGCTTGCGGATCAAGTGGCGGTGCCGGATCTGTCCGGCGTGGACCTCACGGTTGCGGGGATCGGTCGCACGAACATTGCGGTGCCGTCTTCGGTGATCGAACAGGTCACCGCCTTCTGGAAGCGGGTTTGCGAACGCAGCAATGCTGACTCGTGCACCGTCGTGACGAAGTGGCAGGGCTGAGCATCATGGCAACTGCACACCATTTAGGTTCCTCTGGGGCGATGCTTGACCCGTTCCAGGTCGCCGGTGACGCCGCAAGTGCGGCAGAACGGATCACCTTTCCGGTGGTGGAGACGGCTTCGGCTGTCCCACGCCCGAAGGACGTTCCGCACACATGGTCAGAGGTCGAGTATGACGAGCTTACGGACGAGCAGAGTGCGCTCTGGGAGTCCGCGGCCGCCACTGAAACCCGAAAACCCGGCATGGTTCGAGCAGGTCTTGAACTCCGTGCCGCGGAGCTGACGCACGCGGTTGCCGGAAGTCGGGAGCTGACCGACCAGGCGCGGGAGCAGTTCTCGCAGGTACACGTGGTGCTGTCTCCCTTCCGACGCCGCGCAGTCGGCAGTAAACGCTGGTATCAGGCTGCGAAGGGTCTCATTTTCGTAGGAGATCTGGCGGGTGTGGCGACCGCAGCGATCTGGCTCGGCGAACCAGTGTTTATTGCGATCACGCTGGCAGCGAGTGCTGCCGCAGCCACAGTGGTCGCGGGCCTGGTCGGTACTGAGTATTCGGATATGCGACGCAGGAAGCTCCGCGAGCGCCCACTCGAAGAGCTCACCCCCGAGCAGCTGCCATTCGCGCACCTCTTCACGGCCGCAGATAGTGGGGCGCAGATCGTGAAACGCGTACTGCTGCTCTCGCTCGTCACCGCCCTCACGATCGGTGTCGGGATTGGTGCGTTACGAGCAGCGGTCGACGACCCGCAGGTTGGGCTCATCTTCGCGGGGATCGCGTTCGCGGTCGCCGGTGGGTCGTTCCTCGTTTCCTATGCCGGTGCAGACGAGATCGCCGACCTCATCGATCTGTATGCGGCGGACTATCACGCGCAGCGCGAACGCCACCTGAATCTCGCTGCCGACCCGAGCTGGCAGGCATGGGCAGAGCACGGTGCAGAAGAAGCCAGCCTGCGGGCCGAGTTCCAAGCGCGAGGAGCTGCGGCAACCCGGCAGGTGCAGGCCCTGAAGTGGCGAGTACTACGCGGCAACCCAGCAGTCGCCGGTCACGGCCCCCGCCCAGACGACCCAATCGGTCGCACACCCCGGAAAGAAAGGAAATAATCATGACGATCCTGCCAAGTGAACTCCTCCCCGCCATGCTGGCGCGGCCGATACCCACAGTGAGTCGACGCATCGCCCTCGGGAATGCGGGGCGAGACCCCGCCTCACCGTTCTTCGTGAAGCTCTGCTTTGACGATTCTGGGTCGCTCATGACCGGCAACGACCCAGTCGGGGCACGGTACGCCGAAGCAACAGCGGCTATCCGGCACATCGCAGCATCCGCCACGACAGCCATGCAACAACTGACGATCTTCCGGTTTGATCACCCCGACGTGCCACCAGTTGGGCCGCTGCCACTGCACACGAAACCCTCACTTGCCACGGTGCTCGCTGCGGTTAAACCACCTCCAGGGATCACGGGGTCAAGTGCACTTACTCCGGCCATGATGGCGATGAATCGGGCGGCCGAGAAAGAACCGGATGCGGATCATGTGGCGGTCATTTTCTCCGACTTCGAACTCTTAGACCTCAACCTGTGCCAACCGTATGCAGAAATCGCCGCGTTCCCTGGCCTCGTGCATGCCGTCGTCATGAACGCCACACCTCCAGCAGCGCTTCTGGCCCTCCCGAACGTACTGATTTCCCAGGTCAGTTCACTCGACCCACCAGGCAGGTTGGCGGCCGCGCTCGCGCACTCACTCGGCAGGTTTCGGCCGGGTGCAGGCCCAGCACGAGTCGTCACCAGTCACCAGTAACCGACCAGTTCTGTGTGTGTTCCTGAACCCCGTTGTAAAAAGCACAGCAACAGCTCACGTAGCACCGTTTTTTCGCCTGACCTCTGTTATGTGCGTGGTCAATCGCGGGAGCAAGAGAGCTTGCCAACTCTTCACAAATGTTGCCTCGTAGTGCTCAATAAGGCCACCGCAGCGAACACCACAGCCTGCTGCATCGTCCAACCCACCACTACTCACCATCCCCAGCAAAGGAGTCACCACCATGAATGAAACCACGCGAGACGAACGTCTCAACCCTGACCGCACCCCGAAGCCCGGAAGCTACCGAGCGATCCTCGCTGACCCGCCCTGGAGTCTGCATCAGAAGGGCAAGCTCGGAGCTTCCGAGCACTACCCCCTCATGACCGACGAACGCATTCTTAGCGCTGGCGACGCCATCCAAGAAATCACCGCCGAGCAAAGCTTCTGCTTCCTCTGGGTCACGGCCGCAACTGTGCCGCTTGGCATTCAGGTGTTGTCACGCTGGGGCTTCAGATACACAAATTTCTATTTTTGGGCAAAGCCTCGATTCACTCTGGGGAACACATTCCGCAATGCGGGTGAACTGATGCTGCTCGGCGTGCGAGGCAAGGGTACGAAGTTCGCATTCCGCTCGCAACCCAATTGGAGTCTGTACCCCCTGCAAAATCACAGCCACAAGCCCGAGGAAATTCATCTGATGATTGAGCGGGTTGTCGGTTCTGGGCCATACCTGGAGCTGTTTGCTCGCCGCCCAGCGCCGACGCGTGGTGATTGGGACATCTGGGGTAACGAAATCCCCGGGAATGAACCATCGCTCATCTCCCTCAAGAAGTGGGGGTATCCCGTGCCGGGTGACCCCGTTGAAGAGACCACCACCGATGACCCCGTACCGACTTCGCTCCTGACGATTGCGGAAGCTGCGGCGCAGGAGTCCAAGTGATGAAGGGGGTCAAACATGTCCGAAAGTGGAAGGAAGAGGCCCTTCGGGGCGAGCTTTCTGAGCCTTGCTACGTCACTATTCTTCGGCGTCATCCTGCTG
>CAYLUF010000005.1:0-79073 GCA_964386855.1 uncultured Candidatus Saccharibacteria bacterium
GAAACCCCCGGCAAGATTTCTCTTACCGGGGGTTCTAGTGTCATACATCTGGCGGAGAGGGAGGGATTCGAACCCTCGAAGGCTTTTACACCTTGCCGGTTTTCAAGACCGGTTCCTTCAACCACTCGGACACCTCTCCGTGTTTCTGTGTGGTACTGACGTATTTTATCAGATTATGAGAAGAAAATAAAGAGGTTAGCGGGGATGGGCAACAGCCCCTACAAACACCCGTTGCACGCCAGAATCTTTCAGTACCCTCGCAATCTCCTGCACTGTCGCACCAGTCGTAATAATATCGTCAATAATCAGCACCGTCTGCGGCACTAAGACTCCAGTAGGGAAGTGGACACGGAACGTATCGCGGACTTGGGCCTCTCGTTGCTGTCGGCTTTGCGTGTCGTGTTGTGTGTACTTACGGACTCTTTGTATGTAACGTCTAACAGGAAGCTGCTGAAGCCGCCCCACCGCCTTTGCAAGAAGGAGCGCCTGATCATACCCTCTGGACCGCACATTACGCGCAAGCGTTGGCACGGGAACAATTACTGTATCCGCGGGTAGATAGGGGAGCCGCATATGTATAAGCTCTGCAAGCGCATTGGCACAGAAGCGGTCATTCTTAAACTTTAGCGCTTCGAGCGCAGCTTTAACACCGTCTTCGTACCACGCACCAATACTCACACCCTCTATATACTGCATATGTCGTGAACAGACGCCACGAATATCCGGCTTATCACACCAGAAACACACTGAGACCGACTCGTGAGTGATGTCATATTTACAATAAGAGCAAAACGGATACCCTATTTTTCCACAAAAATAACAGAGGTCTGGCGCAACTATTTGCAGGAGCCTCTGAATCATTGTAATTTTTACGTTTATACCACCCATTTAGTTGATTATACTACGGAACACGGCTATAATACGAAGGACTAATTTGTCAAATGAGCCTAGAGAAAAGTGGAGGATATCATGGCCCGGAAACAAAATGAAGACCTGCTTATGGAAGACGAGCTTGCAGCAGCTTTCCTAAGTGACGACGACCTAACGACCCAACCTTCAGCTCCTGTAGCAGAAGAAGAGTGGGATGACAGCCAGGATGACCTCCTTGGTCAGCTTGCTGTGGACGTGTACGAAACTGAGGAAAAGCTTGTTGTTAAGGCCCGCACCGCAGGCGTGAACAAAGAAGACCTTGATGTAAGCATCAGCGACGGTATTCTTACTATCAGCGGCACTCTAAACAGTGGCGATGATGCAGATGCAACAAACTGGCACATCCAGGAATGTTACTGGGGCGAGTTTAACCGCACCCTTGCACTTCCTGTGACTGTAAAGGAAGACGAAGTTGAAGCAGTCCTTAAGGACGGCGTACTTACTGTCAGCTTTAGCAAGATCAAGCAAGAGCAGGCAAAGCGCATTCAGATTCAGTAGGGGATGCACCCTTCATAAAATAAGCACTTGGAAACGGGTGCTTATTTTATATACCAACACAGCACCCTTCTATGTACCGCAAACCATAGAGCGTAACTATGGACGAGTAGAGCAAGCAGAGAAGGCCGACCAATAAAAATACCCCGTACCAAGGCGGGGTATTTCACAGTATCTAGCTACAGACTAGCTTGCGTTTGGATCAACTGCGCCAAGAACCCAGTTCACGATAGCGAAGGCAAGGAAAGCAACAACAAGACCAATGATAGCGTACATGATTGTGTTCTTTGCAGATGTTACTGCAGAGCTTGAACCACCTGAAGTTGTATAACGAATACCACCCCAGATAAGCATCACAACGCTAAGTGCACCGATGATGAATAGAAGGATATTTACAACAGTCGTAAAGATAGAACCCTCGCCACCGAATAGTTCAGCTGGAACATCGTCACCCCTTGCATCGTTAATACCGCCCTGAATTTGTGCAGATGCAGTACCGCTTGGAGCAACTACTGTTAGGACAGCGAGTGCAAGTGCTGATGTAAGACCTGCATACCTCTTAATAGCTGTTTTCATAATTTATTTACTTTCCTTTCTTATAGAATCTAACGTTATTTATATCACAAAACGACGCCCCTGTTAAGGGCTTCGTATAGATAAATTTACATAAACTTATTAAAGACCCAGTTCACAATAGCGTATGCAAAGAACGCGACGACAAGACCAACCACTGCATAGAGAAGCATATTCTTTGCCTTGCTCACGCGGCCACTATCTCCACTAGAGATAGAATACATAATACCTGCAATGATAATCACGAGTACAGAAACCGCACCAATAATATAGAGGAGTGTATTTACAATAGTTGCGATCACAGGCTCAACCTGCTCATTCCTATTCTGACAAACCTCACTCGTACTTCCGCTACTACATGCCCCCTCAAGTGGGTTAAAAGCCTGAGCAGAAGTAGCGGGAAGTGCAACCGCAGCGCCAAAGATAGCAAGACCAGCCAGTATCATATATTTTTTAATCATATTCATCCTTAAAACCTTCCTATGACGAAATTAGTAATTGCAAACGCAGACATAATAACAATGAGTCCAACAACAGAGTAAAGAATCATGTTCTTTGCGCGAGCTATGCGGCTCGCATCTCCGCTAGAGACTGTATACATAAGGCCGGCAATGATAATCATCACAACCGCAACCACACCTGTAATAAAGTAGAACAGGTTAAGTATATTCGTCAGAAGAGATTCACCACCGGTAGTTGGAATACCGACGGAGCCAGCGTCTATCTTTTGTGCAACTTGAAGTAAAAAGTATTTCATATTTATTAAATAATCCTGAATATTAAGTTAACGATGGCAATAGATGCCATTGAGATAGCAAGACCAATCACTGCGTTAAGAATCGTTTTGCGAGCCTTCTCAATAGTACTAGGGTTACCACCGCCAGTCATAAAGAGGAATCCACCGTATAGAATGAGCGCAACCGCAATATACACCACAATAACGAGTGCCATTTCAACAATATTGAGAACAATCTTCCAGATAAAGGAGCTTAGCTCACTACTACCGCCGCTTGGCATATCAATATTACAATCAGCCCCACTCGTGAGCCCACGATACCAAGTTGGAATTCCAAGAAGCCTATCTGTACATGCCGCAGAAGCGACAGGGGCAGGGGATGTAGTGACCGCCAGAGCAGGAGATGCTACAAATAGCGCAAGCAACCCAATAGTTATATATGCCCAAATCTTTTTCATTAGTTAAATACTCCTCCAGGGATAATAAAGTTAAGAAGTACATACATGCCCGCAAAGGCAATAACCCCGATGGCAACGTTTGTAAAGATATTGATAGCTTTCTTTACTTGTTCTGGGTTACCGCCAGCTGAGGTATAGAGAATCGCACCGTAGACAATACCTGCAAGCGCAAGGACACCAACGCCAGCAGTGAGGATGGTAATACCCATCAGTAGGAGTGACCAAAGTCCACTACTCTCTAGGCCATTCTTACCATCATCGCCAGTACAGCTAATGACTGATGTCTCCACACCTCCACATGTCGTCTGTGCACCTACTGGAGTAGTAGCTATTACAGGTGCGACTACCAGTCCGATAACTCCGAGTGCAATAAGTATAATTTTTTGTTTTATATGCATAATTATTTATATATTACGACGTTTTCTACTTTTCCGCAATATAGTTATACAATAGGCTAGTACTTGCAATTTCTATAGTTATATGCTAAAATAAAATTACCAATTCAGCATTTTTGGGTTAATAATCTTAACTAAGACCCAAAGGGCACGCTGACGCGGTTGTTATTACGCCCAAGCCGACAGTGCTTTAACGTCGCCAAGTGCGAGAGGAACACGAACGTGTCCGAACTCCCCAACGAAACACCTACCAACCCTAGCCTTTCGTCAGTAACCTCACGTGAGCAAGGTGGTAGTAGTGTAACCGAACAAAACTTTCCTCACTCTGGAGGGCGAAATGTCCCCGAAGAACTTCGGGAGCAACCTGTCCGTGAATTTGACAAAACCAGCATGGAAGAAGCTATTGAAATGGGGTATTTAGGCGTACCAACATCCCCATCAGTAATTCCTGAGGCGCAACCAGCAATCTCTGAAGTTAAACCCACACCTGAAAAGAAAAAGCGAAAAGGTCTTATTATAGGTCTTTCCGCAGGTGCTGCTGGAGCAGTAATTGCAGCAAGCGCAATCATTGGAATCAACGCAAGCAATAGTACAGAGACCGAAGACGCACCAGAAGCAGACCCAAAGGCAACCACAGAAGTAGCCCCTGATCCAGAAACAGTACCTGAACCAGAAAAAGAACTGTCATTAGAGCAGCAAATTGACGCACTGAAGATAGAGGCAGGCCAGACGCCTGAAGTATATGCAAAGACGCTATTTGAAGATCGAATAGGTAACTGGGGTCTTGCTGGTACAGAAACTCTCTGGGAGCAATACCTTGAAGCAGATGGAGAAACACAGCGAGGAGGAGTTTTACAAGAAAAGATCGCTGATGAGCAGAAAAATATCTATGCAAATGCTCTCTTTCAACCTGGATGGCAAGATAACCTCTCTGTACTCGCTGATCAATACAGGGAGATTAATGAGATATCACTCACCGACTGGTTAAGAGCTCATGTTGAGATAGAGATTGGTGGCTCTGAAGCACCAGAATGGCAGCAAGGGATGGTTGTTGAACAAGTTGAGCTCCTAGAAGAGAGCCCAGAGGCTGGAACTCGCAAACTCTTTATCGCAGGATATGAAACAAACAATGGTGCAGAGACCGCGAATAAGACAAGCCTGAACACCAAGTATAACGGTGCACCGTGGAGCTTCTATGTTACCACTGTTGTAGTTGACGGTACTGAGTATATCTCAGGCTGGTCAGTTAACGGCTAGTTAAGTCCACCTATTTACTCCTTATTACACTTGTGCTTCAATGAGTGTAGAGAAATGGGCAAAGAAAATCACACATCACTAGTGGACAACGCTAAATCAGATAAAGGTAGGGTTGCAAAGCCTTATCTTTCTTTTATTAAAAGACGCCTGAGCTATAAGCGTATTACTACTGGCCTCCTAGCACTCACTCTTGCATTCACTGCAACGATCAGCCTAAGCCAACCTGCCATGGCTCTCAAATATGGTGACCTCACGACAACGGCAAAGGCAACCGCATACTACGACGGTTTTATTCTTCAGGAATGTGTTGCCGGCTCAGGGAAGGTTTTAGAAACAAACGAGACCAAAATAAAGGCAGGGCAAGTTGTCTTCCCGCCCGTTCACCAGAAAGTAGTTGCCTGGGATCCAACAATTGTCGCAGCACACGCAAGCCTTCAAGATGATAACGAAATGAGCTGCGGTGAATACGATGAAGCTATTGTAAAAGGCGCTCTAAAGCGCCTAGGAATAGATCCTATTCAGTTCGTATGTAGTCTTGGTGCAGAACGTAACTCTGGTGCTGCTAATTGCGAAAAGGGATCTGGCGACTTCAAATATAACAGCACTATACCCACTAAGGCCCAGGTTAATAAGGTTATCAAAGACAAAACCGGCCTTGATATGGATAAGCCAGGTGACCATATCCGCTATTTACGTAGCTTAAACATTCTTAAGGGTGGTTGTCTTGGTACGAAGCTGACGAAAGCAGAATGGGACGCCGAAGGTGGAAATACAAGATACAATATAGACGTATACCCAGACAAGCACGAATATTACGGGGCAAAAAGTAATAAAAACCAAAAACCGCGTGGCGCCAATGGTAATGAGAAAGGGGTCACCGACTGTCGTACTTACTGGGAACGTGTAAATAGTTACTACCCAGCTTATTCAGCTTTTATGAATTCGCTCACCAATGAGCAACGCGATAGAGAAGAGCAGTCACAAGTAGACGGAACAACCCCTCCAGGCAGTGACGACGGTGCAACCTCCTGCGCCATCGAGGGGACTGGCTGGATTATATGTCCAATCGCCAACACCATGGCGGCCGCAACAGATGCTCTGTATGGGTGGGTGTCAAACTTCCTTAAAGTGCAGCCCCTCAACTTAGATACTGCATCAAATGAAAATACTATGTATATTGCATGGAAAGGTATGCGCAATGTTGCCAATGTCGCTTTTGTCGTTGCATTTCTGATTATTATTTTCTCTCAACTATCGGGTGCTGGTGTAAGCAATTATGGTGTTAAAAAGATGCTTCCACGCCTTGTGATTGCAGCAATTCTTGTAAATATTTCTTACTGGGTGACAGCCATTGCAGTTGATGTATCTAATATTATTGGTAGCACTATCTACAACTTTCTTCGCGAAGGTGTAAATCTTGGCTCTATAACACTCAATATTAATCCATGGGAGCAGGTTTTTACATTGCTTCTCTCGGGTGGTGCTATAGTCACGGCTACTATTGCCACAAAAGCTGTTGTTGCAGCAGGAACAGCAGGTGCATTTGTTCCTGTACTTCTATGGGGCGGTCTTGTAGCACTTCTTATGGCAGCGCTATCTCTTCTTGTCGCATTCTTCGTCCTTGCTCTGCGCCAAGCTTTGATTATTATACTTATAATACTGTCGCCACTTGCTTTTGTAGCGTTCCTACTCCCAAACACCGAAAAATACTTTGGTGTTTGGCGCAAATCCCTAACAACCCTTCTTATATTCTATCCCCTCTTTTCCGTGCTTTTTGGAGGATCGTATATTGCAGGTATGGTGATTATCGGGTCTGCAGGTGGTGCATCAGGTGACGCTGCAGTAGGACTCCTCCCTATACTTGGCTTGGCCGTAATGGCAATACCCCTTGCGCTTACACCGCTTATCATTAAATTCAGCTCTGGTATCATGGGGACCGTCGCAGGGATGGTTAATAACCGAAGTAAGGGTCTTATAGATAGGGCTCGTAATACGCGCAACCGAAAAGCCAACCTTGCTATGCATGAAACACTTGGTAGTAAAAATAATGCACGCAACCCATTTGGCCGCCTCTACAGAAGAAGTCAAAATAGTGCCCGTCTTGATGCGATGAGAAAAAATATGGTTGAAGCTACCAACCAAGAAGGTTTTGCTTCGGACTTATCAACAAGTGAACGAATGCAACAAACTGCGGGCAGGGGACACGAATACGGAGCAACGCGAGCGTCGGCATCTGCAATCGCAGTTGTTTCTGAGGCGCAATCAAAGGCAATTGCAGCAGAAAAGGCTACAATGAGCACACTAGGAGTAGCAAATCACCCAACAACTGGCGCACCGGGATTGATGTCAATCCTAAAAGATACCTCTCAGAGTCCCGAGCGTAGAGCTGCTGCCGCCGGGATGATTATGAAGTCTGGCTCAGATAATGAAATTCACTCTGCTATAAATGAACTTGGAGGTCTTGCAGGTGCAGCACCTGGAGCAAGCGAGAAAGACAAAGCTGTCAGTGAAACTATTCAGCAACAAGCAGCAACAGATCTTGCACCTAGAAAGCCGACCTCTATAGGTGCGGGTGATATGTCAGCTCTTAATAAGGGTCAATTTAATGGAACCTTCGAGAAGAGTATGGATAGTAGAATGGGGAATGGTAAGATTTCCGCAGAGGCACTAGCAAATACGTCCGCAGACGAACTTGATAAGATGGTGGCTTCTATTAATAGAGTTAAAGGTTCTGGTGACCCAGCCGCAATCAAGAATCTTCAAATGCTCAAGAATGATATCAACACATATATCGCCAACCCGTCCACAAAGAAACCTGCAGCTGAAATTCTCACAAGAATGCAAGGTATAGAAGGCAACATATAACCCATGGCATCCTACAAAGTACCCCAAGACGTAGAAGCAGACGATAAACTTATCGGTCCGTTTAGTTTTCGCCAGTTCATCTACCTGATAATTGTTGCGATGGCGATTGCAATGGCATGGGGGCTTGCGCAGATATTCTTTGGCCTCGCGATCATTCCAGTCCCTATCATCCTGCTTTTTGGAGCACTTGCGTTGCCGCTCCGTAAGGATCAGCCAATGGAGATCTATCTCGCGGCTATCATTTCATTCTTCCTAAAGCCACGTAAGCGCATGTGGGATCCAGAAGGTATTGAGTCAACTATTGAGATTACGGCTCCAAAGGTAGTTGAAGTAAAGCGCACTAAGGATATCTCTGGTGGTGAAGCCGTACAGCGTCTTAACTACCTAGCAAACCTTGTTGACACCCAAGGGTGGTCAATTCGTGGCGTGCAGGCTGGGCAGAATATCGCAATGAACACTGATGTTATTCTTGAAGCACAGGGTGCCGAGGATATTCTTGACACAAACACATCTGTTGCGAATAAGTTTGGGCAGATGATGCAGGAAAGTACCGACCGTATGCGCCAAGAGGCGAGGGAGCGAATGATGCAGGCGTCTATAGCTCCAGAGCCTGTGGCCGCGCCTCCTGCTCAAATTCAGCCCCCAGTACAGCAACCGGTCATGCAAGCCCAGGAAGCGGTAGTTGCGGCCTATACACAGCCTATTCAGCCCCAACCGCAGCCTCAACCCGTACAAGATCCGGTTATTACACAGCCTCAAACCCCACAGTCTGTAGCGCAACCACCGCAGCCAGAGGTGTTTATTCAGCCTGTATTTAACCCGTATCCAACAATCAAGCAGACTGTTATGCAGCCCCTTGATACTGAGGACCATATAGCAGAAGGGAGCCTTCCACCAAAACAAGAGGAAACTCCCGCGCCAGTAGAAGTAACCACTAGCGAAACACCCCCGTCTGCTGATATAATAGAACTTGCTAACAATAGTGAGTTGTCAGTTCAAACGATTGCTCGTGAAGCAAGTCGTCTTAAGAAGAAATCGGAAGATTCTGACGAAGTCGTTATTTCATTACGATAGTATCAATCTAAAGGGTAGGGACGTACGGGGAAATGCCGCCAAATAACAATCAATATGGTCAGCCGGCTACGCCTTCAGCTCAGCCTCCTGTGGCGCCTGAATCTCAGAGCGCTCCTGCTCAGTACCCACAGCAAGCCCAGCAGCCTCAGCAGTTTGCACAAGCGCCTCAGCCT
Source organism: uncultured Candidatus Saccharibacteria bacterium (assembly GCA_964386855.1). Lineage (GTDB taxonomy): Bacteria > Patescibacteriota > Saccharimonadia > Saccharimonadales > Saccharimonadaceae > Microsaccharimonas. The sequence continues at coordinate 8,957 of CAYLUF010000005.1, forward strand.
CAAATGCCGCAGCTCCCTACAGTAGGTCAACCAGGACTACAGGAGCAATCTCTCACGCAAAACCACGGCGTCCGGCCACCAGCTGACGTTCAGGGTGGAGCTGCAAACCAGCCAAGTAAACCTGCGCCGGTTAATCCAAACTCTACCCAAAACTCACTACAGCTCTCTGAGGTGCGTGAGAGTATGGTTATTATGAACGACGGGTCATTCAGGGCTGTCGTTGCCTGTAAGTCTATCAACTTCGATCTTATGAGCGCACGTGAAAGAGAGGGTATTGAATATAGCTACCAGAACTTCATTAACTCCCTTAACTTCCCTATACAAATCCTTATTCGTTCACAGCGTGTAGATATTGGCCCATACATTGAGAAGCTCGTAAACACCCGCAGGTCTCAGGACAATATGCTCCTTGGTGTTCTTATGGATGATTACATTAACTTTATTGATGTTCTTGCAGAAGAGGCAAATATTATGGAGAAGTCATTTTATATCACTATTCCATTCTTCCCAGAAGGTGATATGCAAAACCTCATTAACCAAGGAAAGGGTTTCTTTGGGAAGCTCTTTCCTAAGTCACAGAATTCTATTACACGTATTGATTCGGTGGCATACCAAAAGGCAAAAGATGAAATTGCGAACCGTGTAAGCCTTGTACAGTCAGGTCTCTTCCAGATTGGCGTCCAGAGTGCACAGCTTGATACACAGGCTCTTGGAGAGCTCTATTATAGCTACTACAACCCAGATACAGCACTTCGTCAGCCGCTTGGCGACTTCGATACTATGGCGACGACGTTTGTAAAAAAGGCTGAACCAGCCCAACAAGGCGCTCAATCGCCACAACAGACACCACAGGGAGGGATGTAATGGCACGAAAGCGCACAGCGACCGATATTGCAGCAGAGCAGCGAGCAAGAGAACAGCAAGAAGTAGAGCAGGCATTCTTAAAAGGTGTCTCAACCCTTCGTGACCTGATTGCACCAAGTAGTCTTGAGATTCACTCTTCACACTTTAGGCTTGGTACGAAATACGGCCGAACACTTTATGTATACGGCTACCCACGCGAAATCTACACAGGGTGGCTGAGTTCAATTATTAATATCGACGAAGTGCTTGATGTGAGCATGTATATCTACCCAGTTGAAAGCCAGGTGGTTCTTAATAACCTCCGAAAGAAGGTGACCCAACTTGAAGCGAGCTATGCAATCAACAGCGAAAAGGGGAGGGTCCGTGACCCAGCGCTTGAAGCTGCTATCAGTGACGCAGAAGAGCTCCGAGACAAGATTCAGATTGGTGCAGAGCGTTTCTTCCGCTTTGGTCTCTATGTGACGCTTTGGGCGGACAGTATGGACGAACTTAATTTTGTTCAACAAAAGATTGAAACAATCTTTGGTCAACAGATGGTCTTTAGTAAGGTTGCATCGTCTCAACAAGAACAGGGGCTTAATAGCACCGTTCCGCAGATGTCAGACCAGTTACAGATTCGTCGCAACATGAACACAGGTGCAATTAGCACCAGCTTCCCATTCACAAGCGCAGACCTCACCGATAACGCTGGCATCCTCTACGGCATCAACATGCACAACAACGGTCTTGTTATCTTTGACAGGTACCGCCTAGAAAACGCAAACGCCGTTGTCTTCGCGAAGTCTGGTGCAGGTAAATCATTTACCGTTAAACTCGAGGCACTGCGCAGCATGATGATGGGGACAGAGATTATTATCATCGACCCAGAGAATGAGTATCAAAAGCTTGCAGAGGCGGTTGGTGGGGCATATGTTCGCCTCAGTCTTAACTCACAGGTACGTATTAATCCTTTTGATCTTCCTAGGGTTATTGATAGCGATGAGGCAGATGACGCACTGCGTGCGAACCTTGTAACACTTCATGGGCTTTTCCGCCTTATGCTTGGTGGTTCTCAGTCAGCGGCAGGCGGGGCGGTTATGTCGGGTCTCAACCCTGCCGAAGAGGCAGATCTTGATCAGGCATTGATTGATACCTATGCACGCGTTGGTATCACAAGCGATCCGTTAACGCATAACTCACCGCCACCAGTTATTGCCGATCTTTACGACACACTCCTTCACATGGGCGGAAGCGGACCTGCGCTTGCGCAGCGTCTTCGTAAGTACACAACTGGTACCTTTGCCGGTATCTTTAGTCAGCAGTCAAATATTGATATTAATAACCCAATGGTTGTCTTTAATATCCGTGACCTTGAAGATGAACTGCGTCCAGTTGCAATGTACATAGTTTTGAGCCACATCTGGAATATTACTCGTACTGATCAGCGTCAGCGTATGCTGATTGTGGATGAGGCGTGGCAGCTTATGAAGTATGAAGATTCAGCAAACTTCCTCTTTAGTCTTGCAAAGCGTGCTCGTAAGTATCACCTTGGACTTACAACTATCACTCAAGACGTGGAGGACTTTATTAGTAGCAAAATGGGGCGTGCAATTGTTGCCAATAGCTCTATTCAACTCCTTCTTAAGCAATCTTCAAGTGCGGTTGATGTGCTTTCTGACGTCTTTAAACTCACAGAAGAAGAAAAGAAACGTCTTGCAAACTTCCCAATTGGACAGGGACTCTTCTTTGCAGGTCAGAGCCACGTACATATTCAGATTCAAGCTAGCGCCACAGAGCACCAGCTTATTACAACAAACCCTAGCACAAAGAATGAAGCGTAGCGTATACTAAGGGGTAGTTATGGCAAATTCACTACTGTCACCCGATGCAGACCAAGATGAAGCGCTGAATAAAGGTCAGCAGCATTATGACGACCGTTTTGCTCAAATTGCAAAGGCAGAGGAAGATGCCACTTTTAATGACATCACAGATGATTTTGATAAGCCAGCTGATTGGTCGAATAATACAGGCGCTAACTCTGCTGCACCCAAATCAAGACAGGCAATTAAAACAGCCGTTAAGTTCATCAGGAACAAAGGTGTTATTGCCGGGGGCGCTTCTCTTGGTGGCCTTCTACTTATACTCCTGTTCGTAACCCTTGCGCCAGCAAGTATGCTATTCAACTTGATGGAGAATATATCATCTCATAACGACTCGTCTTCTACAGCTATGGAGCGCCGTTTTATGAAGGTCTTCGGGAACATGACCAATACAGACAATGATGTGTTCTGTGCTAACAGCTCTAAGTCTATAAAGTGTCGTATGGGTAGAATCTCAAACAACGCACTCCACGCCTTAAATAAGAAGGGTATTGTTGCAGAGTGGGGTAAAGACAAAACCTTCGATGGTGTAAAAAAAGGGTATCCCGATAAAAACCCGACTCATTATAAGTTTACAGAGAAAGACGGCTCTTTTAGGCGCGTTGCAGCAAGAGACCTACCGGGCTTTCTAGCAGCTAAAGAGAATCGCAAGCTTGCTAATCGCGTTCTTGGAACAGGCGGTGCATTCAACCTAAGAGCTAAGGCATGGACTGGGAAGCATATAAATAAACAGCTTTACAAGAAGTTTAATATTGGCAGAAGCGGCGGCGTTGCGGACGGTAAAAATGGTGGCAAGAAAACAGCCAGAGAGCGCCTAAGCGAGAGTATGAAAAAAGTCCAGGATAAAATACCTGGCATGGAGACTGCTGATAAAATATCCAATAACATTAAAGACAAGGTTGGCAAACACATTGGCAAAGCCAGCAAAGGTGGGGCGGGGTACCTCACTGCCGTTGCAGGCTGTATTGGCGTGCGCGCTCCTGGGTATATTGCATCCGGCGTTGCTGCTGTGCAGCTCATGCAAGTAATGCCATATTTCATGGAGACAATCGGAAGCCCCGCTTCCAAGGCAAAGCAATCAGCCATAGGAAGTGGGTTTACTGCCGAAGATGCAGATGCGGCTGGCTCAATACTCACCAGTAAGAAAAACGGGAAATCCCCCCTTGACTCTCAGATCCTCCTCTCTGCACTTGGGGTGAATAAGGCCAAGGCCCCAGTAGCGGAGTCTATTACCCCTGGCTACTCGATACTTACAGATCCAAAGATACTCGCCTTTAAGAGTGCCGAGAAGGAAACAGAAGAAGCCTGTAACGCAATTATGAGCCCTGCGGCAATGTACACCGCGATGGTAACAGATGCAGCCATTACATTTGTAATGTCGTCAAATCCTATTACAGCACTTATAAAGATTGGTGGGAGTATCGTTCTCTCTATCGCCGTTGAGGAGGCGACAAAGGCGATCATTGGTGCTTTCGCTGAAGATATAATTATGGATCTTGCTAAGAATGATGTGATACCTAAGGCCGAAGGCGAGGAGTTGGGTGACGTTATTGGCGTGAGTGCTATGGCGTTCTTCTCTATCGGCGGACTCTCTCGTCATTTACCTGTACTTAGTAAATCCCAGGCCATTGCCTTTAATGACATGAAGCTTGAGAACGAGCAGTTTCAAAAAGAAATGGATATCGCATCACTCAGTCCGTTCGATATATCGAGCAGGCACACATTCCTTGGCTCTATTGTCTACAACACTCAAACAGCTGTCATAGCAAATGGCGGTCTCTCCAGCACAAGCTCTCTCTTCTCATCATTATTGAGACTTCCTCTTAGTGGAATATCTCAGAGTGCGAGCGCTTCAAACTATAGCGAAGCTTACTGTGATTACGCCGAGGATTTTGGACTAAGCGTAGGGGAGTATGCAGATGCGCCATGTATTACCGCGTCTGGACTCCCTGGCGTTGGACTTACAAGTACTCAGGCAAGCATGGGTACAAGTACTGCTATTGACCATATGATCGCAGAGGGCTGGATTGATGGTGGTGATATAAGCGCTTCAGAATCTGCCACAATCGATGAACTCTTCAGTAGCAAGGTTATCAAAGAAGACACCCCCCTTAGAGAGTTTATAGAGACCTGTAGCAACCCTGAGGATGGAAGCTACCTATTCTCAGCCGCTGGCTGTATGGCGGAAGAAGACGGCGGAAGAAGTACTACAGATTCTGATGAAACTGTCATTAAGGAAGAGGTGGGTGAAGATGAGGATCCTGACGTTGTCACTAACGTAGTAAAGAGCCTCAATAGCGGTACATCTCTGAGCGCCATGACACCATTCCTCCTTGACTATCAAATTGTTCAGTCTATAAACGGTGAAGATGATGAGTCGGGATCTGGCAACCAATCACAAGACAGCGGCGCAGGACAGCTTGTTGGTGATAAAGCCTTCCCCCTACCAGACGGGTCTGTCCAAAATGCAACAACTTATGCCGGTCACCAGGGCGTAGACCTTGCAGCACCTCAGGGCACGCCAATCTTTGCCGTAGCAGCAGGTACGGTGAAGCGGGCCGATGATGTATGTACAGCAAGAGGTGATGGCTGTAATGGTGACATGGGGAACGTCGTCACGATTGATCACGGAAATGGCATCCTCACAAGGTACCTCCATATGCTCCCAGGAACCGTACGTGTTAAGGTGGGTGATACCGTTTCACCTGGAAAGCAGCTCGGCGAGGTTGGCTCAACAGGTAGATCCACCGGCGACCACCTCCACTTTGATGTATGGGAGGACGGCGCAAGAATCGGAGACGTTGCGAGCTTTGAATGGCTGAAGCGTTACAATATCTTGCCGTCCGTAAATAAAGAGGGGCTTGTGTATCATGACTAGTATGAGCAGGAAGGCGAAGACGCTCATAGTAACCTGCGTCGTAGTTCTCATTGTTTGCATTGGGACTATTGCAGTTATAGGGCAGCAAGAAGGGAGGAGCGGCACACCTCCAGTAACTAGTGAAGATACTGCCGAGACCAACGACGGAATCCCTAAGACTGACCTTGGTCTTTCTGTTCAATATGACCCAACTGATTCAAGCGGTATCGTACTAGAGCCCTCCAAAGTCTTTTCTACCGTACTTTATGGTATACCTAGCTACACCCAGGCACTCCTCTCTCAGCACCCCCACATACGAAACACCCTCCGAGACACGGAGTCTGCACTCTTTAAGTATGGTGATACCTTCTTGGATAAGAAGTATCCAAGTATCACCATCCTCCCAAACGAAACAACCGTAGACACCTCAGCAATCAAAGGCTCTCTAAGGCTAGGGAAGAGTTCAACTATTGTGAAGTTTACGGCTGATATTAAAAAATCCGGACATGCATATATAAGTATCGATGACCCTTCATCCGATAAGCCTTTTATCTATATTGGAGGTCTCAATGACATCTCGTCCGATATACTTACGACAGAACAGGTAAGCGTGAAGGATGACTCCATCTTAATCACCACCTCTAATAAAGAGAAGGCCCTGAACTACATAAAGAGTATTGGGTATAAAATCCCTGACTTATCCTTATCTTTCGCAGATTACAGGAGTCCTTTCTAATGAAGAGGCTTGGTATTATTCTAGCTATACTCGCACTCGTTATCACTGCAGTTATAGCTTTCCTCTTGCTCTCTAGAAAGGATGTGACCTTCACACTCAAGGGCACCGGTTACTCTGTCGTGATTAGGACCTTAGAGGGTAAAGTAGTGCAAGAGATTAGTACATCACAGGACATACAACTTCGTAGCGGTGAGTACACCTATAGTATTACTGGAAAGGGTGTTGAAGGAAGGAGTATGAAATTCTCGACAAGCGATACTAACTCAATATCCGTCACTCCAAAATACCTCTCAAGATATATTGCAACACTTGCACAAGAGGAGCGTCAAGGTATTCTCTCACTCCTGAGTAAAACATATCCTACCGCAGGGACTATATCTATCCAGTCGCTAACTATAGATGCGTCAAATAGTTGGGCATACGGTAGGCTAACACTTAATTCAAACACCAGCGACATCTACCGATTTGTACTGAAACGCCAAAAGGACATGTCATGGAATATTGCAGTAAAGCCAGCGATTATCATTAGCACAGACACTAACGACATACCAAAAGAGATACTATACAGCCTTTACTAATAAACACTGTATAATGGAGTAGTATATGAGCCTGAAATTATTAAAAACAAAACGCTTTCTCATTCTTGGGATTAGCGGGCTATTCCTAATACAGGCAATCCTTGCGCCGCTCTCTGCTCATGCACAATCAAGTGAGGCCTCTAGTATTAATTGTGGTGAATTTAACGACTTTACAAGCCGTAACGACGACCGCGCCTTCCATAACCCATGCATTGGCGGTAGTGGCGCATGTTCGGCTGGAGCAGGTTCACCATCCGGCCCAGCACCAACATCCCTTGTTGGCGAGTCAAACCCCGAGCGTGTATGGAACTACTTTGTTGCAAGAGGCCTCTCTCCAGTAGCAGCAGCTGGATCAATGGGTAATATTGAAAAAGAGTCCGGGTTTAACCCTTGGATTGTTGAATCTACCGGTGTTGGATTCGGTCTCATTCAATGGTCTTTTGAACGGCGAACGGCAGTAGAAGCGGCTCTCAGGGCAGCCGGAATTACAAGCTACACTGACGCAAATGAACAGGAAGGCCTCCTTATTCAGCTTAACTACCTCTGGGATGAACAGACCGAAGCATTTACACTCCTTAATGCAGAGACGACAGTTGAAGGTAATACAGCAATCGCAAGCTACAACGGAAGATTCTCTCATCAAAGGGCGGAGTCTCAAGTAGGAAACGGGTCAACGATGCTCTTCCATGCACTTATCGAGCGATCGGGTGACGTCCCTACTGAGGCGGATAGAATACCGAATTATGGCGTACTCACACATAGGATCGATAGCGCAAAGAAGTATCTTGAGCTCTACGGAGGTAACTCTTCTACTGGTGGGCAATGCTCTGTAGGACAGGGGGGTCTTACATTTGACCAGGCAAAGGCACTCATGGACTGGTACATTGAGCAAGGAGCTGGCGGCGGGCAGCTTACTATTAGCGACGTATGTAACCCTTGGGGTACAGGCTTCGGAGAATGTTATGCTTGGGCGAGCTTCATCTCCCACTATATCCTCGGTGGTGCCTGTGAATCCAACTCATGGTCAGCACCTGGTATTGCACACTCCCTCATCAATAATGCGAGTGAGTCTAATACAAAATGGCAGGAAGTAAAAGAAGAGAACTTGCAGCCGTTCACTGTTATTTCACACGGTGACATGACAGGAGACCAGCACGTAATGGTTGTTCTTGGCATACAAGATGGTGAAATCATATTCACCGACCTGAACGTTGGAAGCCCGCTTGAAGACTCAGACGGAAGATATATACGTGGCGGGACAGGCGGCGGAAACCCTGGACGTGTACTACGTGTAAAGACGCTTGCAGAGACAGGCTTCAATTTCATCCCACCAACTGCGAACGGACAAAGTCTCCCGGCGATGGCCGCACCTGTTGATGGGGCGAAGGCACTCAGTGACATGCAAGCGTTTATGCAAGAGAAGGGGATTAACTAATATGTTCAACCAATCAAAACTCATAGGTGTAGTTGTAGGTGTCTTCTCACTTCTTGCTGTAATAACTCTTGTACTTTATTTTATAACACCTAAAGATGACGAGTATCGACCTCTCACCATATCAAACCTCGATAAACACCCCGTCTCTTCAGACGATAAGAAATCTATAGAAAATCAGGTATTCGCACAGGTACTAAGGGGTGCCTCTGAAGACGAGGGCGAATCCGTATCCTACACGGGCCTTGTGCGCGAAGGCTCCTTCACAAACCCAGATGATGCTGTCCGTAATAATAGAATCACCAACGGACATATCACCTTCATGCTAGACATTGAGCAGATTGCCCGCTCATGGAAGGTATCCGTTCTCTATCAAAACGGCACTATCGCCCCAAGTGGTATTGTGACAAAATGCCCATCCGAAGTGGAGAGTAAGTACGAAAATGACAAATACTGCAAAGAGCCATCGATGCAAGCTGATAGGCCTGAATTCGTAGAGAAAGACCCACTCGTGAGGGAGCTTCCCTATAAATCTAATCACTACTCCATACACCCCGCCTATGACCCAGACGGTAATCTTGAGGTAATTGTTAAAATAGACTTATCTTACAGTAATGATAATGACCCTTCAAAGAAGTTTTTTGACAGCTACAAGGCCTCGTCGATTGAATGGATAAAATCTAAAGGCGTTAACCCTGACGACTACAAAATCGTCTGGCGTGACATAAGTAATCAGACAAAGAGCGTTAGTAAGTAGCTACTCTAGCTCAACGTGCAAAAACCCCTCATACGTCAGCGTCGTTGCTGAACTTATGATTACCTGATTATCCTTAAAATACTCAATGATGTGATCCTGGCGGTCTTTATCGAGCTCGGAGAAGACGTCATCAAGAAGGACGACGGGATGATAGCCGGTTGTGCGTGCAATAAGAGATGCCTCTATACGTTTAAGGGCAAGAAGAATTGTGCGCACCTCCCCACGTGAGGCAACGGACAGGGCAGGGGAGTCATTAAATTGAAACACTATATCATGGCGGTGTGGGCCGACACTTGTGTGTTTTACGGCTCTGTCGTAGGCAAAGCGACTCTCTAGTTCGCGAAGGAGCTTCTGTGCCGAGTGGTCTATGACCGTGTGCGAATAATGAACCGTCACCTCATCTTCTGTATGAGCGATCTCGTGGTAGTATGTATTTAATTCTTTGTTTATCATCTCAACCGCGTGGACGCGTTGCTCAATAATTGCTGCGCCGTACTCGCTGAGTGAGATATTCCAGGCAAAGAGATCTTCTTCAGAGATAAACTCTTTCTTAAGAAGCGCATTACGCTGTTTTAAGGCTCTCTCGTACTTGCGAAGGGTCGTACTGTAACTTGGGTCTATCTGCGCAATGAAATGGTCTATAAACTGACGACGACGAGCAGGGGAGCCATGGAGAAGCCTCAGGTCCTCCGGTTCAAAAAGAACGACTGGGTATTTATACTTCGGCGGTAGTCTGTATGATATCTTCTCATCAACAGTGAAGCGCTTTTTACCACTTGTGCGCGAGGGGTCGAATGTTACTGTGCGCAGTGCATCGTCATCCAGCTTCACATCAATCCTGTACCACGGCGCACCTCTTTGGAGGATATCGTTATCAACACCCTTAAAGGAAGTACCTTGCAGTGAAACATACACCGCCTCAAGAAGTGTTGTTTTTCCTACACCGTTATTTCCTGTGATGACAGTGACAGTTGGTGAAAGATCTATCACTCTCCCTTCATGAGAGCGGATATTTTGAACTGAAAGACCTTTTAGGATCATTCCTAGCTCTTTAGTGGCATGATGACATGGTAGTAGTTCGTGTCATCTTTTGTAGATTTAAGAATACATGGAGAAAGCTTACCGCTAAAACTAAAGCTGATTTCATCTGCATCTACTACATTTAGTGCTTCAGAAAGATAGCGCGAGTTCAGTGTTACCTGGCCATCACCACTAATTTCTGCATCAAGCTCTGAGGTGTTTTCACCAAACTCAGAGGCAATAGAGTGGAGTGAAACACTTTTCGCTTCACTATCCACTGTCACGGTGACGCTTCCGCCGGATTCCCGGGCAAAAAGCCCTGCAACCTTGGTTACGCGTGAAAATTCAGTCTTCTTCATAACTGCTGTAATTTCTGATTTAGCCGGGATAAGCTGGCGGTAATCAGGGAAGTTTCCATCAATAAGACGACTAATCACCTCGGCCTCATCCACCCTAAAGCGAACCTGATTCTCATCAAAGAGAACATCCACAGTTTCTGCACTGTCTGGGATAGTACGGAGGACTTCCTGGAGTGTTTGGAGTGGGATAATAGCAGCAACTTCACTCTTTGTTTCCACAAGACGGCGCTCAGAGAGGCGATACCCATCTGTTGAGGCAAGATAGATCCAACCTTCGTGTGAGTGCCAGTATACACCGGTAAGAACGGGGCGTGTTGAGTCTGAACTTGCAGTAATAACTGTCTGTGCCACAGCTTGTTTAAATTCTTCCGCATTGAGTGCATAACTTACTGATTCATTCTCCTCAATAACAGGGAGTTCTGGGAAATCATCGGCAATGACACCATTAATAACTGATCGGTATTTTCCACTAGTGATATGGATAGCCTCACCAACCCCTTTAAGTTCAATCTGACCTTTTGGAAGGCTACTGACGAATTCAGAGATAAGGCGTGCTGGTACGGTGATTGCACCTGGTTTTGCAACTTTTGCTCCTACATATTGCGTTGTTGCGATTTCTAGGTTTGTTGCTGCAACAAGAAGTCTATTTCCATCTGTCCTTAAAAGAATGTTTCCAAGGATTGGGAGTTGTGTCTTTGTACTTGCTACTCGTCCTACAGCAGATAATGCTTTGGAGAGATTTTCCTGGGTTACAGAGAGTTCCATACTATGTAATTCCTTTCTTATTTTTCTTTCGTTCTAGTATTAGTAGGTACTGTGGATACTGTGTATAACTGGAGATTATTCAGGGGTAGGTGGGGTAAAAAGTGCTGTGTATACTGTGGGTTAAAAAGTGGTGAAAGTTTGGGGATTACTGTGTGGATATACCCAGGTTTTGTGTGGTGTGCTTTGAGGTTTGTATCTTCTGGGGAAAGCTGTCCACGGGTTTTTACCTGGTGTATCCCCAAGTTGTACACATTTTTTATCCACTTACACACAAGGGAAATAGAGCTACGCATAGAGCTTCTCCTTTATAGCCTCTACTTGTTGGCGAAGGATATGGTCAAGTTTCATAGCTTTTTCAATCTTTTCTACAGAGTGAATGGCCGTGGTGTGATCCTTTCGGCCAAGTTCACCGGCAATCTTTGGGAAGCTGAGGTGAAGTTCGCTGCGAAGGAGGTACATTGCAATCTGGCGCGGGGTGACAATATGCTTATCGCGCTTGCTGCTGCAGATTTCTTCAATCTTAAGTTGGAAGTGCTTCGCTGTTTTATCTACAATTTGCTTACTTGTAATATGCTGTGGTCGGGAACGGCGAACATCACCAAGGAGTGCCTCTGCTGTTGCAACGTCTGGTTCGGTTCCATGAAGTTCCGCATAGGCAAGGAGTTGATTAAGAACGCCTTCAAGCTCACGGATATTCGTCTTCACATTACTTGCAAGGAACTCTACTGTTTCTGGATTAAGAGTGACACCGGAAAGGCCAGCCTTCGCGCTAATAATTGCGCAGCGGGTTTCATAGTCTGGCATTTGAATATCAATACTCATTCCCATTTCGAAGCGGCTACGAAGACGCTCGGTCAGGGTCGGGATACTCTTTGGTGGTTTGTCGCTACTGATAATAATCTGCTTATTATTCTGGTGAAGGAAGTTGAAGGTATGGAAGAATTCTTCTTGGGTCTTTTCCTTGTTTGCAATAAATTGCATGTCATCAACAATGAGCACGTCAACATTGCGGTACTTATCAGAGAAGCCTTTTTTCTTGAAGCGAATATAATCAAGGAATTCATTCACAAACGTTTCCGAGCTAATATAGACAACCTTTGCATCTGGTGAGTTCTTTAGGATCTCGTTTCCAATAGCTTGCATAAGGTGGGTCTTACCAAGACCAACGCCACCATAGAAGTAGAGCGGGTTATACTTTACGCCGGGATTCATTGCTACGGCTTGACTAGCGGAGTAGGCGAGGTCATTACTTGAGCCAACGATGAAGTTATCAAAAGTATAGCGAGGGTTAAGATTTCCTCTTGCAGCGAGTGGTGAAAGTGCAGGGGAGTGTACTTGGTAAGCGCTGGCTGGACTGGCGCTACTTGCGGCGATCGATCCAATACTCTGCGCTCCAGAAGTGACGTCTGTGGTGATTGCGCCACTCTGGAGTGCGATAGCGAGGTTTGCGTCTTGGGTTGTTTCGCGGCTGATGCGTGGCTTCTTACTTATGGAAGGGGTAACGAAAGTAAGTTTTGGGGAGGTGACGCCGTTTTTTGTAAGAAGTTCACGAAGCGTGGCATTGAGCTTTGTTTCAAACTGCCTTCGGATAAATACATTAGGAACTTCTAAGACGGCCTCTTCGTCGTTAAATTGAAGGAGTGACGTCTTTGCCCAGAAGACATTGTAGTTAGCTCCAGATTTTAGCTCTACTTCTCCGGTAATGCTATGCCAAATTGAGCGTGCATCCTGCTGCATGTTTTCCCCTCACTTCACGCGGTTAGATAGTAATTCAGTACTAGTACCTACTATACGCCGAATTGATACTTTTCCACAACCATAAAAGGGTTATTTTGCATTTTAGGCCATTGACAACCAGTTATCCACAATTGGTTTTTACCTCTATAAAACTGTGGATAAGTAGGTCGTGTGTGGGGATAACTAATACTGTAACGCCATATATCCAGAATAAAATCAAACGTTGTTATTTTAGTATAGGATTGATTTATAGGGGTAAATAGTATATACTTACAAAGATATGCCAAAACGAACCCATCAACCACACACCCGTCACCGCGCTCGTACGCACGGTTTCCGCGCTCGCATTTCTTCAAAGGGTGGGCGTGCTGTGCTGAAGCGACGCCGCCTTAAAGGCCGCGCACGCCTGACGGTTTAACACATAAAAAATATCCTCGGTATCAACACCGGGGATATTTTTAAGGTATACTAGATAGAATGATTGCTGGAAAGTTTCGTTTTCACGGGCACGGAAGCCTCCGCTACGTGTATGTAAACGGCAAAGCTCAACGCTCGCACTACGTCACAGTTAAAAGTGTTACTAATGCGCGCAGGAAGTTTAGCCGCTTTTCTGTTGTAGTAAGTAAAAAGGTCTTAAAGTCTGCGGTAGGCCGTAATAGAATCCGGCGCCGTATCTATGAATATGTGCGTCAGAATATGGATCTTATGCAGGGCGTGCACGACGTGGTGATTATTTGTACTTCAAGTGAACTACGTGCGATGCCGTACGAGCAACTTTCTGATCAGTTGGACCAGCTTTTTATAAAGGCGGGTTTATACCCAGACGGTACTAAAACTGTTATACTAGATGAAGAAAACCAGGAGAGACTGAACTAAGTGAACATTTTTGAACTATTTATCGTACAGCCAATTTTTAACCTACTTTTAGCTATTTATAGCTATATTCCATTTGCAGACTTTGGTATTGCGGTCATCCTCTTTACTATTATTGTCCGTTTTGCACTATGGCCGCTTGTTGTGAAGCAGCTCCATCAGGTGCGTGCAATGCGTAAGCTTCAACCTGAGCTTGCGAAGATCAAGAAGGCAGCGAAGGGGAATAAGCAGCTTGAAGGTATGCAGATGCTTGAGCTCTACCGAAAGCACGGGGTAAAGCCGTTCCGTTCTATTCTGATTCTTCTTATTCAGCTTCCTATCTTTATTGCACTTTTCCAGGTGATTCAGATATTTACAACACACCGCGATGCGATTGAGAAGTTTACCTACGGATTCATGAAAAACCTTGAGCCGGTACGTGAACTCATCGCAAACCCAGACAGCTTTAATAACCTATTCCTTGGCTTCATTGATATTACAAAGACTGCTATTAACTCACCAAACGTACTCAGTGGTCTATTCTTGGTGCTTCTTGCGGTTGCGGCAGCGTTAACGCAGTATCTTATTTCAAAGCAGACATCACCTCAGTCAAGTTCAAAGCGCCTTCGTGATGTACTTGCAGAGGCGGGTGAAGGAAAGCAGCCAGATCAGGCAGAGCTTAACGCTGTTATGGCAAGTAAGATGATTAAATTCCTTCCATTCATGATGTTCTTCATTATGATGAGCCTCCCTGGTGCAATTGGTCTTTACTATGTTACCTCTAACGTCTTTGCTGCAATTCAACAGCACTTCCTTCTTAAGCGCAATAAAGAAGAGATGGACGAGCTTGCAGATAAGCAGATCAAGAAAGATTCTAATAAAAAGGCTACAGCAAAGGCACGAGCAAAACAGGCTCGCGAAGCTTCAGTTGTACCGTCATCTAAAAAGAAAACCGAAACAAAAGTAACCCGTATCACCGCGAAAGACACTCCACGTAACAAGAAAGAGGGGTAGTTATGGATAAGGATGCAACAGTAGCGTTTGTAGAGAAGTATACTGCAGACATATTGAGCTTCTTTGGTGAGAACGTAGATGTGAACGTTTCAGTGCGTGATGACGTACTAGAGGTTTCAGTCCCATCTATAGGAAGCAGTAGCCTTCTTATTGGTAGGAATGCAGACACACTCCGGAGTCTTCAGTTTATACTTTCTACCGTACTTCGTAACAAAGATGCGGCATACCAGCGCGTTAATCTTGATATTGCAGATTATAAGAAGCAGCGTGCTGAGCGTCTTGCAAGTAAAGTACACGAATGGGTGAAGCAGGTGCAGGAAACGGGCGTGGCTCGTACAGAGTCACTGAATCCTGCCGATAGGCGTATTGTTCATCACGTGGCGTCTGAATACTCAGATGTAAAGACGTATTCAGAAGGTGAAGGGAGAGACCGAACCATCACCATAGCCCCTCTATAGATCTGTAGCGCCGCGGTAAATGCGGCGTTTTTTAATTCTTCAGTACTTTCTTGTAGATTGCGTGGGTTTCTTTAGCCATCTTGAGCCATGAATAGTGCTTTAAGCGGGCTTCACCGTTCTTAGTGAGGGTGTCTTGAAGTGATATATCTGAGAGTACTTCATCTACAGCACGGGCAATATCTTCTGTGTCTAGCGGGTCGAAGTAGTGAGCGGCATCACCGTATACCTCTGGGAGACAGGTGAAGTTACTACTGACGACGGGGAGGTTGTGGCTCATGGCTTCAAGGCCGGGGAGTCCGAATCCTTCCATGAGAGAAGGGAAGACGTATGCTTTTGCGCTTGAGTAAAGCCAGCTTAATTGTCTATCTGAGACAAAATCGGTGAAGTAGATGTCTTTATATCCTGACGTCGTAAAATATTCTTCGTTTATGGCTGTGGCTGCATTCTTTTTACCGGCAAGAACAAGCCCAAGGTTTGGATGCTTTTCACGCAGGAGCTGGTGCGCGTCGCCAAGGCGTTTAATATTCTTATAATCAGATTGTTGGCCAACATATAAAATAAACTCTTTAAACGGTAATTTCATACGCTCAGGTGTTGTACTATCTACATCAGAAGCTTCGTAGATGGTAGTAACTTTATTATTTGGGATAGAAACGAGTTTTTGTAGCTCATCTTTTGTGAAGTTACTGACGGTGATGATATGATCATTATCTTTTGCGACCTGCTTGAATACGTACTTACCAATCTTTTGTTTGGTATGGTACATGAGCCAGTTTTTATCTGAATTATAGGTTTTTAGAAGGGTGAGGTCATGGAAAGTGGTGACCTTTTTCCCTTTATAGCCAAGTGGTTGCTGGGGCATACAGAAGTGTACAAGATCAGGCTTAATTTCATCAAGAAGCTTCTTTAGGCCGATCTGCTCTGGGATAGAATAGTTAGCAAAGTCGGCAATGCGAACAGAGAAGTTCTTTGCCGACGGCTTCCAGTAGTCACGATCTTTTTCACGAACGAGGATGGTGTATTGGTTTTTTGTATCCACCTGCTGGAGGTGTGTAATAAGGCGTTCTACGTAACGGCCTGTACTTGAACTGATAATGCGTGCATCGATAACAATATGTGCCATGTGACTACTCCCCTTTCTTTTCTTCAATAAATACGAGCCGGCTATAGAGGAGGTAATTCCATACCATAGAGGCGGCGGTAGCGATTACTTTGGCGATGAAGAGATTAAGGTCTTCGTTTGTGATGTGGCTTTCAAGGAAGCTAGTTGCTATCCAGATAATAAGCGGCTGGAGGAGCCAGAGCCCACTGAGGGTGACGAGTGTAAATGCTATAAGCTGGCGCTTTAGATTCTTTGTGGTGTTTTTGAATGTGAACTTTTTATTAGCGAAAAAACTAAAGATAAATGCAGTACCAGTAGAGATGGTATTTGCAACGATTTTACTAAGCCCAAGATTTGTAAGCAGGAAAAGAAGCGCAAAGTCTAAGACGGTATTTGAACCGCCAACAATAAGGAAGCGGAGCTTAGTTTCGTGCTTTTTTAGTAGGCTTTCCACTGTGATACTCCTCTACAAAATATAATGGACGCTGCTTTGTTTCGTTGAAGATGCGCCCGATATATTCACCAATAATACCAAGCGAAAGAAGTTGTACGCCGCCGAGGAATAGGATGACCGCCATCATAGACGGGTAGCCCGCAAGGTCAGTACCGAAGAAGACGGTGCGTATAATGAGGAAGAATAGGTAGATGAATGAGAAAGCAGAGACGAGTACGCCGGCGACCGTTGAGATACGAAGCGGTGCGGTGGTAAAGGTAGTGATGCCGTCAATTGCAAGATTCACGAGCTTCATATAGTTCCACTTTGTTTCACCGGCAGCGCGTGGGTCGCGGTCGTAAAGGATTTCCTTCTTATTAAAGCCAACCCAGCTAAACATAGCCTTGGTGTTGCGTTGTGATTCGCGGAAGAGTTTGAGCGCCTCTACGACGCGCTTATCAAGGAGGCGGAAGTCACCGGTGTCCTCTTGGATAGGGATGTTTGTTACTTTTTGAAGCGATTTGTAGTAGAGCTTAGAGGTGGCTTGCTTGAGCCAGGTCTCACCTTCACGGCTGCGACGCTTAGCGTAGACGTCATCATACCCCTCTTCCCAGAGCTTAATCATGTCAGGGATGAGCTCGGGTGGATCCTGAAGATCAGCATCAATAATAACGGTTGCGTCACCGCGGACGTGATCAAGGCCGGCAATCATGCCAATTTCTTTACCAAAGTTGCGCGAAAGATTCACGTACGAAACACGGAGGTCGGTTTCAGCGTATTCTTTGATGAGTTCAAGGGTTTTGTCTTTGCTGCCGTCGTTTACAAAAAGAAATTCAAAATCATAGTCTTTTTGTTTGTTTGCAAGGTCTGAGAGGCGTACGAAGAGCTTATCAAGGACTGCTTCTTCGTTGTAGGCTGGGATGAGGATTGAGATGGTCTTCATTACTTATCAGTATATCACTTTACTAGTGATACAAGCTCCGTAATACTCTCTGCCACAGTAACGCCACGCTCCTGTAGGTACGCAGTTTTTGCGCCAGCTGATTCGCTATCACTTCCTAGGATTGCACCGGCATGACCAAGTTGGACGCCCGCTGGGGCGGCATGGCCGGCAATGTAGCCGTAGACGGGCTTTGATACGTTTATGACAATGAAGTCTGCAGCAGCCTGTTCGTCTGTACCGCCGATTTCACCAATCATCACGATACTGGTGACGTCTGGGTCGTTTTCAAAAAGGGTAAGGCAGTCAATGAAATTTGTTCCACGGATAGGGTCGCCACCAATACCAATGACGTATTTCTGCCCAATGCCACGTTCTGTAAGGCCAGACATAGCTTCATAAGTAAGGGTGCCGCTGCGGCTGACAATTCCTACAGAGCCAGGGAGTCCCATGCTGTGCGGAATAATACCAAGGCGCTGCACGCCAGGAATGAGCACCCCCGGTGAGTTAGGGCCAATCAGGCGCGGTGCGTCTGATCCGAGCGCCGCGAGCTTATTATGAATGACAAGCATGTCATGGACGGGTACACCCTCTGTAATACAGACGATGAGCGGGATGCGGGCGTTAATTGCCTCTAGGATGGCACCCTTTGCATACGGCGCAGGAACGAAAATAACAGATGCATCAACGGTGTGGTTTTCAAGAATCTCCTTAATGGAGGAATAGACAGGAATACCTTCAATAGTACTCCCCGCTTTGTTTGGCGAGGTACCGGCTACAATATGAGTACCTGCTGAAAGCATAGCTTTAGTATGGAAGGCGCCTTGTGAACCAGTGATACCTTGTACGATGACGTTTTTTACATTAAGCATGAGCAACCTCCTGTTTTGCGGCATCAAGACAGGCGCCAAGTGTGGGGAGGAGTGGAATCCCCTCTGCGTCTAGGAGCGCCTTAGCCTCTTCAAAGTTTGTCCCGGCAAGGCGGATAAATAGTGGCGGAAGGTCTGACATGTGCCCCTTTGCGGTAATGACTGCCTTGGCGATTTCATCACAACGGGTAATACCTGCGAAGATATTAATAACAATGGCTTTTACGTCTTTATATTCCATGATTGATTTGAACGCTTCAAGGACGCTTTCTGCAGACGCGCCACCACCAATATCAAGGAAGTTGGCAGGGGTGAGGCCTTTGGCTGATACGGCATCTACGGTAGCCATAGCAAGGCCAGCACCGTTAGCGATGGTGGCGACCTGGCCATCTTCATTGAGGGTGACGAAGTTAGCTTCAATCGTAGGGGCTTCAAAGCTCCATTCTGGGTGGCGGAAGGCGGCCGCGTCATCAAGGGTCATCTTACAGTCACCAGCTACAAGTATGCCTTCAGGTGCTTCTTCTGATGGATGTGTGAGGATGAGTGGATTGATTTCAATTAGTGTGGCGTCATTCTTAACGAAGCATGTATAAAGATTTTTTAAGATATCCTGCAAGGCAAAGCTGTGAGAGGGAAGGTCATAGAAATCTGCAAGCTCTTCGCCCTGAGCCAGGGTTGGCTCTGCGCTTAGTTGCATCCGAAGGAAAGAATCTGCGCTGTTTTCTTCAATTTCTATACCACCATCTTGGTGGGCAAGGAGCTCGATAGATTCTGAGGCGCGATCTATGCGCAGTGAAAGGTAGAGCTCGCGGTTAATAGAGAGCGCTTCTTCGATGAGGAGTGTTGCAGGGGTGAAGCCCTTGATCTCTAGAGTGCTAATAGATGCCGCTGCTGCAGAAAAGTCTTCAGGTGTGCTGCTGAGTTTAATACCTCCAAGTTTTCCGCGCCCGCCAGTAGGTACTTGAGATTTTACCACGACAGGGAGCGGGAGCGGCGCTGCAGACGCTTGGTCTGATACGGAAATGACGCCACTAGTAGGAACTGGGATTTTAGAATCTTTTAAGATTTGCTTTGCTTCGTATTCAAGAAGGATCATACTTATTATTCTACACCTTTACGTATCAGCGTCTAACTTCTGTTTATTACGGGTCTCTTTGATACTTTTTATAATAAGCGGCGCCCTATGGGTGAAGAAATAAAGAAGATAAATACAAAGTGCCGTAATGATGGTATTGATAACAACCTTCCCGATGTTATTTTCAACAGGAATAGCGGGGAGTGCAAGCACGATAAGGGCAATAATAGAATGAACAACATACGCAGAGAGGCCGTTCTTTCCGGTTAATTCAACAATATTCTTAGTGAATTTATTCAACTTTTTGAGATGCACTTCTGCAAAGGTGAAGAGTGCCCAGAAGGTAACAACTCCCGCGGCGAGGCGTATGATACCAAGGTGCGATTTTTCAATAAGGGAACTTTCTGGGATGCCCGTAAGCCACCACCAGTTTGCGAATGTACCAAGGAAAGTGTGAGATATCGGTATGATACTTTCGTTAATAAAGGTATACCCCCATGTAAGGAAGGTGGAGACGATAAATATAGCCAAGGCGCTCCCCCATAATACGTAAAGACTAACGGTCTTTTGTTTTTCTGAGAACTTCTTATCTATAAAGTTTCGTATCGGTATGAGATAGGCACCGATAATGACGGAAACAAAGAAGATGATTTGCCAACTTGAGCGAACGAAGATGGTATTTTCTGCAGAGATGTTAAACGCGTTTAACCAGACGATAGTGGATATAAGCGCCACAATCCACGCCTTTCGTTTTGCGATAAGCCAGAGTGCAAGCGGTGCAAGGGCGATGAAAATTGCGTAGTTTGATAAGAATTCAGCCCAATGGAAGGCAAAGGACAGGTTGATAATTGACCAAGCGAAGCTTATGATACCGCCTTCTTTTAGGGTACTCATAAACCTAATATCTTCAACCGGTACAGGGTCGATAAAGTAAATAAAGAGCATGCAGAAAATACCCAGAAGAATGGTCGCAATGTAGACTTTTAGGGCACGGCGAAGGATACCTTTAGATGTTTTTACTGGTTCTTTTGCCATTTTACGCGTATAAATATAGCCAATGAGAAGCCCAGATACGGCCATAAAGCCTTCGGCTGCAGACATCCAGAGTTGACTCTTCCCGGTGATAAACATAAAGAGGTTAGGGAAGAGGGCAATGTGGTTTACAAGAATGATTATGAGGAATAAACCCCTAAGGAAATCAAGAGAGTTAAGGCGAGCTGTTTTTTGGTGTTGGATGTATCCCTCCGTGGACATTACCCTTTAGTATATAGGGGTTATGCTAATTTTTCCAGAGAGGTGAGGATGCTTGCGACGTTCTTTTCCCATGATATTTTAGAAAGAAGCGCTGAGCGACCCTTTGTGAAATTGTCTTTAAATGACTCTGACGTGAGTGCTGTTTCAATAGCGCTAGCAAAAGCTGCGGGGTCTGAAGAGTCTGCGTATAAGGTTATATCACCGCCAACCTCCTTAAAGATTGGAATGTCAGATGCAACCACAGGTGTGTGTGAGGCGATTGCTTCAAGAACTGGCATACCGAAGCCTTCGTACGATGATGCGGTGACGAAGAGGCTTGCTTGCTGCTGAAGTGCATTGGCGTCCTCTCTGTCTATGTAGCCTAGGTAGGCGACGTTTTCGCCCTGACTCTTTGCATCTTCTATGGCAGTCTTACTTTCTTCGGTCTTCCAACCCATGCCGCCAGCCAGGACAAGGCTATATTCTTTACGAATAGCATCTGGAAGCGCAAGGTAGGCCTTGATAAGTGCGGGTACGTTTTTTCGTGGCTCTATGGTGCCAATGAAGTAGAGGTACTTTTGTGTTGGAATAGAGTACTTTTTAATAATATCTGTCGTATTTTTCGTGTAATATATTTCATCTGGTGGAATTGGAGTGACGATGCAGCGTGAAGGCTCTAGACCGAGTTCCTTTACAAGCTGACTCTTTACATGTTCTGATACTGTCATGACAATATCCGCCTGCTGAATAGTTCTTGGGACGACACGGCGAAGATGGTGGAGATTCTTTTCCTCTGTATATTCTGGGTAGTAGAAGTAGGTGAGGTCGTGCACGACAGTTGCGGTGAAACCGGACTTTACCGTTGGCCAGGTGGCAAAATTAGGGAAGATAGTAAGATCTACCTTTTTTAGGGGAGCGTCAAAAGCAGGTGCAGCGTTAAAGCTTTGTGCCTTTGCGTAGATCTTTAGCGGGAAGAGGCTATTCTTTTCTAGGTGGACCCCCTCATTATTAAATGATGGGTCGGGCTGGCGGTTGAGGAAGTTGAAATAGTGCGCAGAGACATCTATATCTTTATTACTAGCAAGTGACTCTGTGAGCATCTGGGTGTAATTAGAAACACCTGTTTTATTATGGGTTGCGAGTGAGCTTACTTCTACTCTAATTTTCATGGGAACCTCCGTATAATGGGATAAACTGCTGAGAGACTATTTCGTTGAACTGGTATTTTTGCTCGTATTGAGTACGGGCGTTTTTTGCTAGTTTTTCACGAAGCTCTTTATCTAAGTAGAGCGCATTCATCGCACTGTAGAGTGCTTCTGAATCTCTTACGGACACAAGAAGACCAGTTTCTTCATGTTTAATAATTTCAACATTCCCACCTATAGACGTAGCGATAATAGGAAGTGACATCATCCCTGCCTCTACTAACGCAACACTAAAACCTTCGTGGTAGGTAGGGTGCACGAACACTGACGCTTCTGCCATGAAAGATAACGGATCAGATTGGTGGCCGAGGAAGTGGACACTATCTAGTTTAGAGGCTTGCCGTTTGAATTTATCAGCCTCTGGCCCGTCGCCGATAAGCGTGAGCTTTGTGTCTGGGTGTTGTGCGTGTAGTTTAGAGAATGCAGTGACGACTTCACCAATACCTTTATCTGTAACGAGTCTACTGGCGACGAGGAAGTGGCAGACGTCTTCTTTTGGTGTGCCGTTATACGATACTGCTGTGTCTACAACGCCATTGTAGATGACGGTAATTTTATTTCTTACGGGACTTTCAGTGAGGAGGTGCTGTGTAATAAGCGCCTCTTCGCTTTTACTCACAACGGTAACTGTATCTGCACTATGCGCTGCGTGAAGGACAAGCTTCCCGATAGTATTCTTCCATGGTGCTGTGACATTTTTCCAAACGTGCTTTAGGTCTGCATGGTCTGTCCATACGGTTTTTATACCAAATGTCCGCGCTGCGTAAGTGGCGGCAATAAAGTCATCCTTACTCTGAATGTGTACGGCGAGTGGTTTTATTTTCGAGAAGAGACAGATGTAGTAGGTGTAGAGGGCGATTTGCCATATAAAGTAGAAGGGAAGGAGGAGGTTATTAAGACCGCTCCATTGCTGCTTTCGCCACCACCAACCGGTGATTGTCTCTTGTTTGCGCTCCTGAGCAAAGGTAAGGAGTTTTTTATTGTGCGAAACAATAATCGGACTGTACCCCTCGCTTTGAAGAATCTCAGAAAGAAACACAGGAAAACGCTCGCCGCCCCCGAAATCCTGTGGCGCCGCATTTCTAATGAGGACAATGCGTTTATCTGACATACGTATCATTAGTATAACAGTGTTCCCCTGCTCATTAGTAGTGGTATAATTGTATGAGTATGAAATACCTACATTCACGAAACCGCGCAATCCTACGCGAGATGGTAAGCACTGACTTCAAGGTGCGCTACCAAGGATCTGTACTGGGATATTTTTGGTCCCTCTTGAAACCACTTTTTTTATTTGCAATCCTTTACGTTGTATTTACGTACATCATTCCTTTAGGGAAGGACGTTGAGCACTTCTCTGTCTACCTTCTTACCGGTATTGTTCTTTGGAACTTCTTCACTGAGGCGACGATGCAGGGTGCAAGCTCTGTGGTGGCGCGTGGTGATTTGATTCGTAAGATTAGTATTCCACGGTATCTTGTGGTGATGGCGAGTTCACTTTCTGCGCTTATTAACCTAGGATTAAGCCTTGTAGTAGTGTTTATCTTCGCACTTCTTAACGGTATTACACCAAGCTTTACATGGCTGCTTATTCTGCCAATTGTCCTTGAGTTGTACGTACTCTCTCTTGGGGTGTCGTTCCTGTTGGCCTCATTGTATGTGAAATTCAGAGACATTACCTATATTTGGGAAATTGTCTTGCAGGCCGGTTTCTATGCCAGTGCAATTATCTTCCCGCTCACTATGGTACCAGCGGAGTTCCATAAGTGGTTCTTTATGAACCCGATTGTGCAGATTATTCAGGATGCGCGCTGGGCTATTGCGACAGATACGAGTATTACTATCTGGTCTACGATTAGCTCATGGCCTGTGGTGATCCCTTTTGTGATCGTGATAACTGCGGCAGTTATAGGATACGCGCACTTCAAGAAACGTTCACCATATTTTGCGGAGGATATTTAATATGACAGATTCTACAAAAAAAGATATCGCTATCTCAGTGCGTGATATACGCAAAGAGTTCATCCTTCCTCAGAGTAAGAACTCATCATTCAAGCAGTCTTTTGTGAACATCGTTAAGAAAAATAACAAGGTGACACAAAAGGTTCTCGATGGTGTTAGTTTCGATGTTCATAAGGGTGATTTCTTTGGTATTGTGGGGCGAAACGGAAGCGGCAAGAGTACGCTACTGAAGATGCTTGCTGGTGTCTATACGCCCACTGCTGGCGAGATACAAGTTAATGGTGGGCTTACTCCGTTTATTGAGCTTGGTGTTGGTTTTAACCCGGAGCTTTCCGGCAGGGATAATGTCTACCTTAACGGCGCGCTTCTTGGGTTTAATCGCAACCAGATGGATGAGATGTATTACGAGATTGTCTCTTTCGCTGAACTAGAGCCATTCATGGATCAAAAGCTCAAGAACTACTCCTCTGGTATGCAGGTGCGTCTTGCGTTTTCTATTGCCATCATGGCAAAGAATGAAGTGCTTATTTTTGATGAAGTACTAGCTGTAGGGGATGAGGCATTCCAGAGAAAGTGTCTTGATGTATTTGAGCGCTACAAGGCTGAAGGGCAGACAGTTATATTAGTGACTCATGATATGGAGCAGGTGCGCCGTTTCTGTACAAGGGCTATCCTCATTAGCGACGGAAAATTAATAAAGGATGGTGACCCTCGTGAGATTGCCGACCTATACAGCAAGTTGAACTTAGAACAGATCAGTAAAGAGTCGGGACGTAGTCTAGATGGTGATCAACAGGACTCTGACTTTGTCACTGAGTTGACAGCAGAGGGTGATTTATTTAATCTCACTTCTGGTGCTAATTTAAAACTCAACCTTAAATGGAACGCTTCTATGAAAGCGGATAAGATAGTTGTGAATCTATTTAAGAACACAGGTGAATATATCGTAGGCCTCGCTATTCCTAGGGAACGTCTACTTAGTGGCGAAGTGACACTTTCACTTTCACCGCGTCTTGGGATGGGTAAGCATCTATTTACGATCGAAGCTTATGGAAAGGAGAGCGGTCTCATTGGTGGAATTCATCATGCTGCCGAATTTACCATAGGGAACACCGACATAGACGGCATCGGCGGGTGGAGCGGGTTACTAGCACTTGACCATAATTGGTCCTGATAGGGCGCTCTTCGCGCTACTTATTGAAGAGGGTACGTATTTTCTGTAGAGAGTACTCAACGGTGCGCTCGAGTGTAATCTTAAGACCTGTTCTTCCGGTGAATGTGACAGAGAGTATGTGGCGTAAACCTGTAAGAGGTGAGCCTTCCTTTAGTGCCTTTATACCTATATGATAAGTGTCCTCGAGTACGACTTCCTTCATGGTGACACCAATTCCACCGAATGTATCAATGTACTTCCGACCAAGTGTACGCATCTGAGAAGGCGTGTATGGCGTAACGGGGTGTGTTTTCCTGTAATTATCGACAAGCTTGCGTGTTGCGTCTCGCATAACGTCATTACGAGAATGAGTGATACCCTCTGGGTTGATGCGCCACCTGAATAAGCTGCGTTCCGAAAAGGTGAATTCACCAAGCTCTGCTAGACGAATCCATAGGTCATAATCCTCTGTTGGGCCAACCTTGCTTGAGTATTCGCCAGCATCTATAAATGCGGACTTCTTGAACATAACAGAACCGTGAGCGATTGGATTGTAGAGGCGCATCGAACGTTTAATGTCTTCATTAAAACCAGGTGCGACACCGAGTTTCAGAAACTCATTGTACTCGTTAATAATATCGAAGTTAGTAGCACATAGAACAGCGTTTGGATTTTTATCTAATAGCCTGACTTGGGTTTCAAATCGACGAGGGAGACTTATATCATCAGCGTCCATTCTTGCGATGTACTTACCTTTTGCAATACCGATACCCTTATTCAGCGTGGCAACAAGACCCATGTTCTCTTGATGGATTGGGATTATCCGATCATCGCTAGCTGCGTATGTGTTGATTATTTCTACTGACTTGTCTGTCGAACCGTCGTTTAACAGGATGAGCTCAAAATCTTTAAATGACTGATCGAGGATACTATCGAGTGCATATTTTAGGTACTTTTCGGCGTTATATACGGGAAGAATAACTGATACGGTAGGTCTTTTTGACATTATAAATACTTCACCTTCTTGAGCATAGCTGTAATTTGTTTACGGTAGGACGTTTCAGAGAAGTCCGATTCAATTTTAGCACGAACTAGCTTACCGAATGAGATGAGTTTACCGGGGTTATCTAAGAGGCTGTTGATTTTATCGACGTACATTGCCGCATTCTCTAGGTCCGAGACGAGAAGGCCGTCCACTGCATCTTCGATAAGGTCGGGTATACCACCGACAGACGATGCAACTATAGGGAGTCCATAAGAAGCAGCTTCCAGTATGGAGTTTGGCATGCCGTCAAATAAAGATGTATAGAGATAGATGTCGAAGGAGTGAGGGTCTAGGGAGTCGAAACCATTGAAGGGTCCGTGATATGTTGTATTGCCCGGAAGCCTTGAAAGGAAGGTTGTGTCAAAGCCTTCATCGGGTTGTCCGTATATATGGATATGAACGGGCTTGTCGGAAAGTTGCTCGGCGATATCTTTAAGGATATGAGGCTGTTTTTCAGGACTAAGTCTAGCTGCCCAGAGTATATTTATAGGCTTTGCTTTCGAGGGTTCTTTGTTAGGTGTTGCGATGTGCTTAGGGAGACTCACCGGCTGGCTGTGTACTAGTATAGTAGAGGGTTTGAAGCCATACTCGGTCACCCACATAGCCTGTACTGGGGTATTGTCGGTTGTAATTATCGACGCTATATCATAGATTGGGGGTACATGAGTGTGTGAATAGCCGAAAATTCGTCCAGTACCGTCTGTGCTTTGACTAAAGGATGTCGCCAAGACTGTTTTATTCGTCGCTTTTAGATATTTCTTATGTTGCCCGATAAACTTATAGCCACGCTCAGAGTTGATTACGTGGATGTGCGATGCCCCGCTGTTCTCGACTACATGCTCTAAGAGGCGTGAAGTGACAGCTTCGGGTTGGTTATTTGTTATTTTACCAAACTCTAATAGAGATACGTTTTCATTAAGTCGAGATGCCCATGCGGAGTCTGTTGCTGTTGTTGTGATTAAGAGGATTTTACGACCTGGTGTAATGTCTGCTATCGTGTTTGCGTAGTTGAGTGTAAAGAGGTCGGCGCCACCTTTAGTAAGCCATGGTGCAAATATAATATAGCCGTATGAATCGTAGGGTAGCGTATCAATAAGCCTCTTGTAGGTTACGGCGGCACGGTAATGATCGTCGGTGAGGCTATCGTAAGGTGTGGGTATAGAGAAGGGGTTGAGTGTCTTATCTATCTTGTATAGAAAATCCCTCTCCTCCTGGAGCCAGGCAGGAAGAGGTGTGAGTGTCTTTGATGTGAAGACGGTGTGTCGCAGTCTGCTGATAACACCTGCAACGCGAGCACGTCTTAGGAGGCGTTTTATTGCTGTGATAGAAGGGTTTGCGACAGGTTCTTTGATTGCTGAACCGTCTGTATTTCGAATATTTGAGAAAGATAGGAGCGGATTCTTAGGCAATACAGCGAAGTCTGACTGATGTGTGAGCCATACGGAATTCTCTCTTTTTCTGCGAACAAAAAGGGACGTCTGGGGGATTAGTGTATTGTGAAGACCGCCGTGAATGGTTAGACAGTTGATATACCAATCTTCAAACCCGTATCCTTTTTCTGTAGGATAGGGGTTTTCTACGAAGAAACTTCTACGAATCATTAAGACAACGTTCCACCTATTAGCGAAGGCGCTAAGGAGTGTATCGCTTTCACGGTCTATCTCGCCGTGACGTTTGATTATGGTTGAGGTGCTATCGAACTCCATAACCACCTCAGGGTGCGCTACGTGAGTCGCTTCGGGCGCATCTAACTCAGCTTGCTGCAGGAAGGCGATAGAGTCTATGAGCCAGTTGCGAGATATTAAATCATCTCCATCGACGAAGGTGATGTAGTGCCCCTTTGCGCGTGAGACTATATCGTTTCGAGATTCGCTAGGGTTCCCGAAGGAGCTAGACGAGATTGTTATAGGGAGGCTAGGGAAGTGATTTATTATCCTGGTTGAATACTCAAAGGTTTCTCTATCTGGGTTATCGAGTTGCAAGAGAATCTCAAATGACACGTCATTATCTATGAGTTTTTGAGAGGCAGCTTTGACACTCAGAAGTGTTTTATGAAGCGTAATCCCCTCGGCGTGGGCAGTAATACCAATAGAAAGTTGTGTCATCTTCTCTAGTATACTACTCTCTAGCGGCTTTGTCTTCGGAGGTGGTAGTTCCGTATAGGAAGAGGGATTGATAGTATTTATTCATAGACGAGAATCTGTTATCTATCGTTTGACGTGCCGCCTTTGTCATGGATATATATTGAGTGTTGGACAGCTCAAGCGCAGAATTAATCTCGCTAACGAACGCCTCTATCTTCATGTCTTCATCATCTTCTGATATATCGACGAGTAGACCATCTTTATAGTGTGTTATGATTTCCGGAACACCACCAACAGAAGATGATATAGCTGGTACTCCTACACTCATTGATTCAAGTACGCTCATTGGTATACCTTCCGCATTAGATACGAGAATTGTGAAGTCCGATTGAGCCATTTGTTTTAGAGGGTCGTTTGATAGGCCGTAGAACGAGATGTACGAACCGAGTGTTCCCTCGGCCTCTGCTTGGTGTTCCATTCCACCCCTAAGGGTACCGTCTCCAATGACGACAATATGTCCATTAAGCGAAAGTTCCTTAAGTTTACGTGCAATGGTAACGAGTCGTTGGGGTGACTTATCGAACTCCAACCGGCCAATAAAGGTTATAACTCTTTGCTCTTTTGGGATAGCAGTGAAGAGGGGCTCCTCCCTTAGCTTGGTCGCCATAAAAGCGAGCGTATCGGAGTCTAGGCTGTTATAGATTACATCAATTTTCTTAGGGTCCACGGGGTACTTATTGTAGTAGTAACTCTTAAGGTACTCACTAATTACGATACGTCGAGATATATACCTATCATAAGGCATTGATATGCGTAGATATGCGTCGTTATCGCGGGGAGTCCCATGAGTATGGAGGAGGTCGTAAATATGAGTATCTGGAGAGTGTTTTGCGACTTTTGGCAGGGCGTGATATGCAGCCTCGGAGTTTGTTATAAAGATGGTATTGGGTTGAGATTTTATGATAAGGTCTGAAAGGTACCGTTGGCGATATTTAATTGGCCATGATTTATCGATGATTGAAGCTACGTGTGTTATTGAATCTACATAAGGTTCGAACACGCTATGCCACTCGTGGGAGCTCTCTACCGTGGTAACGAGATGAATATCAAAGATGGAGCGATCGAGACCCTTGAGGAGGTTGAGTATGACTCTCTCTACACCACCTGTTTGAAGGTAGGTCATTACGATAATCAGAGAGTGTTTTTTATGTTTCTGTAGGAGGGGTATGCGTGGTAGTACACGGGTATTATAAGCCGCACGGTGCATCAGGAGTACTGTTTTTATACTCTTGATAATATCCTCCCATGCAGCTCTGATAGAGACTAGGTAGTCGTTTATCTTGTGATTCTGAGCCGCATATGAGATTCTATTGAAAATTCTACCCAGGCGAGAAGGCAGAGAGTTGAGGGACTTATAGTGTCGGATTGATGAGGTAACTTCTACTTTTTGGAGAACTACAACAAAGAATGGTGAGTATATTCTGGAGTTCGGTAGTTTTTTCGCGATTGAAAGAATCGACTTTAAAGTGGTTTCGGCATGGATAAACTCGAGCTTACCGGCAGCCTCAAAGAACAGCACTTGGAGCCCGAGTTGGGAGAGCTGCCTGCTTGATTTAATATCAGCCAGCTGACCTTCAGAAGGTCGCTGTATGAGAGATTTGCTATTTGCACAGAATGCGACTATGCCATTTGATAGGAGGAGCTTCTTATAGGCTTTAATCTCTTCTTGAGAGAAAGAGGAGGAGTGGCTACTGAGAAGTACTAGGTCATACTTTCTGTCTTCAGAGGGTGTATTATAGACTGTCGAATCGGCGGAGTGCAGCAGGTTAGTTACTGTATCTATGAATTGATCTGTAAATACGCCAATGGTGAGGATTGATATGTCGGTCTTCTTTTGTATATCAGCGGGGATATGTGTACCGAGGGTGTCTAGTAGAATTAATTCCTGTGGTGTCATCATCTCTATTATATGTCAGGTCGGTAGGTTTTAGTACACGTTGAGTTTTAGCTCTTTATAGCCTATCCATTCGCCATTCATGTTCATGACGGGGAATAGGGTGTATTGTCCGCGAGAGGATGGCTTGAAGGGTTCGGTGTAGGTGACTGTTTGGCCGGGGTTAATTACAAACCAATCTTTGAATCCGAAGTCGTTAAATCCGTTTAACCGAGCCGCAATAGCGTATCGTGGAATCTGTAGTATTGAGCTAGTATTATTTCTAATTGAGTAGGTAGCCGTTACTGTTTCTCCAAGAGTGACTGATGACTTCGATAGGCTTAGGTTCGTTGTGAACATCGACGCTGTTACTGGAAGGCGCTGGATGGTCAGCCTCACGGCATTACCGTAGTCTGTCCAGCTACCGTTCTGGTAGCGGAGGGGTTTTAGAGTGTATGTACCCGGTACCGTATAGGATACGGTACGAGATACGGTATGTGACTGATTTTCGGTGAGTGTAACGGTATCGCCTGGGATATCACAATACTCAACTCCGTTAAAGCGGCAGTAGAATGCGATAGCGACGCCTTCGGCTGGCTGGCTGCCTGTATTTTTCACGCTATAGGAGAGTGTCGTTATCTCCCCTTGCTTCTTTGTCATCGTAGTGAGCGGGGTGGTTATTTCTAGTTTGGCAGGTGAAGTATACGTTTTAACTGTAGTAACTTTTGTATTTACTGGGCTGGCCTCGCCAACAATATGGCTCCCCCATTCACTACCGTCAAGAGATCCTGTGACGACATAAGTGTATGTATCTTTGGCTGGAAGTGTCCTGCTTGACTCGAAGGTGTAGGATGCCCCGCCATTGACTGTAATGCTACGACTCGGGAAGTCGAAGCGCTGGCCGTCACTCTCTCTCGTTACGGCTACACCTACGCTCTGATATTTCTTCGGTTGATCGCCTGTGTTTTTTAGTGTGAACCTTACTGTCGTAGGCGTGTTTATCAAGGGGTGCTTTGGAGTTGCACTAATAGGTGAAGATATTTCTACGCGTGAAGGGGAGGTGTACGATCGTGATGTAACCCTGTCTCCT
The DNA here is from genome assembly GCA_964386855.1 of uncultured Candidatus Saccharibacteria bacterium. Lineage (GTDB taxonomy): Bacteria > Patescibacteriota > Saccharimonadia > Saccharimonadales > Saccharimonadaceae > Microsaccharimonas. The sequence goes on from CAYLUF010000005.1 coordinate 40,369, forward strand.
AGAGAGTGCCACTCTCCTGTAGGTAGCATGTAAGTTGCCCAGGTTTCTTGCGCTGCTGTTGACGTTGCAGTTCTTGTGGATGTGTATGTATATGACTGACCTGGTGTGATAACTATTATGTTTTCTGAGTGATACCCAAGGTTAACGCCATTAGAGGTATTTGCTGCCATTAGATGGGTGAGATGCGCCTCTACATTCCCGGTGTTCTTTATAGAATAAGTAACTGTGTGCGGTGAACCTACTAGAGGGAACTCTGGCGTTATTGAAGTTGGCTTAGTGAGCTCTAGGGTCGGCTTTTCTACCAGTATATCTGTTGAGTTTCCAGCCCACCATTCAGAGGCGAAATTATAAGTTACGCTCATACGATATGTACCAGACTGTCCAGGGAAGAATACACCAGAGAATGTTTTTGTTTCATTAGCGGCGAACTGAACATTATTTGTGATATTGAAATCGTAGAAAGATCCGCCGAGCCTATTGCTTACGCCAACGGTTGGGGCGACAACCGGGTAGTTATTGGGGTTACGGATGGAGTAAGAGACATAGATAGGTTGACCAGTTCCGGCTCTTGTTGTGCTGGTTGTGACGCCCGAGCTGACGAGCGGCGAGCTATCCTGGGTTGATCCGAACCAGTTTGTAAAGTACAGGTAGAAATTTCTGTTTCCATAAGCTCCGCAATGTGCCGTTCCCCAGCCTGCATTAATAGCACCCTGATTGGGTTGGTAGGGGGTGTAGTTATAGAGGGCCTGGGTCGCTCTGTTTTGAATCGTTACGTTACTACCGCCACATGAGGCATCGGGGCTGTACCTAATAAAGTTACTACCAAGTACATAAGGGGTATGCCACGTAGGGGTGGCATTTAGGATTGCTCGGAACATGCGAGCAGCCCATCTGAGTTGGTTTGTAAGACCGTAGTACTGGCTGTCGCATGGTGCGGTATCTGGGCAACCGTAGCCAGTCGCTGAGCGGTACTGTATGTGTGTTGGCCATGTATCTGTTACAAGACTCTGTTCTTTTTGCAGGAGTACAAGAAGGACTTGGGGGTTGATAGAGAACTCCTGTGAGATATCTGTAATGATTTGTGCTGCGCTCTTACCTCCTTCGGAATAGTCACGTAAGCAGGTGTACGGAGCGTAGTATCCACGAGCTTCGCCCCACTGTCGTCTAGTTCCACCGCCGAATTCTGACGTCTGGGTTCCCCATGTGTCACACGCGGGCACTTTGCTATTTAGGAAGGCCTGCACCTGTGAAGTACTCATGGAGTTTTTATTCGCGAAGACGTTATCGCTGATAATGTTGCCGGCGTTGAAGCCAGAGGCGTTGACGTTCTGGCTGGTAAATAAAGAGGCAATTGCAACAATCGCTATTGAAAGAGCTACTATAAAGGCTTTTCTCATACCTCTACCTCGCCAGATGCGACCCCTAGCTGCTTGTTAGGTGATGCTACTGTTATTGAAAAAGCCCATTTACCAGGGGTTAGTTCTGCGGTGGGAATGTTGAAACCTTGACAGGTCGAGCTATTAGCGAGATTTTGGATATCTGCTGAGTATGTTTTTGTACTTGCACCTTGGCTTAATTTGAGTGTACAGGATGCATTTGAGGTGATTCCGCTGATTAGCGCGCGAATCTGGACTGTATTTTCATAGACATTCGCGGCGCTAATGGTAACTGTTGTGGTGTGATTAGGATTTTCTTCATTTAATTTTTTATTTTCCTGGTCACTTTTTACTGTTTCTTCTTTGGTGTCGTTTCCTGTTTTCAACTCATCTTTCGTAGGCTTATCCAGGTTTACATCATTTACTTTTCTTTTTTCTGTGTTGCTAGGTGAGAGTTGCCAGCCAAAGAAGCTTCCGTCCATGGGGACTATATACACAAAACTGGCTACTGCAAGCAGTAGAACCGCGGATAGGGCGATAACGAGAGTCTGTTTTGATTTTTTTTGTGTAATCTTCATACAGTATGAACCTATTGCTTAACAGTATTATTGTAGCATAAGCACCTCTGTGTGTAAAAAGGTGCATCAATAGACAAGAGACGGTATACTTGTAGGGTGAATACGAAGGTGCTTTTTTCATTACTAAAACGTCCGTCCGTCAAGGTTGGTGTTATAAGTTTTTTTATTCTTTTCTTTTCTTTCCACGGGAATATATTTGGCGTGGGGTCTTCACAGGAGTGGTACGGCACGTTTGAAAAGGTATCTAGTCTGCTTGTTGAGAAGCGTGCACGGTGTCAGGGCCAGGATATATATAAAGGTCCAATCACTGCTAAGAATCGTGATAACTATATGGCCGAAATGGAGACGAGCAGATGCAGTTTGGAGGATTATAAACCATATGCCTCTCAGTATGGTCTTCAGGTGCGAATCATTACCTTTTTTGCTCCAGATAACAAGAGCTCTCTAGATAGCTATTTTCATAAAGTCGAGATGGTCCTGTCAGCTCTTGCTGCACTACTTTTGTCTATCCTTGTTGTATATGTGTATCGGATTTTCGGATCGTCAGTAGCGGCATTCTCTCTAGCGGGTCTTGCATTATCTGTTTGGGTTGTTGCCTTTGCTGGTAATATGTACTGGGTTGAGTGGATACTACTGCTGCCGTTTGTATTCTCTTTCACCTGCTATAGGTGGTTCAAGAGGAGGGGGTGGCTATGGGTATTTTATTCTACATTATTTAGCTTATTCGTATTAAAGCTCCTTAACGGCTACGAGTATACGACGACTTTAGTGGTTTCTGCGTTTGTACCGATTGTACTACATGAGCTCCTACTCCATAAACGAGTGAGTATAAAATCCCTATTCATAAAGGCTACCACTGTAGCCGGAGTTGGGGCATTGGCATTATTACTATCGGTCATTATTAATGCAGCGGCGCTGATGTCAGAGTATGGATCGTTTAAGAATTCGCTACAGATGGTGATGAGTCGAGTTGAGGACCGTGGGGTTGGTGGAGTTCTTGGGATGCAGCAATACGTAGTGGATGGTTTTCGTGCAACTTCCCCTGAAGTAGCGCTATATGTAGAACGTTTCTATCGGCTTGATAATATAGAGGATGGGCGGGCGAATCCATTAAAGTATGCTTTTCTTTCCCTCTTTAATTACATGATGCTACCTGCAATATCATTGCCATTTATATTACGTGAACCAATTGGATCTATTGTTCAGTCAATCGGTATGACTATTATCCTTGCTATAGTTGCACTGATTGCTCTTCGTAGAACTAGGGTGAAGCCAACCGTTCTAAGAGCACTTACGTGGAGTTTTCTTGTTGGTCTGGGGGGTTCATTTAGTTGGTTAATTCTTATGCCAGCTCATATGTATCCACATGCCCATATAAATGGAATATTATTCTACCTACCAACACTAATCATTGCTTACATTATTTTTGGAGTTTATTTTGACATATTGATAAAGAAGTGGCTAGGAAGGCGAAAATGAACAGTCCTACATACGACGCGGTTATCATAGGGGCGGGTTTTTATGGCTTACGTATAGCATTGTATCTTTACGAGGTAATTGGCTTAAAGTCTATTCTTGTTCTCGAGGCCGAAGATGAGGCTATGACGCACGCCTCATACGTTAATCAGGCGAGGATTCACCAGGGCTATCACTACCCCCGAAGTATATTGACCGGATTTAGATCGGCGCAGAGTTTTGACGCTTTCGTTGACGAGTATTCATCAGCGGTTGTCAGTAATTTTACGAAGTATTATGGGGTAGCAAGAAAACTTTCAAAAGTAAATGCGCGCCAGTTTGAAGCGTTTTGTGCTAAGATCGGAGCGCCACATGAGAAGGCCGACGATGCGTATTATAGCTACTTCAGTCCGCACCTCACAGAGGCTATCTATAAGGTCAAAGAGTATGCCTTTGACTCTCATAAAGTTCGAGAGCTTCTCATAGACAGGGTGGGGGCTACGGGAGCTATTACGCTCCTGTATAGTCAAAAGGTTGAGCGAGTAGAGAGAGGGGATGGCACCGAGGGTGTAAGTATTATTACTCAAGATACTACATTTACAGCCGCAAGAGTCTTCAACTGTACGTATGCACAACTTAATAATATCCATAGGAAATCTAACCTTGAACTTCTTCCGCTAAAACATGAAATTACCGAGATGTGTCTTGTTGAACTCCCTCTTGATATGGAGGACTTTAGTATTACTATGATGGACGGTCCTTTTTTCTCAGTAATGCCTTTTCCTAGTAGGGGGCTTTTTACACTATCTCACGTACGGTACACTCCGCATATGTCATGGCTAGATGATGAAGATACGCCAACGGAGAGACACGACACCTACGAATATAAACGTTCGCTGAATCTGAAAACAAATTACAAGAAAATGTATGCTGATGTTGTACGCTTTATCCCTGCCCTGCGTGATATGAAGAGGATAGATTCAATAACAGAAGTGAAAACGGTTTTACTGAAAAGCGAAGATGACGACAGTCGACCCATTCTCTTCCGTAGCGATTTTGGTATACAGGGGTACACTTGTATAATGGGGGGGAAGTTAGATAATATTTATGATGCTTTTGGGGAGATAGACCTGCTATATGGCAAAGAAGCGTAATGTGAAGACTGATATGGCAGATAAGTTGCAAGATATTTTTGTTTCACTTGTGATGGTGACAAATGAAGATACGCACGATTTAGCAGTAGTGCTGAGGGAAATGCAGGAAGACCTTGCGAAAACCTATACAAACTATGAAATAATCGTTGTTGCTAATGGGCTTATAGAGAAAGAAGCGATTGATGTGGTGAATCTCCTTGATGTCATTCCTTGTGTGCGTCTAATAAGGTTGTCATACAAGACGCAGTACGACACAGCTCTTTTTGCTGGTTTAGAGGCGGCAATAGGTGACTATACGGTAACCTTTAATCCTGATCTTGATGGTATAGAATCAATTGCCGGTATTGTAAAGATGAATAAGAAGTTTGATATTGTTCAGGGAGTTAGTAGTGTGCCGCTCAGGGGATTGCTTGGAACGCAGATTGGCCGCCGGATGTTTTACTGGTACAACAGAAAGTATGTCGGTGTTAACATACCGGTAAATGCAACATACTTCGCAGCATATAGTAGAAGGGCTGTTAATGCTCTGACGAGCTTGGGGAGAAGTCTTCGTCATATTAGGCATATCTCTCGTCTTGTCGGGTATGAGGTTGAAAACTATACTTATACCCCGAAGCAAAACCCTTCGCGACAACGGTCGTTAAGAACTGGAGTTATTGAAGCGCTAGAGATTATTACAAGTTACTCTTCTCATCCGCTTCGTTTTGTAACCTGGCTGGGTGTTTTTGCTGGATTTATAAACCTACTCTTTGGTGCGTATGTTGTCATGTTGAATGTACTCGGAGTGCGAGTTGTAGAGGGATGGACAACGACTTCATTACAGCTTTCTGCAATGTTTTTCTTCCTTTTTCTTATCCTTGTTGTTTTGGCTGAGTATATTGGGCGCATTATGACGGAAGCGCGTAAAGATCCAAGCTATTTTGTTGCGGATGAACTTACGAGTACTGTTGCACTCGCCGACGCAGATAGAAGGAATATCTCAAGATAGTATGGCAGAGAAACTCCAAGAAGTAATTAGGAAGCGCTATCCAGAATGGCAGTTTCCTGATTTTGAAGCCGACACACTACGGGAAAAACGGCATGACTACTGTGTTGTTGTTTTTGTTATCAACGAGGGTATTAGGATACAGAAACAACTTAAAGCTATGAAGACGCTCTCTAGTAAGATAGATATCGTCGTTGCTGATGGCGGAAGTACTGACGGGTCTCTTGAGCGTCAGTATCTTTTAGGTCAAAATGTTAGAGCGCTTCTTACAAAAAAAGGTAAAGGAAAGCTCAGTTCACAGATGCGTATGGCTTTTGCATGGGCACTTAACGAAGGTTACAAAGGAGTAGTTGTAGTTGATGGTAACGGTAAAGACGACACATCTGCTATCCCACAGTTTATCGACTTACTAAAAGAGGGGTATGATCATATTCAAGGGTCGCGCTTTATAAAGGGCGGCAAGGCAGTAAATACACCCGTTGCACGAGAGTTGGGCCTACATCTTCTTCATGCACCACTTATTAGTCTAGCCTCGCGTAAGCGCCATACAGACACCACGAACGGGTTTAGGGGATATAGTGCGAAGCTCCTTAGTGACCCAGATGTAGCGGTATTTAGAGACGTTTTTCAGACCTACGAGTTGCACTACTATCTTGCAATAGAGAGTTCTCGCCGCAAGCAGTACAAAACGATAGAAACCCCCGTAGTGAGGACGTATCCCAGAAAAGGCAAGACGCCAACGAAGATTAGTCCAGTGAAGGGAAATCTTCATGTTCTTACAGTACTTTTTAAGGCTGTTATGGGGCAGTATAGGCCTTAGCCATTCTCCTGGGTTTTATTGAGGGTTATTTTTTAGGAATACAGACTGCTCTGTAAAGAATTGCAGTCCTTGAGTATCAAGTTGAATCGGTCTGTAAGAGACTTTGTTGATACTTAGCTTTGCTCCAGGAATGAGGCCATCTGCGTAGTAATCTAGTTGCGCAGAGGCGTCGTTATCCTTAAGGACAACGAGAAATTTCCAGCTTGAGCTGTTGGGTGGTAACGAGAAGCCAATAGAGCTAACTGTATCTGATGGTTTGAGTATATAGCGTGGCATACGCGTGAGGCCAAGTGGAGCCGATGCCCTATACTCCACCTCTACTTCAATAAGTCTCGAGTTAGCCGTCGAAGATCTGGGGAGGTTGATTGTTGTGTTCTGTACGTTAATTTCTACAAAGTTATTTTTTGGAAGATTATCACGAGGGATGGTGTCACGCTGCCATAGGGTGTGCGCCTCATTTTGAGCAATGATAGTATAGTTTTCTACAAGATGGGTATAGAAATCCGCATGCCTTCCCCATAGCCACTCTTCAAATCCAAAGTAGGATGGCCTCAGGGTCGCTACGAGTTGTGGTTGTAGGTTGATGAAATCCTGAGTGTATTGATTCCTGTCATTACTTCCAAGGGCGTGAATTATATAGTCAAATCCATCAGTTGATGGGTGGATGAGGTTATTGTTACGTTCGTAAAGAGAGGCGTAGGTAGACCAGAGGACGGAGTTCTGTGTATTGTGGGATTTTTCTATAAAGGGTTGGAATTCTGAAATCATCGTACTCCAGCCGCTACTTAGTAAAGAGTTGTGATTGCCTTTTATGTTTTGAAGGGTGTTTTTTGCAGTAGAGCGAATATCAATTGGCGATAGGATGGTGAGGGAGAGTACAGCAAGTACCACCGCTAGACCAGCACTAATAGATGGGAGGAGCATCTTTTTTATCACAGGTTTTTTAATTTGTATTTTCAAGAGAAATGCTGCCGCAATGAAGACGTTAGCAATAATAAGAGCACGCATAAACCCAACAATTTGCCCAGAGGGTGAGAAGTACCCCAGAAGACTTGATAGTGTTGCCACTCCGTAAAGAATCAAAAATACTACCGCTTGCCACTGTGTACTTGAGAGTAACTTTTGGCGCTTTGCTATATAAAACCAAATAGCCGTGATAACACTAATGATATAGAGGGGATGTAGTGAACTATGGGTTAGTTGTGACCATAGTGTACTTAGTGATAGATATCCTTGCGGCTCGGCGCCAAAATACCAGAATTGATCGCCAGGAACGGTCAACAATGAGTACTGGAGGAGTGCAGCTGGGTGCCCAAGACTAATAACTGTAGATAGAAGTACGAGAAAGACTCCGCCAATGATAACAATCGGAAGGAGATTTTGTATGTAGCGCCATGCGATGGATAGAATTGTTTTTAGAGCTGTTCTCTTTTTTTCTACTGTAAAAATAGTGTAGAGAAGTTCAAGCACGACATAGGCGAGGATTGATGCGATGCCGTGCTCTGTACCCATTAATACTGCAGCTGCAAGACCGAGGCTAATCAGCAGGGTGTATAAATTGAGGCGCAATCCTCCTTTGAGAAGTGGCCATTGCTTCTGAAGGGGGCGTTTGAACAGTATGATTCCAGCTATAACTATTGGAATAGTGGTTCTGACGCCTAGGAGGGAATTGCTTGGTGTAATAACCTCTGCAAAAAGGAAGGATAGAATGAGAATTGCGGCAAATGAGATAAGCAAGGTGGTATAGTTACCCCCTTTATTTTTATACCAAGCAAAACATAGGAATACAGTGGAGAGTGTGAAAAAGATAATAGAAGTAAGCCAACGACTCATTTCTGATCCGAACAGGCCTTGACCAAAGAGTATAAAGAGAGGGAAGTGAACAAGACTCACTCCCGCTCCATGGAAGAACTGAAAGTCCCTGCCTGCGGCTTGACCATCTGCGAGCCTCGTAAGGGGGTTCATGAGCTGAAAGGCTCCATTTGCCGCATAGCCACTGAATGAAATAATGTGATTAAGACTAGAGAGTGTTATGGCAGCGAGAAATAAGACAATACCACCAACAAGGAGCATACTGGGAATCATTGGTTCGAAGCGTTTTATTGTATTTTTGAACATATACCACCCTGTAGTATAACGGCTAAATGTGGTATTTTGAAGTAATGAGGGTATTTCTTATGCGGGTGCGTAACACGCTAATTAGTAGATGGATGTGGGTACTTGGTGTTTTGTCGTTGGTCGGGTTTATTGTTAACTCGTTGATTTTTTACCCAGGCTTTATGAGTGCCGACAGTCTTTCGCAACTAGGTCAAGCCCAGTCTATTACGCCAGTAGGCGATTGGCACCCGCCTGTAATGGTGTTTGTTTGGAAAGCTTTAATAAAGATTACGGGGCTTGTGTCGTCAATGATGCTTTTTCAGCATGCAATACTGTGGAGCGCGCTATTTTTGTTTGCACTTAGTGTATATGAGTGGACAAAAAGTATTAAAAAGTCAGTCACCCCCTTCTTACTCAGCTGCCTTCCCTTTACGCTTGCCATCTCCGGAGTGATATGGAAGGATGTTCAGATGGCATATGCACTTCTTCTTGCGGTGGCATTATTCGTTGTTCTACTGAGCTTTGCAGTGAAGAGGGGTTGGATTAGGTGGAGTATATTCGCCTCGGCTGCACTACTCCTTGTGTATGCAGTTTTATTACGCTATAACGCTCTAGTGGCAGTAATTCCGATTCTCTATTTTGGTTTATCGTTAGTCCTTCCTGTGACGCGGTGGTGGAAGAAACTCCTACTCATACTGCCTTTTTTCGTCGTTGTAGTGGGAGTTAGCGCAGGGATCAGCACTGTGCTCCATGTAGAAAAGCAAAACCCAATATCATCTGTAATGCTTGAGGATATTGTCTATATGCATACACATGATGAGCTGTCCGAAAAGGCCCGTCAGGGTGGGGTGTATGAGCATATTTTAGCTATAAAAAAGTGTGCATTGGCAGATAATATCCTTGTAAATATATATTGGTGGTGTACGAATAGTGAACAAAGGCATGCGGTGCATATTCGGCAATATGATGATATTAGGGGGTACTGGATTGAAACAGTGCTTCACCATCCAGACAGGTATATACTTCGGAAGATTCATACCTTTACTGCATTTTTGTTTGTGCCAACTGCGTATGTATTTCAGGACGGTATTCAGGAGGACTGGTGGGACGGAAAAGTCAAGTACCCCGAACTTCAAGGGGCGCTCTCTGTGTACGTCCTTAGTTTTGGGCATAAACATTTTTCCTATATGTTTGAGCCGTGGTTTTGGCTTGCATTAGCCGTCCTTACTCTCTGGTTCGCTTTTAGGTATTTAACGGGTTACTACAGAGGACTGGTGGTGGCATTAGCTCTATCATCAATACTCTATATTATCAGCTATATCCCTGTGGTTGTTGGTTTTGATTTCCGCTATTCGTACTGGTCTGTTTGGGCAGTTCTCGTCGCAGGGCTCCTGATAATTGTAGAGGGAAAAGGTATGCGAAAAGCCTTCCGTAGGTCACGCAGGTCTAGGAAAAACTAAAAAATATTGTAAAATAAGTACTAATATGGAAGATGTAAAGAAAAAGACTGAGATGAAGACAGCACTGATTGGCTACACGGGATTTGTTGGCGGAAATATAGAAAAGCAGATGCAGTTTGACGATATTTATAATAGTCAAAATATCGCAGATATAGAGGGGCAGGAGTACGACTTGGTAGTGAGTGCGGCGAATCGTGCGGAAATGTGGCGAATTAACCAGGAGCCTGAGGTTGATCGTGCGGAAATTGAGGAGTACATTGGACATATTCGTCGTGCTAAAATTGGTAAGCTCGTACTAATTTCAACAGTAGGGGTCTATAAAAATCCAAACGGGGCAAATGAGGATACGCCAATTGAAACAGAAGGCCTGCTTCCTTATGGTGTAAACAGGTATTATCTAGAAGAATTTTGTAAAGAGAATTTTAATACTACTATCTTACGACTCCCAGGTCTTTTTGGTGATGGATTGAAGAAGAATGTTATTTATGATCTTATCCATGATAATAATGTAGAGAAGATTCACAAAGACGGCGTATATCAGTATTACAATTTAGATAATATTGGGCGCGATATTGCGATTGCACTTGATAATAAGCTTCCAGTAGTGAATCTTGCAACCCCACCAGTAAGTACTGAGGAAGTTGCACGCCATGCGTTTAGTCTGGAGTTTACTAATACACCAGATGACGTACAGCCTGCTTATTGGGATATGCATAGTAAGTATGCCGATGTTTATGGTGGCGAAGGAAACTATCTTTATACAAAAGAGCAGGAGCTAGACGACATCCGTCGGTTTGTTGAGAGGCAGCAAGGAGAGTAGGTGATGGAGCTCGCTGTTTCAAACATTGCTTGGTCAAATGAAGAGGAGTCAGCTGTTGCTGATAAGCTCGTTGAACTAGGTGTTAAGTATGTTGAAATAGCGCCGACAAAAATATGGGACGACCCAACTCGAATTAGCAACGACGAAGCGCTTGAGTATCGGCAGTGGTGGGCGGATAGGGGGATAGAAGTCTCCGCCTTTCAATCCATGCTTTTTTCCCGCCCTGATCTAAAGCTCTTTGAATCTGAGGAAAACAGGATAGAAACCGTTGATTATATGACGAAGTTCATTGAGCTTGCTGGTGTTATGGGTGCCAAAAGGATGGTATTTGGCTCTCCAAAGAATCGTCAACGCGGCGAGATGGCCATGGAGGAAGCGCAGGATATTGCAAGAGATTTCTTTTCAAAGCTTGGTGATGTTGCTGCTAGGAATAATGTTGTTCTTTGTCTTGAGCCAAACGCCCCGCAGTACAATTGTGATTTTATTACAACTGCCAATCAGGGTGCGGATTTGGTTCGAACTGTAGGTAGTGGGGGGTTTGGTCTCCACCTAGATACTGCATGTATGGATTTGGTGGGTGATGATATAGAGTGTTCTATCTTGGAGAGTAGCGATATTTTGCAGCACTACCATGTAAGCGCCCCTATGCTAGGTGAGGTACTATCGGACACGGATATACCACATACTAAGGCGGCAAGTGCACTACGCGAAGTGGGATATAAAGGACTTGTGTCTATTGAAATGCGACCTGGTGATGTAGGTGATAATGTGCGACGCGTTGAAGACGCAATAAGGTATGTGAAGTCATCGTACAACCTATAGGTATCGCTAAAAGAAAGAGGCCGGAGTCATAAACCCCGGCCTTAGCCTTTCTCTCGTATGTCTAGATATCCCATTTCCCCTCAGCCAACTGCATGAGCGACTGTCCGTACTTGGACTTGTGGAGCCGCCCTCCGAGCTTCTTGAGCGCTTCCGCATCAATGAACCCCGCTAGATAGGCTTCGGCTTCAGGGCTACCCAGAAGGCGCCCAGTTCGCTCCTGATAGTTCTGCACGAAGACAGCGGCTTCCAGAAGTGAATCGGGATTGCCTGTGTCAAACCAGTCGGTGTCACTGTCCAGGACGGTGACGTTGAGGCGGTTGAGCTTGAGAAATGTTTCGTTGACCGAGGTGATTTCTAGCTCGCCGCGCGCACTCGGCTGTACCATGCTGGCCACATCAACTACTTCTTTTGTGTAGAAGTAGATGCCGGGCACGGCGTAGTTTGACTTCGGATGCTCTGGCTTCTCCTCTAGCGAGATGGCGTGACCGTCTTTGCTGAACTCCACGACGCCAAAATCCTGGGGATTCGGAACGTGGTAGGCGAAGATGGTTGCACCATCGGGCTTGGTTGAGCCCTTGAGTGTCTCGGCGAACCGACGACCACTGAAGATGTTATCACCAAAGGTGAGCGCAACATCATCGCCTCCAATGAAGTCGCTTCCAATGATGAATGCTTCAGCAATGCCTTTTGGTTGCGGTTGAACGGCATATGACAGCTCAATCCCCAGTTCGGTGCCGTCACCAAGGGTGCTGCGGAACTGGTCTACGTTGTCTGGAGCGGCGATGATCAGGATTTCCCTGATACCCGCCGCAATCAGGCTGGACAACGAGTAGTAGATGGTGGGCTTGTCGTATGTAGGGAGAAGCGGCTTACTGACTGCCGCTCCTGCTGGGGTGATTCCCAGAGTTGTGGCGCCCATACGGGTACCTTTTCCTGCGGCAAGTACAATGCCTTTCATGTATATTCTCCTTTGGTTGGCTCACTGCTTCACGGTGAAATAGGATAAAGATCAAGACACATCGTGAGAAGTGGCTATATTTTTATTATAGCATATTTATGGTAAAAAATCAATGTACAGGAGTTTATACCTCCCCAACAATCTCATACCCCTCAGGATTTTGCGACTGCCACCTCCATGCATCACGGCATCCTTCTTCTATAGAGAACTGTGCTCTCCAGCCAAGCTCTTTTGCTGCGAGTGATGCATCTGCGTAGCATGAGGCGATGTCTCCTGGACGACGGGCAATGACTTCGTATGGGATTTCTTTGCCACTAGCCTTTTTAAAGGCGTTGATCATATCAAGGACAGAGTCAGCGCCACCAGTACCAATATTGTAGGCTTTATACGTATTTGGGTGATCTAGGTTATTGAGCGCCGCCAGATGCGCCTTTGCAAGATCCACCACATGAATGTAGTCACGGACACCAGTTCCGTCCGGTGTGTCGTAGTCGTCGCCAAAGACACGTACCTTATCTAGCTTGCCGCTTGCTACCTGTGCAACGTACGGAAGGAGGTTGTTTGGAAGGCCGTTTGGGTCTTCACCGATGAGGCCGGATTCATGGGCGCCAATTGGGTTAAAGTAGCGCAGCGAGGTGATATTCCACCCTTCATTTGACTGGGAGATGTCCTCAAGGATTTGCTCAATCATGAGCTTTGTCTGTCCGTATGGGTTAGTTGCGCGGCGCGGCGCATCTTCGGTAATAGGGAGTGACTCAGGATCGCCGTACACAGTAGCAGACGAGCTAAATACGAGTTTCTTGATGCCAAATTGCTTCATGCGCTCCAGAAGCGTAAGTGTTGATTCGAGGTTGTTTTGGTAGTAGTAGAGCGCCTTTGCGACAGATTCGCCTACTGCCTTGAGCCCTGCAAAGTGAATGACAGCATCTATGCTCCGTGCATTAAAGATGGCATCAAGTGTGTCGGCGTCGCGGACATCAGCTTCGTGGAAGATAATATTCTTTCCTGTTATTGTTTCAACGCGTGCGAGCGACTCCTTCGCGCTGTTGGAGAGGTTATCTATGACCACAACCTCATGACCTTCATTGAGGAGCTCTATAATCGTGTGTGAGCCAATGTAGCCGGCTCCGCCTGTGACTAGAATGTTCATGTCATTAGTATACCACCCAAAGAACGGTGAGGGTAGTCAGAGTAAATGTGTTGTTTTTTACACATTTTGATAAATTATCTAAAAAATATACAATTAGAGTAACGTAACAATAAGGAAATAACGTACTATGTGTGGAATTGTTGGATATATCGGTAATAAGAAGGCTCAGCAGGTGCTTTTGAGTGGGCTAAAGAGGCTTGAGTATCGGGGATATGATAGTGCAGGTATTGTGACGGTTGGTAAGAAAGGGTCTACAACACTTGTCCGTGAAAAGGGAAAGGTAATTGAGCTTGAGAAGCGAGTGGCTTCGCAGCGCACAGTAGACACGGTTGGTATCGGACATACACGGTGGGCGACGCACGGTGTTCCGAGTAAGAGGAATGCTCATCCGCATATCGTAGGGTCTATCCAGCTGGTGCATAATGGAATTATTGAAAACTACCTTGATCTAAAGGACGAGCTTGCGAAGTATGATTATGACTTCAAAAGTGACACAGATAGCGAGGTGTTGGCTGCACTTATTGACTATCATTATCAAAAAAACAACAAAAATTTATTCCAAGCAGTAAATCAAGCATTGAAGACGGTTGTTGGCGCCTATGGTATTGCTGTGTTAAGTCCTGATAATCCTAGTGAAATTATTATTGCAAGGAAGGGCAGTCCACTTATTGCAGGGATTGGCGAAGGTGAAGTCTATATCGCGAGTGATGCGGCTGCGCTTGTTGGGTATACGGATACAGTCATATACCTCCATGACGGTGAGTTGGGTGTCTGTACGTCTGATGGGGTGCAGTTGTTTGATATTGATGCAAATAGCGTTGATATGGTGACTGAAAAAATATCTCTTGATTTGCAGTCTATACAAAAGAAGGGGTATGACCACTTCCTTCTCAAGGAGATATTTGAACAACCAGAAAGTCTACGGAGTACTTTAGGCGGAAGGATTGATGCAAAAAATAACTTTGCAAATCTTGGTGGTTTAAACATGACTAATGAAGAGCTACGTGAAGTTGAGCATGTTATGATCGTTGGTTGCGGTACGGCGTACTATGCGGGGCTGGAGGCAAGCTACTTGGTTGAGCAACTTCTGGGCGATGTCGTTTTTAGTTCACATATTGCGAGTGAGCTGCGGTATCGTTCTTTTGCGGTGCCAAAGAATACGGTTGCGTTGATTGTGAGTCAGAGTGGAGAGACGGCGGATACACTCGCATGTCTGCAGGAGTTGAAGCGTCGTGGCGTGCGGACGCTTGGTGTCGTGAATGCAGTGGGAAGTAGCATTGCGCGTGAAGTTGATGGTGGTGTCTATGTGCACGTAGGTGCTGAGATTAGCGTGGCAAGTACGAAGGCATTCACGTCGCAAGTTGCCGCGATTGTTATTTTTGGGCTTATGTTGGCACAATCAAAAGGCGTGAGTACAAAGTTGGTAGGTGAATATGTTCGTGAGCTTGAATTGCTTCCGGGTGAGATTGAGAAAGTGCTTGAGAAGCATGTAAAAGAGGTTAAGGCTGTTGCTGATGCATACAAGACGTACGACCATGCGCTATTTGTCGGTAGAGATGCTTTATTCCCAATTGCGCTTGAAGGGGCGTTGAAGCTCAAGGAAGTGAGTTACGTTCATGCGGAGGGATATGCTGCAGGAGAGCTGAAGCATGGTCCGATTGCCCTTATAGACGATCGGTTCTTTGAGGTATGTTACCTTCAGGATAACTGGCTTTATGAAAAGTCTCAGAGCGGCCTGATAGAGATGAATGCGCGTGGCGCTCATGCGGTTGTTATTACAGATACGTCAAAGCGTATTGCTGCCGAGGCGGTGATTCGTGTAAATACGAAGCTTGAGATATTAACGCCGCTTGTCTTTAATGTTGTCTCACAGCTCCTTGCGTATTACATCGCGGTTTTAAAGGGCAGCGATGTTGATCAGCCGCGTAATCTTGCGAAGAGTGTCACGGTAGAGTAGGAGTGATATACTAAAAGTATGAAAAAACTCCTCGCATTTGACTTAGATGACACCCTTGCAGTATCAAAATCACCGCTGAGTGACCGAATGGCCGAGGCGCTGGGACACCTCCTTGAGCATTTCGATGTTTGTATTATTTCTGGGGCTCGGTTTGAACAGTTTCAAAAACAGGTGGTAGAGCGTGCTGATTTTAGCGCAATGCAACTCCGCCGCCTTCACCTCATGCCTACCTGTGGCTCACGGTACTACCGTTTTAATGAAGTTGCTAAGGAGTGGCAGGTTCAGTACGCCGAAGATCTGACGGCTGAAGAGAAAAAGAAGATTAGCGATGCGCTTGAAGCGGGTGCACGCGAACTTGGTTACTGGGAGGTCTCTCCTGCCGGTGATATTATTGAAGACCGTTTGAGTCAGGTGACTTTCTCTGCGCTTGGGCAGAATGCAAAGCCAGAAGATAAGTATGCCTGGGATCCTGAAAACACCAAGAAGTACGAACTCCGTGACCTGGTGGCAAAAAGCCTACCTGAGTTTGAGGTGCGTGCGTGTGGAACAACGTCAATTGACGTGACGAAGCCGAATATAGATAAGGCATACGGTATGCAGCGGCTTATCGATATTCTTGATATTAGCCGTGATGACATCCTGTACTTTGGCGACAGTATGAAAGAGGGCGGTAATGACTACCCGGTAAAGGCAATGGGAATTGATTCGCTTGAAGTGAGTGAATGGGAAGATACGGCTGCTCGTCTAGAGACGATTTTGGCGCTTATCAAGTAATTTTGACGATTCTGCTCATGGTATACTAGAGGTATATGCAGAATGATCCATTTAACCCAAATCAAGTTCCACAAGGCGAGCCGGTAACGCCGCCAGAACCACAGTCACAGCCGCAGTTTGGTCAGCAGTCGCAACCGCAGCCTGTTTCGGCGCCAGCGCCGCAGTTTACTCCAGAGCAGTCAGCTCAGCCGGTTCAGCCAACTCAACCAGCTGCACCACAGTTTGCGCAGCCGCAACCCCAGCAGCCTATGCAGGGAGTTCCTCAGCAGCCTATGCAGCAGCCAGTGATGCAACCGAAGAAGGCGAATAAGGGCATTATTATAGGAATTGCAGCTGGAGTAGCCGCACTGCTTATCGCTGGTGGAGTCGTTTTCTATATGTCTACACGCGATTCAGGTACGACTACAGGGCAAAGTGCAACTGGAGGGTCATCTGAGTCTTCAGCTAGTGAGGGTACGGTTGGAGATTCAGCAGGAGGTGGCTCATCATTTGGGGTAAACCTTGTGCAGAGTATGGCATCCAAGGCTTACGGCGTGAGTTCTGCGAAGGTTGCTGCTTCACCAAGTGACGCAAAGCACGTTATTGTTACTGTTGAAGTAGATGAATCACCTATCTCTGCAACAGCACTTCGTGGTGTTGTGGTAGCGATTGTTAACGGGTCATACGGTACGTTTGAGACTGCTACAATAGAGATTGTAAAGGGTGGTGCGGCAGATACAGCGGCAGATGTGAAGACTGCGATTACACGAATGGGTAAGGATGGTTCGCTTCTTACGGCGCCAACCTCAAGTTCAGTTACGTTCCCTATTGATGCAGTCCGAGACTCACAGAGTTAAGACTTTCTATAATTAAAAAAGACTGCCATATGCGGCAGTCTTTTTTAATGTTTGTATAGCCTATACAGCTATCTTGAGGCGTTCTTCTTCAGCCTTGAAGAGGCCATCTTCTTCTGTTGCGCGGGCAAGAACGCCGTCAACAATCTTACGTGACACGTCTTCTCCGTAGATATTTCCAACAGATGCCATTTCTTGGTTGTTCATAGCGCCGCGGATGATTTCTACTACGAAGTCGCTATCAATTGGTGGTGCCTGGATGTTACTTCCTGCAAGGATAGATTCACCACGGTCGGTGCCGAAGCGAAGGGTGACACACGGGACGCCAAGGACATTCATTTCTTCCTGCATGCTTCCAGAGTCAGTTGCTACAGCTGCACACTTGCGCATTGCTGCAATTACATCGCGGTAGTATGGCCACACGTCAGAGTAGATGAATGTTTCTGAGAACTCTTCTACAAGTGCGTTGATCTTGTCGCGAAGACCAAACTCATCAATAGCAGTCTCTGTACCAAAGAGCGAAATAAACAGAACACTTTCGCCGCCGCGGACGAGCTTTTCCATTGCATCAATAAGAATGGTGAAGCGGTTTTTATCCTGTGTGTTTTCACGGCGGTGAATACAGTAGCGTATAAACTTGCCATTTTCTAGCTGTGGGTAGGTTTCAAAGATGGTTGATTGCTCAGATTCTGCAATAGCCTGGAAGGTTGCATCGGCAACGGTATTACCAACAACTTCGATGTTCTCATCAAGGAATCCTTCTGAAAGCATAAAGTCACGAGTGATTTCAACCGGCGCTGCGTGGTAGCCTGTTGCAGGCTCAGCAACGCGCGTATTAAACTGCTCAGGGAATGGCTCCATGCTTCCAAGCTCAAGATTGTCGCGTACTTGCTGTGCCTGGTAGTATTCATTCCAGTTGAAGGTACCGTTTTTGAAGTCTTCGTAAAACTTCTTGTATACTTCTGCTTTTGGTGTCAGGGTACGAATTCCCGCCTCTACGTGCGCACAAGCAACGCGGTGCATGTATGAGCTTACGCCAATAGCCATAGCGGTTCCGGTGTCGCCGTGGATGTAGGGGATAGGTGTCTTACCTTCTGCAATGAGGTAGCCAAGAATGTCACCAAAGCGCTCAATCATCTGAGCGATCTTCTGGTGAAGTGAGCCGTCAATACCAAGACGAGCGTCAACAGTGAGGCCAAATTCCTCTTCCATACCACCACTGTAGCGGTGGTCGTAGTGTTGCCCTGTGTGGCAAAGAAGGACAAGTTCGCCGCGGCGCTGAAGCTCCTGATAAAGAGGCGCCTGCTTGATAATATCTGGCTTTGTTCCAATGAGTACGATGTGTACGATTTTCTGTGATGCGTTTTTCAGCTTTTCAACTGCCTGCTCGGTCAAATACGTTGGTGCTTGCATAAAACTATCTCCTATAGGTATGTATCGAGGTTACGATCTTTAATGTTTTGTAGTAGCTGTTTTATATCCTGACTATGGTGCTTATCCATAACAAGAAGTGCGTCATCAGTATTTACAATGATGATGTCTTTAAGGCCAATTGTAGCAATAAGTTTTGACTCGTCCTCTGACATGACAAGGCTGTCTTTACTGCCAAGGTCAATGTGAAGCCCCTTCGATGCCACTGCTGTAGGGTCTTCGCCCATACCAGAGAGGAGGTCGTGAAGCGCGCTCCAGTTACCGATATCGCTCCAGCTAAACGCTGCAGGAATAACTGCAAGCGGGTAGTGGCTGGCGTTGATTGTTTCAATCTCATGAGCCTTTTCAGGGGCCTTCATGAAATCATCAATGTTGCCGCTCTGTAGGTAATCAGCCACACGGTCGGTGAGATCTGCATCTGCTTCTCTGTATGCTTCAATCAGCGTTGCTGCCTTAAAGCAGTAGTAGGCAGCGTTCCAATAGTATTCATTGGTTTCAAGGTATTTTTGCGCCACTTCAATGGATGGCTTTTCAATAAACTTCTCTACTGAGTATGCCGGTGGCGTGTCGTTAATGCGTGCATCAACCTTAATATAACCAAGGCCACTGTCTGGGTATGTTGGTTTGATTCCTAGGAGTGCAATGTGCTTTTCGTTTGACTTAATGAACGTAAAGGTGTCATCAAGCGCCTGCCGGAAAGATTCAACACCGGTCACACTGTGGTCTGAGGCAAGGGTAAAGATAATCGCCTCTGGGTCACGAGCGTGAATCACTTGTGAGAAGAGTGAAAAGGCAACGGTTGTCCCGCGTGCAATAGGCTCTATAATGATATTTTCCTCGCTAATTTCAGGAAGAAGTTCCTTGATCTGCTCTGCATAAGCGCTGGTTGTAGAGATGTAGATATTCTCTTTTGGTACAGAGGAGCCAAGGCGCTCAACTGTTTCATCAATGAGCGTCTTGTCACCTACAAACTTTTGCATTTGCTTTGGGAGGCTTTTGCGGCTGAGTGGCCAGAGTCGTGTGCCCGACCCTCCTGCAACAATAACCGCGTAATTATGAGATCGATCTTCGGAAATAGGCTGTGTCATATAGGACTGATTATACCAGAGACCCGCTTTTTAGCTATTGAGGTCTTGCTTGAGCTTGGTAATAAGTGGAACTGGTCCTGGGTCGACGCCGTTAAGGACACCGGTGTAAATACTTGCAAAGTCTGCAAGAAGGTGACCCCAGCAAAGCTGCTGAAGAACGCTGTCACCTTGAAGTTCGATAGTGTGCGGTGCAGGGCGATGGCCTGAAAGCAGGCGGTTGCTGACTTCAAAGCGCTTCTGGATGCGTGGGTGTTCAAGCGTGCTTGCAAGGTCAAAGATTGCGTACGGCTTTTCTACCGGGTGCGATGTCCAGCCAATGAATTCATTATGGTTAAATTCTGGGTAGTAGCTCCAGAAGGCGACGTTCTTTGCGTTTTCATTCCAGCTAATCTTCCATTTGTAGGCAATGAAGCGGAAAATAAATCCACCCATGAACTCTGGAGTCTTACCTACTGCAAGCTCAGCAATCTGCTTTGCGTAGTTTTCACTGGTTGGCACTTCTTTTGCCCATTTTGCGGAAGTCGTAGCAAGCCATTCCTGCGTATCAGCCATTTCTGCAAGGTATTTTTCACTGCTCATAACACCGAAGTCATCAAGGAGTGAAAGAATAGCACGTACCTGAATAAAGGTAAGCATGCGTGGTTGAATCTTGATAGGTGGGAGTTGGACGTGGCTGATACCAAGCTCATTTGCGCGCTCTAGGAGGGTACCGCCACCAACGATGATTGCACGCTGTGCGCCAGTTGCTTCAGATGCATCAAGTGCCTCAAGCACTTCTTCTGTATTGCCTGAGCAGCTAGCGAAGAATACAAGCGTGTCTTCATTGACGTATGAGGGGAGCGTGTAGGTTTTTACAATCTCAATAGGAAGTTTGATGTCATCGCCGAGCCATGACTGCACAAACTCTGGCGCAAGAGCAGATCCACCCATGCCAACAAAGACAATATTCTTTACAGCGCGCTTCTCAGTGACTGGGTGTGTAATGGTCACATCCATAGAGAGTTGTTCTGGTTGCATTACACTAGAATCAAGTGTTTTTTCGCTATCTTTTTGAGTAAGTACGTTTAGGTCGTCAAGCATCGGATCTCCTGTAGGGAATTATATATATCAGTACTTTTTAGTATACCACTTACGCCTACCTAGCCCGCAAAGGTGGAGTCTATGAAGAGCCAGTAGAGCCAGAGCTGCGTGGCTACGCTACATAAAAGAAGGAGCGTGAGGAGTACTGGGCGGGCCTTGCCTTTGTGATGCAGGAGTAGCGCAAGGGCGACGTACAAGGTTAAAACACTCAGGATGTAGCGGTGGACTGAGACGATGTTGCTATTGAGTGTAAACATAACAACGGAGACGAGTCCGTATATCCCAAGCGGTATATACTCCTTCCCTTTTTTCAGGAGGTATACTGAGCCCGTGATGAGCGCTGCTATGAGTATGAGCGGCAGTGCAATATTAACGATAAATCCAATATCCAAGGGCCTTTCTCCAATAAGCACCCTGAGGAATTGGTAGCACTGGCGAGCGAGCGTTTCTAGGATATTTAGATTGAAGACTTGGTAAATCCAATCGCTCGTAGCTTTATAGGCGTGAAACATTCCTAGAAAGTCCCCGTTTCTAAAGAAGAGAAGGGTGCCGTAGAATAAGAATCCAACCGGTGCAAGGAAGAACCATAAGAAGTTTTTATTTAAGGCTGATTTTATACTCCACTGATGCGCTCTGAGGAATTCAAGTCCACAGAGTCCAACTACAAGTAGGCCCGGAAGTCGTGAAGCAGTAAGGAGGGCAAGGAGTATTCCCATCCACATCCATTTCTTTTGGCGAGCAAGAAGGTACGCCCAGCTGGTGAGTGCGAAGAATAATGCATCGCCGTAGAACGCATGGAGGAAGAAGGCGGCGGGAGCACAGAGGACAAGTGTGATAAGGATGGCCGGGTTTAGTACTGGCTTAAAGGTACGGGCTAGTTTTAATAGTGCAGTAATGAGCGCAATCACCGCGGCGGTGTTGATAAGCTGCCCAGACACCTCAACTGGAATTAATCCAAAAGACAACTCATGTAGGCCGCTCACCAAGAGAGGAAAGAGGGGGTAGAAAGCTGCTGATGCAGGGCTCGTTGCATATAGGTCAGAGATGATAGTGAGATACCACCCAGAATCCCAGCGCATCGTGTGGTCAAGAAAAGATAAAGCGCCACCTTGAATACTATCAAATATGACGCCAATAGTAAGGAGGAGTATCTTCCATAAGAGAGTCAAGCCAACGGCTATACCGACGTCTGTTTTAAGGAAGCTTTTTAGGCGGTTCATTTTTGCGGTGTATTGTCTTCAACAATCTTACGCATCTTTGTTGCAAAAAATCCCTTATCAAAGCGCTTTGATTTACGGTGAAGGGTAGAGGCGCGGAAGGCACCATCTTTGATGAGCTGGTCGCATTTTTCTATAGCGGCGGCAAGCTCTTCAACGGTCTGGTTTTCAAAGAATACGCCAGTCTCGCCGTCCTGGACGATGTCTAGCGCACCACCCTTTTTATAGGCAATAACAGGAAGGCCAGCGGCTAGTGCTTCAACGGCAGAGATACCGAAGTCTTCTTCGTTCGGGAAAAGAAATGCCTTGTGGGTGTGCGAAAGGCGCACAAGCTCTTCGTCACTGACGCGCCCGGCGAAGGTAATAGTTGGTCCAGCAAGGCTTTTGAGGCGCTCTGTGTCGGGGCCTTGGCCAATGACGGTAAGCGGCACGCCAAGCTCGTTGCAGGCTTGAATAGCAAGGTCAAAGCGCTTATACGGGACGTGGCGCCCCCAAAGGACAAGACCTTCACGCTCGCCTGTTGGCGGTGGGGTGAACTTATCTATTTCTACTGGTGGGTGAATAACGGTCGCTGGCTTGCCGTAGTATTCTTTAATGCGTTGCTGTGTGACGGTGGAGTTGCCAATGAACACGTCAATGTCCTTGCTGGATTCAAGGTCAAGTTTACGCATCTTTTTTACAAAGAACGGGATGAATGGGCGAATGACTGGCGTGAGTGGTCCAAAGTTAAATTCTTTCCTAAATTCTTCGTAGTGACTCCAGTAGTAGCGCGGCGGAGTGTGAACGTAGGCGATGTGTACTTGGCCTGGGCGTGATTTACGCACAGACTTTGCTTCGGCGCTAGAGCTGGAGATGATGATGTCGAATTCGGAAAGATCTAATGTTCTGAACGCTTTGGCACGCATGACTGGCCAAAGGACATGTTTGTAACGGAGGGCTTTTGGAAGCTTCTCTTGAAGGTACGTAGTGCGCACATCTATGTGGCTAAAAGCCTGCATCTTCTCTGTGTCATAGACGGATGTATAGATAGGCGCGTCAGGGAAGAGTTTGTGAATCTCTAGGACAAGTGGTTCGGCGCCACCCATGTTAGTGAGCCAGTCATGGACAATTGCTACCTTAGGTTTTTTAACATTCGGCATGGTTATTTAGCTCCTTTTTTCCTGAGAACAACCCAGACGGTTTTAAAGAGAATTTTAATATCAAGCCAGAATGACCAGTTCTGTGCGTAGAAGAGCTCAAGCTCAATGCGGTCGTTGAAGCTGAGTTCACTGCGCCCAGACACCTGCCAGAGGCCAGTAACACCTGATTTTACGCTATGGAGCAGAGATGTGCGGCCCTTTGCAAGCTTCATTTCCTGCGGAAGGATAGGGCGTGGTCCAACAAGGCTGAGTTCGCCTTTTAAGACGTTGATAAACTGCGGGAGTTCATCAAGTGAGGTTGCGCGCAGCCAGTTTCCAAACTTTGTGATGCGTGGATCGTTTTCAACCTTACGGTTCTTTTCATATTCCAGTGCCAGGTCTTCCCTACCCATTTCACGGAATTCTTCTGAGGCATCTTTAGCGCCGTATTGCGCACCCATGCTACGGAACTTAATCAGGCCGATTGGCTGAGAGAATCGGCTGAGGCGCTTACTGATGTAGAAGGCTGGCCCTGGGTCGGCAATCTTTTTAATGAGGTAGAGAATAGCGAATACAGGGGAGAGAATGATGACAAGCAGGAGGCTGGCGAAGAAATCGAAGACGCGTTTTACAATTGCACCCCAGCCAACTAGTGGTGTCTGGTAGACGGTGATCATAGGGTAGCCGGCAAAGATATCGATGATGTTTTTGCCTGAATAGAACTCTGATTCACCGGGGATGAAACTATATTCAATGTGGCGATGCTGTGCTTCTGAGAGGATGCGCTGGTTGCGTTCGGCGTTCTCGTATAGCTCGGTCTGCATAATGGCAGTAATATTAAGGGTTTCAAGCTGCTTAAGGGCGGCTTCTGGCGTAGAGAAGTGGAGCGCATCAGTACCTTCTGGGAAGAATTTCTTCGCCCCTGCAACGGCAACAACGCGGTAGCCACTATGCTTTGTGTCCGAAAGATTATGGGCAAGGTCTTTTGTAACTTCAGACGAGCCAATAACGAGGACGCGCTGCACACCCTTGCCGTAGCGGAAGCTGAGGGTTCGAATAATGCGCATGACTTCCCTTTCAAGCACAATAAGGAAGAACGATGCAAAGAGGGCGTACACCGCTACAAGGCGGGCAGGGAACAGTTCTTTATCGCTGGCGTATTCCCATCCAATAATAAGCAAGACACCCAGGAAGGAGCCGATGGCAATTTTGCTCCACTCTAAGAGGCGGCGGTTGTAAGTTTTTGATTGGTATAGGCCAATAAGCGCGAAGATACCAATCCAGAACGGCACAATAAGAAGGAAGACGAAGAGGTAATCATAGGCGTAGATATTATGCAGCAGCGGGCGTGGGTCATATTGAACGCGCGCAACGTAGGCAAGGACAAAGGCGCCAATTAAAACAAGTGTATCTATCAGGATAAGCGTCAGGTTGTGCGTTCTTGAGTTTCGGCGGTTCATAGTATGTAGTATATACCATTTTGCGGTACACTAGAGGTATGGGAAAGGTACGCAATGTACTGTGTTGGAGTGATACAAAAACGTCCTGGTTTGAAAAAGCATATGTATGGCTTTTAGCGGGTGTTCTTTTTGGTATTGCACTGCATGCGCCACTTTCTGTAGGCTTTGGCACGCTTTGGTCTGAACAGGCGCTCTTTATTAAATCGTGGAAGGAAATCCTTCTTGGGGTTGCGGGCCTTCTTCTTGTAGTTATTTTAACAACAAAAAAGCAATGGGGGGTGTACCGTTCTAAGCTGTTTCTGTATATTGCTGGGTTTGCGGCGGTAAATATCGCGCTTATCCCCGCCTTCAGTACGGGGGTTGAGGCAACCTTGGCTGGGATTCTTATTAATCTGCGCTACTTCTTTGTGTTTGCGTTGGTATATGGAGCAGTGCGGTTGTATCCAAAGGTTGTGCCGCTGTTTCTGAGTGCGGTTGCGGGCGGTGCGCTGATTGTAGTGGTCTTTGCGGCGCTTCAGGTGACGGTGTTGCCGCATGATATTTTGAAATATATTGGCTACGGTGAGGCGACGATTATGCCGTTTCTGACGGTAGACCAGAATACTGACTTTGTGCGCATTAATAGTACGCTTCGCGGTCCGAATCCATTGGGCGCATATATTGTTATTGTGCTGGCGGTGCTGTTGGCGGCGTGGCTTCAGAGTACGAAGCGGCTTCGTAAGAGCTGGGTGCAGCTTATCTTGGTGGCGGGAATCGCTTCTGCGGTAGTGCTCTGGGCGACCTATTCGCGGAGTGCGGCGCTGGGAGCAGTGATTGCTATGGGGCTGGTGCTGATGGTGGCATATGGTGGGAAGATAACGAAGAGCGCTTGGTTGGTGATAGGTATTGCCGTGCTGGTATTGGCGGGGAGCTTAGTTGCGGCGCGTGATACAAGCTTTGTATCACATGTGATTCTTCATGAGGATCCGGCTGAGGGTGGCGTGGTGAATTCGAATGACCAGCATGCTGAATCGTTGGAGGTTGGATTGCAGCGGATGGCAATGCAGCCACTGGGTGCGGGGATTGGAAGTACAGGGTCTGCTTCTTTGCATACTGAGAATCCGATTGTGATTGAGAACCAGTATTTATTTGTTGCACATGAAACAGGCTGGATAGGTCTGGCGCTGTTTATGGCGATTTTAGTGATGGTGCATCGGCGCTTGTGGCAGACGCGCAAGCACTGGCTGAGTCTGGGGGTATTTGCTTCAGGAATTGGCCTCAGTGTTATTGGGCTGATTCAGCCGGTATGGGTGGATGATACGGTGTCTATTGTGTGGTGGTCGCTGGCGGCTATGGCAATTGCGCTGAGTTGGAATATGAAGGCGCCAAAGAAACGGGGGCGCAATGTCTGATAGGTCAACCAAGCGCCAAAAAGAACTCCTAGAGTACGTAGATAGGTTTATTAAAGAGCACGGCTACGGCCCAAGCTACCGTGAAATTATGCGCGCACTGGATTATAAGTCCGTTTCAACGGTTGCGGTACATATAGACGGGTTGATTTCAAAGGGATATCTGCGCAAGAGCGACCATTCTGCGCGGTCCTTAGAGGTGGTGAGCTCGCAGTATAGCGGATCTACTGCACGTGTTGCTGCGCCCGGGGGTGCAAAGGAAAAGTGGCTGGTTGAGGCTATTGAGGCGCGGTTTACACAGTACGGGGATTCAAAGGATTCGCAGGTGCTGGATGAGCTATACGTGCTGATTGGCGCTTTGAAGGTACTTGGCTTTGACGGCGCCTATGAAGCGGTCCGCGCTAAGTTAGGACAGGTGGTAAACGGATGATAAAACAGAGTTATAAAAATGCCTATGGAGCGCATAAAGAAAAAGGCGCACGCTTTGCGCGAAAGGTGCATCATAAGGCGCTGAGCACGCCGAAGAAGATTGCTATTACAGTAGGTGTGCTCATGGTAGTGGGTGTGGTGGCGTTTCAATTCTTTTATCCTACAGACAAGGTGGTGCCGTTTGCGAAGGTGAACACTATTGCTGTTGGCGGGATGGAAAAGAAGGCGGCGGTGAAGGTGCTGGATGCAGCGTACGTAAAGGCTGCGGTGCCGATCTACTTCTCAAGCGACAGTGATGTAAAGGTGAAGCCGAGCTATAAAGAGTTGGGCGTGAAGATTGATAATACGGAACGGATTGCCGCGCATGACTACCCTTGGTATATGCGAATTATCCCGACTTCCCTGCTTTGGTACGGGCTGATTGACCAGTCGGGCGAAGAGAAGGTGAGCCGTGATGCAAAGCAATTAGATGCGTACTTTGCGGATCATTTTGGAGCGGACTGTACGCTGAGCCCGGTGAATGCTGGGCTGGAAGTGAGGGATGGCGCTTTGAGGGTAGTGAATGCTATCAGTGGTGGCGTGTGTGATTATGATGAGTTGCACCCTGCCTTAGAGAAGGTGGCAGTGAGCCTTTCGCCAAAGAAGATTGTTGTGAACGGTACAACAGAACTCCCGGCTGTTTCTGATGAAATAGCGGAGAAGGAAAAGACGCGGATTGAAGGGTTGATTAATGGCGGCGTGGCGGTTCAAGTGGGCGATAAGAAGGAGGCCGTACCAAAGGATGCTCTGTATGAGTGGCTCCAGTATGCTGTAGAAGAAGGTGCGCTGCAGGTGGGACTAGATGCCGAGAAGTCTACGGCTTGGCTGAACGAAAAGTATGGAAAGCAACTGGCCATAGCACCAGGCGTGACAACAGTGACAACTCGTGACTTCACGGAACTCTCACGCTCTGTAGGGGTAAGTGGGCAGGCGCTTGATACTGATACAACCCGTGCCGGGCTGATTGAACAGCTACGGGGCAAGGGTGATGTGACGGTTGTGGCTGTGAAACCTGTGGCGCCAACTGTGAAATACAACCGTAGTTATAGCCCAACTGACGCGGGCCTTTCTGCGCTTATGAAGAACTTTGCTGAATCGCACTCGGGCACGTATGGCGTGAGTATGGTTGAGCTGAGTGGCCAGAAGCGCCGTGCAGAATATAATGCTGGGGCGCAGTTTACTACCGCAAGTACGTATAAGTTGTTTGTAGTGTACAGCGCGCTGCTGCGCGTAGAGAACGGTAGCTGGAAGTACAGTGACCAGATAAGTGGTGGACGTGATTTGGCGCAGTGTATTGATGATACGATTGTGAAATCCGACAACCCCTGCGCGGAGGCAATGCTTAGAAAAGCTGGCTTTAGCGCCGTGACAAATGAGGCCAAGGCGCTTGGCGCAACGAGTACGTCATTTATGGGTAGTAATGGCATTAAGTCTACCGCACGCGATGAAGCCGTGTTTATGGGTGCGCTGTATTCTGGGCAGCTCCTTTCGCAGCAGGCTAGTAGGGATAGACTGATTAACGCACTGAAGCGTAATGTGTACCGAAAAGGCGTGCCGGCGGGCGTACCGGGCGTTGCAGTAGCGAATAAAGTGGGATTCTTGGATGGACTGCTTCATGATGCAGCTATAGTGTATAGCCCAAGCGGCGCGTATGTGTTGGTGATTTTGACCGATGGATCAAGCTGGGCGAATATTGCGGAGTTGACGAAGCAGATTGAGGCTTTGAGGAACGGGTAGAGAGTTGGTCGGCGGCTTAGTTGTGGCGCCACACGGATGCGGATAGATTGGGGCGGGATTTTAGAGTTACCATTTTCCACTTAAGAACACCTTGACGCCCAGCCTCTAGGACGGTATAATACACCTTGTATTCCGGCGTGGCGCAGCGGTAGCGCAAGATGCTGTTAACATCGAGGTCGCTGGTTCGAATCCAGCCGCCGGAGCCATAGAAAAACTCTCAGACCTGCAAGGTTTGGGAGTTTTTCTATTGTCTTTTGGGTTGCTTGGGGTTTGAGCCAGGGACCGCGCGAACTTGTTTCGCGCTTGGTCGCGGTTCGATAACGAGGAGCAGAGCGGGAAAGTTTACTTTTCCGAACGCGACGATGGTATATCTTGAATAATCCAGCCGCCGGAGCCAAGCATAAGCACTTTGCGAAAGCAGAGTGTTTTTGCTTTGTCGTATAACTATATTGACAAATAATAAAACTTATGCTAATATATAAGTATGTCTGAACTAAAAATACAAACAAGCCCAGAGCAAAACCTACAGAAACTCGAACTCGATCTCTCTACTGAGGAGTGGACCGAAAAACTTGCAGAAGCCCCTGTATATGCCAAGAAGGGAATGGTTGAAGCTAGGATCCTTACGGAAGATGAGCAACTTGATACCGTTTTAGCTGACGGTACAGTAGAAACTTCTCGTACAGTTCCTGCTGGAGAAGTCATCGTTACGAACCCTGGTGGTGAAAAATACGCAATCGAACGGGAAAAGTTCGAAAAGCGATACGACACTACTGTTGAAGAAGGTGTATATCGCGCAAAGGGAATGGCGCGCGCGGTCGACAATCCTACGGGACAAGACATTCAGATCATGGCCCCGTGGGGTGAACTCCAGTATGGTGGACCAGACTGCAAGATAGCTACGGTATTCGATCCTGATAATCCTAATGAAGTTGGATCTGACCGCTACATTATCGGTCGTCAAGAATTCGAAGATACATACGGCCCTATCGAAGAAGTATTAGCCGACGAAGTTTAGTACACGCAATCCATCTTAATTGTGGTTATAACTTGCTCTATCGTAGAGAGCCAGACTCAGCAGGTAAATACCCAGACCGGGTTCCCTGACCAAAAGTCAGATTTACCCCTTGAGTCAGACAAAAGTACCATTTGTTACCAAAAGGTACAAAACCGATAGGACCGTCCGAAAGGGTGGTTTTTTCGTATTTACCCCTGATGTTTAGTCCTGAAATTGACTGGTTTTTCCTAGGGCGACTGGACAGCCGAAATGCTGACCTTGTTCCTTGACCGAGAGGCTCTTTATGTTGTCACGCCCACATCTCAACAGGGGCTTTATGCTATTATGAGAAGGTCTAGATTTGAATAACAAGCTGGTCCCATTTGCGGACTGTTCGTGCTTATTAACGGGCAGTCACAGATGATTAGCGGAGCGCGCCAAGTCCACCAACAAGTGCGCTTGGTATGAAGTATCGTTGCAGTAGTTTTGTGCCACGCTTGACCACCCGCGCTAGTATGAGCACGGCAACGAGAACAATGATTGCTTCGAGTCATGTAGGCATAATGCTAGTAATTACCGCATATGTAGGCTAAGTTGCTAACGCTACAAGGCTATGGCAGCGACGCAGGTGATGGTCACGACCGCACCGGTGACGTAATTAATCCACAAAAAGCGTTTCCAGCCTGCTCGTGCCAGGTTTGCCTGAGTGTCTTTGATGTGCAAAAATGGCGCCACATTGGCGATGTAGGCCAGGCCTGCGGCTGCCACAACGAGCGCGAACCCGCCAAGCAATGCTACGAGTACGACGGCGAAAAGGTACATAATAGCCGCGAAGCGGGTCGTCCAGGCTGCTCCCAAAATGGTAGCAATCGAGCGAATATTCGCCTGCCTGTCGGGCACGATGTCTTGCACGGCACCGAAGGCCTGGCTGGCAACACCCCAGGCAAAGAAGGCTATCGCGGCGACCCAACCGGCTGGCGTGGCGCCAACTAGCGAGTAGGCGTACACCAGTGGGCCGACAAAGTGGATGCTGGACGTAACGGAATCGAGCAGCGGGACTTCTTTGAATCGTAACCCTTTGGCGCTGTAGGCTATCACAAAGAACAGCACCACAGCCAGGGTAGGTGCGCTCAGGCCGGACCCAGTCAGCAACAGGGCAATTACGAACGGCGCGCTCAGTAGTACCGATGCCCAAATGATGAGTGGGTGGTACTTTTTGGCGGTCACGGCGCCTTCGATGCCACCTTTGCGCGGGTTGCGAATGTCGGACTCGTAGTCAAACACATCATTGATGCCATACATCGTCAGGTTGTAGGGGACTAGGAAAAATAGCGTGCCGATGACCAGTCGCCAGTCAAACACGCCACCCATCATTAGGTAGCCTAGCGCGAACGGATAGGCGGTATTCACCCACGATATTGGGCGTGAGGTGTTGAACAGAATTTTCAGTTTATTCACTGGGACTTCCCTTTCTTTAATGCGTTCCATGTGGCGGGTATGAGTAGAGCGGCGAGGGCAGCGTAAAAGAAGTCTTCGACCGGCGCGGCGCCAACCGTCACGCCGAGTATTTGCGCTGCGTCGTACTGCACAATGCCCATTGCCACAATCAGCGAGTCAAAGATTGCCGTTGTGGCCAGCAGCACGACGAGAGTAATGGTCGTGGCGCGGTTCCACGCCAAGGCACCGCGCAGTTTTAGTACGCCCATCACTGCTAGCAGTACGACTATGTTGAGCACTAAGTACGTGGCCATTGTTGCTCCAATAATCGGTAGATGATGAGGGTGAAATAGCACAGGAAGGTCAGGAAGAATAGTTCTTCAACGGGGAATTCGGGCGCCAGGAACAGCCCCGTGGTGTAGGGTGAGCTACCGCTAAAGAATATTCCCATGCTGATGCCCAGTATATCCCAGGCAATGAACACTGCCACGCCAATGGCAATGGCGATGATGGTTCGGCGCGCGTCGTGGAACAACGCCAGGGCAAAGCGTTTGTCGAGCATTACCATGCCAAAAGTACTGAACAAAATGGCCGCTAGGTAGGCGAGGTTCATAATAAATCACTTTCTGCTAGTGGGCCGGCCTTGCGGTTGCCGGTGATCTTTTTGTAGGTGAGCTGCGCGCCGATCAGGCACATCGGTAGCCCAATGCCCGGCACGGTGCCCGCCCCTACGTAGTACAGGTTTTTGACTTTGCGACTTTGGTTGGATGAGCGGAAGACGATGCTCTGGAATAATAAGTGTGACTCCCCGCCAAAGGCATTGTATTGCCAGGCATTGAATGTATCGCCAAAGTCGCGCGGGCCGAATGTATGCCGTGTCGTAATGCGCTGGGCGAGGTCTGGCACATCGATGGCGCGGGCGAATAACTCGATGGCGCGGTCGGCCAGCTGCGATTGCTCATCGTTACTCAGGGCAACACCTGCCGGCAGTGGCATCAGGATGAACAGGTTTTCGTGACCTTCCGGCGCGAGGCTTGGGTCGGTTTTGGTTGGGTTACACACATAGATAGACGCATTTTCAGGTACTTTTTTGTCGACGTATATAGATTCGAAGTTCTCGCGCCAATTGTCGACAAAATACAGGTTGTGGTGCATCAGGTCGGGCAGCGCACCCTCCACGCCGAGCGATACCAGCAGCGCGCCTGGCCCTGGCTGGCGTTTGGACCAGTAGCTGGCGGGGAAGCTTTGGTGCTCTGGCGCGAGCAGCGCGGTTTCGGTATGGTGCATATCGGCATTCGACACGACTATATCAGCGCGTACATCGGAGCCATCAGGTAGTCGCACGCCGACTGCTTTGTCATCTTCGACCAGTATTTGCTGAATCGGTGAATTGTAGTGATACTCCACGTCGTAGGCTGTGCCTAGTGCCTGCATATCATCAACGAGGGACAGCATGCCGCGCCGCGGGTAATACACGCCACTTCGGTAGTCCAAATGGCTCATCAGGGTATAAATGGCGGGCGCTTGGAACGGTGAACTCCCCAGGAACACCATGTGGTACTCCAGGAGCTGCTTTAGGCGAATGTCGCGGAAAACGCGGCCGACATGGCGGTCTAGGTTGGTAAACACCAGCGCCAGCATGCGCGGCGCATTCATAATCACCGGCAGCGCAAACACGTCGCGCAGGCGCAAAAAGTTATTGTACAAAAAGTGCTTCACGGCCAGTTCGTAGGCCTGGGTGCTGCGGGCAACGTAGTGTTCCAGTTTGCGCCCCGCACCTGGTTCGATCATCTCAAAGGTATGCTTGTCGACGTCCACATCGCCCTGAATCGTCAGAGTAGGGTACTTTTCGAAGTAGACTTTATAGCCGGGGGTGAACCGCACTAGATCCAGCCGAGTGTCGGCTGATTCACCAAACAGTTGGTAGTATTGTTCAAACACTTCGGGCATTAGGTACCACGATGGCCCCAGGTCGAACACGTAGCCGTCCTTATACACTGCGGCAATGCGCCCCCCGGCGGCGGCGTTTTTTTCGTACACGTCCACGCGGTAGCCGGCTTTGCCTAGTAGGTTGGCCAGTGCCATGCCGGCGTAGCCTGCACCGATGATGATTGCTCGTGGCTTACTCATGCGCCCAACTTTGCTTTCGCTAGCAGCGCCAGCTTGCGCCAGTTTGGCACGCGGATGCGCTGGGTTTTCAAGGTGCTGGCTGGAGTTGTTTTTAGACGCTTTAGCAGCTCGTAGTAATAGTAATAGCTGGCGCGCACCGCGGCCCGGGAATTTGCAGGCAGGTCGTTAATGGCGCGGTCGGCAACGGCAAAGTCCTGCTTGATGTCTGCCACAATTGATTGCTTGGTGGTTTCGTCGAAGCCCTCGAACTGTACGCTGGGGAAGTATACCCTACCAAGTTCGTTGTAATCTGCCTGCATATCACGCAAAAAGTTCACCTTTTGGTAGGCTGCGCCCAGCTTTTGTG
The DNA here is from genome assembly GCA_964386855.1 of uncultured Candidatus Saccharibacteria bacterium. Classification (GTDB taxonomy): domain Bacteria; phylum Patescibacteriota; class Saccharimonadia; order Saccharimonadales; family Saccharimonadaceae; genus Microsaccharimonas. The sequence goes on from CAYLUF010000005.1 coordinate 73,505, forward strand.
CGCTGTTAATGGCCGCTTGGTACTTAGCTTCGTCGCCCAATACAAACACGCGCAGGCACATCAGCCCCACGACTTCCGCCGAGCCGTAAATGTAGCGCGCGTATTCTTGCTGAGTGAACGTTGTCGCCGTCAGGTCGGTGGCCATGCTTTCAAAAAACGGATGAATCAGTGATTCATTTATGCCATACTGCCGAGCGGTCAGGGCAAAGGCATGCAAAATAGGGTTTGTGGAGTAGCCATTAGCAACTGCCGCCATCACGTCACGTTCTAGGGCTGCTAGCTGCTCGGCAGCGTCGTTACCCCGGTACGTATCGACTACTTCGTCGGCAATGCGCACCATGCCGTACACGGCGTATATATGGTGGCGAATAGCACGGTCAAACAGGCCGCTGCTGAGTGAAAAAGAGGTTGAATAGCGCTTGGTGAGGCGCTCGGCAAGTTCGTAGCTGGTTCTGGCGTATAGCTCCATTACACATTCCGCCCCTCTAGTTGGGTAATCAGGCTGGTGAGTTCGGCGGTGCGTGCATCGCTCGGTAGCTGTGCCAGGTTGGTATGAGCGGCCGCAAAGTAGTATTCCGCCAGGTCTATTGTTTTTTGGCGAGCACCCGAACTAGTCATATCGGCTTTTATGGCTTGCAGCTGTTCTTCGGTGGCGTCTTGCCTACCGAACCAGGTGAATCGTTCGTGTTGATCGGGCGTCATCAGTTCGGTGTGATAGCGCACCAGCAGGGTTTGTTTGCCCTCGCGCAGGTCGCTGGTGGTCGATTTGCCAGTTTGTTGCTCGTCGCCAAATACACCCAGTAGGTCGTCTTGTATTTGGAACGCCACGCCCATGTTGGTCGCGAATCGTTCCAGCGTGGCCAGGGTATCGTTGTCGGCACCTGCGCAGTATGCGCCCGAAAGCAGGGGCCCGATGAAGCTGTAGCTCGATGTTTTGTAGCGGTACACTGTTAGCGGGTCGTAGGGGGCGCCGCTAATAAATCCGGCTTCGACATCCAGCAGCTCACCCCCGATCACTTCGAAGATAGAGGTCGCCAACTGGTCGCTCAGTTTTTGCCGTACGTCGTGCGGGTAATCGCTGGTTTCAATCAGTCGGTAGGCTTCCGAAATCAGGCTGTCGCCTCCCAGTAGCGCCGCACTGTTGGCATAGTGATGCGCCCGGGCCGGGTCGGTGTGAGGGCTGTAGTTATCGATGTAGCGGCCGGTCAGGTTTTTCACCCCATGGCGCATGGTGTCTTGGTCGATGATATCATCGTGCACCAGCATGGCGATATGAATGAATTCCTGGGCAAGCGCTACGGGCAGCACGCGCTCGTCGAAGCCGCCATTGCCCACCATGGTTAAATAGGGGCGGATGCGTTTGCCGCCCGCCACCGCCACTTCGGCGATGTGGTCCCAAAATGCCGCGTAAGAATCGTGTATCATGGCTGCTTGCCGTCGCCGCTCAGTAAACAGTGCGCGCATATGCGCGTCTACCAGTGTGCGGATGTGATCAAGCGAAAGCTCTGTCGTCGTTACAGGCGGCATGATGGGTTACTTAGCTTTACGTTCCTTTTTCTTTTCTTTGCGTTTGTCTTGGCCTTTGCTCATGCGCTTCCTTTGGTCAGTGGATATATTATACTACGATTACCGCAGTGTACCACCCGACGTTACTAATGTAGCGTTTATGGTTAGTTACATTGTAGCACTTAAAGCCCCATCTATCGAACCATCCATAGATATCGCTATATACGGATTTGAAACATAGTCCACACTGGCGACCTTCGCCATCCATAGTATATCCTTTGGGTGAATCTTTGAGCTTTGCATAACGTTCTTTTTCTTGTTGATCTATCTCAATTAGTAAGCTAAAGTAGTCAACTAGCCTACGGCGTTCGTCGTCTGTAAATTCGCGCTTTAATTGCTCTTTATCGCTCATAGCTAGACCCCCTCGCGGCTCATTATTGCTACTATCCAATTCTAAACACCCCGTGTCCGATTTGTAGCGTTCTACCGCTGTTAAAGAGTTCGTGACCTGTAAGCGGAGTCAAACTGGACATAGAACAATACCGGCCAACTGTGTGGTCGGTATGTAGTTCACCCCTGTTAAGTAGCAAGCGATCGCGGTTCGTCTGTTGCCCTTTTGATGCAGTAAATTAGCACTCTTGCCCTTAGAGTGCTAATTTACTATAATTGATACAAAAGGAGGTATGTTATGCAACCTGAAGAGAGTAGTAAAAAACCACTTGAACAATTTGGACAAGATTTTACGGCGCTCGCGCGCGAAGGCAAACTAGATCCAGTTATTGGCCGCGACGAAGAAATTCGCCGCTGTATGCAGGTGCTGTCTCGCCGGAGTAAAAACAACCCTGTCCTAATAGGTGAGCCGGGTGTCGGTAAGACGGCTATCGTCGAGGGTCTCGCACAGCGTATAATTAAAGGCGACGTGCCACAGAGCTTGAAGAATAAGCGGCTTATTGGCCTTGAAATAAGTAGTATTCTAGCGGGAGCTGGTTTCCGGGGGCAGTTTGAGGAGCGACTACAGTCTGTACTGAAGGAAGTTGAAGATGCGAGCGGTGAAATTATTCTATTCATAGATGAGATTCATACTATTGTTGGTGCCGGTAAGGCCGAAGGTGCCATTGATGCCGCTAACATGTTAAAGCCAATGATGGCGCGCGGTAAGCTGCACCTGATTGGTGCTACCACACTGAACGAATATAGGCAGTATATTGAGAAGGACACCGCGCTTGAACGACGGCTACAGCCAGTCTATGTTGGTGAGCCTGATTTTGATGATACGGTCGCGATACTTCGTGGACTACAGGAAAAATATGAGGTGCATCATGGCGTAAAAATTCTCGACGATGCCATCATAGCAGCGGCGCGTCTGAGCGACCGGTATATTACGGAGCGGTTTTTGCCAGACAAAGCAGTCGATCTGATTGACGAGGCCACTTCAGCACTAAAGATGCAGCTCGATTCGAAGCCAATCGAACTTGATCGGCTCAACCGGCGAATTATGCAACTACAAATTGAACAAACCGCTCTCAAAAAGGATAAGAGTGAGACTGCAAAAACCAGAAAAGCAGAAATTGAGAAAGAGATCACAGCGCTCACTGAGCAGGCAAGTAAGCTCGAGACTGAGTGGCAAAAAGAAAAAGGCCTCATCGAAAAGCTTAATGATGAGAATGAGAAACTTGAGGCCGCTAAGACGAGGCTGGAGCTTGCTGAAAATGAGAGCGACCTCGGTACTGCTAGTCGTATTAAATACGGCGAGATCCCAGAAATTGAGCAGAACATTCAGGAGTACCGCCGCCAAATTAACACGATACCAGCCGACCAGCGGCTACTTCGAGACGAAGTTAGTGCCGAAGATATAGCATCGGTTGTATCGCGCTGGACTGGCATACCAGTTGATCGTCTCAAGGAGAGTGAAATTAAGAAACTGAGTCATCTTGAGGACGACCTTCATGCGCGGGTCGTTGGGCAAAACAGGGCGGTTGACGCCGTGGCGGATGCCATTAGGCGGTCTCGGGCTGGTATTGGTGACCAGCGTCGCCCGATTGGCTCATTCTTGTTTCTTGGTCCGACCGGTGTAGGTAAGACCGAACTTGCAAAGAGCCTGGCGGCATCGATTTTTGATGACGAGCGGGCAATTACCAGAATCGACATGAGCGAATATATGGAGAAGCACGCTGTCTCGCGTCTGATCGGCTCTCCTCCTGGCTATGTTGGCTACGACCAAGGCGGGCAATTGACCGAAGCAGTTCGACGCAGACCATATAGTATCGTACTGTTTGATGAGATTGAAAAAGCGCATCAAGATGTATTCAATGTGTTATTGCAAGTGCTTGATGACGGCAGGCTCACTGACGGCCAAGGGCGAACTGTGAACTTTTCTAATACCGTAATCATTATGACGAGTAATATCGGCTCGCGATTTATTTTGGAATGGGATGGCACCAATTTTGGCAATCTGGAGAGCACGCTGCAAAAGGAATTGATGGTCCAATTTCGTCCTGAGTTTATAAATCGTATTGATGATATTGTAATTTTTGACCGTATTAAAGAAGAAGATATGAAGCATATTGTTGAAGTGCAGTTAGAGAGCATGCTCGCTGGGATTGAAAAATCGAAAGGTATTAAGATTACTCTCACTTCGAATGCGAAACAGGCACTAACTAAAGAGGGCTACGACGAAGCATTTGGCGCAAGACCGCTAAAGCGAGTTATACAAAAGCGCATTCTTAATAAACTTGCTCGACAAATCATCGATGGTAGCGTGACAGAGAACTCGGAAGTTACTGTTGATTATGTTGGTGAAGATTTTGTCATGAAAGACATGGCACGTTAATTCAGTTCTGATTTTTTACACCCAGAATAGTGCAAGGCTATTGCTATCGGTGAGCGTTTACTCCGTACTCTGAAGATATCGGATCCTTGAAGAGATCCGGCTCCTTTGGAGGTTTCAGTGTAAAGAGTACAAACGAAACCACAAGTATAGCTAGGAAAAGGGTGCTGAGCGCAACCGTCCATATGTTTGCATCGAGCTGCACTAGCAGCTGAGTGCTGATGATTTGAGCTAGAGCAATTGCCACCAGGAAGGCAATGATATCGAGTACTAGGATATTTTTCTTTGAAAAATGTTTATATGCAAAAACAAATGCAGTCATAGAAATTGGTATGGAATAGAGGGCAATAGTTTTTGCCGGTAGAAATGACATGTGGCTGTATCCGCCAAGAATAAACTCGACTATGGCAAGAAGCAGTACCGGCCAAAAGGCTATCTTGATATGCTCCCAGTAACTCTCGTTGACTGCAGAGAATATTGCAACATGGGCGTTATGTTTTGACCAGTCGTAGGTGAAGTGAAGCAGCGAGCCGAGCAAGAATAGAGGTAGTATCATCCATAGGTCTACTGTTACTATGCTGTCTATTGTCATAGGTTAAATATAGCACCCTAGACTGTGTTCCGTATAGTCGATGCGATGAGAGTAGCAATAAAGCGAGGCTTTTTAGATCTGCTATACTAGGTGTATGAACCCAAAGCAAGTAATCATTGATGTCCGTGAGCCTTCTGAATACGAACGGGGTCATGTCAGCGGCGCACTCAATATCCCACCATCTGAGCTGATGGCAGGCGCGAATCAGCTGGGCGACGTCCCGAAAGACACGCAGCTCATCGTCTATTGCTTAACAGGTAGCAGGTCAAACGCATCTATTCAGATACTAAAACAGATAGGTTTTACGAACCTCGTGAACGGCATCAATGCCGGGCATGTTGAAAAGAGCTATCTGAATAACATTTCGTGACCTATATGCGGAGCCAAGAGCATATATTTTACAGGTTATCCAGTAAGCATTCACGCTACTGGATAACCTGTTTTTAATTTAATCTTCTGCTACAGTAGGTTTATGGCAATACTAAGTGATAAAGTCTGGGATAGGCATACTAATCCATGGAGCGGATGGAGCCGTGTTCTGTCTATGCCGATGCTGGCAGTGGGCTTATATTTGCACAGTTATTGGATTATAGGAATAACTTTGGTTTGGCTTGTTGTGAATCCGGTGCTATTTCCACGACCTA
>CAYLUF010000006.1:0-75846 GCA_964386855.1 uncultured Candidatus Saccharibacteria bacterium
GCGCACCAGATATTATCTAAGGAGAGGTATATGGAACAAGGTCAAAATACGAACGTGAACCAAGCACCAAAAAAGAAGATGTCAAAGCAGCAAGTGGTGACACTTATTGTGATAGGGGCTCTCCTTATTTTCGGAATTAGCGTTGCTGCAAGCATGCGTCAAAATGACGCAGCCATTGAAAAGAACGGTGTTGAAACAACGGCAATATCAACTGGCCAGTATCTACAGACTCGTGACGGTGGACGCCGTTCGGCGACTGTTTATAAGGCGCAGTATCGTTTCGAAGTTGATGGAATGGCGCAGTTCGTCTATGGTGAAAAGAAGTACGGCTCTGCAGATGAGATTGCAGAAGGTAAGGCTGTGAAGATTAAGTACCTCAAAGATGAGCCAAGCGAGTCTATTGTTGTAAGTGGCGAATAGGCAAAATACACCCAGAAATACATACGTATCTGGGTGTATTTTATTTTGCGCGATGCTATACTAAAGATATATACAAATAAGGAGTATACACATGATTGCAGTTTGGATTATTATTGCTGTTGTAGTAGTACTTGCCCTTTTCGTCTGGGTAACATACAACAGTCTCGTAACGCTACGCGTACGGGTTGATGAGGCATGGAGCGACATTAGCGTACAGCTAAAGCGCCGTCTTGACCTCATTCCAAACTTGGTAGAAACAGTAAAGGGCTATGCAGCTCACGAATCTGGAGTATTCCAAGAAGTAACAGAAGCACGTGCGCGTGTTATGGACGCGAAGGGCGTAAAAGAAACAGCTGAAGCTGAGAACCAGTTCGAAGGCGCGCTAAAGAGCCTTTTCGCGGTATCTGAAGCATACCCAGACCTCAAAGCGAATCAGAACTTCGCTGATCTACAGCGTGAGCTTGTAGATACAGAAGATAAGATCCAGGCGTCACGCCGTTTCTACAACTCTGGCGTAACAGGTCTTAATACAAAGATTCAGACATTCCCAGCGAATGTTGTTGCCGGACTATTTAACTTCAAGAACCGTGATTTCTTCGAGGTTGAAGAGCTTGAACGCGAAGCTGCAAGCAAGCCAACAGAGGTAAAGTTCTAGTACGTTATGTACCAGGCAGTTGCAAAAAATAAACGAAACACGGTCATTATCATGGCCGTGTTCGTTGGTATTATTACCGCTATAGGGTGGGCAGTAAGCTACTTTTATGGCGAAACATCTATCACGCTCTGGGTACTTATTGGTGCACTTCTGTATGCGCTGATTCAGTATTTTGCTGCCGGTAAACTTGCTGTTGCTATGACTGGAGCGGTAGAGATAGAGAAGCGTGATAACCCACGCCTCTACAGGGTTGTTGAAAACCTCTCTATTACACTCGGTATGCCAATGCCGAAGGTGTACATCATGAACGACCCAGCACCGAACGCCTTCGCAACCGGACGAGACCCAAAGCATGCAATTGTTGCTGCAACAACTGGTCTCTTGGATATTATGGACGACCGCGAGCTGACCGCTGTAATGGCTCATGAAATGGGACACGTACAGAACTACGACATTCGTGTGAGTATGATTTCGTTTGGGCTGGTAAGTGCAATCGGCCTCCTATCTGATATTGTGCTACGTATGCTTTTCTTTGGTGAGCGCCGTGATAATGTGCATCCATTCGTGTATATTATCGGTATTGTTATCCTTATTCTGGCGCCAATTGTGGCGGCAATTGTACAGATGGCAATTAGCCGTCAGCGTGAGTTCCTTGCAGATGCAAGTGGCGCACTGACAACTCGTGACTCCGAAGGAATGGCGCGCGCACTTGAAAAGCTTCAGCAGTACGGTCAGCCAATGCGTAAGCAGAGTTCTGCAACTGCCCAGCTATTTATTAGCAATCCACTTAAATCAGGATTTATTAGTAAGCTATTTAGTTCGCACCCTCCGCTAGAGGACCGTATCAACAGGTTGCGTAACAATGCCGAAAAATTCTAAGCGTACAGGTAGGAGTTTTGCACCAGTACGGTTACTAGAGCGTACTGTTGGTGTTGTGCAGTTACGCTGGCGTCGAATTTTTGGCGAGAAAACACCACACAAGAGTTTTACACGTACGTATCGTAGAGATGCGATTCGACCACTTGTTCTTCCCGGCTACCTGAGCTTTACGGTAGAGGTATTTAAGACAATCTTTGCGCATAAACGGATTTTCCTAACGATAGCGCTGATATATGCGATTCTTTACGCGGTACTTGTTGGTATCGGTTCGCAGGAGGCGTACCGTGAGCTCGTTGACCTCCTTAAAGAAAGTACCGAGGAGTTCTTTGGCGGTGAGTATGGCGCCGTTTGGCAATCTGGTGTACTTTTTATGACCATAGCTTCGACTGGCCTTTCTGGTGAGCTTACTTCCGTGCAGCAACTTCTTTCGATTGCACTGGTTGTTATGATGTGGTTGAGTGTTGTATGGCTGCTGAGGAACATCCTTGCTGGAAAGAGGGTGAAGGTGCGCGACGGATTGTATAACGCGGGAACGCCCCTTTTTGCTTCTCTTGTAGTCGCCCTTCTTATGATTGCTCAACTCGTCCCTGTAGGTATTGCGCTCATAGGGTATGCTGCCGCGTCATCGGTAGGTATACTTGCTGGTGGTGTGGAGGCGATGCTCTTTTGGTTAGCGGCGGGGCTGCTCGGCGTACTGTCGCTGTATTGGATTGTAAGTAGTTTCTTCGCACTTATTATTATTACGATTCCAGGAACGTACCCACTCTGGGCGCTCCACACTTCTAGTAAGCTCGTTTCTGGTCGCCGTATGCAGCTTCTGTTGCGGCTTGTGTGGCAGGTTGGTGTGACTATGGTGACGTGGGCGACGGTGTTGATTCCTGTGATTCTCATTGACGCTGGATTAAAGCAGCTTATTCCAGCAATTGAATGGATGCCGCTTGTGCCGCTGACGTTGGTTGCGCTGACGAGTTGGACAGTGTTATGGACGTGCGTGTACATATATCTTTTATATAGGAAGGTTGTTGATAATGAGCAGTAATGTATCGATACGTGTGGCAGAGCTACGGGCGCTCCTTCTCCAGTATAGCTATGAGTATCATGCACTCGATACGCCTTCGGTTGACGATGCGGTCTACGACAGCCTTATGGCCGAGTTGAAAGCTCTTGAGGTTCAGAACCCGGACCTTATAACTGCCGATAGTCCTACTCAGCGTGTTGGTGCCGAGCTTCTTGGTGGCTTCCGGAAGGTCGAGCATAGCACTCGAATGTTGAGTCTTAATGATGTCTTTAGCGAAAGTGATGTCAAGCATTGGGGTGAGCGAATGAATAAGCTTCTTGGTTCATCTGCGCATAGTTTTTTTGCAGATGTGAAGATGGATGGGCTTGCCTGTGCGCTTGTTTATGAAGATGGTGTTTTAGTGCGAGCTGTGACTCGTGGTGATAGCTATATTGGTGAAGACGTGACTAATAATGTCCGTACTATTACAAGTGTTCCGCTTCGTTTGCGTAAAACAGAGAGAACAGTATCGTATCTGCAGGGTCGTGTTGAGATTCGTGGTGAAATAGTGATGCTGAAGAGTGACTTTGAGGAGCTCAACGCAGCACGTGCCGCGAAGGGCGAGCCAGTTTTTGCTAATCCGCGCAACTTGGCAGCGGGAACGATTCGGCAACTTGACCCGCGGCTTGTGGCGGAGCGCCCACTGACGTTTATTGGCTATGATCTACTTCGAGAAGGTGACGATGCGCCACAAACGTTTATGGGTGCATATGAGCTCTTGTCCGAGCTTGGTCTTCGGAGGAATAAAGAAGCTTCTGCCTTGAAGAATCTGAGCGATGTAATGCAATTTGTGCATCACTGGGATGGCCACCGTCACGATCTTCCGTTTAACACTGATGGTATTGTGGTGAAGCTAAATGAAAAGGAGTTCTTTTTAAGGCTTGGTGTTGTAGGGAAGCAGCCGCGTGCAGCAGTGGCGTATAAGTATGCAGCAGAACAAGCGACGACGGTTGTGAAAGACATTGTGATTAGTATTGGCCGCACCGGTGCGGCAACTCCAGTGGCAGTATTTGACCCAGTGCAGGTTGCGGGGACTACCGTGCAGCACGCGAGTCTTCATAATGCTGACGAGATTGAGCGAAAAGATATCCGCATTGGTGATACGGTCATTATTTTTAAGGCGGGTGATATTATTCCTCAGGTAGAGCGTGTTGTTACTGAGCTTCGTCCTCAGGATTCGAAACCGTTTGTATATACAGAAGCGCTTGAGCATCAGTATCCGGGTATTGCATTTGAACGTCAGGGCGACGACGTTGTCTATAGGGTAAAGGGCGCGTCAAGTGAAATGATGCTGAAGCGTGCGGTAGAGTTTTACGCGAGCAAGGCGGCGCTCGATATTGATACGATGGGTGAGAAGAATGTTGCGGCACTCGTAGACGCGGGTCTAGTGAAAGATTTAGCGGATATCTACACACTTACGTATGAACGGGTAGTAGCACTTGATCGTTTTGCAGATATCTCTGCAAAGAAATTGATAGCTGCGATTCGCGACAAGAAAACACCGACACTCGAGCGGTTTATTGTTGGTTTGGGGATTCGTCATGTTGGGGCGCAGACTGCCATTGATTTGGCACGTCAGTTTGAGTCTATTGAAGCGATTTCTGCGGCGACACTTGAAGAGTTGATGTCTGTAGAGGGAATTGGAGCGATTGTCGCAGAGTCTATTGCCGCATGGTTTGGCGAGGAAGAGAACGCGCAGTTGCTGCAAAAATTTAAGGACCTTGGTGTTGTACCGCAGTATCAGAAAAAAGAGGGTCCACTTGAGGGCTTGAGCTTTGTGATAACTGGAGCGCTGGAAGGGATGTCGCGTGATGAGGCGGCTGAAAAGATTCGTGCCGCTGGTGGTACATTCCAGAGTTCTGTTGGTAAGGAAACGATATATCTTGTGGCGGGCGGTAAGGTGGGCGTAAGCAAGCTGGCGAAGGCGAAGGCAAATGGCGTTGAGGTGATTGACGAGACACGTCTGCGTAAGTTGCTGGGTGAGGATTAATTGATTGGATAAAATATTACGCCAGAGTAAGAAGACGGCTATCGGTATTATTGGTGCAATCGTTCTTCTGGCGGGGCTTGTGATGATTCCGTATCCGGGTCCAGGGTGGCTTGTTGTGTTTGCTGGCTTGGCTATATTGGCTACTGAGTTTGCATTTGCTCAGAAGCTTTTGACGTATGCACGTGGAAAATATGATAAATGGGTTGAGTGGTTGAAGAGGCAGCACCTTGCCGTGCGTTTTTTGGTCCTTGCGTTTACGGGCTTGGTGGTTGTGATGACAATTTGGCTTTTGAATGGGTTTGGCGTACTTCGTCTGATTGTAGAGGCTGTGTTTGATTTTGGTGTTGACTGGGAGTGGGTTGATTCGCCGCTATTCTAGGTGTCCATAAAGAGAAAGCCACCTCCTTTTCAGGAGGTGGTTCTTTGCTGTTGCGCGCCCACCCGGGGCGGCTTTTTTGCTTCAAAATGTTTGTTTTACCAGCGCTTGGGCTGCCCCAATGCGCATCAGCATATGCTTAGTATGTCACTATATTCTCTAGAGCACAAGCATTTTCGTACACACCCCTCTATAAGTACTGGTAATTTATGCGTAAATGTGGTTAGATAAGGGTGTTCAGAAGCACACGTATTGATAGGAAGCACAAACGATACGTATCTCGCCACCTAGAGGTACTCGCCGTTGCTAATACATGCCAGCAGGTCGATCTGACGCGAATTAGTTAACAGAGAAGAGTACACAAATGGCACAGAATCTATTTATTGGTAACCTTGCTTACGCAACTACCGATGATACACTTAAGGCACATTTTGCTAGCCTTGGCGAAGTTTCAAGCGCTCGTGTAATCACTGACCGTGAAACAGGTCGCTCACGCGGCTTCGGTTTTGTTGAGTACACAGACGCAGCAAACAACGAAAAGGCAGTTACTGAGCTTGAAGGTTCATCACTTGATGGACGTGAAATCAAGGTAACACTTGCACAGCCAAAGGAAGACCGCCCACGCCGCGATTTTAACCGCGACGGAAAAGGTGGTGGACGATCACACGGCAAAGAAGGCGGCGACGCTTTCCGCGTTCGTAGCTGGTAGTTCCGACCTACGGCATATAGCCCCCTCCTGTAGGGGGCTATTTTTTATGCGAAAGCAGTATATAATAAGTGGTAATGTTTAAAAAGTTTATCCAACGAAAATTAGAAAAATCAGTAAAAAAGTACTTTGCTCAGCATCCAGAGGTGAAGCTTGTGGCGGTTGCGGGGAGTGTGGGGAAGACGAGCGCGAAGATTGCCATTGCGACAGTGCTGAGCGAAGGGCTGCGTGTGCGCCTTCATGACGGGAATCATAACTCAGAGCTGAGTGCGCCGCTTGCGATGCTTGGCGTGACGTATCCTGAGGATATCCGCAGCCTTGGGCAGTGGCGAACGGTTTTCAAGGCGGTACGGCAGCGCATTAAGCAGCCAGCTGATGTGGACGTGGTTGTGCAGGAGCTTGGTACGGATGCACCAGGGCAGATCCCCCACTTTGGTACATACCTCAACCCAGATATTGCTGTTATTACCTCTGTATCTCCTGAGCACATGGAATTTTTTGGAACACTTGAAGCTGTAGCGGCTGAAGAGCTTGCGGCAGCTAACTTTAGCAAGACAGCGCTCATCAATAGGGACGACGTTGCGGGGATGTTTGCAAATAACATCACCAATCCAAACATAAACACCTACGGCACAACCGATATGGCTGAGTACCGTTTTGAATCTGACGAATACATGCAGATTGCAGGAAGCACCGGTACATTTATTGCACCTGAATGGAATACGGGTATTGTGGCGACACTTCATGTGCTTGGTGAGCATAGCACGCGAGCTGCGGTAGCGGCTGGGGCTGTTGCGGTGAAGTTTGGGCTTTCACCGGAAGTTATTGCTGCCGGTATGGGGAAGATCCGCCCCGTCATTGGAAGAATGAATACGCTTGAAGGAATCAGGGATACAATTATTATTGATGATTCGTATAATTCGAGTCCACTTGCTGCCGCTTCTGCACTGAGGACGCTCTACCAGATGAACAACATTCCTCAGAAAATCGCCATTCTAGGAAGTATGAATGAGCTTGGTGCGGTGTCTCCTGCCGCTCACGCAGAGGTGGGGAAGTTGTGTGATCCATCTCAACTTTCACATGTAATTACTGTAGGTGAGGAGGCGGCGAAGTATCTTGCGCCAGCTGCGCGTACCGCCGGCTGTCAGGTGGTGAGTGTTCGTAATGCACTCGAGGCGGGCGCATATGCAAATCAGCTACTCGAGCCAGGCGCGGCACTTCTCTTCAAGGGTTCGCAGGGCGGTATCTTCCTAGAAGAGGCTATTAAAATTGTCCTTAAATCAACCGCGGATGAAGATAAGCTTGTACGTCAAACACCAGACTGGCTTGAGAAGAAGCGGGCGTTTTTTGAGGAACAGACGTTTAGTCGGATGGTATAACGCCCCTGTTCTGTGATATAATCATCTCTGTTATGAGGCGATACAATCCAGCAGAAATAGAACCTAAGTGGCAGCAGATTTGGGAAGACCAGAAGGTTAACCAAGTTGCTGTTGATCAGTCAAAGACAAAAACATATGTTGCGGGCATGTTCCCGTACCCAAGTGGTGCTGGTATGCATGCCGGCCACGCTTTTGGCTACACCATCGCCGATGTTATTGCGCGTTTCCACCGTCAGCACGGCCATAATGTACTGAATCCTATGGGGTGGGATACGTTCGGCCTTCCTGCTGAAAATTACGCTATTAAGACTGGTACAGCCCCTGCTGTGGCAACTGCAACAAATATCGCCAACTTTAAAAACCAGTTTAGCCGTATGGGGATGTCGATTGATTGGTCCCGCGAAATAAATACGAGCGACCCAGAATATTACCGCTGGACACAGTGGATTTTCACGAAGCTTTTTGAGCGCGGACTTGCGTATCAGAAAGAGAGCCTTCAGTGGTGGTGCCCGGTAGATAAGACGGTACTTGCAAATGAGCAGGTAGAGGCAGGGAACTGCTGGCGCTGTGGCACTGCGGTTGAGAAGAAGTCTATGAAGCAGTGGTTCTTTAAGATTACCGACTACGCAGACCCACTTCTTGACGAGATTCCGAGCCTTGATTGGCCGCAGAAGATTAAGACCGCGCAGACGAACTGGATTGGGCGTTCTGTGGGTGCTGAAATTGAATTCGCAGTTGATGGGCAGGAGGAGCGTATTACCGTTTTCTCAACTCGTCCAGATACTCTTTTTGGTGCATCGTTTATCGTTCTTGCCCCGGAGCATACGCTTGCAAAACAACTTGCCGTGGGTACCTTCAGGGAAGCTGCGGAGGTATATATTTCAGACGCAGTAAAGAAGTCTGAAATTGAACGCACTAATGATACAAAGGAAAAGACAGGTGTCTTTACGGGCAGTTACGCAGTAAATCCGGCAAGCGGGCAGAAGGTGCCTATCTGGGTGGCTGATTATGTTCTGGGTGGCTACGGCACGGGTGCGGTAATGGCTGTGCCTGCGCATGACGAGCGTGACTTTGCGTTTGCAGAGAAGTTTGAACTTCCTGTGATTGATGTGATTGCGGCTGACCCTGAGTTTGGCCCTGAGAGCCTTACTGCTGAAGCGGATGCACCGAAGGTGTATGGTGGCGAGGGTATTTTGATTAATTCTGGTGAGTTTGATGGCGTTGCGACAACTGAGGCTCGTGAGCGAATTATTGAATGGCTTGAGGAGCATCAGCTTGGTCGTGCGAAAACGACATACAAGATGCGCGACTGGCTTATTAGCCGTCAGCGATATTGGGGTGTTCCGATTCCTATTGTTCACTGTGAGGTGCACGGTGCGGTGGCGGTGCCTGAGAATCAGCTCCCTGTGGTACTTCCTGAGATTGAAGATTATGCGCCGAAGGGTGACGGCAAATCTGCGCTTGCACACGCTGAAGACTGGGTAAATACAACCTGCCCTGACTGTGGCGGTCCGGCACTTCGTGAAACTGATACGATGGACGGCTATGCATGTTCAAGTTGGTACCTCCTTCGTTATCTTGACCCACACAATGATGAGAAGGCCTGGGACCCTGCAACGGCAAACTACTGGAGCCCGCTTGAGTACTATGTAGGTGGTGACCATGCAGTGGCGCATCTTCTCTATGTGCGCTTCTGGACGCACGTCTTCCATGATATGGGACTGGTGAACTTTAAAGAGCCGGTGAAGAAGCTCGTCTACCACGGCTACGTAAACGCCGAAGATGGCACTAAGATGAGTAAGAGTAAGGGGAATGTGGTTGACCCCCTTGACGTCATTGACCAAGGCTACGGCGCCGATGCGCTCCGTACGTATGTTCTCTTCATGGGGCCACTTGAGCTTGATTCGAGCTGGGATCCGCGCGGTATTGGTGGTATTTACCGCTTCCTTAACCGTGCCTGGACGCTTGTGCAGGAGTTTGACGCTTCAGCGAAGGACTTTACCGGTGACGATGCTGCGGTCCGCGTGCTCCAACATAAGACTGTTCGACGCGTAACGAATGATTATAGGAAGTTAAATTTCAACACAGCAATTGCTGCGCTTATGGAGTATGTCAACGAACTGTATCACTATAAGGTGCATGGATTCTCTGCTGAGGTATGGCAGGATGCGCTTCGAGCTCTTGTACAGATGCTTGCGCCAGTTGCGCCGCATATGACTGATGAGCTGTGGCAGCAGCTTGGTGGTGAAGGGTTTGTTCAGCAGGCGAAGTGGCCAGCGTGGGATGAGGCGCTCACTGTTGAGGATACGATTACTATTGCCGTGCAGGTGAATGGTAAGGTGCGTGGTGAAATTGAGATTGCAAAAGACGCAGGCGCTGAGGCTGTGAAAGCACAGGCGTTGGCGCACGAGAACGTTGCGAAGTTTATAGAAGGCGAGCCGAAGAAGGTGATTTATGTACCGGGGCGGCTTGTGAGTGTTGTTGTTTAATGTATTTTGGCGCGTAAAAGAAAAGCACCTCCGGAGAGGTGCTTTTTGATTGACCGAGAAGTGTACGTTATTTTGTGTCGATGCGTACTGGGATGGTAATTGTTTCGCCAGCCTGGAGTCCGTCTTCTAAGATTTCAATATTTGCTGGGTGGTTCTTAATCTCTTCGACGAGGTCACGGGTGTCAACGGATTCACTTCCTTCTATCTGCTCGGCCGCATCCCAAAGACTTCCGCCGTCAGGGGCTGTATAGCCAGTCTCCTCAGAAGATACTGTAAATCCTGGTTCCGCGGATACCTGTACAACACCAACTCCTCCAGCTACAAGCCCAGCTGCGAGGGCAGTGCTTGCAAGGATCTTCTTGCCAATTTTTCGCTTGGTTGATGCAGTGCTTTCGAGGAGCTCCGGTGCTTGGGCTGGTTCGAGGCGGGGCTGTTGCTCTCCGCTATCAAGAAGGAGTCTTTTCGCCGCATCGCGACTCTGCATTTCAATAATGTCATCAAAGTGTGTATCGAGTGCGTCTGATTCTTTTTCGTTTTGTGGTGTGTGTATGTTTTCGGTCATATTAAGCACATATTACCATAAGCGTTATAAAAAGTCAAGTGGTATTTTTAGTGCCCGCCTCTTGAGTAATTTTGCGAAAAAGAGTATAATAAGGCCTAAGATTTAAGAGTAACACCTAATAAGGAGCACTTTACATGGCACAGCCAAAGAAACACAGTAGCCCTCGAAAGACCGGTCTTCGCCGAAGCCACCTTCGTTTGAGCCTTGCACGTCGCGTGAACGCGTCGTCACCTGTTAAAGTAAAGACAACACGTAAAGAAACTGGTAAAGCGCTTGCTAACTAATAGCTAGCGTTTTTCTATTTTAGCTACATTTACAATAATAAAAAGAGAATCAACGCATTATGGCATCAAATCGTCATCTTGGACGTATCGTCGCACTTCAGTCTCTGTACGAATATGAATTTCGTACACAGTCTAACGACGAGTCCGCAGACGTAAAGGGTATACTTCGTCGCAATCTTGAGCGCTACGAAGAGGCAATTGGAGACACGCAGTTTGTTGAAGAGATCGTTGAGGGCGTGTTAAAGACACAGACCTCACTCGATGAAACTATTCAACCTGTTGCGCCAGATTGGCCAATTGAACAAATCGCTCGGATTGACCGCGCCATCCTTAGGATTGGTGTGTTTGAGCTTATTCACCGCGCAGAGGCTGTGCCTCCAAAGGTGGCTATCAACGAGGCGGTTGAGCTCGCAAAAGCGTTCGGTTCTGATAACTCAAGTAAGTTTGTGAATGGGGTACTTGGTACCGTGTATCGCACACTTTCTGGGGAAGCAGAAGGAGCTGATAATGGCAACGCCACAGTTCGGTAAATTTAAGCAATATTTTGCACGTAAGAAACCTTCAATTCAGGAAATAGTCCGCGAGCCTACCGCTGGTGGAATTGTATTTCGTCAGGGCGAAAAAGGAGTGGAAATACTCCTTATTCAGGATGCAAAGGATCGATGGACGATCCCAAAGGGGCATATTGAAGAGGGCGAAACTGCACAGCAGACTGCGCGCCGCGAGATTGGTGAAGAGGCAGGTCTGCACGAGGTAGATATGCTGGGCTGGCTTGGGAAGATTCACTTCCGCTACCGCCGCATTGACCGTCTTGTACTGATGACAACACAGATTTATCTTGTACGGGCGAAGGGCGATACCAACGCAATCCAGAAGGAAGAGTGGATGAACGGTATTCAGTGGTTCCCGTTCCACGAAGCGCTGGACGTTATTGAATACGAGGATATTGGAAAACTTATGCTTCTTGCAATGAAGCGGATTCGCCAGGAGGGTCTCTAATGAGCGGCATGCAAACCGCACCGTACCAAGATTTTGCCCGGGAAAAACTGGGCTTTGAATTTGAAAATATCAACCTGCTTGTGACGGCACTGACGCACCGTAGCTATGTAAATGAACATCGCAAGAGCGTCAATGAGCATAATGAGCGACTTGAGTTTCTGGGTGATGCTGTACTTGAACTGGTTGTGACAGACTTCCTTTTCAAGAATTACTCAGAGGCTGAAGGTATTCTCACGAGCTGGCGTGCAGCGCTTGTGCGCACTGAAAGTATTGGGGCTGCCGGGCAGATGCTTGGGTATGAGCCGCTTGTACGGATGAGCCGTGGCGAAAAACAGGGAAGTGAGCGTGCGCGCCTACAGATTTTGGCGAATGCGTTTGAGGCAGTGATTGGTGCGATTTATCTTGAAAAGGGATATGAGGCTGCTGAAACGTTTATTTACGAACATATCACGTACAAACTTGAGGGAATCTTAAGAGAGGGTTCATGGCGAGATCCAAAGTCGCATCTTCAGGAAGTGATGCAACGAATTGATAGCGTGACGCCGCGGTATGTTGTGCTTGAAGAGGTGGGTCCTGATCACGATAAGATTTTCACACTTGGTGTCTATGCCGGCGCACGTATGGTGAGCCAAGGGACCGGTCCAAGCAAGCAGGCTGCGCAGCAGGAAGCGGCAAAGGCGGCGTTGAAGACATATCTGGACGCATCTCAAGGGTAAAGCCTACTCGTAGGTTGACTTACAGAGATAAAACGTGTAAAATAACCTAAGAGTTTTAATAAAAGACTAATAGAGATAAAGGAAGTTTAAATTTTATGCTCGCAATTCGTTTGCAACGTGTTGGACGCGCTGGGTACCCTACCTACCGTCTTGCAGTACAAGAAGCGCAGCGCCACCCATCAAGCGGTCGTGTTGTTGCGTATGTAGGTAACTACAACCCACACACTAAGGATGCTCATGTTCAGGTTGAGCTTGCACAGAAGTATCTTGATACTGGTGCACAGCCAACACCACGTGTGGTAAGACTTCTTAAGGACGCGGGCGTTGTACTTCCTAAGTGGGTAAAGGACGTACCTGCAAAGCAGAAGTCAATCCGTAACCCAGAGAAGCTTCGCAAGAACCAGCCACAAGAAGAAGTTGCTGAAGAAGCACCAGCTGAAGAGGCTGTAGAAGCGTAGGGATTCCCTTGCGAACAAAACCACTCCGCCTAGGAGTGGTTTTTATTTTAGGGGTGTTCCTGATGACCGTGTGCTACAATATAAGCATAACCAATTGCGATAGCCGAGTACGAGGCGGAGGAACATACTATGTCGACCATTGACCAGCAATTCATTGAATATATCGTAAAATCTGTCGTTGGGCACCCAGATGATGTGGTGGTCGAACGTGTGATCGATGAGAAGGGCGTATTGCTCACCCTGACAGTAAATCCAGAAGATCTTGGGCGTGTGATTGGAAAGCGCGGTGTGACTGCGCAGAGCCTCCGTACGCTCCTTCGGGCGCTTGGTACGAAGAATGATGCGCGCTACAACCTTAAGATTGTTAATAACGACGGTCAAACAGGCGCATCTATGAGCAGTGATGACAGGGATGGGGCGTATACTTCAACACCTGTGGAAAGCTCAACAGATGAACCTGTGGACAACACATCAGACTATGCAAAAAAGACTCGTAAGGAGCTTGCAGAGTTTGATGATCTTGATATATAATCATAAACAGTTCAGCACATAACGAACTGCGAGAACAAAAGCTCTATGCGAGCAACTTTTATAAGAGTTGAGAGCCTTATGCAAGCAAGAAACCATCCTTTAGTGGGTGGTTTTTTGGTTTCTTGAAATACATTAGAAATTGAAGAGCCCACCGCTTGAGGCTCAAGCCTTAGTAGGCGAGCTCTTCAGGGTGGGCTATACGAGCCGATAGACGATTCGATTTCTTAGTGAGTAGTCTCGGAGACCACCCGACCTGGGGGCGAAGCTCGACATGCGTATCATGTCTGGCGGGCCCGACCCGTCTTCGGACCATGGGAAGCCGTCTATAACTCCCGTGACTGCAATTGCATGTGTGGAATTGGGGGTGGGCGGTGTGGTGATTTCGATGGTGTCACCATGCTTGAGCGAACGGATATCTTTAACGCGCTCACGCTTGCGGTCTTCAAATGTACGAGCCATGGTGCATCCTGTCTTCTTGGCCGGGCTGTATATGTCCTTTTGTGTATCACTGGAGTGCGACGTATAAGACATGTATATTATACCAAAAAAACACTAAAAAGTCAATCTGGTGGCGATTATATGGTATAATCTAACAGATGAGAAAGTTCCAAGTAATTACACTGTTCCCCGAGATGTTTACGGGTGTTTTTGAGAATTCTATGATGTGGAAGGCTCAGAAGGACGGGATTGTGGAACTTTCAACAGTGGATCTTCGTGAGTATGGGCTTGGTCCGCGCCGACAGGTTGATGACACGCCGTATGGTGGTGGAGACGGAATGCTTTTAAAACCAGAGCCACTGTTTGCTGCGGTTGAAGCGGCAAAGCAGAACGATCCTTCTGCGAAGGTAGTCCTTATGACACCACGTGGCGTGCGCTGGAAGCAGTCCTTGGCGCAGGAATGGGCTGATGATGAGGAGGCGGGCTATATCTTCGTGTGTGGACGCTACGAGGGGTATGACGAGCGTATCATGAGTCTGGTTGATCTGCAGGTGCGTGTAGGAGACTATGTCCTTACGGGCGGCGAGCTCCCTGCTATGACTATTATTGATAGTGTTGTGCGGCTAATTCCGGGCGTACTTGGTGGCGCTGAGAGTGCCGCTATAGAAAGCTTTTCTGATGGTGAGACGCTTGAATTCCCGCAGTATACGCGACCGGAGGTATTTAGAGATATGCGCGTACCTGATGTTCTTTTGAGCGGCCATCATGGTGAGATTGCTAAATGGCGAGCGGAACATTCGCTGAAGGCTCAGGACTAATAAGAGGGGATAAAAGGCGCTCGTGTAGGGCGTCTTTATTTTTTTGCCAAAAAATAATACCCGCAGAGAGCGGGCATTATTCCGTTGTTGTGGTGGATTTAACGTAGAGCGATACTAGCTACAATTTTTTTGTTTTGTTTTTGTTTTTGTAACATTCGCTTGTAGCTACTTTAGCATGTGGGTTGGCTAAGCGCAAGCAATATTGTAAATAAATGCAAAAATAACAACGTTTTAGGTGAGTGCTATAATAGAAGTATGAAGTTTTTTGTAAAACCCACAGAACCGGCGCCGGCGCGATCTGATTATTCGCAGAAAATAAGCATTGGCCTAGCGGGCATTCTCACGATTATGCTTGTCATGCAGCTGTTTACCTTTGATGAGTTTATTCTCCTTGCTGACACGTATGAACTGCCGGGTCTTAGCGGTGTTGGTTTTGCATCCTTGATTATTGTATTTGAACTCTTGGCGCTTCCGTTCTTGCTGCGTATGGCGGTGAGTCCTGCGTTTCGTTGGCTGAGTGCGGGCGCGCTTGCGGTTTCTGTACTCCTATGGCTATATAGTAGCGTTATTACGGTGTTTTCTAGGGATGTTGAGAGTGTTGGATTTTCTGGAGCGCTTGGTACGTTGACGCCAGGGTGGTGGGCGGTATTCTTTGCTGGAATGCTTTGTACTATGGCTGCATGGTCGCTGTGGGGGCTGTGGCCTGGCATAAGGTCTAATGCTGGCGTGAAGAGCAGCTCCTAGCGGAGGAGCTCCCTTGAGATTCTAAGGGAAATAGAGTATACTATTTTAGTTAGCAATAGGGTGTGGCCAAGTGGTAAGGCACCAGGTTTTGGTCCTGGCATTCGGGGGTTCGAATCCCTCCACCCTAGCCATAGAAAGAAGCAGGTTTGTCCTGCTTTTTTCTATTGATGAAGTGCTTGGTGCTTTACGCTCCTTTATTTTGCTATGATAAGTACATGAAACCCCTGCGAATTATTGGTAATGCTATGCGACTTATCTGGCATGACGTGTCGATGAGCGTACGGTATGCTCTAAACGTGCCATACCGACTCCATGCTGAACTTATCCAGTCACCATCAAGGCCGAGGCGTACATATGTATTTATTCACGGGATAGGTAATACGCTTCGAGCGTGGGATGAGGTGGTGGCGCATCTTCCGGCTGACTCACGAGTGATTAGCGTGGACCTTTTGGGCTTCGGTGACTCACCAAAGCCGTACCGAGCGGTGTATAGTGCGCGCATGCAGGCGCGCTCAATCGCACGGACACTCCTTTCCTTTCCGGGGGTGCAGCGGCCTATTTTAGTAGGACATTCACTGGGCGCGCTCGTAGCGGTGGAGCTGGGCCGTAAGTATCCATTTCTTTTCAAGCATATAGTTATGTGTAGCCCGCCACTCTATATACCTGAGGGTACGAATATGACAGGGAGGCTTTCAAGAGATAGGCTGCTAAGAAGTCTCTATAGAGCTGTACGTAAACACCCGGGTCAGATGGAGAAGCTTTCGCCATTTGCGGTAAGGGTAGGTCTGACGAATAAGTCTTTTACGCTGACGCACGAGACCGTTGGGGCGTACATAGCGAGTCTTGAATCGAGCATTGTAAATCAGTCTGCGCTGAGCGATATACCGAAATTGAAGCTTCCCGTTACTGTTATGTATGGAACGCTCGATCCGTTGGTTGTTGGTGCGAATATACAGAGACTTGCCAAGGACACACCGTCGGTTACCGTGCATAAGGTCATTGCTGGGCATGAAGTTGTGGGGCGGTATGCACGACGAGTAGGTGAGGTCATCGGTGCGCTTTAGGTGTAGGTGGCTCGCTGAATAGCGCTATGAATTTTTTCGTGTCTCGGAACTGCGCCAGGCTTGAGCGGTAGGAGTTGAGTATTGGCTCTAGGGTTACGTTGATGAAGCGCTGACCGTACTGCGGGTGAAGGAGGTGCTCCATAAGGGTCTTTGATTTCTCTGCCTGTCTAAGCCCATGGTTTATGAGTTTTTGCGCCTCACTTTCCCAGAATATCTTTTTGAGAGTGGGGAGTGCTTGCTCGACTGTTGCTTCGCGAGGGATAGCCTTTTCGGATATCGCCTTCCTGACGAGGTGGGCGGTTACGTATGACCACTGACCCTCTTGTATATCCTCTTGCCAATCATGTATGTCGTCTAGGAGTTGGCGTGCGCTACAGTAGAGCTCTAGGCTCTCTTTTATTTTTTCTGTGCTTTTGTCTGGGTGATTCGCTCTGTATAGGATGAGCGGACCCAGACAGTGGGCGATGGAGCGCTGATAGAGGAGCTTTTCAAGGTACTTGGGCGTAGGTAGTGTAGACTGAGTGATTGGCTGGTTTATATCGAATCGACAGGTAAGCATTTCCTCGAGATGTGCGAGGTTGCTTTGAAGGAGGAGGTCCTGCGTGGTGGCGCCCTCTGTGTCCACCGCTAAATACTCCTGGACAGATTTCTGCAGTGCGTAGTTAGCGATAGGGATGAGGGTTCGCGCAGAGTGGGAATCTGTATCGTAGACACTGTCATAGAGGCTGAATGCTAGCCACGTGTAAATATTAGCAACGCCCAGGTGCTGCAAAGCTACTCTGCCAGCCTGCATGTTCATATTTTTTGAGAATAATGCCGAAAGCATAGATATTTCACCGGAGGTATCTACGGACTGGAGTTTGGCAAGAACTTTTAGGGCGGATGCTGAATGGGCGCCACATCTCGCCTCTAAGTCGCTATGTACGGCTGCGAAGAGCGTGGTTGCGCGCCGTTTTGATAGGCGCCTCGGAGGCGGGTCAGCCTTGTGTTTCCCCTCATTCTCCTGGAGGAATAGTAAGCTACCAGATAAAGGATTCTTATCCGTAGAGAAGAGCCGAACTATCTCCCGATTAAGAGAGAGTGCTTCGTCTATGGGCCGGTGGGTAGAGTAAGGGCCTCCAGGTTGCACTTCAGTCTGGATGAGCCATCGCATAATACTGGCGAGCCGTTTCGGCGGTATGGAGTCGATTGATGTATACGAGCGCAGCTCTGTACTTAGTGTACTATTCATGACCCCTCCTTTAGTATTGGTACTTCTAGCGTGAAGGTTGCGCCACTTAGATAGTGCTCCTTAGGATTCGGCCCATTTGTTACAAGGCGTAGATTACCATGGAGTTGGGTCTTGGCGAGGCTTTTTGCTATATAGAGTCCAGCTCCGAGGCCCGTGGGCTTAGTGCTCGGTACGGGGGAGAAGAGATGCTCAGCGATGTGTGGAGAGATGCCAATGCCGTTGTCTGACACGCTAAATCGTAGGAGCGCCTTGGTCTGTACTGAGTGGATGCGAACCTTTGCGTCTGGAAATTCTGCACATGCCTCAACGGCATTTTTTATGAGGATTGAGAATATATGCGTTAAGGCAAGAGGGTCACCTATGACACGCACTCCTTTTGTATCCGAGGTGTCGGCAGATACGGTGAGGTCTACTCGCCCCATTGTGATGAGTGGCTTGAGGTCCTCTAGGGTCTTGCGGAGGATACGGTGAGGGTTGAGTATTTTTTGATTATCATATGTGTTTAGTTGACGCCGGACGGCTTTAACCATGGCGGTAATTTGGGTAAAACTTTCTTGAGTGTCGCCGAGTGCTTTGTTGAGTTGGTCGGTATCTTTCAATCCTTCAATATCCATACCTAGGACGGATAAGTGATTAGATAGCTCATGAAGTGTCGCGGCGGTATTTTGCCCAAGTGCAGCAAAGCTATAGAGTTGCTTCGCTTCCTTGAGTTGGTTGGCACGTAATTTTGCCGACTCTTGGGCGAGTTGAAGTTTTAACTTTTCTTTTTGAGTTTTGAGTTTCTTTTCGGCCTGGCGTGCACGCTTAAGCGCATACTCGGAACGCTTCATTGACAGCCATATGGCTAGCGAGAAGGTGGAGAGTATGATGATATACGCAAAAACATCTCCGAATGACGAATGTTGCTCTAGGTGGATGAGGGTTGGTGTGTAGAGGCCCGAGCTATGAATGCCCTGGATTGCAATGAGCATTGCGCAGAGCAGAACGAGTGCTATCGGCATTTTCTTCGCACCAAGAAGGACGCCCGACAAGGTGACTATGAACCCAAGGGTGAGCATTCCTGCTGATATATTCACACCCCACTGAAACAGGGTTGCGAGTGCAAGTCCTGCATAAAGGGCTATGAGGAGATAATGGGCAGTCGTCTCTTTCCCTCTAGAGAATATCCAGCGTGCAAAGAAGAGATAGAGGAGGCACGCACTTCCCAGGTAGGTTCTTATTTTTACCGAACCTCCGTCAGCAATGTCATACGCGACGAGCAGCAGCACGAGTATGAGGGTTGCAGCTATAGATGCATTTAACATGTTTCGGCCAATGGCGTACTTGGAGCTACCGTGCGTGACATTGTTGACGAAAAACTTCTTAAGCCTCGACACTTAAGATTCTCCGGTAAGCCAGGGTGCGCCGGCTGACGCAGACTCTATGGCTTCGGATGTAACTGCACTTGCTGTGCGCAGGTCTGGGTCTGTGAGGATGGCACTAATGAGTGTTTTCTTCATCTTTTCTCTCCTTTCTGTTTTTTAAGAATCGCGGGTATCTCGACCATATACCCAAGTCCGTACACTGTTTTAATAAGAGGCTCATCAAAAGGCTTATCTACCTTATCCCTAATTTGTTTAATGTGCACATCGACGGAGCCAGTCCAGCTACCAGAGCTGGCGGGCCACGCCTGGTGTACAATCATCTCACGGGTAAGTACCCTGCCCGGGTTGAGGCAGAGGTACTCGAGAATGTTAAATTCCTTTCTTCGTAATTCAATAGGGAGGCCGTTGCGCGTGACGGTGCGGGTGTTTGGGTCGATCTCTAGGGAGCCTATAACTATTTTTTCACGATACACGCTGCTATGTTTTCTCCGTAGGAGTGCACGGATACGCGCGTGGAGCTCTTGGATTTCGAACGGCTTCGTAATGTAGTCATCTGCGCCAGTGGTGAGAAGGTTTACTTTGCTTGCCGTAGAGTCTTCTCCGCTCACTACAAGTACTGCAGTTTCGGGCCAGAATTTTTTAATTTGAATACAGACTTCATTTCCAGTGAGGCCAGGGAGTCCGAGGTCTAGGATTATTAAGTCGAACGAAGATGATGCGAGTGTCTGCAGTCCGTCTTCTCCGGTATGTGCTATCTCGACAACGTACCATTTTTGTAGGCGTTCTTTTGTGCGTAATGCGAGTCGTTCGTTGTCGTCAATGATAAGTATTTTCATACCGTTCCTTTATATGTTTATGCTTATTCTCCCTATTCTATAACCAGATTGTTAAATAGTTATTAAATAAATTCATTTCCCCTTCTATCTACTCGCTTTTTCCTAATACGGGGTATAATAATAAGTATGACAGCCGAAACACTTATTCGTATTATTGCAGACGGTGCGGTAATTCCGGTGGTGCTCATAGGGGTATGGGCGCTTCTTTTCAAAGTTCCAAAAGGTGCACGATTCGCTGCGTATAGTAGAGTACTTCTCGCTGGATTAACCGCCTATATGGTGGCAAAGTTTATCGGAACAATCTACCAGCCAGAGGGTATGCGGCCATTTGAGCTTATGGGTGTTGACCCAGGTGCCTCGTATCTGGATAATCCAGGATTCCCATCTGATCACGTTCTTTTTGTAACGGCTATAACGCTTGCTGTGTGGTTTGAGACGCGGCGTAAGGGCATTACGATTGTATTAGTAGTACTGAGCGCGCTTGTTGCGCTTGGGCGTGTACTTGCGCTTGTACACAGTCCACTTGATGTTTTTGGTGGTATTGCTTTTGCGCTTGTAGGAGCGCTATGGTACGGTAGTAGATATATAGAGGAGAAAAAAGATGGCAAAGGTGGTGGTGGACAATCAAAACGTCGTCGCCCCGTGGCGATCTAGACTTCCGTTTATTGGAATTGCAGCAGCCGCTGGTGTGGTGTGGTGGGTTCTCACGAGTATTCTTATTCAGTATGTCATCGAGCCGCTCGCGTGTAGAAGTGCAGCGACACTGACTGCATGCGGGGATGCACCGAGTATTGCAGGTTCGCTTGCTGCAATCCTTGTGTCGGTAGGCTCCCTGCTTATTTTCGCTCATTTACGGTATGCTCGACCACTCTTTGTTGCAGTTGGTGGTGCGGGTTTGCTGTGGAGTCTGGGTCTTTATGTCGCGGGACTTGCTTGGTATGAGGCACTGGCGTGGTCAGTGGCGCTCTACGTGCTTGCTTATACC
Source organism: uncultured Candidatus Saccharibacteria bacterium (assembly GCA_964386855.1). GTDB lineage: Bacteria > Patescibacteriota > Saccharimonadia > Saccharimonadales > Saccharimonadaceae > Microsaccharimonas. Next base: position 20,982 of record CAYLUF010000006.1, read on the forward strand.
CTCTCTTTGCTTATTGCGCATGTTCGTAATGTCTGGCTTAGCGCCACCGTGCTGATTGCGGCAACCATACTTATTCGTCTTTTCGTAGCTTTTTAGTCCATCTTTGCGCGCATGCCTGCGTGGTATACTGAAGATATGAATGAAGGAATGGTGGGTCTACTTATTATCGCTGCGGTTATCACCGGCGCACTAGTGGCTTTTGTTATTGTAAAGCTACAAAATAAAGGGAATCAAGCAGGGAGCGTAGAGCTCCTCAAGGCGGATATGACAGAGCTCAATAGGGCGGTTGTGACATTGCAGTCGTCAATGGGTCAGACGCTTGAGCGCAACGCAACATCGATGCAGCAATCTGTGCAGCGGCAGCTAGCCGAGAGTATGAAGCTCGTTCATAACGTATCAGACAGGTTAGCGAAACTTGATGAGACGAACCGCCGGGTTGTTGATGTGGCGGATGAGTTAAAGACACTACAAAACGTCTTGCAGAATCCAAAGCAGCGCGGTGTCTTTGGTGAATACTACTTGGAGTCGGTACTTTCAAATATTCTTCCGGTAAAGAATTTTAAGATGCAGTACGCTTTTAGTGGAAATGTTATTGCAGATGCTGTGATTATCCTTGATAAGGGTAAGCTACTGCCGGTAGATAGTAAATTTAGCTTAGAGAACTATAACCGTATGGTAGGGACAACGGGCAAAGCAGAGCGTGAGGTGTTTCTGAAGAAAGTTCGCGCAGATTTGAAGGGTCGCATTGACGAGACGAGCAAATACATTCGCCCAGAAGAGAACACTATGGATTTCGCCTTTATGTTCATCCCAAGTGAATCGCTTTATTATGACCTCTTGATTGGCGACGTAGGGACAGGCTCAAGCGCCCGTGATCTTATTGAGTATGCGTTCCGGGAGAAGCAGGTTATTATAGTCAGTCCTACAAGCTTCATGGCATACCTGCAGACTGTTCTACAGGGCCTTAGAAGTCTCCAGATTGAAGAGCAGGCGAAGGGTATTCAAACGCAAGTTGGTAAGCTAGGGCGCCATATTGCCGCGTTTGATACGTACATGGATAAGCTTGGTAGGTCGCTGGGGACTACGGTGAATCATTTCAACAACGCTCATAAAGAGCTCTCTAAGATTGATACTGACGTGGTAAAGATTGCTGGTACAGAAAAGCAGATTGAGCCAGTTTCTCTACAGCGCCCAAATGAAGATTAGATTCACAAAGACATAATAAAAACCCGCCGTCAGCAGGCGGGTTTTTATATGAGTAAACGTCTTGGTTACTTATCTTTTCCGTGCACGAGGTCACGGATGACAAATCCAAGGATACCACCAATAACTGGTCCAAGGATGTAGATAAGGTATGACCATGAGTTTGAGTCAAACGCTTGGAGTGATACTGCAACCGCAGGGTTGATGATTGCGCTTGCTGATACAAATCCAGCAGCAGTTACTGCAACCATGAGTGCAACGAGGATACCTGTACCAGCGGTGAATGCCGCGTTGACAAGGTCCTTAGCCCGTGTAGCTTGTGCAATTGCAAAACCAAGGATCATAGTACCAACAATCTCAGCGAAGAGGATGTACATTTCTTTTCCTTCAAGTCCTGAAATGTCATTTGCTGCGAAGAGGGTTGCTGCCCCTGCGCCGTAAAGTGACTCTTCAGCTGATGGCTGTCCTGCACCTGCAAGGAATGCGTTAAGCGCAAAGTACGCCACCGCAGCACCGAGGAACTGAACAAGAATGTATCCAATCGCACGGATTGAGTCGATGCGACGTGTTGCCCATGCACCGATGGTGATAGCTGGGTTTACGTGTGCACCTGAGATACCACCGATGAGTAGTACGATACCGACGAGTGCAAAGAGTACGAAGATCGGCTGACCTTGTCCTGCAATGATAACGCTCGCAAGTAAGAATGTACCGATGAACTCAGCGGCAAGTACACGCCAGAATGCTGCTGATTTTACAGCTGATTCAACGCGCTGACCGAGGGACTGCTTCTTTGTTGATGCAGAGACGGTCTTTACGGTAGTTGTTGACACTCGAGAAGCTGCTGACGACTTCTGTGAGGTCTTCTTCTTTGTAGAAGCGGCTTTTTTAGTTGTAGCCATATATTTCCCTCCTTAATGGTAAATATGGTTACAGTATACCATAAACAATACGGGTGAAGAGCGGTTTTTCGGCGAAGGGAGGTGCTATACTATTTAGTATATGGGACTTTATTTAAAGCAGAACGAAACACGATCAGAGCTTCGCCAGCGTATTGAGCGGGAGCTACAAGAGAAGGCGCGTAAGCGAAATGGTAGTGAAAGCGAGCGGCCAGACGGTGTTGACGATAGTGCGTACATAAAAGACACAAAGCAGACGACTGGTCTTGCGTGGGTGTGGTTTGGTATTTTCTTGGCAGTTGTAGCGCTTGTTGTTGTGCTGATTGTGAGTACATTTTAAATACACGCGCAGTCGTATCTCCATGATATACTTAAGTAAGTATGTCAGTAGTAGAAATTGAGAGTGTGAAGCAGGAGCTTCTTTCTAGGGTTGAGCAGAGTGATACACCGCGCGACATCCTGAAGGCTCCAGAGATAAAGAGGTTGTACGGGATGCTTGGTTCGCTTGATCCAAGTGAAAAGGCAGCGTTCGGCAAGCAGGTGAATGAACTTCGCGTCGCGCTTGAGGCTGCCGCTACTAAAAGAGAGGAAGTGTTGGACTCGGCGGATGTCGCGGCGATTGACGTGACCGCACCGTGGGCGGCAAATCAGCCGAGACCAGAGCTCCTTCCTGTGATTCAGGGCACTGCCCATCCTATCAATCAAGAGATTGGTGTTATTGTCGATATCTTTACTCGTATGGGATTCGAAGCGATTGAGTCGCGTCAGATTGACGACGACCACCATATGTTTGGTGCATTAAACTTCCCTGAAGACCACCCTGCGCGTGACGGGTATGATACCTTTAGGACAGAAGAGGGGTTCATTCCTCCTGCGCACACCTCTACTATGCAGCACCGTATCCTTAAGGCGGGTCGCGAGAAGCTTGAAAGCGGAGGCGCTATCGCTTCCGTGAGCTATGGCCGCGTATTTAGAAATGAAGATGTAGACGCAACGCACGAGCATACTTTTTATCAGTGCGAGGGTGTGTTTGTAAGCGCAACCGCAACACTTGGTGATATGCTTGGGACGCTTCGTTCGTTCTTCGAGTCGTACTACGGTCAAACACTTCGTATCAAGACACAGCCGGCGTATTTCCCATTCACAGAGCCTGGTCTTGAGTTTGCGATTGAGAAGCCTGCTTCTATTGGCGGAAAGCCAGGTGATTGGCTTGAGATGCTGGGGTGTGGGATGATCCATCCGAATGTCCTTGAGTCTGCAGGGATTGATCCGAAGAAATATCAAGGGTTCGCCTTTGGTGGCGGAGTAGAGCGCCTTATTATGCTTAAGTATGGCATTGAGGACCTTCGGCACTTTGAGTCAGCACGTTTAGCATTTTTGAGGAAGTTTGCAGTATGATTATTTCAGTAAATTGGTTGAAGAAGTTTGTTGATATCGACATGCCTATTGATGAGCTTGTCTCTTTGATAGGCGCGCGACTTGTTGAGGTTGAGGGTACAGAGGACCTTGGTGAGAAGTACAAGGATGTGGTCGTTGCCCGTGTCGTAACTTCAGTTAAGATGGAGGATTCCGACCATCTTAATATTGTACGGATTGATGATGGTGGGGCGGTGACAGACGTTGAGCGCGGTGAAGACGGCTTTATTCAGGTTGTCTGTGGCGCTCCAAACGTGCACGATGGTATGCTTGTCGCGTGGCTTCCACCGAAGAGTGTTGTCCCTGAAACATACGGTACAGATGAGCCGTTCGTTCTTGCTGCCCGCCCACTTCGTGGCCATGTAAGTAATGGTATGCTTGCAAGCGCACGAGAGCTTGCGCTGTACGATGAGCATGATGGAATTCTTGAGGTAGATAAAGAAGTTGAGCCAGGTGCGTCTTTCGCCGAGGTGTATGAACTGAACGATACGCTTATTGATATTGAAAATAAGTCACTTACGCACCGGCCAGATGCCTTTGGTGTTATTGGATTTGCCCGCGAAGTTGCTGGTATACAGGGAAAGCAGTTCCAAACTCCGGAGTGGCTTCGTGATATCACGGAGGTAGAGGCTGTTACTGATGCGCTTGAAGCTCCAGCTATCAGTATTGAGAGCGCCGAGCTATCGAAGCGCTTCCAGCTTGTCGTTCTTGATGGGGTTACAGAAGAGGCGCAGTCGAGCGTGGAGATGCAGACGTATCTTGCTCGGTCTGGCGTTCGCCCAATTAACGCAGTTGTTGATATTTCAAACTACCTCATGCTCCTTACCGGGCAGCCAACGCATATGTACGATTATGACAAGCTGAAGGCTGTTGCTGGAGATGACTTTACGGTAGGCGTTCGTTCTGGGCGCGCAGATGAGACACTCATCCTTCTTGATGGAAAAGAAACAACTCTTGATGAGTCGGATATTGTGATTACGGCAGGCGATACCCCGGTTGGTCTTGCTGGTATTATGGGTGGAAAGAGCACTATTGTTGACGAGACGACTCGAAGGGCGGTACTTGAGGTTGCGACGTTCGACCTCTATCACATGCGCTCATCTCAAATGCGTCACGGGGTATTCTCTGAGGCAGTTACGCGCTACACAAAGGGCATTCCGGCGGAACTAGGGCGTCCAGTACTTAATAAGGCCGTGAAGATGGCGGCTGAATACATCGGCGCTACTCCTGCAAGCGGCGCTATTGACGCGTATCCAGGTGAGCGACCATCTGAGGTTGTGGAGATAGAGAGTAGTCACGTAAATGATCTTCTAGGAACGCAGTTTAGTAGTGATGATATCGCTGAGCTTCTTGAGAATGTAGAGTTTGAGGTCTCCTTTGATGGGCTGAAGGGTGCGGTGACGGTCCCTTACTGGCGTAACGATATTCACATCCCAGAGGATATTATCGAGGAAGTTGGGCGACTTTCCGGATTCGACGCGATTAATGCGACGATGCCATCACGAGACTTTACCGCTGTTCATCCAGCAAGGATTGATGTGTTGCGTACGACCATGCGCAGTTCACTGGTTTCATCTGGTCTTAATGAGGTGCTTACCTATAGCTTTGTTCATGGTGACCTTCTAAAGAAGGTGGGTCAGAAGCAAGAGGATTCTTATAGAATTACAAACAGTATCAGCCCCGAACTTCAGTATTACCGGCAGAGTCTTACCCCTAGTCTCCTTCAACATATAAATGCGAATGTCCGCCTTGGGTATAACGCATTTGGGCTGTTTGAGTTTAATAAGGTGCACGATAAATCATTCGGCATGACGGATGAGTCGGTGCCGGTTGAGCGTAATGCTCTTGCTGTGGTTATGACTGATGCTAAGAATACATCTGGTACGGCCTTCTATCAGGCTAAGTATGTACTTGAGCGCATTCTTAAGGCTGCGGGTGTCAAGGCGCGGTACGTAGCTTTGGATACTTCGCGTGATGCAGATTTGGCGCAGAGTGCACCTTTTGAACCGAAGCGAAGTGCGCAGGTAGTGCTTGAGGACGGAGCGGTGCTTGGTGTCGTCGGTGAATATAAGAAGGCGGTGGCGAAGGCGTTTAAACTTTCTGAGTACACGGCCGGTTTTGAAATATCGGTAGACCTGCTTGTTGAGCGAGCGCCACTTGTGGCGATAGAATACGCCCCGCTGAGTCGATATCCGGGCGTGGAGCGTGACCTATGTTTTAAGGTGGCTGAAAGCGTCGCATACGCTGATGTAGAGGGGGCCGTTTCTGAGGCACTGTCTACCACTGCGGTTGAGGCGTCGGTGGCACCACTGGATATTTACGCACCAGAATCAGGTGATACAAAGAACGTGACGGTACGTATTAATCTCGTATCTCACGATAAGACACTTACTTCTGATGAGGTGGGTGAGATTATAAGAAAAGTTTCAGAACATGTAGTGAATCTAACAAATGGAGAGGTAGTATAGATATGGCAACATCAAAAGCACAGCGATTTGGAATATGGGTAATTGTAGTACTCATGGTACTAGGAACGCTCGTATCATTCGTAATCATTGCTCTTGCAAATCAAAATGACGCAACAGACGCAGCACTTGTGCAGAAGCAGCAGACGGAGTATCAGCAGGCACAGACGGAGTATGCGGAAAAACTTCACGCTGTCTTCACTGAGAACTTTGGCGAGTACGCTACGTATAGCGATCGAGTCTCTGAGTTTGACGCAGAAGCGGTCACGGAGCTTCAGTCAGAAGACCTTAAGGTTGGCGAAGGTGCAGTTGTTCCAGAGGGCGGAAAAGTTACGGCCTTCTACGTAGGATGGAACCCTAAGGGCGAAGTCTTCGATAGTTCGTTTGAGAATGGCAAGGTCGTGAAGGCACCATTCGATACAAGCATTGGTGCAATTGAGGGCTGGGATCAAGGTGCTGTTGGTATGCATGAAGGCGGCGTGCGCCTCCTGACTCTTCCTGCAGAGCTTGCATATGGCGAAACCGGGAGTGGTGAACTTATTCCACCAAACACACCTCTTCGCTTTATAATGTTTGTACTTCCAGCTGATATTGAGCTTCCCGAGCAGCCTGAAATGCCAGAAGAGCTTTACCAGAGTCTCATCCGTCAGTACGGAGGGCAGTAATGAGTAGTGAGATTCGCGATGTCGTAATGGTAGGCGCGGGTCCGAGCGCGCTGACTGCGGCGGTATATACAACGCGTGAAGATATCGATACGGTTCTTTATGAGCGTGCGACTATTGGCGGACTTGCGGCGACAACGGATATGATCGATAACTACCCAGGTTTTCCTGACGGTGTTGCGGGTATGGAGCTTGCTGGTAAGTTTGAGCAGCAAGCTGCTCGCTTTGGTGCGCAGGTTGATTTTGGTGAAATTTCATCGCTGAAACGCGATGGCGAATATATCTCTGTAGAGGTTGACGGGCAGCCTGTTAAGGCGCGTGCCGTACTTGTGGCGACAGGAAGTGACTATAATAAGCTCGGTATCCCTGGCGAGGCTGAATTATACGGACGCGGCGCACACTACTGTGCAACGTGCGACGGAGCATTCTATAAAGAGCGAAAGTTGGCTGTTGTTGGTGGTGGGAACTCTGCTATCCAAGAAGCTATCTTTTTGACTCGATACGCCTCGCATATTGATTTGATCGTTCGTAGCTCCATAAAGGCGAGCGAGATACTTCAAGAGGATCTGCAGAAATATGTAAACGAGGGTAAGATTTCGATTCACCTTGAAACGAAACCGCTAGAAATACTTGCAGAAAACGGCACTGCTAAGGGTGTTGTAACTGAAGGCCCTGATGGTACGAAGACTATCGAGGTGGACGGTGTGTTTATCTTCGTAGGCTTGATTCCAAATAGCCAATTCCTTGATGGGACGGGTATTGAACTTGATGAAGCCGGCCTCATTAAGACGGATGAATACTTCGCAACTACCATGCCGGGAGTGTTTGCAAGCGGCGACGTTAGGAGCGGTACGGTGCGTCAGGTTGTGAGTGCTGCGGGCGAGGGTGCGGCGGCGGCAATTTCAATTCGTGAATATATTGATGGTATGAGGCGGCGCGGACTTTAGCCTGCGCAATTAAGCGGACTTAAATGGCCTAGTTCACGCTCTTCTTCTGAGGAGCGTGAATTTCTTTATAGAAGTCTTCTAGTTGTGAGATGATTGCTGGGTCGGCTGTCTCGATGGCAACCTCTCGAGTTCCGAGGAGTACGCCCGTGTAGGCAAAGTTATGAGAGCCACTGATTGCACGCTTTGTGCCATCTTCGAGCGTGAAGATGATGCACTTTGCGTGAAGATATGCGTCCTGTGAATAGGCCGTGGAGAGGCCGCTGAGAAACTGGCTCACGGTGATAGCGAAGCGGTTGAGTCCTTTCGCCTGATTAGTGCGGTTGTAATAGAATTCTGTGGGTTTCTTCTTTAGGATACGGGCGAGTGTTCCTGTTGGGCAGTACTGCGAGATGAAGACAATGTGTGTGGACTTTCGCGCGAGCTCGCAGGCGCGTCGGTAGATGATAGATTGCCCAATAAATCCGCCGTCAAACAAGACGTCCATTTCTGGGTGCTCATAGGCAACGCTTGGGTAGTTGATTGTTTCTCGCTCAGCTTTAATTATTCGTTTCTGCTCCTCGACAAGCCGATCCGCAAGGCGCGCATCTGATAGGCTGAACATGTAGTCCTGGTTAGCGATACCGCTATCGTAGAGATTGACACCACCGAAGCTAAAGATCTCGTCATCAATAACGCACCATTTACTGTGCGTTCGGCCGGTAAAGAAGGTGACTCTTCCTCGGCCAAGCCAAGAGAATTTTACCCCTGCTCGCTTGAGGCTCTTGACCATTCTGTTCGTCTCCTTCGCTCCACTACTGTAGTAGCGAAGGGGGAGAAATCCGTTATTAATCTCGCCGTAGGTAAAGACATCCGCCGCTACGACAACAGAGATGCCCCTGCGTGCAGCAGCCTCGAGCTCCGTAATAAAAGCATTGGTCTCTGTATGGTCCGCAATAACCATAGAAAGGACGTAGATGCGTTTTTTTGCGGTAGCCATTGCAGCTGCCGCTTGCTGGACATATTGTGATGGAGAAATTAATTTCACTCCTGTCATTATATACGTAAACAGGTAAAACTGCTAAGATTAGAGGAAGAGATAAATAACTGTAAGGAGATATGACGATGGCATATGCTGAAGTAACGTCTGGTGATATTGATAGCGGTGTGGTAAATGTAATTATTGAAATCCGCAAAGGTGAGCGTAATAAGTACGAGTTCGATAAGGACACGGGGCGTCTTTTCCTTGACCGCGTAAACGGAACATTCCTTGGGTACCCAGCTGATTATGGATATATCCCAGAGACACTTTGTGAAGACGGCGACCCGCTTGACGCGCTGCTTATCATTGATGAATCAGTGCCACACGGTACGGTTGTTCCATCACGCCCAATCGGTGTCCTCTATTTTGAGGATGACGGTGAAATGGACGAGAAGCTCATTGTTGTTCCAGCTGATGATATTAGCAAGGATCACATCAAGGAGCTTGATGACCTCGGCGCTGCATTTAAGAAGAATATTGAACACTTCTACGCACATTATAAGGACTGGAAGAAGGACTGGAACGGTGTTGACGGAAAGCTTCACGGATGGGGTGATGCTGAGGCGGCCGTAAAGGTTGTGAACGAATCTATTGCGCGCGCGGCGTAGTGGAGTTTACTTATAAAAAACGCCCCATATGCGGGGCGTTTTTTATTTTGTTTTTCGTCGCGCCTTATCTCTTATGATGGCTGCCGCATGACTGATACCCTCTATAGCACCAGTTTTTCTTAGTTGTGCTTTGAGCTTCGTGCGCGCATGGGTCGTCTTCACAAGGTCGAGCCACGATGCCTTTGGCTGAACGGTCTTTCGTGTAACAACTTCTACGATATCGCCATTTCGAAGTGGCCTATCGAATGGGTGAATGGCACCGTTTACCTTAAAGCTGTGAACATGCCTCCCTATATCACTGTGTACGAGGAAGGCGAAGTCGAGCGGAAAGGCGCCCTCTGGAAGATTATAGATATCTCCGCGCGGAGAGTAAACGAAGATGCGGTCGTCAAACAGGTCGATAGAGAGTTGCTCGCGGGGAATTTCCTCGCCATCACCAAGGCGTGTGGCAATTTCTTGGAGCTGCGATATCCACTGCATGTGTCCAGGGAGAACTGCGGTGCCGTCTTTGCTCTTACCTTTTGTGTAGGCTTTTGTCTTTTTCTGCTCGTTGTAATGGAAGCTTGCTGCCAACCCGCGCTCGGCATACTGGTGCATCTCGTCAGTCCTAATTTGAAATTCAACAATCTGCTGGGACTGCGTGATGACGGTTGTATGGAGACTCTGGTAGCCGTTTGGTTTTGGAATAGCGATGTAATCCTTAATGCGCGCAATCATAGGCTGATAGAGCGCGTGAAGAATCCCAAGTACACGGTAGCAGTCCTCTTTAGAGTCAACGACAACACGGAGTGCCATGAGGTCGTAAACGTCGTCGATATTTCCGTCGGTTTTCTTCAGTTTCTTATAGAGGCTATAGACGCTTTTTACACGTCCGTTAATTTCACTTGGAATGTTATTTTCTCTAAGGGTCTGTTCAACTTCTGCGCGGACAATACCAAGCTTACGTGTACTTTTCCCAAGACGTTTTTTCATCTGATTCTGGAGCCGCTTAAATTCCGCAGGATCAAGATAGCTAAAGGCGAGCTCCTCGAGCTGTACACGGACGCGTCCCATACCAAGACGGTCTGCCATTGAAGCAAATACCTCGAGGCTTTCGCGCGCAATCTTAATTTGTTTTTCACGAGTCATGTACTGGAGCGTCTGAAGATTGTGGAGACGGTCGGCAAGTTTAATAATGATGACGCGGACATCCTGGCCAACGGCAATGAGGAGCTTCGAAAGATTGTCTTTGGTTTGCGGGAGGTAGTGCATGAGATCCTGCATACCGGCGCGAGCCTGTGAGATTTTCGTAACACCGTCTACAAGAAATGCAACGTCTTTGCCGAATAGAGACTCTAGTGTTTCGAGTGTGGTGTCGGTGTCTTCGACGGTATCGTGAAGGATGCCAGCGAGAACGGTATCTGGGTCCATACCCCAATCAATCAAGATAGACGCAACAGAGAGGGGATGGATGATGTAGGGTTCTCCACTTTTTCTTTTCTGACCCTTGTGTGCGGCACTCGCAAGATCAACCGCATACTCAAGCTCAAGGAGTTGGTCCTTGGTGTAGAGGGGGCGGGCTTGATCGAGGAGGATGCTCTTTTTCATAAGAGTAAGTATACGCTATTGCTGAGGTGTTGGGTAGGTAGTATACTAAGAGGCAAAGAACTAATGCTTAAAAGCGCCTTGGGGGGACTATGGCAAAAACACGACTTGCAATTAACGGATTTGGCCGCATTGGACGTAACGCATTTAAACTTGCGTTTGACCGTGAAGACCTGGAGGTTGTTGCAGTAAACGACCTGACTGATACGAAAACACTCGCGTACCTGCTTCGTAATGATAGTAACTATGGTACATACAAGTACGAAGTTGGGCATGACGATACGGGCATTATCGTCAACGGTCAGCATATTGAGGTGACCGCAGAGCGTGACCCAGCGCTCCTACCTTGGGCTGAGAAGCAGGTGGATATTGTTATTGAATCTACAGGGCGTTTTACGGACAAAGAATCTGCAGAGCTTCACGTTAAGGCGGGTGCGAAGCGTGTTGTTATTAGCGGACCAACAAAGAGTGATGGCGTTGATACGATTGTCCTTGGTGCAAATGAAGACGCCGTTGAAGGATCGAGCGTTGTTGTGAGTAACGCGAGCTGTACGACCAACTCCCTAGGTGCGGTTATGGCGATTCTTGATGCTGAGTTTGGCGTTGTGAAGTCACTCCTTACTACTGTACATAGCTACACTGCAAGTCAGGCACTTCAGGATGCTCCAGCGGGAGACCTCCGTGATGGACGTAATGCGGCAGAGAATATTGTGCCTGCAACAACCGGTGCGGCAATTGCTGTTGCGAAGACGCTGCCTCAGCTCAAGGGTAAGTTTGACGGTCTCAGTATTCGTGTTCCGACCCCAGTTGTTTCAATTAGCGACGTGACAGTTCTTCTTGGACGTGACACGACAGTTGATGAGATTAATGATGTGTTTAAGCGTGCGGCAGCCGACCCATTCTATCGCGGTATTCTTGGTGTAAGCGAAGAGCCACTCGTGAGCCGTGATTATATAGGTAATAGTCATTCAGGTGTTGTTGATCTTCTTCTTACGAAGGTGGTTGATGGTGACCTTGCGAAGATTATGGTGTGGTATGACAACGAGTGGGGTTATTCAAACCGTCTCGTAGAGCTTGTCGCTGATATTGCAAAAGGACTTCGCGCCTAGTTCGTAGAAGTTAGGTAGGAGGGGTATGAAGATATACATAGGAGCAGATCATCAGGGGTACGACTTGAAGGATGATGTCTTCGCGTATCTCGCAAAACGTGGGTATGAGGTTGAGCATGTGGGCGAAGCGCAGCTCGACCCTAGTGATGACTTTCCTATCTTTGCCCAGGCAGTTTCGCTAAGGGTGCTTGGGAGTGACGATCGTGACCCACGCGGTATTCTTATTTGTGGTGGCGGTCAAGGTATGGCGATGGCGGCTAACCGCTTTCGTGGCATTCGTGCTGGCGTCGTTTGGGATGCGCACGAGGCAAAGATGGTGCGCAATGACCTAGATAGTAATATCCTTTGTCTTCCTGCACGTATCTTTAAGGATGCTGATAGTGCAGGCTGGGAAGGGATTGTAGAGACATGGCTGAGTACGCCATTTGCGGCTGCAGCACGATTCCGTAGGCGTAATGCAGAAATGGACGAGCTGTCGTAATGAGTGTTGTTGTCCCAACGATTATGGCCGAGACCGTCGATCAACTTAAGGCATCGATAGATAGGCTCGCTCCTTTCGCACGCCGCGTCCACTTTGACCTCGCAGACGGAGATTTTGCACCGACCATACTTATTGATCCAGATAAGCTCTACTGGCCAGAGGGCTGGGAGGTTGATATTCATATGATGTATGCACGTCCTTCTGAGCAGCTTGCCCGGATCGTAGCGTTGCGGCCTCGTATGATAATTCTACACGCTGAATCCCAAGAGGATATCCTTCCACACATCAAGTACTTAAAGGAGCAGGGTGTAAAAACGGGCGTCGCACTTTTAAAAACGACCGTCCCAGCAACGGTGCAGGATATTATCATGGAAGTTGATCATGTAATGATTTTCTCAGGTGACCTTGGTAAGTATGGCGGTAAAGCAAGTATGATGCAGCTTGAGAAGGTGCGGCTTGTGAAGAAGATTCGTCCAGATGTTGAGATTGGCTGGGACGGCGGTGTGAGTATCGAGAATGCGTATACATTGGCACAGGGCGGTGTTGACGTACTGAATGCTGGGGGGTCAATCGCTAAGGCAGATTCACCAGTTGATGTATATAACGGACTTGTAAAAGAAATTAATAAACATGGAGTGATTTAAGGTGGGGAAGTTAACGGTTCCGCAGATTGAACAGAAGGCGAATAGTATTCGCCAGGATATTATTCGTATGCTTGAAGAGGCGGGGAGTGGTCACAGTGCTGGGCCGCTCGGACTCGCTGATATTTTTGCAGCGCTTTATTTTGATATTATGGAGATTCGTCCAGAAGAGCCTGATTGGGATGAGCGCGACGTATTCTTCTTGAGTAACGGGCATGTCGTTCCTGTGCAGTACGCGGCTATGGCAGAGGCGGGGTACTTTGATAAGACAGAGCTTTCTACGCTTCGAAAGTTCGGAAGCCGTCTACAGGGCCACCCGGAGCGCATCAAGCTTCCGGGTATTGAGGCAACAAGCGGTCCGCTTGGGAGCGGGCTCTCACAGGCGTCTGGATACGCCTACACTCTAAAGTATCTTGATAAGAACCCGCAGCGCTTTGTGTACGTTGTGATGGGGGATGGTGAGCTGAATGAAGGGAATATCTGGGAAGCTGCGATGTTTGCTGGTAAGTATAAGCTTGGTCAGTTAATTGCCTTTGTGGATCGAAATAATATTCAGATTGATGGTGCTACGGAAGACATCATGCCGCTTGAGGACCTTCGCGGTAAGTGGGAGTCCTTTGGCTGGCACGTTCTTGAAATTGACGGCCATAACATTGAAAGTATTATTGATGCCGCAAGTCAGGCCCGTGCCGTGACACATCGTCCAACAGTGGTTATTAGCCATACAATCCCGGGCAAGGGCGTTGATTTCATGGAATATAATTATAAGTGGCACGGTATGCCACCAAACGCAGAACAGGCCAAGGAGGCACTTGAAGACCTCCGTACGCTTGGCGGAAAGATTACACACGAAGGGGCGGGGGTATAATCATGAGCTATCCACTACGAGACGACATCTATAGTAACGACGTTCCGCAGGAGCCAATTCGTGCTGGATTTGGACGTGGACTTGTTAAGGCAGGTGAAGAGGATGAATCTGTCGTGGCACTCTGCGCAGACCTTACGGAGAGTACGCAGATGCACCTCTTTAAGGAGAAATTCCCTGAGCGCTTTGTTGAGGTTGGTATTGCAGAGCAGAACTTAGTTACTGTTGCAAGTGGCATGGCGCATGCTGGCAAGATTCCTTTTACAAGTAGCTATGCAGCGTTTAGCCCTGGGCGTAACTGGGAGCAGATTCGTACTACAGCAACGCTGAACGAGCAGCCGGTAAAGATTGTCGGTTCGCATGCCGGTGTGAGCGTTGGGCCAGACGGCGCAACACACCAGATGCTTGAGGATATTGCATTGATGCGTGTACTACCGAATATGGTAGTGATTGCGCCTGGTGATAGCGTCGAGGCTGAGAAGGCGACACGTGCACTCGCCCAGAACGGGCAGCCAAGCTATCTTCGCTTAGCTCGTGAAAAGACACCAATCTTCAGTACAGAAGACGCGCCGTTTGAGATTGGTAAGGCATATGTACTTCGTGAGGGGAGTGACGTGTCTCTCTTTGGTACGGGTACGATGACATACCAGCTACTTATTGCGGCGAAGTACCTAGAGCAGCGAGGAATAAACGCAGAGGTTGTTCACGTACCTACTATCAAGCCGCTTGATACTGAGACGCTTCTTGTGAGTGCGCGCAAGACTGGTCGTGTTGTGACTGCAGAAGAGGCGCAAGCTGCAGGCGGCTTTGGAAGTGCAGTTTCGGAGTTCTTGAGCGAGGTACTCCCGATGCCGATTAAGCGAATTGGTATTAATGACAGGTTTGGTGAATCTGGTGCTCCAGCTGAGCTCCTTGAGTACTTCCGTCTCACTGGTGACGCAATTGCTGACGACGTCCTTGCATTTACAGAGAATATGCCACGCTATCATCAGGAGTAGATGAGCCTGTAAGCTTTCAAGCATAAGTGATATACTGATAATCAAAGAGTTAAATTTACCAAGGGGGTCCCAGTGGGTCTTACTATATCTGAAATTCGCGACAATACTATGCGCGCGCGCCACTTAATGCAGCGTACACGCCAGCAGGGATTTGCTGTCGGTGCATTTAATATTGATAATCAAGAGACATTGATTGCAATCTGTCGTGCAGCGCAGAAGCTGAACGCTCCTGTGCTTGTTGAGCTGAGCCAAGGCGAAGTCGAGGCGATGGGTCTTGAGAACGTGCGTGATATGGTTGATAACTACAAGAAAGAGTATGGTATCGAGATGTACCTCAATCTTGACCATAGCCCTAATGTAGAAGCGGCAAAGCGTGCAATCGATGCTGGGTATGAGTTTATTCATATTGATATCTCTCAGGCAAACCACGATGCAACAGACGAGGAGATCATTGCCAAGACGAAAGAGGTAGTGGAGTATGCGAAGTTTACTGGCGCGCTCGTAGAAAGCGAACCACACTATTTTGGCGGAAGTAGTAACGTGCATGAGGATGCAATCGACTACGATGAGATTAAGAAAACTTTCTCTACGCCAGAGGGTGCTCGTGCATTCGAGGAGGCAACTGGAATCGATACATTTGCTGCTGCTATTGGAAACTTGCACGGTAAATATCCTGTACCGAAGGTGCTTGATCTCGAGCTCCTCAAGGAGATTCGCGGAGCGCTTAAGAATCAAATTAGTCTTCATGGTGGCTCAGGTACACCTTCGCATTACTTCGAGGAGGCTGCTAAGATTGGTGTCAGTAAGGTGAATATCAATAGCGATATGCGCTATGCATTCAGGACTGAGCTGGAAAAGGTACTCAAGGAGAATCCAAACGAGTATGCAGTTGTAAAGCTTATGCCACAGGTATATACAGCCGTTCAGGCTGTGGTTGAAGAGAAGATTCATGCATTCGGTAGTGCAGGAAAGGCGGTGGTGTAGGTTAGTGTCAGTTCCGACAATCGTTACTGTAGGTAAGGCAACGCAGGATGTGTTCCTGCGAAGTTCAAATGAATTTGCTCAGTTCGAGCACAAGGGCGTTCAGTATGAAAGCCTTCCTGTTGGGCAGAAGCTTGCGCTGGACGATGTGATATTTAGCACCGGCGGCAACGCGACGAATGCCGCTGTTACGTTTGCAAGGCAGGGTCTTCACAGCAAATATATCTGGTGCCTTGGTACTGATATCGCAAGTGAAGTGATCCTTCAGAGTCTTGATAAAGAGGGGATTGATACGGCAAGCGTACACCAGAGTGGTGAATATTACTCAAGCTACTCAGCAGTCTTGATGCTGAGTGGTGGTGAGCGTACTATCTTTAATCACAAGGGCATGATGCCCGAGGGAGACAGTCCCGATATCGACCTTTCAGCAATGAACGGAGCTGACTGGCTCTACGTATCCTCACTTGGTGATATGGAGCTTCTTGAACGCGTTGTGACGTATGCCGTGAGCCAGAATGTACGTATCATGTTTAACCCTGCGGGGTCTGAACTGGAGGAGTCAGAGAAGCTCAAGGCGCTATTGCCTGATATCGACATCCTTACGCTAAACAAGGAAGAAGCGCAGATGGTTGTTGAGGGTGATACGCTTGAAGAGCTTGCTCGGCGACTTCGCAATTACTGTGATGTCGTTATCGTCTCGGACGGTCCGAACGGTGCAACGGCTACGGACGGGAAGACAATTGTTCACGCGGGTATGTATGAGGACGTGCCGGTGGTGGACCGTACGGGTGGCGGAGATGCATTCGGCTCTGGCTTCCTGAGCCAATACTCGCAAGGCGCGAGCCTTAAGGACGCAATTATTTTTGCGAGCGCAAACTCAACATCTGTTGTTCAGAAAATTGGTGCGAAGGAAGGTATCCTTCACCGAGGTGTTGAACTCCACGACATGCCATTAACAGAAAAAGAATTTTAATAAGGAGGGGTGGGTATTTTATGGCACGGTTTTTACGTGATTTACTTGATGCAGAAGAACCTGTGTTTACGCAATCAATTCGCCAACTTGAGGAGATTAGTGGACGCGCTGGTGCGGACGTAAAATTAATTGGTGATATTACTAAGGGTGCGCACGACAGTATACGTGCACTTGGTATGAATCCAGCCGTTTCAAGCGGCGAGGAAGTGTACAGGGCACTCCTAAGCAGGATTGACGTCGATATCAAGCGCCTTACGCGCGTAATAGGCGGAAATGATCCCGATGATGTTCGTGGGCTTGTCCCTAGCATGATTGAGGCGGCGAATAGTGTCACATTCAATCGTCGCGTCTTCGTACTTCGCTACGAGAAGGCAAAAGCACTCCTCCGTCAGATGCCACCAGCGCGACTTATGCGCAAACTTGGCTATACAGATATTGAGGCTATGTTTGAAAACGAAAGCTTTGATGAGATTTATACGGCGGTCCGCTTTTCTGAGGGTGACGAATGGCTCGCCAAGTATAACGAGCTTTTCAAGTCTGTAAAAGCCGATGATTATGAGGAGCGACCACTCCGAATTATTCAGATGGATCAAACGAAATACGCCGACCTTGCGGCAGATTTTGTCCACAAGCGTCTTCATAACGTGACGCACACTAAGGAGCTTGGTGTTATTGCTGTTGTTCCAATGAAAGCCCGTAAGATGCGCGGTCTTGTGTTGCGCACGCTACCGCTTCTTCTTCATTACATGAATGAGGTGAAGTTGTACTCTACCTTCTTCAAGCTAAAGAGTACGAAGCCGAACTTTGGTCGTACTGTTGTAGAGACATTAAACACCGACCCGGCGACGGGAAGTCAGGTTGCTGGCCAGCGCGTCCACTGGCGTGTTATTCAGCGCTATCTGGGCGGAACCAAGCCTGACGCTGTTGATATTGCGGCGTATCAGCCGCACGTCCAGTCTGACGACCTGCACTGGCGCCGCGCTGAAGAGTTACTCTATCAGATCGATCCTGAGCTCGAGTTCTGGAAAGACCGTGATTTTGTTGGCCTTAATTACAATGGGCGCCCAGTATCATTCAACCTCTTTGATGTGAGTTTTGCTTACTCACACAGGGAGCCGTATGAGTCTCGTCCTGTACGTCACTTCCGCGAAAGTCTATGGAATGAAATATTCATTCGATACATGGGGTATAAGAATCTTGCATCTCAGGTGATTGATCAGCTGGATAACGATAAGATTGTTCCTGAAATGCTACCGATTACTGGCTCGAAGAAGAAGGGTGACACGACAACCTCAAACGCTCGAAAGATTAAAGACAATAAGAATCTTCTCGTCCGAAAGCGCCTTATTGATGCCGCGGAGGGGCGACTCGAGACTGTTGTTGATGAGTTTGAGCATGTATTTAATATACTTTCGCAGCACAAAAAGACAGTAACGATTTTTGGCTCTGCACGAAAACCACAGAATGATGATATCGCTATGGGGGCGTATGACCTTGCCGCGCGCCTCAGTCGTGAAGGGTATGCTGTAGTTACGGGCGGTGGACACGGGATCATGGAAGCTGCAAACAGGGGTGCGTACGAGGCTGGCGGGGATTCTATCGGACTTAACATCCAGCTTCCCTTCGAGCAGACGCTCAATGATTACACTACGGCAAACTTTGAGTTTAAGCACTTCTTTGGTCGCAAGGTTTCAATGACACTTGATGCGAGTGCGTTCATCTACTTCCCTGGTGGATTTGGTACGCTTGATGAACTGTTTGAGATTTTTGCACTTCAGCAGACACGCAAGATTGATAAGGTTCCGGTGGTACTTGTAGGGAGTGACTTCTGGCGTCCGTTTGATGCGATAATTCGGGAAGTACTTCTTGATAAATACAAGGTGATATCTTACGAAGATACTGACCTGTACCGTATTTACGATGACTACGATGATATAATAGACTATATCAATTCTGAATATAAGAAAAACCGTCAATAAGGGGTGTGTAGAGTACTATGAAGCGACGAAATAAGCGACCGAAGTGGGTGATACTAGTTATTGTAGCTGCGGTCCTTGTTGTGGCGACTATTATTACTCTACTCTTATTTACTTCAGGGCGAGAGGTTCAGCCAGAGGACACTCCTCAGCGTCAGGACACCTCCAGTGAGCAGAAGGAAGAGGAAGTTCTTCGGGATGAGCCGGTAGATACCTCCCCTGAAGAGCAGGCACCAGACGAGGCAACTTCTCTAGACCCAGCTACGATTGGCTCCATCGACATACCGCCAGCTGGCCTTGTCGTCTCGTATATTAAAGGGGTTGGTGGTTTCGAGTATGAAGTACTCAGGGCGACAGATGGTCGTAAATACCTAGAGCTTCGCAATGGTGACCTCGTGGGTACGAAGTGCAACGATGACGCCGGTGTGTTTGTTTCGATCCTGGAATCGCCTAACGAGAGCGAGAAGGGTTCGGTCAGCAAGACAATAACAGTTGACGGTACTGAGTATGGTTTATCGGTAGCATCACCGACATGTACGAATGACACGCAGCTTCTTGAAAAGTATCAGGACGCCTTTGTTAAGCCGTTTACTCTTCTTAAGAAGCTCCAGTAGGGGTATACTAAGAGGGTGAGTACCCCTTTTGTTCTTCATTCACAGTATAAGCCGACTGGTGACCAGCCTTCGGCTATTGCTCAATTGGTGAAGGGGCTTGAAGGTGGAGAGCGTGAACAGACGCTCCTTGGTGTAACTGGTTCGGGTAAGACGTTCACAATGGCTAATATCATTGCTGATCGTCAAGTGCCAACGCTCATTCTTGCGCATAATAAGACGCTCGCTGCGCAGCTCTATAGTGAGTTTAGGGCGTTCTTCCCGGATAACGAAGTACATTATTTTGTCAGCTATTTTGATTACTATCAGCCTGAGGCGTACATCGCCAGTAGTGATACGTATATCGAAAAAGACAGTAAGATTAATGATGAGATTGACCGCCTAAGGCATGCAGCAACAACGGCGCTCTTAACGCGCCGCGATACAATCATTGTTGCGAGCGTGAGCTGTATTTATGGTATTGGTTCACCTGATGATTATGCAGAGATGTCTTTGGTTGTAAAAAAAGGCGAGCGACGCCAGCAGGACAGATTTGTCCGCCTCCTTGCTGATATTCAGTACCAAAGAAATGATATAGATTTTCATAGGGGTACTTTTAGGGTTCGAGGTGATATTGTAGATGTATTTCCGGCAGGGAGTGATAGCGCGTATAGGGTTGAGTTCTTTGGTGACGAGGTGGACCGACTTACGCGCATCGACCCGCTTACTGGTGAAATAACGGGCGAGCCTTCGGAGATTTCTATCTTCCCAAGTAGTCACTATGTAACGCCGAAGCAAAAAGTCGAACGTGCAGTTGAAGGGATCAAGAAGGAGTTTGATGAGCGTATGGATTTCTTTGAGAAGCATGACAAGCTTCTTGAGGCGCAACGGCTTTCACAGCGCACGAAGTACGATATAGAGATGCTCGAAGAGACGGGATTCGTCAAAGGTATCGAGAACTATAGCCGGTACCTCACGAATCGTGAGCCAGGTGATCAGCCCGCGACACTCCTTGATTACTTCCCTGATGACTTCCTTCTCTTCGTAGATGAGAGTCACATGACACTGCCGCAGGTTAGAGGTATGTATAATGGTGACCGAGCTCGTAAAGAGGTGCTTGTTGAGCACGGCTTCCGGCTGCCAAGCGCCCTCGATAACCGACCACTCACGTTTGATGAGTTTAACCGGCATATACATAAGGCGGTATATGTGTCTGCAACACCGTCAGAGTATGAGCTTTCGCATAGTCCGGCGCCGGCGCAACAAGTAATTCGACCGACGGGCCTTATTGATCCGGAGATAAGTATCCGGCCGACAGAGGGCCAGATTGATGACTTGATTGCGGAAATACGAGAGCGGATTGATAAGGGCCAGCGTGTGCTTGTGACGACGCTTACAAAGCGTATGGCTGAAGATCTCAGTGCGTATCTGCTTGAGCTTGATATTAAGACTGCCTACATTCACAGTGAAGTAGATACACTTGAGCGGAGCGATATTCTCCGTGATTTGCGTGCAGGGGTGTATGACGTGCTTGTTGGCATTAATCTTCTCCGTGAGGGTCTCGACCTCCCGGAGGTGAGTCTCGTTGCAATTATTGACGCTGATAAAGAAGGTTTTTTGAGAAGCGAGAGTGCGCTTATTCAGATTATTGGGCGTGCAGCTCGACATCTTGAGGGTAGAGTGATCATGTATGCCGACAAGAGGACAGACTCTATGAATCGAGCTATATCAGAGACAGAACGGCGCCGCGCAATACAAACTGCCTATAATGAGAAGCACGGTATTACGCCGACGAGTGTCGCTAAGGAAATTGATGAAGGACTTCGAGCTATCATTCCTAAGAAGGAAGACGATGGCAAGCCAAAACTTGATCTGAAAAAGATACCAGTTGATGAATATAGTGGACTCATCAAGGATCTTAGCGCACAAATGGACCTTGCGAGTGCTAACTTGGAGTTCGAGAAGGCCGCAGAGCTCCGCGATCTTATTACAGAGATTCGTGCAAAAATGTAACACTACGAGTTTGCGTAGAAAAGAGGGGTATTAGATAGTATAATAGGCTATATGACAGATATTACTACCACCGACGTGCAACGTCTTGCGCACCTTAGTAGCTTGCAGCTTTCTGATGAAGAGGCTGTGACACTGAGCGATGATATTAAAAACATTCTTAGCTACATTGAGCAACTCTCGGAGCTTGATACAGATGGTGTCGAGCCGACATACCAAGTAACCGATCTTCAAAATGTCTGGCGCGATGACGTAGTGGATACGTACGGCGTAGATCGCGACGCCCTTCTTGCTTCTGCTCCCGACATTGAAGCACATCAAATTAAGGTTCCAAAGGTATTATAGTATATGGTGAAAATTTCTGATTTCTTAGGTACGTCTGCGGTTGAGAATGTAACGCGCGCACTCTCTCTAGCTCGAGATAATGAGCGATTTAATGCAATCCTCAGCCTGAGCGATGACTGTGCACTTGAGCGTGCCGCAAAGGTTGATGCAGGTGAGGTTACCGGGCGTCTTGCTGGCGTGCCCTTTATTGCAAAAGATAACTTTTTGACATTTGGCGGCACGACAACAGCAGCAAGCGATTTTCTTAAAAACTTCGAATCGCCTATTCAAGCAACCGCTATAGAGAAGCTTGAAGCGGAAGGTGCAATTTGTATAGGTAAGGCAAACCTTGACGCCTTCGCGCACGGGGGAAGTACAGAGAACTCCGCGTTCGGTCCTACGAAGAACGCATATGACGATACGCGTGTTGCGGGCGGTAGCTCCGGTGGATCTGCTGTTGTTGTTGCGCTTGGTATCGTCCCGTTTGCACTTGGTACAGATACGGGCGGATCTATTCGTCAGCCTGCGAGCTTTAATGGTGTGGTTGGTGTGAAGCCTACCTACGGTATGGTGAGTCGTTTCGGTGTTGTTGCTATGGCGAGCAGCACGGATACCATCGGTGTCCTTGCTGGTGATATTTCTGACGCCGAGCTCGTTATGGATATTATGAGCGGACAGGATGCTCGCGATATGACAACACTTCCTGACTTCTTTACACCTAGCGAAGAGACGACGGTGAAGCGAGTTGCGGTTATTAAGGAATTTATGACTGATGCTGTTGACCCCGAGGTTCGTGAAATCACAGAGCGTTACGTTGATACACTTCGTGCTCAGGGTATTGAGGTGGGTGAAGTGAGCTTGCCGATGCTCAAATATGCTCACCCGGCCTACTACATCGTCATGCCTGCAGAGGTGAGTAGTAATCTTGCTCGTTTTGACGGTGTTCGCTACGGTGAGCGATCATCTGAAGCGAAGACACTCGACGAAGTGTATGGTCTTTCCAGGGAGCATGGCTTCATGGAAGAGAATAAGCGCCGTATTATTATTGGGAGTTATGTTCTTTCAAGCGGTTACTTTGATGCTTACTACATGAAGGCCCAGAAGGCGCGCACGCTTCTTATCCAAGACTTCAATAAAGCGTTCGATTCATACGACGCACTTATTGGTCCGGTTGCGCCCGACCCTGCCTTTAAGCTCGGTGAAAACACTTCCGACCCTGTAAAAATGTACATGGCTGATACTATGACAGTGCCTGCAAGTCTTGCTGGCCTACCGGCGCTGAGCGTGCCAGCTGGTGTGACAGAAGCTGGGCTTCCGGTGGGTGTTCAGATTATTGGTCAAAGACAGTCAGATGCGGCACTCCTTGCGCTTGCGAAGCGGGGTGAACAGTAGATGGATCAAACGACAACTATGATTTTCTTTTTAGCTGCCGTATTAATTGCGGGAGGTATACTGTTTGCTGTTATATCGTTCTCGCGGAATGCACCAAAGCAGTTAAAAAAGGACTATTATCGTAGCCAATGGCTGACGATTGAATCTCAACTCAAGAAGGGTGAAGCCCATAGCTACACTGTTTGTGTATTGAATGCGGACAAGCTCCTTGACCGAGCGCTCCGTGAGCGTGGAATTGCTGGCTCGACCATGGGCGAGAGGATGAAGGCATACCAAGAGAAGTGGTCAAGTGCGCAGCACGTATGGGGTGCGCATAAGCTTCGGAATAAATTAGCTCATGAGACTGATGTGACTGTTGAGTACGACCAGGCCCGACGCGCTCTTGGTGCGTTCCGTCAGGGACTTAAGGATATAGGGGCGTTATAGGAGTATATAGTATGATACCAAAGGAAATAATAGATACTTACGAAATGACAATTGGCATTGAGTGCCATGTTCAGCTTGCGACAAAGACCAAGCTCTTTAGTGGTGCCGATAATGATGCTCGTGACGCAGAGCCAAACAGCAAGGCGTCTGTGCTTGATTTCGCACTCCCTGGAATGCTCCCAGTCCTTAACAAGGAAGCTGTTAATCTTGCCGTGCGTGCAGGGAAAGCCCTCAACGCTCCTATTGCGAAGGTGAGTCGATTTGACCGAAAGCATTATTTCTATCCAGATCTTCCGAAGGGATATCAGACGAGCCAGATGTACGAGCCTATTATTCAGGCTGGGTATATTGACGCGCCACTTGAGGACGGTACTTCTGTGCGTGTACGTATTCATCACGCGCATATGGAGGAGGATGCAGGAAAGCTTACGCACTATAGTGGACACAGCCTCGTTGACCTCAACCGTGCGGGAACACCGCTCATTGAAATTGTCTCCGAGCCAGACATTCACTCTGCTGCAGGGGCTCGAGCCTATGCTACGGAGCTTCATCGTCTTATGACCTATGCTGGTGTTACTCTTGGGGATCTCTACCACGGCAATATGCGCTTTGACGTAAACCTTTCGGTTGCAAAGAAGGGTTCGGATACGCTTGGTACACGAGCAGAGGTTAAAAACCTCAACTCATTTAGGAGTGTCGAGCGTGCGGCTGAATATGAATTCAAGCGCCAGATCGAAGTGCTTGAGGGTGGCGGCAAGGTTGTGCAGGAGACGCGCGGCTGGAATGATGACAAGCAGGTGACGACAAGTCAGCGCTCTAAGGAAGATGCGCAGGATTATCGCTATATGCCAGACGCAGATATTCCGCCAATCATCCTTACTGATGACGAGATTGATCGTATTCAATCAGAAGTTCCGAAGCTTCCACCGCAGTATCGAGAGGAGTTTTCAGCCCTTGACGTGGACAGCTCGGTGATAGGGAAGATTATGTCACAGCAGAAATATGCAGAGCTTATCTCCCAAGTCCTACAGGAGGGCGGTCCAGTGAATGCAAAACGGGTTGCAAACTGGTTCGCAAGCAATCTGAGCCCAGAAGAGTCCGACCAGAGCGTGAGCCTCCCGTCTGTAGCCGATCTGCTCCTCCTTGCAGAGATGGTGGAGAGAAATGAAATTAGTTCGAATGCAGCCGCGGAATTATTTAACGCGCTTATTGATGGCGAAACAGATCCACGAGCTATCGCAGAGGAGAGAAATCTTTTACAGGTGAGTGATTCAGGTGCTATTGATGCTGTAGTTGACGATGTGCTTGCCGATCCAGCAAGTGCAAAGTCTATTGAAGACATTAAGGCCGGCCAAGATAAAGCCATTGGCTTCCTGGTTGGGCAGGTGATGAAGCGTTCGCAGGGCAAGGCCAATCCGGCCATGGCCCAGCAGGCAATCCGCAGTAAACTAGGGTTATAGAAAAAAGGGGGATAGGGAAATGAAGCAACCAACGAAAGCAATTATATGTGCAGCAGGGCTTGGGACACGCTTCCTCCCCCAGACCAAGGCGATGCCAAAAGAGATGTTGCCGCTTATTGACCGCCCGGTGATTCAGGTGATTGTTGAGCAGGCGGTAGCTGCCGGGGTGACAGAAATTATCATTGTTACTGGTAGTACAAAACGGGCAATTGAAGATCACTTTGATAGAAGTGATGAGCTTGAAGCTGAACTTCGCGAAAAAGGGAAGCACGATAAGGCGGATGAAATTAAGCGTATTGCAGAGATGGCAAACTTTGTCTACCTTCGCCAGAAGGGGTCTCCGAAGGGTAATGCTCGTCCGATCCTGAATGCACGCCATCTCATTTCGGATGACGAACCATTCTTCGTGTTCTTTGCGGACGATTTCTTCAGGAGCGAGACGCCGTGGCCACTTCAGCTGAAGGGCGCATATGACAAATCTGGTAAGTCGGTCATCTCGCTTATTGAGGTGGAAAAGAAGGACGCAGATAAATATGGCATGGCCATCCTTAAGGACGAGGTGTCAGAGCGGCTTTTTGAGCTTGGTGGAATTGAAGAGAAGCCGGGAGAGGCGAATACGCCGTCGAACTTTGCATCCGTAGGGAGCTATCTTCTTACTCCCGATATATGGCAATATCTTGAGCAGGAGAAGGTTGGCAAGGGTGGAGAAATCGGTCTGGCGGATAGTCTGAACGAGCTAGCGCAAGCAGGCGGCGTCAACGGTTATTTTGTAGACGGGGTTTGGCATGATACGGGTGATCAGCTGAAATACATAAAGGCTGTTGTGGACCTAGCGCTTGAGAGTAGCGAGTATGGTGATGAGCTGACGGAGTATCTCAAAGGTAGACTTGCGCACTAGTCAATAAGCTTATATACTAAAGGTACAGATTAATCAATGTCATAAGGGGGTATCTTATGAGCTCAGCAGCAGAAATTCTGGTCATCATTGTCTCAAGCGTGCTAGCGTTGTTTCTGATTGTATCTATTGTTTTAGCGGTGTACTTGATCCGACTCTCAATAGAGATTCGTCGTCTTACAAAAACTGCACAAAATACAGTCAGCCACATAGACGCAGCCGTTGTAGGGGTGTCGCGTCTCACGTCTCCTATGTTTGTTGCAGAGATGGTGTCACGCTATATTAAGAAATTTACCAAGAAGAACGATAAGAAGGGGAAGAAATAATGACTAAGATGAAAGTAGTTGTAGGGGCATTTTTTGGAGCAGTTGCAGGCTTTGCGGCTGGAATTCTCACAGCGCCAAAGAGTGGCAAGGAGACTCGTAAAGACCTAAAGCAGGCTGCTGATAAGGTAAAGGATGTCACAAGTGAAGAGGCCGTAAAAGTTCGTGACACTGCAGTAAAAACCGCCGGTGACGTGAAGCGCAAGGCAGAAGCTGCGGCGCATGAAGTTGCTCATAAGGCAAAGGATGTTGCAGAGGACACTAAGGAGCGCGCCGATGAGCTCAAGGGACGCGTGGAGCAGGCTGTAGATGGCGCTCGCAAGGGTTTTGCAAAGAAGCCAGCGGCATCTAAGAAGAAATAGGCTATCTATTTATGGCACAGTCTAATAAAGCGCCACTCAAAAAGGGTGCGAAGGCAGTGCAGTCCGCTGCCGGCAAGGTGGTTGAGAAGGTAAAGTCTGACAGCGAGGATGGCTCACGCCGCGCGCTTATTGAACAACTTTTCTACGACTTTAACACCTCTAGGGCACGCGTATACTGGACGAATTTTTTCAGAGGCATATTCTTCGGTGTTGGTAGCGTTATTGGTGGTACGCTTGTTGTTGCAATTGTTGTAAGTATTCTTTCGCTCCTTACCGACGTGCCTGGCGTATTTGGCGATTTCATTCAATATATTGTTGATATTGTTCGAGTACGGTCGTAACGCCTGAGCCTTTTGGGCTGAGCGTAAATATTACTACAGATTAGTTATGGGAAATTGGCTATACTAGATATATGAAAGAGGAGACGGTAGCACTTGCACCTGCGAGCGTTGAATTAGACGTGTCGCAGTACGTACACTTACATAACCATACGCAGCACAGTTTGCTCGATGGTCTTAGTAAGATTCCTAAGCTTGTAGAGCTTGCAAAGGATATGGGTATGGAGGCTGCTGGTATTACAGACCACGGTACACTTTCCGGTGTCCTGGATTTTTATAAGGCAGCGAAGGACACGGGCATAAAACCCGTGCTCGGTATGGAGGCGTACGTCGCCGCACGGAGTCGTCATGACCGTGACCCTCAGAAGGATAAAGCACGCTATCACCTCATTATTCTTGCTATGAACAATACGGGGTATCAGAACTTAATGCGCCTCAGCACAACAGCGAATCTTGAAGGTATGTACTATAAGCCACGTATCGACCGCGAACTTCTTGAGAAGTATAACGAAGGGCTAATCATCCTTTCTGGCTGTGCAAGTAGTGAGCTTGGCGAGAATCTTCGCGCCGATAATTACGAAGAGGCGAAGTCTATTGCTCAGTGGTACAAGAGCGTTTTTGGAGACAGATATTATATTGAGCTTCAGGATCATGGCCACCCGGAGTCTCCAGCTCCTTGGGATGTTCAAGTTAAGATAAATGACTACCTAGAAAGGCTCGCAAAGGAGCTTGATATACCGATGGTAGTTACGAGTGATGGGCACTATCTGACGCACGATGACCAGGACGCGCACGAGATTCTCCTCTGTGTTGGTACGGGGTCTTTCCTTAGTGACGAAAAGCGCATGTCGCTTAAGGACTTTGAGCTTCACGTGACTGATCCGCGCGATATTATTTCGCGGTGGGGAAGGACGAACCCTGAGGCAGTCACGAATACGAAAGCTATCGCCGATAGGTGTGATGTGAGTATCGATCTTGGTGGTATTCTCATTCCTACGTTTCCAACTCCGGAAGGTCATGACGAGAAGACCTATCTTGACGAGCTAGTGTACCAAGGGCTTGCGTTGCGTTATGGAGATGTTACGCTTGAAGAGTCGCAGCGGCTCACAATTGAAGAAGCAAAGGCACACACGCCAGCCGATGCCTTAGAGAGAGCAGAGTATGAGCTTGGTGTCATTGACCGTATGGGCTTCAACGGCTATTTCTTGATTGTCCAGGACTTTATTAACTGGGGGAAGAATCAGGGGATTATCTTTGGTCCTGGCCGTGGATCTGCGGCTGGATCTATCGTGTCGTATGCAATCCGCATTACAGAGCTTGACCCGCTGAAGTACGACCTCCTCTTTGAGCGTTTCCTAAATCCAGACCGTATTAGCATGCCGGATGTAGACATCGACATTCAGGATACGCGCCGCAACGAAGTGATTCAGTACTGTACGGATAAGTACGGGTCCGAGCGCGTGGCAAATATTGTTACTTTTGGTACGATGGCAGCACGTGGTGCAGTACGTGACGTTGCACGTGTACTGCAGGTTCCTTATGGCGAGAGTGACCGTATTGCAAAGCTTGTGCCGCAGCCTGTGCAGGGTCGACATATCCCGTTGGCGACCAGCATTATTGAGGACGCCGACCTAAAGGCTGAATATGAGAATAATCCAACCGCAAAGACGGTGATTGACTTTGCTATTCAGCTTGAGGGGACGATCAGGAGTCACGGCGTGCACGCTGCCGGTGTGGTGATCGCACCCGATGACATCGTGAAGTTCCTTCCTATTGAAATGTCTCAGAAGGGTGTGCCAGCGACGCAATTCCCGATGGGTCAAGTAGAAGAGCTTGGTCTTTTGAAGATGGATTTCCTGGGACTCTCCAATCTTACGATTATTAATAATGCCCTCCGTATTATTAAGAGGGTGAACGGCGTGACGATTGACCTTGGTAATATGCCGCTCGACGATGCGCCGACATACGAGCTCTTCCAGAGGGGTGACACTACGGGTGTATTCCAGCTGGAGTCTGCGGGGATGAAACGCTACCTTCGTGAGCTGAAGCCGTCTGTTTTTGATGACATCGTTGCAATGGTGGCGCTGTATCGTCCTGGTCCTATGCAGTTTATTGACAGCTTTATTAAGCGAAAGCATGGCGAAGAAGAAATTACCTATCTTGATGATGGGATGGAGAACTCACTAAAGAATACCTACGGAATCCTTGTCTACCAAGAGCAGTTCATGCAGATTTCAAAGGAATGGTGTGGATTTACTGGTGGCCAGGCGGATACGCTCCGTAAGGCCGTGGGTAAGAAGAATATCGACCTGATGCGTAAGGTGAAGGTGGATTTCGTCGAGGGTGCTATAAAGACAAGTGGCGCGCGGAAAGAAACGGCTGAGCTCTTCTGGGACCAGCTTGAAGAGTTTGCGAACTACTGTTTCAATAAATCTCACGCTGCGTGTTATGGACTTATTGCGTACTGGACTGCGTACCTGAAGGCACACTATCCCGAGGCATTTATGGCAGCACTCATGACAAGTGACGCGGATGACACAGAGCGCCTTGCGATTGAGATGACAGAGTGTAAACATATGGGCATCAAGGTGCTTCCTCCGGACGTAAATGAGAGCTACGTTGAGTTTGCAGTTGTACCTGATAAGAAAGAGATTCGTTTCGGTATGGCAGCCGTAAAGGGCGTTGGCGTTGGTGTTGTTGAAGAGATTCTTCTTGCGCGCGAAGACGGCAAGTTTGCTAGTGTTGAGGACTTTGCTAAGCGGGTTTCGACACGAAAGGTGAATAAAAAGGCGTGGGACTCGCTCATTAAGACGGGTGCATTTGATAGTATGGGTGATCGCTCGGACCTTCTATTTAATCTAGAGACGATTCAAGCATTTGCTTCGAAGCTTCAGAAAGAAGCCTTGAGTGGCCAGACGGATTTATTCGGCGCGCTTGCTGAGGCGTCGCCTACAATTCAGCCGACTGTCGCGCTGACACCTGCGCCTGTAAGGCATACGGATAAGGAGCGCCTCACCTGGGAGCGAGAGCTTCTTGGTCTGTATATTAGCTCTCACCCGCTTGATAATTACGATGCATACTTCCAGGAGCAAACCGTGCCACTCACCGAGATGACGCAAGATATTGATGGTAAAGCGATTACCATTGGAGGGCTCGTATCGGCAGTTCGAACAATCGTCACAAAGAGCGGCACGAAGATGGCTTTTGTGAAAATCGAAGATAAGACGAACGAAGCCGAGGTAATCGTTTTCCCTAATCTGTTTGAGCAGGTTGGCGCAAAGCTCATTCAGGATGAAGTAATCCGTGTATCTGGTAAGGTTTCTGCACGTGACCGTGACGGGAATCTTACATCGGAGGTAAAGCTTATTGCTGATGAGGTTCAGCTTATTGACGATGAGGAGCTACGAAGTTACGAATCAACAGGGCGTGTGATGCAAAAACCAAAGGGTGGCAAGGTGCCACTCGTGAAGAGGAAGCCGGCCGCAAACAGTAACTGGGGTGGAAATAAGGGTGGCTCTGGTGGTGGTCAGGCTGCAGCGGGTCCTGGCGCAAATGTGTCTTCAAAGCCTGCTGGCCCCCCACCAACTGCTGAGAAGCTAAAGACCGTGTATGTACACGTAAAGAACCCGGAAGATCAAGAGGCGCTCATGAAGGTGAAGCAGGCATGTACGTTATTTCCAGGCCTCTGCGATATGATTCTCGTGCTGGGTCCAGAAAAGCAATCTGCGATTAAAATGCCATTCCGTGTTGACGGGAGTGATGAGCTTATTGGTCGCCTAGTGAAGATTATCGGCGAAGACGCGGTTGCTATAAAGTAAGCGCATACAGGGCGATGCCCGCGGCCACACTCACGTTAAAGGATTCTTTCTTTCCCTTCATAGGTATTTCAATAATGTCGTCACACATGGCGATGATGTCTGAGGGTATACCCTGCACCTCTTCTCCAAGTATGAGGGCGATTTTCTCTGGTGGCACGTACGTATTGAGCATACTGCTGTGCGACGCCTGTTCGAGCCCGACTATCGTGAAGCCTGAGTCGCTGAGCTTCGCGATATCTAGCTGTTCATGATATTCAAACGGGACTATTTCCTCTGCACCAAGGGCTGTCTTATGAATCTGCTTGTGGAGTTTTTCAGAAATATGCGGAAGGCGTGTATCGCCCGGTGTTTTAGGATAGGGTGTATATCCACTCAGTATAATATTACCCACGCCAAACCCTTCGGCGGTACGGAAAATGGCCCCAACGTTATGGGTGGAGCGAATATTATGTGCAATGACGGTAATTTCGGGCATTATCATTAGTATATCACTGTAAAATGCTTATGTTTTTTGATACTATAAAAGGAATGGATGAGCAAAAAATACAGGAACAGGCCCGTGAGACGGATGAGCAGGCAACTCAGAAGCGTGCAGGTATATTAGGGCTGTCCTATCTTGATACGCGGCCGATTGAAGATTCGCTTCCGCTTCTGAAGGACGTGCTTGATGTAAAGGATATGCACAAAAATAGAGTCATTCCACTTATTGAAGGTGACGATTCGCACCCGTGGGAGTTTGGTATTACAACACAGACCCCGCAATCACTCCTTAAGGACATAAAAGAGAAGTACGCAGAGAGGGCGCATGCGGTACTGTTTCATCTCATAAGTCAGTATAGCTTCAGGGCGTTCATGCTCCGCTACGACCCACCTGTGCAGGTGACGTATGATGATATTAAGATTGCTGGCGACGGTGATAGTGAGACCATCGAAGAGGTGAGTAAGACGCTTAATACCGTAGGTACCGATGATGTATTCGACTATCTTATTACACAGGCGGACCAACTCGGCGCAAGTGATATTCACATTGAAAATCAGCGGACTGAGATTCGTGTTCGGCTTCGCGTAGATGGTGCGCTTCACCCAGTCGCGACGCTTGACCAGGATAGGTATAGGATTATTCTTGGTACGCTTTCGTCGCTAGCGAACGTCTCGACAGCCTCAAATGAGCCGCAGTCTGGGCATATGCAAAAAGAGATTTCAGATGGTGACGGTACGCGCATCCTCAATATGCGTATTGAGATGGTTCCAACTATGTACGGGCAAGATTCTGTCATACGTCTCTTTAACTACGATGAGTCAATGCTCAATCTTGATAGGCTTGGTATTGGTGCGCGCGAGCGTGCGGAGATTGATGATATCGTAAGCCATCCGCGCGGAATGGTTCTGATGGTTGGGCCAACGGGAAGCGGTAAGTCGACGACACTCTACAGTATGGTGAGTGCACTCAACACAACTGACAGGAAGATAGTGACGCTAGAGGATCCGGTTGAGTTTGGCGTGCCTGGTGTGACTCAGATTCCTATTGATACAACCGGCGGGCAAACCTTTGGAGATCACCTTCGTTCAGTGCTTCGTCTTGACCCAGACGTTGTGATGGTTGGTGAGATTAGAGATGCAGACACAGCAAAGACGGCGATTCAAGCGTCAATTACCGGCCATCTCGTCCTCTCTACTTTCCATGCTAATAATACATCGGCAGCATTTAGTCGTATGATTGATCTTATTGGAGTGAATCCGATTTTCAGTAGTGCAATCCGACTAGTGATTGCGCAGCGCCTTGTTCGTCGCCTTGATGACGATACGAAGGAAGAATATGAGCCAGATGAGGCAACAAGAAGGTGGGTGAAGGACGTATTAAAGGATCTCCCGGATCACGTTGAGCGGCCCGATCTTGATACGTTCAAGCTATGGCGCCCTGTTGCTGGGGAGAATTCTCCATTTGGATATAGTGGCCGAATGGTTGTTATGGAGCAACTCGTACTTACTGAGGAGATTCAGAAGTTCTTACGCGGTGATGTGGCCGATGTACATGCTGAGGTTATTGAAAAGACGGCACGAAAGGGTGGTATGGTGACGCTCCTTGAAAATGCTGTACTGGCGGCACTTCGCGGAGAAACAACCCTTGACGAGGTAAACCGCGTTATTTAAGCGGAGCTACTCTTTTCATATTGCTATAAACGTGCTATAATACGTAACTGATTGTATAGAGTAACCACTTGATATGCATAGTGTGGAGCCGTAGCCGTACAACTACGTGGCCAGATAGAGATGCCTAGCAAGTATAAATTTGAGGAATATTATGAGTTTTGAACTTATCCAGAAAGTAAACAGCGAGCAGCGTAAGCCTGCTGTTGTAAGCGCACAAAGCGGTGACACAGTACGTGTTCACCAGAAGATTAAAGAAGGTAATAAAGAGCGTGTTCAGATTTTTGAAGGCGTTGTTATCCGTGTTGACCGTAAGAAGTCACACACTGCGCGTATTACTGTGCGTAAGATCGCAAGCGGTGTTGGTGTTGAGAAAAGCTTTCTTATTCACAGCCCACTTGTCGAAAAGATTGAAATTACACGCCGCGCTAAGGTGCGCCGTAATTTCCTTTCTTACCTACGTAGCCGTAGCGGTAAGAGTGCTCGCCTTAAGGCAGTTAAGTTTGACCGTGAAGCGGTAAACACACTCCCTGAAGCAAAGGTAGAGGCACCAAAGGCTGAAGAAGCTCCAGCTGAAGAAAAGTAAGCATAGCACTTACCGGAAACACCCTGAGATATCTCAGGGTGTTTTTATTTTCCTGAGGTACAATAAGAGAATGATACTTGGGATAGATGAGGCAGGGCGAGGTCCGTGGGCGGGCCCGATGGTAGTTGGTGCTGTTGTGCTTGGTGATGCGCAGATAGCTGGACTTAATGATAGTAAGAAGCTCACTAAAAAGCGCCGTGAGCTACTGGAGGTCGAGATTCTTTCGAGTGCAGCCACTACGGGTCTTGGCTGGGTGAGTGCGGAGGAGATAGATTCTCTTGGCCTTGGCCCTGCCCTCCGCCTTGCAACGGTGCGGGCTGTAAGGCAGATTGATGCCACCAGTAGAGCCTACGATGAGATTATTATTGATGGGACTATAAACTTCCTTGATGAGACGGGTAAAGGGCGTTTCGTGCAGACTATGCCGAAGGCTGACGGGCTTGTACCGGCCGTGAGTGCGGCGTCTATTATTGCGAAAGTTGCCCGTGATCGATTCATGGCAGAGCAGGACGTGCTCTATCCGGGGTATGGGTTTTCGGGCCACGCTGGGTATGGAACGGCTAAGCATAGGGCGGCCATTGAGGCGTTAGGAGTGACTCCGCTCCATAGATTAAGCTTTGCTCCATTGAAAAAGTACGCGAAAGGCGGAGGTGATGTAGCCGCTGAGAAGCAGGAATTTCCAGCCAGCCCTTCTACTAAGCAGAGGGGTGATAGGGCGGAGAGTGCCGTGGAGGAATATCTTACGGCCTGTGGACATGTAGTTATTGAGAGGAACTGGAAGAATCGTTTCTGTGAAATAGATATCATTTCATCATTTGAAGGGAGCCTATATTTTACTGAGGTGAAATATAGAGAGGGTGACGCACATGGTGACGGGCTTGCTGCAATAACACCCCAGAAGCATACCCAGATGCGCTTTGCTGCCGAGTTCTATCTTGCAAAAAGTGACACCTATTCTCAGGGTGTCACTCAGCTTGCGGTCGCCTCGGTGTCTGGCGAATCTTATATTGTCGGGGACTGGGTGCTACTAGACAGCTAGCGGAGAGCCTTTAACGACTCAACAACAGCTGGACTGTCCGTCTCTATGAGCGTTACGCGCGCTTCGATCTCTGTTGTGCCAAGCTTGATGACGCGCGTAAGTGATGGATTGCTAAGCATTGGCCCAAAGAACTCTTTGTATGCACTCAGTTGCGTAGCTGTCATGAGTCCTGATGCGGCGTACTGCGGGAAGTAATCGTAGCTCTTATCGCCCCCGAAAGTCTCCTCTATCCAGGTCCAGTTTTCTGTAAGCCAAGACCAGGTGGTATCGCGTGCGTAGCGGTTACGAATAAGGTAGGCGAACCAGCGCGCAACGTCTTGTGGACGTACAATGTCACTCCTCTTGATATTCTCAAGAAGAGTCTGGATAGTCTGTGGCGTACGAGTGCTGGTGAGCCCTAGGCATATATCCTGGGCAAGCTCGGCGTCTTGTGTGGCGACGTATGCGTCAATGAGGTGTTTTGCAATCTTGCCAGTGGTATCATGACGTACGACACTGCTGAGAATAACTGAACGAAGCTCTGGATCGAGGGCTTCAAGGGGCGTGCTTTCGTAGAGCTCCTTTGCCTTTTTGATTGCATCGGGGTTTTCGCCGTATAGTGTAAGGCTAATGATTGTACTGCGAAGTTTTTGTGTTTCGGCAGACTCGCTGCTATCACCTTCCCATCCGAGCTGTTCGTGTTGCGTGCGTGCTATTTCGGCAGACAGACTGCGGAGTGCAGATTCTGCCAGTTCATCTTCTTCAACGAACTTACGTAGTTCAGCAAGCGCAAGTGAGATAATCCCCCATACAGCTTCACTCGTCTCGTTTTTATATGCCTGAAGGAGTGGGAGGAGCTCTGCACTCGTAATCTTTCCGGCACGCGCAAGGAGTGTCATATCGTTAAGGAGGGTGAGGCGATCGATTTCTGCCATAGAGCCGTCCTCTACCTTGCTTAGTAATCGAGCGAGTAGTTCACTGCTGTAGTGCGTGATAAAGTGTGATGCTGCTCCGGCGTTGAACTGGAGCGGCGTCTCGTGGGTTCGCTTAATTGTTGCTGTGCGCTCATTAAAGATAGAGGGCATTTCAGAGCAGGGTGAGTTAAGTGGGATTGGCCAGAGCCTTTCTGACACCTCATGTTCACCGATGAAGAATTGACTTTGAGTGAGTGTGATATTTTGCGCTTCGTCGGCTGAGACCTCAAGGAGCGGGTAGCCTGGCTGGCTAATCCAGGTATTCATCATTGCGGTAATATCTTTGCCGCTTGCTTGAGCAAGTGCGTTCCATAGGTCGTCACCTTCGGTGTTGCTGTACGCAAACTGCGTGAAGTACGCCTTTAGTCCTGTGCGGAAGGCGTCATTGCCAATGTAGGTATGAAGCATTCTAAGTAGGCGAGCCCCCTTGGCGTAGACAATTGCACCGTCAAAGAGGGTGCTAATTTCATCCGGGTGATTCACATCCATTTGTACGGACTGGACGCCGTCAATTGCATCGCGCCTAAGCGCCATAATGGCTTCATTGGACGCAAAATCAAGCCAGATATTCCACTCTGGATGGAGTGCGTCAACGGCGATGTACTCCATGAGCGTTGCAAAGCTTTCGTTCAGCCAGAGATTGTTCCACCACTTCATTGTTACAAGGTTTCCAAACCATTGATGGGCTAGCTCATGCGCAATTACCGTAGCAATATACTGCTTGCTTGAGATGCTACTTGTTGCAGGGTCTGCAAGAAGGGCAATTTCACGATACGTGACAAGCCCCCAGTTTTCCATTGCGCCGCTAGAGAAGTCAGGAAGTGACACGTGGTCTGACTTTGGAAGTGGGTATGGTGTGTCAAAGTACTCATCGTAGAAATCGATTGTACGGGTGGCGATATCAAGTGCGAAATCAAGACTTTCAGGGCGTTGGGCTGGAGTTGCCCAGACATTTACCTCAACGCCACTCTTTGTCGTTGCGGTTTTATGGTGCATGTCACCAATCACCCAAGCAAGAAGGTAGGTACTCATTTTTGGTGTAGTGTTGAAGGTTGAAACAAGTTTTCCGTTTTCTTCAACCTGTGTCTTAGAGGGCATGTTACTCAGTACGGTGACGCCTGTATCTGTCGTCAGCGTGACGTCGAACGTTGCCTTTGCGGCTGGCTCGTCCACGCACGGAAATACCTCGCGAGCGTGGTGACTTTCGAACTGAGTGGCGATGAGGTGTTCCTTTTTTCCGTCGTGCTCAAAGTAAGCCGGATACATGCCGTGCATTGCATCCGTGGCCACTCCAGTGAAGGCGATAACGATAACGTGATTGCCATCTCGTAACTCGTTCTGTGTAATTCGTAGTTCGTCGTTCTCGTGGTGTGAGAATGACGCAGCCTTTCCGTCAATGAGGGTAGTAGTGATAGAGAGGTCCTTGCTATGAAGGGGTATGAACGTGTACCCTTCTGAGAGAAAGCCTGAGATAGTGGCGGTGCCAGAGAAGGTGCGTGCCTTGTGGTCTATTTCAATCGAAAGCTCGTAGTTGTCTGGTTGGAAAATGTTAAAAAGCTGTAATACCTGTGTCATAGTTCCCATTGTACCATTTTGGCGTGGTACTGTAAGGGTATGAGAAGACGTAGAGCGGCTGTGGTTGGGTTGGGTTTCGTGGCATTTGTGCTGCTTGTTTCACTTTCGCCACTGATGATGCAGGGTTTCTTAGCGCAGACTTTTGGTCCTCTTTTTGATAGGTTTAGCGCCACTGATGAACTAAAAGAATCTGATACGCTCACGATGCTTGACGCCCTGGAAATGAAGGGGCGCGCACCGAAAACGGGGTATGCACGCACAGAGTTTGGCAATGGATGGGGTAAGGTTCAGGGGTGTAGCGTGCGGGAAGTTATCTTGTACCGTGATATGACAGATGTGGTGATGAAAAACGAGTGCCAGGTGCAATCTGGTGTATTGGATGATCCGTATACTGGCGAAACACTTCACTTCGACAGAAGCAACGCTGCCGCCGTGCAAATAGACCATGTCGTTGCACTTTCCGATGCATGGCAGAAGGGAGCACAGAAGCTGTCGTATGAAAGAAGGGTCGAGTTAGCTAACGATCCGCTTAATTTGCTTGCTTCAGACGGGCCAGCTAACCAGCAGAAGGGTGACTCTGACGCAGCAAGCTGGCTTCCGTCAAATAAGACGTTTAGGTGTGCGTATATAGAGCGTCAGGTGGCGGTGAAGTATAAGTATTCGCTTTGGGTAACTGAGGCTGAGGGCGATGCAATGCGAGGGGTTCTGGGCCGTTGCTAGATATTGTATTTTACTGGTGAGTGTGCTATATTAAGGATAGTACATTCCGGCCGGCAGGTCGGATTTTTTACTACCAGACGGTATTTTAACGAAAGGAATAAATGATGGATGAACTAAATCTAAAGCAGCTCACTCTTGCAGTGCGTACCATTGCTGACGAAAAGAACCTCCCTGAAGAAACAGTCATGTCTGTTATTGAGCAGGCTATTGCTGCTGCATGGCGCCGTGACAACGGTGAGCGTGACCAGGAAGTTCGCGCAGAGCTGAACGTGAACGACGGCACCGCAGAGGTATTTGTTGGTCGTGAAGTAGTTGAAGAGGTGGGGAGCGATGCACACGAAATTAGCCTCGAAGACGCCCGCAAGGTAAAGGCTGATGCTGAGCTTGGGGATCTTATTGAAGATAGCTACACAGTTGAAAGCTTTGGGCGCGTTGCTGCACAGACAGCAAAGCAGGTAGTACTCCAGCGCCTCCGCGAAGCAGAGCGCGAAGTCGTTCTTGCCGAGTTTGAAGATAAGATTGGCACTGTTGTAAACGGTGTAGTCCAGCGTGTTGAGCCACGTGTTGTTCGTGTTGAAATTGGCAAGGTGAGTGGTATTATTCCGCAAAGTGAGCAGATTCAGGGCGAATTTTAC
Organism: uncultured Candidatus Saccharibacteria bacterium; assembly: GCA_964386855.1. Taxonomy (GTDB): domain Bacteria; phylum Patescibacteriota; class Saccharimonadia; order Saccharimonadales; family Saccharimonadaceae; genus Microsaccharimonas. Next base: position 59,402 of record CAYLUF010000006.1, read on the forward strand.
AGCGTTGGTAGCCGTATCAAGGTATTCATTAAGGATATTGAGCGCGAAGGCCGTGGACCGCAGCTTATCTTGAGCCGTGGAAACGAAGCGTTTGTAGAGTATCTCTTCCGCCAGGAAGTTCCAGAGCTTGAAAGTGGTGCTGTTGAAATCAAGGCTATCTCACGCGAAGCTGGTCGCCGTACGAAGCTTGCTGTTATCAGCACCGTTCCTGGTGTTGACCCGGTGGGTACCTTTGTTGGTGGACACGGAACTCGTGTACAGGCTGTGATGAATGAAATTGGTGATCAGGAAAAGATCGACATCGTTACTTTTGACGAATCACCAGTGCAGTACATTATTAACGCGCTGAGCCCAGCTGAAATTCTCAAGGTTGAAATCAACGAAGAGGATAAGCGTGCAAAGGTGTTTGTAGCTGAAGACCAGCAGTCAATTGCGATTGGCCGTGGCGGACAGAACGTTCGTCTTGCAAGCCGTCTTACTGGCTACGAGCTTGATATCGAGCAGGGTTCTACTGAACCAGCTCCGAAGGCAGAAGCGAAGCCTCGCAAGAACATCGAAGACAGCCTCCTTTCTGCTGTTGAAGAGGTGACTGAAGAGTAGTTCTTCTCGTTACCCTACGATAAATACCCGTCCACTACATGACGGGTATTTATTTAATGGAAATAATTAGCACTCCCTTGCCCTGAGTGCTAATTTTCTGCTATACTTATGGTAGGTAAGGAGCAGTAGAGCGGAATACGCTTGCGCTTCGCCTTTGGAGGAGAGATAATAGAATTATGATGAATGATGATTTTTCGGACTTTATAACGCATCTTACAGAGAATGCGAAAACAAGTCTGCATCATGCAACCCTTATTGCTCAGGGCTACGGCAGCTCGTATATAGGTACAGAGCACCTTCTCTTAGGTGTCATGGCGCAGAGCGCTTCTGTTGGTGCAAAGATTCTTGCCGATGCTGGCGTGACGCTTGACCGTGCTCAGTCTGCACTGAGCTCTGTTCCTGTTGAGAATAACTTTACCGCCGATGTATTAACAAAGAGCCTCAGCGAGACCGCAAAGCTCACACTTAAAATGAGTTGGGATATTGCGCAGGAGTTCCACCATGATCACCTTGGCACGGAGCATATCCTTTATAGTATCCTGACACAGAAGAACGCCCGCGCAACGGTCCTTCTCCGCGATATGAGTGTCGAGATTCCAGATGTCGTTGCTGAACTTGAGCAGTATCTTGACCGTAATAGCGATGCAGCAAAAGAACAGCTTGAAGGTGTTGGTACGAAGCAGCGCCAGCAGCGTGACAAGGGGATGCTTGGCGTGTTCGGTACGGACCTTACAGCAAAAGCACGTGCGGGTCAGCTCGACCCGGTTATTGGACGAACTGACCAAGAGCAGCGCGCTATTACGATTCTGACACGCCGCACGAAGAACAACCCCGTGCTCATTGGTGAACCGGGTGTTGGTAAGACGGCAGTTGTAGAGGGCATTGCACAGCGCATTGCCAGCGAAGAGGTGCCTGAGCACCTTCTTGATAAGCAGATTATTCAGCTTGACCTTGCGGGCATGATTGCGGGCACAAAGTACCGCGGTGAATTCGAGGAGCGTCTTAAGAAGGTACTTCAGGAGCTCCAGGAGCGCTCTAATGTCATTGTCTTTATTGATGAGCTTCACCTTCTTGTCGGTGCGGGTGCGGCAGAGGGAGCGCTTGATGCAGCAAATATGCTCAAGCCGGCGCTTGCTCGTGGGGAAGTGCGTCTTATTGGCGCAACAACGCTAGAAGAGTACCGCAAGCACATTGAAAAAGACTCAGCGCTTGAACGCCGCTTCCAGACTGTCATGGTGCCTGAGCCGAGTGTTAAGAACTCAATCGCTATCATGAAGGGGCTCCGGCCATACTACGAAAAGTACCATGCGGTATCTATGTCCGACGAGGTGATTGAGGATGCTGTCTATATGGCCGATAGGTATGTCAGTGAGCGTTTTATGCCAGATAAGGCAATTGACGTGATTGATGAAGCCGCTGCGCGTGTGCGTGTCAAGATTGGCCACAAGCCAAGTAAAGTTCGTGATTACACGAAAGAGCTTAAACACCTCAACGAGAAGATGGAGGAAGCTGTTGTGGCTGAAGAGTATGAACGCGCAGCTCTGTATAAGACACGCGTCAGTCAAATTACAGAGAAGCTTGAGGCGTCTCGTGCTGAGTATGAGAAGAAGACACCTGTAGCGCTGACATCTGATGATATTGCGCACGCTATTGCGCAGATGACAGGGATTCCTGTGAAGCGCGTGCAGAAGTCAGAGGCTGTAATGCTTCGTAAGCTTGAAAAGCATATCGGCAAGCATGTGATTGGTCAGGAGGAGGTTGTAGAAAAGGTGTCGCGAGCGATTCGACGAAGTCGTAGTGGTGTAGCGAGTAGCCGCCGCCCAATTGGATCATTTGTGTTCATGGGTCCAACTGGTGTCGGTAAGACAGAGCTTGCACGCGTTCTTGCGCGCGAAGTATTTGGTAGTGAGGATGCACTCATAAAGATTGATATGAGTGAGTTTAGCGAGCGGCATTCTGCTGCACGTCTTGTAGGTGCTCCTGCTGGGTACGTAGGCTATGAGGATGGTGGTCAGCTGACTGATAAGATTCGCCGTCAGCCGTATAGTGTCGTACTCTTTGATGAGATTGAGAAGGCAGATAGTCAGGTATTTAACCTCCTTCTGCAGCTTCTTGAAGACGGTAAGCTCACGGACGCCAAGGGGCGCTCGGTGGATTTCTCAAACACCATCGTTATTCTTACAAGTAACCTTGGTGCTGATAAGATGTCGAAGGAGTCTCAGCTTGGCTTTAGGGCTACCACCAAGCAAGACCAAAAGGCACTTGATGAGGTGCATGCGGAAAATGCAGCTGCAGCGCAGAAGGCTCTTGGGGATGTGATGCGTCCGGAATTGATTAACCGTTTTGACTCAATCATCACTTTCCGCGCACTGACGCATAAGGAAGTCGGCAAGATATTTGATGTCCTCCTCAGTGAACTCCAGGAACGTCTTGTGCGAAAGGGTATCCGACTTGTTGTGACCCCTTCGGCAAAGCGTCTTATTATCTCCGAAGGATACGACGAAAAGTACGGTGCACGACCACTTCGTAGGGCAATGCAAGAGCTGCTTGAGCATGATATTGCGGACGGCATACTTCAGGATGCCTATGACAAGGGGACTGTACTAAAGGCAACGGCCACAAAGGGAAGGGTTGTCCTTGAAGTCCAGCAGGCGGAGTAGTACCCCCAAAGTCGTTACTGCGATTACTGCAACGACTATCTTTGTTATTGCTGCGGCGCTCGGCGTTATCTATCGGCAGGAGATACAAGACACAGTAGAAGGCATGGCATATACGCCATCGGCCTCAGTGAAGGCTATAGAAGAGCGTGTTGTACTTACACCTTCCGCGGTAAGGATATTTCACGCAACTGCACCAGTGGTCGCCTCCCCGGAGGCCTTTAATGAGGCATGTCCACGCCAGGAACTCTCGAGTCCAATCGTTGGATGCTACACTCCGCAGGATGCAATCTATATTTTTGATGTGCATAACGAAGACCTTGATGGAATAAAGGATGTGACTGCAGTGCACGAACTGCTCCATGCGGTATGGCAGCGGATGGGCAGTGGTGAGCGTGAGCGTATCGGGGGCCTCCTGGAGGATGTACATGCGCGTTATATGGCAGATGAGTCGCTTGAAAGGCGTATGGAGTACTATGCGCGTACGCAAGAAGGCCAGGAGTTGAATGAGCTCCACTCTATTCTTGGTACGGAGTTTGCGGAGTTGGGCGATGAACTTGAGGTGCACTACGCAAAGTACTTTGATCGTAAGAAGGTCCTGGCACTCTACGATAGCTACCAAGAACACTACGATTCGCTTCGTGCGAAGGTTGAACGTCTCCAGGGGGAGCTTGAGGAGCTGTCTTCTTCTGTGGGTGCTCAAAATCAAGCGTACGAGCGCGATGCTCGAGATCTTGACGCTGATATTAGGGCGTTTAATGCACGTGCCCAGAACGGATCATTCACGGGGCAATCTCAGTTTAGTGCCGAGCGTCGTATACTTGAGTCGCGCGTGAGTACACTCGAATCACGCCGAAGTGCAATTAATGATGCGATTGTGCAGTACAACGAGCTGTATCGGGAGTACAAGCAAGTAGCAGAAGAGATTCAGGTGCTTAATAATAGTATTGATAGCTTCAAAGTTCTTGAGGAATCTTCATCGCTTCAAAATCTGTAGCGTATAATAAGAGTAATGGCTAAAGCAAAATCACAGTATATATGTCAGTCTTGTGGCGCGACGTACTCAAAATGGGTAGGTCGCTGTGAGAATTGCGATGAGTGGAATACGCTTGTTGAACAGCTGGTGCAAAGCGCCGGGCAGTCATCTGTTGATAAGGCTTCAGTAAGTGGTAAGAAAATCAACGTCGAGTCAATTAAGACGGCGAAAGAAGCGGAGTCTGTTCCACGGATTCAGACCGGTATTGGCGATATTGATACGGTACTGGGCGGCGGCATTGTGCAGGGTTCGGTGACACTTCTTGCAGGCCAGCCGGGCATTGGAAAGAGCACGATCCTTCTACAGATTGCGGCGGCAATTGCGCGGGATAAGTCAGTTCTTTATATTAGTGGCGAGGAGTCATCACATCAAGTAGCGCTGAGGGCGGCTCGGCTTGGAGCTGCTGATACAGAGAAGCTGGATTTCGCCTCATCTACAAGCGCAAATGATATTGCGGCGACCATTCGTGACAGCAAGTATGAGTTGATTATTGTTGACTCTATTCAGACAGTTTCCGTTGATGAGATGACCAGCGCACCAGGGACGGTAAGTCAGATTACAAATAGTAGCACTGTACTCATTCGTGCGGCAAAGGCTGCGGGCTCTGCAATGATACTTGTAGGGCATGTAACCAAAGAGGGGAGTATTGCCGGCCCGAAGGTCTTAGAGCACCTTGTCGATGTTGTACTTCAGTTTGAGGGCGATAGATACGGGGGCTTCAAGGTGGTGCGTGCGGCAAAGAATCGCTTCGGCGCCACAAGTGAGGCGGCTATCTTTGAGATGTACGAAGACGGTCTGAAGGTGGTGGAAAACCCGTCTGCAGCGCTTCTAGAAGAGCGGCAACTTGCCGATGGTTCGGTGGTTTTAGCGACGCTTGAAGGGACGCGCCCACTCCTTGTAGAAATCCAGGCGCTTGTCAATACGACCAGTTTCGGGTATCCTAAGCGTACAGCAAGTGGATTTGATTTGAATCGCCTTAACGTTCTCATTGCGGTCCTTGAGCGCCGAACAAAATTACAATTATCTGATAAAGACATTTATATCAACGTTGTCGGCGGAATGAAGCTCAATGATCAAGCTGCTGATTTGGCTGTGTGTATGGCGATTGCCAGCGCAGCTGCAGAGCGTCAAATAGACGAGAAGACAGTAGTGTTTGGCGAGGTTGGGTTAGGTGGCGAGGTGCGATCCGTAATAGGCGTCGACAAGCGCATTGCTGAGGCGAAAAAACTTGGTTTTACCCGTGCGATTGCTCCACGCACCGGAAGTAAGACGACTTTCGTTACATCCGTGACGGATATTCGCTCCGCACTTATTGACTACTTGCAGAAGTAATACATTAACAAAAAGGAATACTATGGATAGTATTATACTCATCGTCCTGCTTCTTATTGCAGCAGAGGTGACATATTTAACAGCGGAGTCACTTAAAAAGTCTCGCCGCGTACATCAGGCGCCGATATTCATCGATACGTCAGTGCTTATAGATGGTCGAATTATTGCGGTTGCTGAGTCGGGATTCATGTCCCGCCCACTCTATATTCCGCGCAGTGTCGTAGGGGAGCTTCAGTTCCTTGCTGACAACGGAGATACTGAAAAACGAACTCGTGCACGTCACGGACTTGATATCATTAATCAGCTTCAGTCTATCGACGCGGTAGAGGTGGTTATTTTCGCTGACAGCGTTCGTGCTGAAGAGGGTGTTGATAATCGTCTTCTTGAGCTTGCAACAACGCACAAGGGCGCACTCTGTACGATTGACTATAATCTTAATAAGGTTGCTGTAGTGCAGGGCATTCAGGTGCTTAATATCAACGAACTTGCTAAGACACTTCGTATGGCGTATCTTCCGGGTGAGAAGATGAAGATTGAGCTCACACAGAAGGGGAATGACTCACATCAAGGTATCGGTCACCTTCCCGACGGAACGATGGTCGTGGTAGAGAATGGTCATCGTCAAATAGGTACGGTAGTAGAGGTGGAGTTCATCCGCGCACTCCAGACTGCAGCTGGGAGAATGATGTTTGCAAAGCTTACGAGTGTTGTACCGGGTTCAAAGACGCAGGTGCGAAAGACGCGCCAGGCAAGCGAGAGCGCACCTCAGGAGTCGTCTCCGTCAAAGCCCAAGGCAGAGAAGCCAAAGGGTACGAAGCCGACACCACGATCACAGCCGGCAAAGCGAGTCGTGAACAAAGAGTCCTCTCCTCGTGCAGAGAAGCCGGTGGTGAAAGATTCAGCGTCTCGTCCGGCCGCAAAACGCGCTCCGTCTCAGAGGCGACGCAAGTCACCTGAAGACAGCCTTGTGGAGCTTGCGAACCGCTAGTATCGTAACTCTGTACTATAAAACACCACCCCCTAGGAGGTGGTGTTTTATATTAGCTGAACTTGGCCCTAGAAGCTGCCTTCATAGGTATAGAAGCCGGTGTCGGTGATAGATACAGTGATAGATGGCTGACTTGATCCAGTGTAGGTGCCCTTATACGAGGATCCTGACTGACTCAGTGAGAGGGAGCTTCCGCCTGCGCTGACGCGTACGTCAGATGCATTTACGCTGAACTTCCCTTGAGTTACATTCACCTGTATGGTCCATGTGCCCGTTGGACTTTCACTAACGACTACTGAGGCACTTGGCTTCGCGTCATTACAGCTATGCGCATCATCCTGCTTTTTATAGTCATACCCTGCTGGAATGCCGGTGTACACATCCTGTTTAGTCACAGGGTCCTTGCTTTTGACTGCGCCTATCTCAATCTTTGCACCAGCTGGCGTACAGTCTGTAGCGCGCTTCTTTGATACCTTGTCAAAGATGAGCTTGGCATTTGAGCGGCCCTGGTTTTTATCCCACCAAGACGGATAGAGCTCTTTACCTTCGCGCTTTATACCTTCTGGCTGAGCGTACCAGTCGCCGGTCTTCCACTTGCTCTCCGCTGCGTAGACATCCTTATGGGCATACTCCATTACTGAGGCAACGATAGGGCTTCCAATTGACGACGTACCATTTTTAAGAATAGTGGTGTCTGGGTTGCCGAGCCATACACCCATAGTGAGTGCTGGGCTGTAGCTAAACATCCAGAGGTCCTTAGCGAACCCGCCCTTATCTGAAGTACCGGTCTTTGTAGCGGTCTTTACGCCAGGGATGCGCTTTGCCGCGTAGTTACCGAGTGCTGAACTTGCATTCTGGTCCGCAAGAATATCTGTAACGATATAGGCTGACTGTTCATCGATGATACGCTTACCTGGAGTGTCTGCCCATTTCTTGAGTCGCTCACCCGAGCTATTTTTTACTTCAAGGATTGAAGATTGTGGCTTGTAGACACCACCACGTGCCACTGAGGTAAAGGCATTCACAAGATCAACTTGCGTGACGCCACACCCACCAATTGCCGCCGCAAGGCCAGCGGTGCGGTCTGCACCTACTGAACAGTAGCTCTTTGCGCCAAGGTCACGGATTTCCTTAATGGTATCCTCTACGCCTGAGATGTTCATGGCCTTCACTGCTGGGATGTTACGTGAAGTTGCAAGGCCTGTGCGGATTGTAATATTACCCATGAAGCGGCGATCGGCGTTCTGGAGCTTCGCGCCGTAGATGGCGTCAATCGGTTCATCTACAAGGATTGTGCCACTACCGAAGTTCTGCTGGCCCTCAGGCTTCTGCTGGAAGAGCTGCGTGAATACAAGCGGCTTAATAGACGAACCTGGCTGGATGTACGCAGTTGCTGCGTTGTCCTGGCCAAAGCCTTCGTAGTTAAAGTCACGACTTCCTACGAGTGCCATAATCTGACCGGTCTTTGTATCTGCAACAGTAGCTGCTCCGTTACTGAACCCAGCCCATTGCGGCGTGGTTGAGTCAAACATTTGAGTTATAGACTCCTCTAGCTTGTCTTGGATGCGGATGTCGAGCGTTGTCTTTACAGTAAGTCCACCGCGCCCAACAGTTGCTTTTCCAAGCTCCTTCTCTAGTTCTGCGCGAACCATCTGTACGAAGTGGGGAGCTTTAATGCCTTCAAACTGGTTGCCTTGAGGCTTAATGCTATCCAAGATTGGTGCAGCCTTAGCCGTGTCGTATTCTTGCTGAGTGATATACCCCTCTTCCTTCATCGCCTTGAGGGTGTGGTGCTGGCGCTTAATAAGCCCTTCATGTCCAGGGATGTTATATGGATCGAAGACTGCTGGATTCTGTGGGATGGAGGCAAGGAGCGCAGCCTCTGCAATAGTAAGGTTCTTTGCTGACTTGCCGAAGTATGTCTGAGCTCCAGACTCTGCTCCGTTACGGCGTCCACCATACGGTGATTCGTTAAGATACAGTGTGAGGATTTGATCCTTGTTATACATACGTTCAATCTCTACGGCAAGAATGAGCTCCTTAATCTTACGAGGGATGCCACTTAGGCCACGGTTGCCTGACTCTTCGGAAAGGAATACCTGCTTTACGAGCTGCTGTGTAAGTGTGGAGCCACCCTGGGTGCTTCCGCCGGTGAAGTTGTTGATAGCGGCACGCATCGTACCGGATACACTTAGCCCACCATGCTTGAAGAAGTCGCGGTCCTCAATAGATACGGTTGCGTCTTTTAGATACTGGCTGATGTCTTCACTCTTTGCAGTAAGGCGGTAGTTGCTATCACCCTTATCTTCCCAGAGGAGCGTGTCGTTACGGTCGTAGTACTTTGTGACGGTTGATTGGACGCGTTTGTCAATTTCGCCTGGGCGAATCTGATCAAGGTCTTTTCGGAAATAGGCAAAGAGTCCACCTACAAAAAGAGCAAGGATAAGTGCAGATACACCGACAATCTTCAGCGCCATGCGTCCACCTTCTTTACTAAACCAGTAGCCCCAGAAGCGCTTCGGGTGGAGCCGATAGAAGAATCGCTTTACAGGGTCTTTTGGAAGGGTCGCACGATACTCGGCGCGCTTGCGTGCCTCATGATCTTTTCGCACTTTCCTTTTTTGTGTCAAATTAGAATAGACTGCGTGCGCGCGTGCAGCTGGTTTGCGTTTGCGTGACGCAGATGTTGACGCCTTCGATGTCTTAGCAGGCGCCTTTTTCGGTGCTTTTTCTGTACTCACTGTCCTCAATTTCCCATAAGCAATATACTTCTTCAAGTATAGCATATTCAGCGGCTCGCCAAGTGTATTTAGATGGGTAAAATAGAAAATATCACCCTTATGAAACAGGGGTAAATCTGATATACTACAAAGGTTAGACGAATATTTAAGCGAAAGGAAATCATGACGCTCTCTGAAGAACTGACATGGCGCGGTTTTGTGAACCAGACCACCTATCCAGATATCAAAGCACTAGACGAAGGTCAGATTTCTTTCTATTTTGGTGTTGATCCAAGCGCAGATAGTATGACAATCGGAAATCTTGCTGCAGCAATGATGGTGCGCCATTTTATTGATGCGGGTCACAATGCCTACTTGCTTGTGGGTGGTGCTACCGGAATGATTGGCGACCCTGATGGCAAGAAAGACGAGCGTAACCTTAAGACGCTTGATGAGATTGCAAAGAACAAGGCAGGGATTGCGGCGCAGTACAAGCAGGTATTTGCTGGACAACCATTTACTATTGTCGATAATTACGACTGGTTTAAGGACATGAACTACCTTGAGTTCCTTCGTATGGTAGGGAAGCATGTGCCAATGAGCCAGATGCTTGACCGTGAGTTTGTGCAGTCACGCCTAGGCGAAGACGGTACGGGTCTGAGCTATGCTGAATTTAGCTACTCACTGATTCAGGGGTATGACTTCGTCCATCTCTTTAAAGAACACGGTGTAACGTTGCAACTGTGTGGGGCTGATCAATGGGGTAACTCAATTGCTGGTGTTGATCTTATTCGCCGTACGCAGGGTGGTGAGGCGCACGTCTACTCAACGCCACTCATCTACAATAAGGCTACGGGCCGTAAGTTCGGTAAGTCAGAAGATGGTGCGGTGTGGCTTGATGCAAGCAAGACAAGTGTCTACAAGTTCTACCAATTTTGGCTCAATGCAGACGATGAGGGTGTAGCTGACTACGCAAAGGTCTACACACTTCTTAGTCAGGACGCAATTAAAGAAATGGCGGAGCAGGTTGCAAACAACCCTGGTGCGCGCGAAGCTCAGAAGACCCTTGCTTTTGAGGTGACAAAGATTGTTCATGGAGAGGAGCGGGCAATTCAAGCCGAAAAGGTAACTGCCGTACTCTTTGGTGGTGCACCTGTAGCTGAACTTTCTAGTGACGAGCTTGAGCTTCTGGCGGCAGAAATCCCAACAACTAGAGTTGGTACTACTGTTATTGAAGCGCTTGTTGGTGCTGAGATTGCAAAGAGTAACGGTGAAGCACGTCGCCTTATTCAGGGGAGTGCCGTATCTGTAAATGGTGAAAAGATCTCAGAAGATCAGCAAATTGCTCAAACAAGTCTTTTGAAGAAGGGGAAGAACAGCTTCGTACTTGTAAAATAGCACATATTATGCTATAATAATAAGATATGACCCGTGCACTGCGGGTCTTTTCTTTTTATTGCTACAATAGAAGAGTATGAATCTTTCAACCTCGTTGGAGCGCATTAAGGGAGTTGGTCCTAGGACTGCTGAGCAATTTGCTAAAGCAGGCCTTTTTACCGTTGGAGATTTACTTACTTTCTTCCCGCGTGGGTATGAAGACTTCTCTCATGTGACCAGCATTGTTGACCTGAAGCCCGGTAAGGTGACACTCAAGGCGCGCTGTGAAAAGGTAGAAATGCGATCCGTGCGGCGGGGTATGCGCGTCGTCACTGCGACGCTTGCAGATGACTCCGGTAAAGTACAGGCAGTCTGGTTTAATCAGCCCTACCGTATGACGCAGCTAAAAGAAGGCGGGGAGTTTCTTTTTTCTGGGGAGTTTGAGTTTCGCTATAACCGCTATCAACTTACAAATCCGGGTACTGAGAAGGCGGCAGATATTGAGGCCTCTGACCAGCAGGACGCTATTATGCCTATCTACAGGGGTATTGCAGGGCTTAAGACGGGACTTGTGCGTAAGACACTCCAGGAATTGCAGTCGCTCATTACTATGCTCCCGGAAACCATGCCAGCGTCAATTATCTCCAAGGAGAAACTACTGAGCTATAGCGATGCTGTGCAGAATATTCACTTTCCTGAGTCTGCAGAGATGATGGACCGTGCCAAAGAGCGTCTGGCATTTGAGGAACTGTTTCAACTCCTTCTTGCGAGCCAATATAACAAACAAGAGCACAGTAAGTTAGCTGGTACGGTCATTCCTTTTGACCAAGCCATTATTAAAACATTTGTAGAGAATCTTCCATTCTCTTTGACTGGAGCGCAGCGTCGGGCGGCGTGGGATATATTTCAGGACCTTGAGAGTGCGACGCCAATGAACCGCCTCCTGCAGGGAGATGTTGGCTCTGGGAAGACGGTCGTGGCCGGTATGGTAGCACGGCAGGTTGCCCATGGTGGGTTCCAGGCGGCATTTATGGCACCAACGGAGATCCTTGCACGTCAGCATGCGGCAACCCTTGATATGTTGCTTTCTCCGTTTGGGCTAACGGTAGGGCTTTTGACGGGGAGTGTAAAAGGCGCCGCGCGAAAGGCGCTCTACGGGGCGATTGCCAGTGGCGACGTAGACGTGGTGGTTGGGACGCACGCTCTCATTCAATCTAAAGTTATCTTTAAATCCCTTGGGTTTGTGGTAATTGACGAGCAGCACCGTTTTGGCGTTAAGCAGCGTCAAGCACTGCTTGATAAATCGCAAATTATGCCACATCTTCTCTCTATGACGGCAACACCTATTCCGCGGAGTCTTGCGCTGACGGTCTACGGCGAACTGGACGTTTCAATTCTTAATGAAAAACCTGCTAATAGGCTTCCTATTATTACGAAGATCGGTTCGCCAAACAGTAGAAATGAAGTGTATCGAAAGATCGATGATGAGCTTGAGAAGGGGCGTCAGGCGTATGTTATTTGTAACCTTATTGACGACAATCCTGATAACGACCTCGCGAGCGTTGAGGCTGAGTACAAGCGACTTCGCACGAGTGTCTTTAAGCACCGCACGATCGGACTGCTTCATGGAAAACTCTCGGCAGCAGAAAAAGACGCGGTAATGCAGGATTTTTCAGATAAGAAAGTGGATATCCTTGTTAGTACAACAGTGGTTGAAGTAGGCGTGGACGTGCCGAACGCAACAATTATGCTGATTGAAGACGGTGACAGGTTTGGTCTTGCGCAGCTCCATCAACTCCGCGGACGTGTAGGGCGTAGCAGTCACCAGAGCTACTGTTTTATTATTCCGAGTGATTCAAAGAAGCCGTCGCAGCGTCTTCTTGAGATTGAAAAGAGTGAAGATGGGTTTTATCTTGCGGAGGTTGACCTTGAGCTGCGTGGCCCGGGTGAGATCTATGGACGCTCACAGCACGGTGCTCTGAATTTGCAGATCGCAACACTTGGCGACACGAAGATGATTGCGCGTGCGCAGAGGGCGGCGAAGCTGTTCGCATCTTCTGGTGAAAATCTGTTACACTATAAGCAGTTAGCTCATCAGGTTGAGCTGTATCAACGTCTGACGACTTTAAATTAAAAACATCAAAGAGAACCATGTACGCAGGAACAACCTTTCGACACCAGTCGGGGAACATTATTGGCGTCCATCAGCGGATAGACCGTGTGGCGCGAAAGCATATTGCAAAGCATATCCCGAGCGGGGCTTTCTTCCCAAGTATTAAAACAATCCTGCACTTTGAAGGAAAAAATGGCCCAGACGGCATCAAGAGCAAGAGCCCCTCTGTAGATGAGCCGTGGCATTTTATAAATCCTAGCGCCGGAGAGGACGATCCGCTTGTTATTGCCATCAAGGCGCATATTGAGAATCTTGCAGTCGCGCTTCGCCAGGAAGATGAGGTCCGTGCTGGTTTTGAGGCCGCGTGGCTTGCGCATGCGGTTGTAGATGGGCTCACTCCTGCGCACCACTATCCACTAGCGGAGAAGATTGAGGAGTTGTGGGGAAAGCCGCATCATGAAAGAAATTCTCGCCGCGATAAGATCATTATCAAGGGTACTGGTAAGCGCGATATGCTTAAGAAGAACTGGCAGTACTGGGGGAGCAGCGGTATCTTTAATCTTCATTGGCTGTTTGAGTTTGGGGTGGCCTCTGCTATTACCACGGCACGGTTTACTGATATAGGTATTCGTGACGAAGATCTTAAGAAGATAGGGAAAGAAGGGTACATAGCGTACTTCCTTCGGTCAGTTCGTGATGTTGATGCGCTGGAGATGTATGAGGACTTTGAGCGCACAGGATGGTCTGCGCGGCTAGGGAATGCGACGCGCCGTCAACTTGCCCCGATGATTATGAAGAATGTGTGCTTGGCGTGGTATGTTGCGCACGAGATGTCGCGCAGTCCGTCTTCTGCGGCAAAAAAGGTGGAGAAATAATGAATATTCGAATAATAGCAGGCGCTTATGGCGGGCGCGTTATTGAGGGTTCGGGAACGAACCGTACACACCCTATGAGCGAACGTGTGCGTAACTCTCTCTTTAGCATTATTGGCGATGAAATTCAGAATGCGCGCGTCCTTGACGTGTTTGCTGGGAGTGGGTCGTTGGGGCTTGAGGCGTTGAGCCGTGGGGCCACTTCAGCTACGTTCATTGAGCGAGACCGGATTGCACAAAAGGTTATTGATGCAAATATAACAACATTAAATATCGACAGAAAAAAAGCGAAGCTCGTGAAGGCGCCCGTTGCAAGCTGGCTTCGCACCACTGATGCGGAAGGCTATGATATTATTTTTGCCGATCCTCCGTATCATGATCTGCAGTTATCCACAGTTGCTAAAATTTCAGGTCTTTTAAAGCCTAATGGGCTTATGGTATTATCATATCCAGGTAATGGTGAGGTGCCACCCGAATTAGGAGTTGTTGTGGTGGACAATCGTAGTTACGGAAATGCGGCCCTTGCATTTTACCGAAAAGAAGACGTTTAGGCGTCTTCTTTTAAATTTACTGTGAATTCTTTGATAAACCCCTGAAGATGGTGTATTATGACACATACCTAAAACAAAAGGAGTCTCACTATGAGTTCACTTGAACTACTATCTTCTCAGCCACATTTTCCCGACGAGGACTTAATAGAGAGTAATGTTGCGCAAGTAGAGTATTACCTGCACCACGAACCGGAACCTACTGCCTACGAACACCATCTACGAGATTCGCTGCGCATGGTACACAAACTTGGCCACGATGCATTGCAGCGCTTTGGGGTTGATGTGTTCTACGCAGAAGACGAGTACCACTCATTCTGTAGCGGCTTTGCATCTATAGAGTATACTGGTGTGCTTGTGCGCGAGCGTCAACACGACCAGGGTATGCTTATTACGAACGCCAAATCTCTATTCATCGACGCCGGCACCATAGGAGACGTTATACTGTCGAACAATCACGAACGATGGATGTCAGAGCATCCAAACACATATGGTGTGGTTGTAGGGGCTGGTGAAGCTCGAGGTGAGTCGATGCGTCAACTCCACTCACGCGTCATGGGTGCTCATGTCGCAAGTCGGCTTCAGGTAATGAGCTAAGAGACAAAAAAACCATCCACAGGGCTGGTGAAAGAGCTGAGTAATGAGTGGTCTCTGTTTTATTAAAATAACAGTAGACCACCCAAAACCCGAAACGGGAACACGGCGTATTGAAAGTACGACATGACACGATCCTTTCTAAATAGAAAGTTATAGAATGTACTCAGGATAGAGTTCTTCTAGGATATCCTCCTTGTATACACGTGGATCATCGAATATTTCGATCCACGAGTCTGTTGCTGGGTCGTAATATTTTATAATCACGTACCAGTCATCTGGATTTTTTATAGCTGAATGCATAAGAGCATAGTCTTTGCCATTGCGTGTCACGGGCATATTAAGCGATAAATCCTCTAAGGATTTAGCTAAGTAGCCTGGAACAGCTTTTCCAGTATAGGAGTTGCGTACCTCTAATAGGTGGGGTATATCATTATTTTTTGCCATTTTCTTTTCCTTTGTCTTTAGGCAGGGAGCACCGGTAGGTGCGGGCGTAGGTATAGTATCGCAACTATACGTAACGTTCACTCATGCGCCGCGTTGGCACAGGCGAGTGAAGTACAGACGGATAAGAGTCCACCTGTAGGGCTATAGATATGCTTTGGTAAAAAACATACCGGTAGCCATACGGGTGGTGCATGATACAGCGTGTTCGTCTCGGGCTGTTAATGTGCTTTGGAGCTCAGTGAACTCAACAAAACTTTCCATATAATACCATTTTTCTCAGTGTATTCAAAGCATAGGGGGTATAGGCAGGTTGACAGGCATACCCCTAGGGGGTATCATGAAAGTATGAGTAAAGACATGAAGTTGAAGGTGGCCCGGCGACTCAAGATTATCGAGGGGCAGGTTCGTGGACTACAGAAGATGGTTGAGGGTGATAAATACTGTATAGATATTATTACGCAGGCTTCAGCGGTTAAAGAGGCGCTGTCTGGGGTGGAGGATATGCTCCTAGAGAACCATCTGAGCACACAGGTTATTGCCCAGGTAAAAGAGGGCAATGAGGTCACGGCTACCGATGAAATATTAAGGGTGTATAAGTTAAAACGGAGGAGATAGTATATGGCACTGTATGATATAACGACAAAAAAAGAATTTAAAGAAAAGGTCCTGGAGAATCCAAAAGTAGTTCTGGTAGACTTCTGGGCGGGCTGGTGCGCGCCGTGCGTGGCGATGACACCGCACCTTAACGCTATTGCCGAAGAGATGGATAGGATTGTTGACGTGGTGAAGGTCAATATTGACGACCTGCCGGAGAACTATGAAAACCAACAGCTTGCAGGTGAATATGGTGTGCGAAGCATACCGAATATGCCAGTGTTTGTAGGAGGTAAAGAAGAGCGGCGAATTATTGGACTAACGCCGAAGCTTCAGCTCGGAATGATTCTGCGCGATATCGCTAAAAACAGCAAATAACACTAGAAAACACGCCCGGAATTTGCTATACTACGGTACGGATACATTTACTACATGCGGATGTGGTGGAATTGGTAGACACGCTAGTCTTAGGAACTAGTGCCTCCGGGCGTGAAGGTTCAAGTCCTTTCATCCGCACCATCATGCTCTTACTTAAACCATAGGCGTTAGAAAGAGCATTGGGTGAGT
>CAYLUF010000007.1:0-1240 GCA_964386855.1 uncultured Candidatus Saccharibacteria bacterium
CCGCCAGATGTATGACACTAGAACCCCCGGTAAGAGAAATCTTGCCGGGGGTTTCTTGTTGCTTGCTCGTGTTCGCTGCACACCACTGTCAGGACAGCCTCTGTGACAGGGGCGAGGGTGGCAGTGCTTGCTGGAATGGTGTCCGCGTTGGACGCGGTTGCTTGACTCCCATTTTCGTCGTGTAGTCCAACTTTTAGTTGAGTAAATAGTGCATGGAATAGGCGCTGCTTAGCACCTTCGGGGTCAGTCTCGTAGAGCCGTGCGGTAGAAACGCACAAATACACCACTGCTCTCTTGAGTGGCGTAGTCGTATCCAAAACCGGTGGGGTAAATGCCTGTGTATCCATACGTCTGCACGTTCGCTCTGTTTGCCTAAAACATCCAGTCCTATACCCTCCATACCCCTTCCCGATACGTCTTGCTCCCACCTCTGGAAACCTTGACCGAATATCGCCCATGGCTCATAGTAAGTCGCAGTATTTACATAAGCAGGATCACTATGTATGAAGGGTACACCTCCACAGACCAACTTCACTGATATCAAATCCAAGAATAGCCTACGGGGTTTCACTGTTGTGGAGCTTGTCATCGTGGTGGTAGTCATTGCTATCCTGGCGGCTGTCGTTGTAGTTGCCTACCGCGGTGTGACAAGTAGTGCGTATGAAGCAGCAGTTAAGGCTGATGCGAAGAATGCCGCTTCCACATTGACTCGTTACGTGCTCAAGAATAAGCAAAACCCTGAAGACTGCGAGATTGCCGGAGTCAAAGTCAGTGAGGGTAATGAACTAGATTGCGCGTTTAACACAGGGCTGTATGGCTACTGTGCAACCGTCAGTCGTGGTGAGGTGAGCTACCGGATCACGGACGAACAGTCGACTCCTGAGGAGGGTAACTGCACGATTCCGCCTTCTATTCCGGACACGCAAATGGCCAAGCTAACAGCTAGTGATGGTGTATTAAGTGATTACTTCGGTTTCTCCGTCGCCCTCTCTGGTGACACCGCCGTGATTGGGGCGTACGGAGATGACGACCGCGGCTCCAATTCAGGCTCTGCCTACATCTTCACCCGCAACGGCAGTACCTGGAGTCAGCAAGCCAAGCTCATCGCTGATGATGGTGCAACAGATGACTCGTTCGGAGAGTCTATTGCCCTCTCCGGCGATACTGTCGTGATTGGAATGTACCGAGATGACGACCGCGGCTCCAATTCAGGCTCTGCCTACATCTTCACCCGCAACGG
>CAYLUF010000007.1:1340-1858 GCA_964386855.1 uncultured Candidatus Saccharibacteria bacterium
CAGTACCTGGAGTCAGCAAGCCAAGCTCATCGCTGATGATGGTGCAACAAATGACTGGTTCGCAGGGTCTATTGCCCTCTCCGGCGATACTGTCGTGATTGGAGTGCGAGGAGATGACGACCGCGGCTCCAATTCAGGCTCTGCCTATATCTTCACCCGCAACGGCAGTACCTGGAGTCAGCAAGCCAAGGTCACCGCTGATGACGGTGCAGCAAGTGACTTCTTCGGCATCTCCGTCGCCCTCTCCGGTGACACCGCCGTGATTGGGGCGTACGGAGATGATGACCGCGCCGGCAGCTCAGGCTCTGCCTATATCTTCACCCGCAACGGCAGTACCTGGAGTCAGCAAGCTAAGGTCACCGCTGATGACGGTGCAGCAAATGACTTCTTCGGCTACTCTGTCACTCTCTCTGGTGACACCGCTGTGATTGGGGCGTACCAAGATGATGACCGCGGCCTCGAGTCAGGCTCTGCCTATATCTTCACCCGCAACGGCAGTACCTGGAGTCAGCAAGCTA
>CAYLUF010000007.1:1958-62239 GCA_964386855.1 uncultured Candidatus Saccharibacteria bacterium
AGCTCACCGCCGATGACGGTGCAGCAAGTGATTACTTCGGAAATCCTGTTGCCCTCTCCGGCAATACTGTCGTGATTGGAATGCGAGGAGATGACGACCTCGGCCTCGAGTCGGGCTCTGCCTACATCTTCCAAGACGTAGATTGACTCCTATTGTCTCTATCTCTCCCTCAGTAGCCCTGCCAGTTGAATAACGTTAGAACCCCCGGTAAGAGAAATCTTGTCGGGGGTTTTATGCGTCTGTATCGCAAAATATTACGAAAGCGAAAGAAACAACTTCTCTAGCTCCTCTGCCTGAATATCACCACTCTTCTCTGGGTTTGCGAGGCATTCTCGTAGTGCAGTGGAGACAATAAGATACCCTGCCCGATCAAGTGCTTTGCCGACTGCAGAGAGTTGCTGTACGGTATCTCGGCACGGTGCACCGTTTTCGACAGCGGCAATAACGGCATCAAGTTGGCCGCGTGCTCGTTTTAGTCGGTTAGCGATTTTTCGCTGAGTATCGGAATTATGTATAGTAACAGATGATAGCGGGTCTTTCATGAGGCTCCTTTTGAATAATAGGCTTGACACTTATTATACCCCTATGAGTATAATAAGTATACCCCCCGGGGTATTATTTACAATCGTTCAATAAAAAAAGGAGTGTGTATGTGTGCACCTGCAATTTGTAATAAATGTCACAAAGCAACATGGGTCGGCTGTGGTCAGCATATTGAGCAAGCGCTCGCTGGTGTTGCTGAAGAAGATCGCTGTACTTGTAGTAAGTAACGAAGGAGGGTTTAAGCATGCTGATTAGGCGTATATACGACAACGACTTATCCCAGACAAGCTATTTTATTGGCTGTCAGGCACTGGGAGAGGCGACTGTCGTTGACCCCCGAAGAGATGTCGCGGAATATATCAAGATAGCTGAAGAGAACGGGATGACTATCCGTGCAGTCACGGAAACTCATATCCATGCAGACTATCTTTCTGGGACACGTGAGTTGGCTGCGAAAACCGGAGCAACAATGTACGTTTCTGACGAAGGTGGTGCCGACTGGACGTATGGCGATGCGTTTGATGACGCTGTTCGCATGAAGGATGGACACAGTATAACACTTGGAAACATTACCATTCAGGCTGTTCATACTCCTGGCCACACCCCTGAGCATCTATCGTTTCTTGTGACAGATGGCGCCCAAGCGGACTCCCCTGGGTTTATGCTTACCGGTGATTTTGTTTTCGTAGGAGATGTAGGACGCCCTGATCTTCTTGACGAGGCGGCCGGTGGTGTTGATACTCGTTTTCAAGGGGCAAAGGATTTATTTGCAAGTCTAAGGGATCGCTTCTTAACACTCCCCGACTACGTGCAGGTGCTGCCTGGACATGGTGCGGGAAGTGCTTGCGGAAAAGCACTTGGTGCCGTCCCGACATCAACAATTGGATATGAGCGGGTATTTTCATGGTGGGCTCCATTTGTTGCCTCCGATGATGAACAGGGGTTTGTTGCAGAACTTCTTGGCGGCCAGCCAGACGCTCACGCCTATTTTGCACGTATGAAAATACACAACAAGAAAGGCCCCAAGGTGTTGGGAGATCAGCCAGAGCTAAAGAAATACACAAGCACACAGCTACAGGCCGCTCTTGATAATGATGAAATTGTATTTATCGATACTCGCCACAGCAGTGAAGTTCACAAGGGTACGGTTGCGGGCTCTATAAATATACCCGGAGTGGCAAAAGCCGCAAGCTACGGGGCATGGGCGTATGACCCAGAGCGTGAACATCGCCCCATTGTTGTACTTGCAAAAGACAGGTTTGAGGCGGAAGCCTTCCGAAACCACTGGGTTCGGGTTGGTATAGATGCCGTCGTAGGATATATCCCGACGCTCGATGGTCTCAAGCTTACCCCACCATCAATCATTTCACCAGAGGAATTGGCCGATCTTGACCACGCCCTTCTCTTAGATGTGAGAAGTAAGGCAGAGTTTACTCAGGGGTGTGTCCCGGGCGCGGTAAACGTGAGTGGCGGAAGGGTTATCTGGGAACTGGATCAGCTCCCAGCTGATGGTACTATCGTGAGCTATTGTCAGAGCGGTGTTCGCAATAGTGTTATGGCAAGTACGTTACGTCGTCACGGCTATGATGTCGTAGAGCTTAAAGGCTCATACCAGGCTTGGGCGGAACTGCCGGGCAATACACCTCATCAAATAACTACATAACAAAGGGAACTATATGACACAAATTATTACTACTATTTTAGGAATTGCGGCACTTGCGGGGGTGGTTACCTTCTTCGCACTGAAGCCATCTCATAGCGGGTCTGTATCGGCGGTGATTAATGAACAAACAGTCATTATCGATGTCCGAACTGCGGCCGAATATGCCAGTGGGCACCTAGACGGTGCACGACTCCTTGATGTAAGTAACGGGCAGCTTAAATCAGCACTCCCTTCCCTAGGCAAAGAAGTACATTATGTAGTATATTGTCGCTCTGGAAACAGGTCAGCACAAGCCGTGAAGCTCATGCAAGAGAACGGATTTACTCATGTTACCAATCTTGGATCGGTTTCAGAAGCTGCTACAGCAACAAAGAAGTCAATTACTACAGAGGGGTAGTTATACGTTTGTAAACCCTGCCCCACCGCCAGGGGTGATTGCTGCAAGAACAAAGTTCACAATCGCAAACGCCAAGAACGCAATAATAAGGCCAATAAGTGCATACATGATAGTGTTTTTTGCAGCTGTAACAGCAGAGCTGCTTCCGCCGGAAATCGCATAGCGAATACCGCCCCAAATCACCATAATGACAGCAAGCGCCCCAACGGCAAAGAGAAGGATATTAGTGACTGAAGTGATGACACCGCCGTCACCGAAAAGCTGTGTTGGTTGCCCGTCGCCCTGTGCGGCTTCTACCCCAGCTTGAATTCCGCCGCTACCAATAGCAAAAGCGAACGGCGCAAGGTAGAAAGCAAGGATTGCTGCTGAGATGAGAGTGGTGAAATAGAAAATCTTTTTCATGGTGGTTACCTATAATACAATTATATGAGCATTATAGCAAATATTTACTAAATACGCTAGCCCACCCCTATGTTTTATGGTACAATCAAACAGTTAGCGGCTCATAAACCGCCGGCAAATGGAGGAGTACCCAAGTGGCTGAAGGGGACGGTTTGCTAAATCGTTAGTCTGGGGAAACCTGGAGCGGGAGTTCGAATCTCCCCTCCTCCGCCAAATAATGAAGACCTACGGGTCTTTTTTATTTTCAGTACAGCACACACTATAAAGTGAACACATGCATGCTATACTGAAAGTAGTTATGGATAATCAAATTCCACCTACCCCAGCACCAAATCCGGTACCGGTTCAGCCGGTTGCTCAACCAGTGCCAGCACCGCAACCCGTACAACCTGTGGCACCCCCGGCTCCTGTAGTACCAGTGGCGCAGCCTACAGCAGCTCCAGCTCAGGAAGTTGCCCCGCCTACGGTAGTTACAACCCAGGAGACGCCCGATCCTGTCGCAGTAATAGCACCGCAACCAACGCCAGTACCTGCGCCAGAGCCAGTTCAAGTAGAGGCACCTGTCGCTGCTGATTTCTCACAGGTACAGCCTCAAGCGGCTGATTCTACGGCGCCAGCCGCAGACGCATCAATCACATGGTCAGCGCAGGAATATATTCATCCAGACAAAACACCAGGGTGGTACTTCCTTTTCGGGTTTGTTGCGCTCGCTCTGATTGCAGTAGATGTTTTCCTTTTAAAGTCATGGACATTCTCTGCCCTTGTAGTGGTGATGACGATAGCAATCATTGTCTACATTCGCCGGCCTGCGCGTACACTTACGTATGCACTCAGCGCATCTCAGGGTCTCTATGTTGGTGAGCAGCTCCACTCTTTTGATGACTTCAAGTCGTTCGGACTTATTACAGCGGACGGAAGTAATTCAATTATGCTCGTACCGCGCAAGCGCTTTGCACCAGGTGTATCCGTCTACTTCCCTACTGAGGCTGGTGAGCAAATTGTTGATATTCTAGGAAGCCGCCTCCCTATGGAAGAGCTGAAACTCGACTTCGTTGATATCGCTGTTCGTAAGCTTCGTCTCTAGACTTTGCGGTTTTTTCGTGCTATACTAACCTCTGTTCATCTTGCAAAAGATGAAAGCACCTTCTAGTTACAGTGATAGTACATATTAGTTTATAATGTGCACTATCATATGCACCCGTAGCTCAGCTGGATAGAGCGTCGGCTTGCGGAGCCGAAGGCCATAGGTTCGAATCCTGTCGGGTGTACCACACTGTAATTATGAATGTAAAAAGACTCGTTTTTAGCGAGTCTTTTTTATTAGGAGTACAACTTTGTTATAGCTGTAAAATCTTTTTGCAACTTCCGCGATTCAAAAATATGCTCTAAATACTTCTCAGAAGACGGTGCAGCTACACTCCGAATTACTCTAAAGAGAATAATAAACTTCGGTGTTTGCGTGAGTTCCTGTACAAAGCCAAGCTTATCTACAAAAGCGCGCACCGCCTCTTTTTGCTCCCTCGTTTTTGACGGATCAATAGAGCCTAAGAGGATACGAAATACCGCAAGCATCACCGCTGCAATAGAAATAGCCATACCCACAAGCACCGCTAAGATCCACCACCATCCACTCAGTGAGATGAGCCAGACACACAGCGCAATTAAGAGAATCGCAACACCAGCCGCAAGAAGCATCGTCGACCACCAAAGTCGCTTACCAAAAACAACGCCAATAGCACGAACCGCAAGTAATGTAGGTTTTACCTTTACTGTCATACCTTCAGTATAACAGGACTCCATAAAGGGGTATACTAGGGATATGCAGGATTCAATTTTTACGAAAATCATCAAAGGTGAAATTCCTTCACATAAAATCTATGAAGATGAGCACACCATTGCCTTCCTTGATATCTTCCCGGCTGCAGAGGGGCATGCGCTTGTTATTCCAAAGATACAGGTTGAGTTCATCTGGGATCTCCCAGAGACAGATTACGCCAACCTTATGGTATCTGTCCAAAAGGTCGGTCAGCGTCTCCGTGAAATAACGGGTAAGAAGTACGTTGGCACGATGGTGATTGGCACCGACGTTCCGCACGCACACGTGCACGTTGTACCTTTTGAAACGGCACAGGAAATTAAAGCTGTTGCCTCTATGACTGGACGTGATGAAAAAGAACCAGATCACGCAGCGCTCAGTGCGCTAGCAGAAAAGCTGCGGTTCTAATGGCAGTCACAGTCTTAGCTGTTGGTAAGAAGCACGAGGACTGGGTAGAAGCAGGCATCCGCCGCTACGAGGAGCGCCTCAGGCAGCCATATGACAGCAAGTGGGAGCTGATTCCACATTCAAGCTTCGAGGCCGACAGGGCGCGTCAGGAGGAGTCTGAGCGTATATTGCAGCGCCTTCCAGACGGGGCGTTCGTCGTGTTGCTTGATGAGCGCGGTGAGAACATCACATCTCCTGCTCTTTCATCCCTATTAAGCGGTGAGTTTTCGTTTGGCCGCAGGGTAGTGATTATTATTGGCGGTGCGTACGGGGTGGACGCATCAGTACATAAAAGAGCGGACTTTATCTGGTCTCTCTCTAAGCTTGTGCTGCCACATCAGCTGGTTCGCTTAGTGCTTGCAGAACAGCTCTACAGGGCACAACAGATCGAGCGCGGCTCGTCATACCACCATCAATAGATACTTGACAAATAATCAAGCTTATGCTAATATAAAGAACGTACACATAGTTCAAAAACAAACATAAGACGAAATCAAGAGTACCTTTCACAATGAATCAAATGACAAGTTATTTTGCCGCTTTTATGGGAAGCGCTGCCCTGATTGGAGTTTTATTCCATGACATGCACCTCGACCGTGCAGCCTCGATGGCACTCGGAGCACCTATCGTTGTTACCGCCGGCGCCGCTGCAGCCGAAGTAGCCTTAAAGAAGGCACATCCCCATGTTCACGTTGATCATGTGGAGGCCCCAAAGCGTCATTCAATCCGTACAAATCCTAATAGCCAGCCTGGTCGTGATGACCATAAGAAGCCTATTGGAAGGCGCGCGCACCTACATTTCGGTGCTGACAACGGCGTTATTTGGCCATCAGTTTAATCAAGAAGTGTTAATTCACCCTGCAGGCGCTCTACGAGCGTCTGTCTTTCTTCTAGGGCGTT
The DNA here is from genome assembly GCA_964386855.1 of uncultured Candidatus Saccharibacteria bacterium. GTDB lineage: Bacteria > Patescibacteriota > Saccharimonadia > Saccharimonadales > Saccharimonadaceae > Microsaccharimonas. Next base: position 8,127 of record CAYLUF010000007.1, read on the forward strand.
ACGGGTTTCATCAACAAGGGCTACTGGTGCCTTTGCAATGTAATTTTCGTTAGAAAGACGCGCCTCAAGGTTCTGAATTTCCTTATGCGTTGTTGCAATACGTACCTCTAGGTTTTGCCTATGTTCTTCAAGTACCTTCGCCGGTACGTCGAGCCATGCACTATGGTTAGCAAGCGCAAGTTGGAGCCCCTGTGGCTGGTCTGTTTGACGCACCTCAGCAAGGTTTGCAAGGCGGCGAATAAGCTCACCCGATTCCTCTAGAAGAGTATCCTGGGTGTAAAGAAGTGTATAGCGGTCATTGCCTGGAAGTGAGCTCGCAACGAAGCGGGCTTCAGTAACAATCTTCTGTACCTGCTTGAACTGAGCGGCAGCAATATCGCTATGCTCTACTACTTCTGGCCATGATTCAGAGATGAGAAGGTTTGAACGCCACGGAAGTGTCTGCCAGATGGTTTCTGTTACGAATGGAGCGAATGGGTGTGCGAGTTTTAGCGCAGCCTCAAGTACCCAAACAAGCATGTCGGGATTACGCTCTTCCTTTGAAGCCTCAACGTACCAATCAGCAACACTATCCCAGAGTGCGTGATAGAGTGCGTCGCTTGCTTCGGCAAAGCGGTAATCTTCAAGCGTGCGTTCGATTGTCTCTTTTGCCTTTGTCAGTTCGCGGACAATCCAGTGATCGGCGATTGAAACGGGTGTTGGTGCTTCTGGCTTGTAATCTTCCCCCAAGGTGCTGAGGATAAATCGTGAGATATTCCAGAGCTTATTACAGAAGTTGCGGCCCGCTACTACCCTATCTACAGAGAAGGCTTGGTTTTGACCCGGGCTACGGCTAGTGATAATGCCAAGGCGAAGTGCGTCTGAGCCATACTCAGCCACGAGCTCCATCGGGTTGATAACATTCCCCTTACTCTTGCTCATCTTCTGGCTGTTTTCGTCCAGTACCATGCCGTGGAGGTAGACGTCTTTAAACGGCACCGTTCCAGTGTTATAGAGACTAAGCATGATCATGCGCGCAATCCAGCGGTCGAGGAGGTCGGTACCGGTTTCCATGATGTCTGTCGGGAAGAAGCGGGAGAGATCGCCATCAGTCAGTGCGTCGGTTGTGATGAATGGCCACTGGCCACTACTAAACCAGGTATCAAAGGTGTCTTCTTCGCGTACGTATGTCTTTCCATCTACGGTGAGTGTCTTCTCGTCAACCCTGTCGCTGAAGATCCAGTCGCTCTCATCGTCGATGTTTTGGAATGCAGGAATAGGAATGCCCCAAGGAATCTGACGTGAAAGGTTCCAATCATGGATATTGCGAAGGTACTGAATAAGAAGTTTCTTTTTGCCAGCTGGGTGGAAGGTGATATCTCCGCGTTCGAGTGCTTCAATAGCCTTCTCTGCAAGCGGTTTCATACTGAGAAACCATTGGTCCTTGATGAGCGGCTGAATAGGGAGGCCACTCTTGTAGTCATAGCCTACAGAGTGTTCGATTTCCTCTTCCTTACGGATGCTTTCCTCTGCGCGAAGGGCTGCAAGGGTGCGCTTGCGTGCGTCATTTACATCAAGTCCAACAAACTGCTGCGGTACGTTTATCATCTTGCCATCGAAGTCGATGACTTGTGGGCGCGGCAGGTTGTGGCGCTTCCCTATTTCAAAGTCATTTGGATCGTGAGCTGGTGTAATTTTTACAGCACCTGTACCGTAGTCTTTGTCTACGTACTCATCGGCAATGACAGGAATCTCTTTTCCTGTAAGTGGTAGGACAACATGCGAGCCAATGTAGTCTTTGTAGCGTGGATCTTCTGGGTGAACGGCAACAGCCACGTCTCCAAATATAGTCTCTGGGCGCGTCGTAGCAACAATAATTTCGCCAATCTTATCAATAAGTGGGTAAGCAATGTGCCAGAGTGTCCCCTTCTCCATCTTGTAGTCAACTTCAATGTCTGCGTAACTTGTCTGGTACTTTGTGCTGTAGTTAACAATGCGCTCACCTCTGTAGATGAGCCCTTCAAGCCATAGCTTTTTAAAGGTCCCGTAAACAGTATCAATCACCTTCTTATCAAGTGTAAAGACAAGGTTGTCCCATGATGCGCTAATTCCGAGCGCACGAACCTGCAACTCCATATTGCCACGTTGCCCATCTACAAAATCCCATACCTGGCTGTACAGTTGTTCACGTGAAAAGTCGAACCGACTCTGCCCTTTTTTCTGCAACTCTTTTTCATAGACGACCCATGTTTCAAAGCCAGCGTGGTCTGCGCCAGGAATGTAGATAGTGTCATGACCAGTCATTCTTTTGTAGCGAACAAGAATATCTTTTAGGTTGAGGTCTAGGGCATGTCCAAGGTGGAGATTTCCATTGGCATTTGGTGGTGGCATGACGGTGCTAAAAGTTGGACCCGTGCCGCTTGGATTAAAGGCGCCACTTGTTTCCCAAAGGGCGTATACGTTTGGTTCGTATTGGTTTGGTTCGTATGTTTTCGATAGTTTCACGTGAAATGTCCTATTTTGTGCCTCAAAAATGTTCGTACTCAAAGCGATATTTGTATATATAACTACTGTTAGTATAGCATAATTCCTCCCTGTTGCACGAGCGCAAGGATAGGTGTGAATGGTATACTAAAGACATGATTGTAGTTAAAGAGAGCCGGGACACTAATGAGTGGGACGATTTCATCCTTGAGAATGATGGTCATCCCCTACAGCTGTCTGGCTGGGGTGATTTAAAGTCAAAGCATGGGTGGATTGCTGATAGACTTTTTATTACCGACAATGACGAAGTGATTGGCGCGATTCAAGTATTAACAAAGAAGCTCCCACTCCCCTTCCGTGCATTCTCTTACGCGCCTCGAAATACAGTGTTTCACGTGAAACATGCTGAAGGCCTTGAGGCTGTAGCGATGTATATAAAGCACAAATATAAGGGCACTACCCTATCTATCGAACCTGACGCAGAAGAATTCGATAAACCTGAAAAATGGACTAAAGCGACAAACAAAGTATTACCTGCCGAGACAATAGTGATTGATCTCCAGCAGACAGAAGATGCTATTCAGGCTGCTATGGCAAAGAAGACACGCCAGTATATACGGAAGTCTGCCAAGGATGTTGAGATTAAGCAGGTCGTTACTCTGGAAGATATTGATAAATGCTTTGACCTCTATAGAGACACTGCTCAGAGAGCTGGATTTGCTCTTCATACAAAAGAGTATTATTTGGATGCGAAAGCCGCACTAAAGGATCACTCCCCTATTTTTGCGGCATATATTGATGATGAGCCGGTAGCATTCTTGTGGCTCGCAATTAGTGGCGCAACAGCATACGAGCTCTACGGCGGTATGAATGATGCAGGTCAAAAGTATAGAGCAAATTATGCACTGAAATGGCACGCAATAGCCAAGACAAAAGAGTGGGGATTGACAAAATACGACTTCGGTGGCCTAATATCTGGTGGTGTCACACTATTCAAACAGGGGTGGGTAGGGGAGTCGACGACATTTGCCGGGACTTACGACCGTCCTTTATCGCCATTCTACGTATTGTGGAGTCACGCACTTCCGTTTGCGAAGCGCACGGCGCAACGTGTACGCAAGGTAATTAAGCGGTAGGGCTCTGTGCCCAGGCTGTTTTTGTCATAGAAAGACTTGGCTGAATCTCGAGGTCAAGTGGGTCTACGGGGTCGCATGCAGATGCGTAGTAGTGTCCCAGTGCTGCGACCATAGCTCCGTTATCTGTGCAGAGTTGCATCGGCGCATATTCTACAGAGAGAGGAATGCGTTCTTGAAGCTGCTTTCGTAGTTCTGTGTTTGCTGCAACACCTCCGGCAATAACGACGGAAGCGGGGGAGTAGTCAATAAATGCTTTATACGCCTTATCAACGAGTGTCTCGACGGCAGTTTTCTGGAAGCTTGCCGCAAAATCATTGCGCTGTTGGTCACTAAGAAGCTCTGCAAGCTTGAATGAGGGGAAAGTAGTGTCCACGCCCACTTCGCGCTGTACGGCGCGTAGAACGGCTGTCTTAAGGCCTGAGAAGCTGAAATCATAAGCGCCTTTGAGGCGTGCTTTCGGAAGCTGGTACGCCGTTGGATTTCCTGACAGTGCCGCTTCAGCAACTGATGGGCCGCCAGGATAGGGGAGGCCGATTATTTTTGCTACCTTATCAAATGCCTCTCCGACGGCGTCGTCCTGGGTTTGTCCAAGGAGTTCGTAATCTCCATGGCCCCTAAAGAGAACAAGTTGCGAATGGCCGCCGCTTACGATCAGCGCAAGCATTGGGAAGGTCGGTTGATTTTTAGGAAGATTAAGCGAAAGAGTGGGGGACTGAGAGGTGATAAAGTTCGCGTAGACATGTGCTTCTACATGGTGAATAGGGTAGAGGGGGATGTTTTTCTGAAGCGCAATAGTCCGCGCGGTAAGGGTGCCAACAAGGAGTGAGCCTGAAAGTCCTGGGGCGTAGGATACGGCGATTCCGTCAATGTCGCTCCATGTCATGTTGGCGTTTTTAAGCGCCTCATCTATGACAGGATTGATTACCTCAATATGGCTCCGTGCTGCTACCTCAGGAACAACTCCACCGTATTGCTTGTGGATGTCAATTTGAGTGCGCACAACATTCGACACAAGGTGTGTGCCGTTCTCTACAATTGCGGCTGCTGTTTCGTCGCAGGTACTCTCAATTCCTAGTATTCTCATCTGTTATATTGTAACACGTGTTGTGGTTTAGACATTCTATCTTGTAGTTTGCTGAGAACAAGCTTAAAATTATCAGTAGATACTAAGCTAATTCTAAGGAGGCTGCATGAAGTGGGCATTAGGAGTTTTAGTAGGGGTATGTATAGTGGTGTGGTGCAACTCTCCCGTTGTTGCAGCGCAGGAAGAAAACCAGTGGATGAGTGGGGTGAAAGTCAGCTCAAGGGTGCAGAGTAGTGTGTATTACGATACATCATCTACGTGCGGTGGGCAGCTAGGGAAGATCGCCGTAGCAAACGAACCGTCAGTACAGCTCGCTTGCATATATGGCGAGGCGGATACGTTCAGAATGGCTCGATACGTCAACAATAGAGGGGACTCGCTCCTCGTTGCGTCATATCCGACTGACGCGATGTTTTATGTTGTAAGAGGGGTGTGCTCCGGTGTTATAGGCTGTGTGTACAGTCAGTATAGTGACACGCTTCTTTTTAGAGCGCAGGTAGGTGCGGTGCGATACGAACTCCGAGCGCATGCGAGTATATCGAAGAAGTTGAGTAAGAGATTTGATCCCTCCGTTATGAATTCGTATTATTCACTCGATGGGTACGAGGCAGAGGCTTTTAATGGTGGAGTGGGCGGAAGTCTTCCAGTTGGGCGCATGGGTGTGTCGACAGACGGAAGATGGGTGGCGCTTGAGTATATCAATAGGGGTGCTGCACGAATTGATATGCGGACGGGTGATGTACGAAGGGTCGTACCATTCTCTAGCGCTGATTCATCAAGCGGCTATTACGAGTTTGCCATCTCCTTAGACGGAAAGACGATGGCGTATACAAGTGAAAAGTCTGGTCTAATGATTGTTGGTATAGATGATACCTGCGGCGACAGAGTTACGGTCACGGGTGGGTCTAGTTTTCCTGAGTATGTCCGGGCGTGTTCTGCGGTCTATCCAGATATGCCGAGTATGATTGCGCAGTACTACTCCTCTAACTTTGCTTTCTTCACCGGTGGCGACAGGTTGAGTCTTGTGGTGCAGACGCGCGTGGGTACACTTGGTATACAGCTGACCCCTATGTCAACTCGCGTGCAGGATCAATCCGTTGATTATGTTGCCCTTGGTGATTCTTTTACGAGCGGGGAGGGTGAGGTGAGCGATAGCTTCTACCTAGAGCATACAAATAATGGAGTGCATCTATGTCATGTCAGTGCTCGGTCGTACCCATACCTTCTTACTGGGGTAGGGGAGGCGCTTAATAGTGCATGCTCGGGTGCTGTAATGAAAGATATTGTCGGATCGACTGACTACAAGGGCCAGAATGGCAGGATCGCAGGTATGCCAAATGTACAGCGCGAGTCCTTCAAGGCTGACGCGGTACATCATGATAGGCAGGGTATCGTACCGCAAGTAGAGTATCTAAAGAAATATGCACCTACACTTGCGTCGGTAAGCATAGGGGGCAATGATGCAGGGTTTATGGATAAGCTGCGCGGCTGTATTGGGCCGGGCACTTGCGAGTGGGCACTCCCTGGTGCTGCCCGCCGTGCAGTGGCAAGAGAGATCGATGCGCTTTATGATAAATACCTCTCACTTTTCAGCTCCCTGCAGCAGGCTTCACCAGGGACTGTCATAAAGACAGTGAGTTATCCACAAATTATCAACAGTGAGGAAGCTGCATCATGTGGGGGAGTGATTGGTACGCTGCTTAGCTATGAAGAACGACTTTTTATGAGCCAGTCCATCGCAAGAGTTAATAGTGTTATGCAAAGAGCTTCGCAGGATTCTGGAATTGACCATATTTCAGTTGAGGATGCGTACAAGGAAAGTGTGCTGTGCGGGAATTCTCATGAACAGCCGGCAATGAATGGTTTGCGGCTTGGTGGTGAGGTGAGCCCCATTAGCGGGCTACCCGCCATTAAAATAATAGGAGCTGAATCGTTTCACCCTACTCCCTACGGGCATTCACTTGTTGCGCAATCCATAGATATGACGGTAGGCTCTCAGGGGCAGGTGGGCAGCGCGAACGGGTCAACGGCGGGTGCTGGATATTGGTCTGAGGCGGGTGATGGTGCGGTGGAGGCTGACTTCAGATACTACCTCCTCACGTCAGATGTCGCACAGCACACGTATGACGAGCCTGTCTACAGAGAGGTTGTGCAGGAGTTTGTATTTGCTCCGCATGCGGCCGTCGAAGCAAGATATCTAGGCTCAACTGAATTAATAGAGGCGACGACTAGCGATGACGGCACTATAGAGCTTGTACTGCCAAGGCCGGTATTTAGCGAGGCGGGCGTAGCGACACTCCTTATTTCAGGGGTGTCAGCGGGCGGGGAGAATATAACAGCATATAGAACAATCGCAGCTGGCACTACAGGCATCGCTAGTATAGAAAATCCTGCCCAAGAGGACGTACCTGCAGGTGATGAAAGTAGTGGCGAGGTGAGTAGCGAGAGGCCACATAATGATAGGACGATTGCTCGGCAGGATAGCTATGGGATTGATGAAGCCTTGAATAGCACCTTCGCACTCAGCGATGCCATGGTTCGCATAGGGGCTGTGAGTACCGAGCCAGCCGAATCGACCATAGAGAGTGTACTAGGGTACGTATCAAAACCTGACGAAAATGGCGACAGGAAGGGGCGCGGACATCGAGGTGTGAGTGCAGGCCTGGTAGCTACTGGTGTCATCGGCGCGAGTGTATGTATTGGAGCAGTAGGCATGCTTCTCTACAGAAGACTTAAATATAAAAAGTAAAAGGGTATAATTAGGGATATGAATATACGCAAAATTGTTAAATCTATTATCCCTACCACTATCTTTAGGCGTATTGAGCCACTCGGTCATCTTATTGAATCAGTACTCGCAAATATACGATACGGCTTTCCAGCTCGGAAGCTCCGAGTAATCGGTGTAACAGGAACGAACGGAAAGACAACAACTTCATTCTTTATACATAGGATGCTACACGAAGCGGGTATTCCAGTCGCACTTATGAGTACGGTCGCCAACGGCATGGGTGCTGAGATAGCAACGCAGCAGGAGCACGCAACAACTGCACGTGCGTTTGTATTGCAGCGTCGCCTAAGAGAGTACGTAAAGAATGGGGCAAAGTGGGCTGTCGTCGAAACGTCGAGTCATGCGCTTGCACAGCATCGAGTCTGGGGTATTCCTTATGAGATTGCTGTCATGACAAATGTTACCGGAGATCACCTTGATTATCATGGAACAGAAGAGCACTATCGTAACTCAAAGCGCCGCCTTTTCAAGATAGCTCGCCGCAACAAGCATGGTTTTGGTATCGTCAACTATGACGATCCGAGCGCTGCGCTCTTTGCGAGCGACGTTAAAGAGTCTGTCGCATACGGTATTAAGGGAGGAGAATTAAAAGCTCACGACATCCAACTATCGAGCACAGGAACAAAGTACACTGCCTCCGTTGATTCAGAAACCTATGCTATTTCTGTAAATATTCCTGGTGAGTTCAATGTAAGTAATAGTCTTGCGGCAGTCGCAGTTGGACGGCGAGTAGGCTTGAATGTTCAGCAGATTCAAGATGGCCTTGCTTCGCTGCAGACCGTTGAGGGGCGAATGAATACAGTTGATGAGGGCCAGGCCTTTAGTGTGATTGTAGACTTTGCGAGTACGCCTGATGGCTTTGAGCAGTTCTTTGCCAGCGTCCGCCCTCTTGTTAAAGGGAAGCTCGTCGCAGTTTTTGGCTCAGCAGGGCGAAGAGACGAGGCGAAGCGAGCTGTACAAGGAGCGATTGCTGCCAAGTACTCGGATGTAGTAGTTCTCACAGAAGAGGATGACCGTGATGTTGACGGGAATGAGATTCTTGAACAAATTGCAGAGGGTGCACGAAGTGAAGGCGCGAAGGATGACGCAACTCTATTCAAGGTACTTGATCGAACAGAAGCAATAAGGAAGGCATTTTCACTTGTTAGCTCAGAACAAGATACGGTTGTACTTCTTGGCAAGGGGCACGAGCGTACGATTGAACGCGCTGATGGTGAGCTCGACTGGAACGAGACAGAGGTCGCGCGGACGCTTTTGCGGGAACTATCAAAATAGTCTAAGCGATACTAAGGCTTGTGCAGCGAATGTAGCCGCCACCTTTAGAGAGTTCACGAACCTCTGGAGTGTAGACAGTAAAGCCGCGCTGCTCAAGCTCAAGCTTTAGTACAGGTGCGGTGCTTGTCATAACAACGGAGCTTCCGGTAGAGACGAGGTTTGCGGCAAAAGCATTGCGAGCCTCTTCTTCGCTGATGGTAATTGTTTCAAAGGTATCACTAGGAAGCGACTCAAGTATGCGGAGGCTCTCTTCCGTGAACGCCTCTTTACAGTAGGCGATGAGTGCTGGCGATTCAGCGCTTGGCTCGCGTAGGATAGCGAGCGCCAAGTCTATATCGTAATAAAAACTATCTTCCCAGCCTGAGATTGGGTTGACGACAGGTTCGCCGCTCGCGTCTAGTTGCGGGACAGTCCTGAGCTGGATACGCTGCAGCCCAAGTGCATTTGCTGCAAACTCCTGTGCCGCCTCGTCACTTCGATACCCGCTTCCGCAAAATAGGTAATCGCCGCACATAAGCGCATCGCCCTGACCGCTGAATCGTAACCCTTCTGGCACTTTGACAACATCCTTCCCTAAAGAGGTAAGTACTGCTTCTGCATGTGCCTCCTCTGCCTTTCGTACGTTGGGGAGGCGTGCAAGTACTGCCTTTTCACCCCTGACAAGCGCCCAGTTTGCAGTATAGACGCCATCTTGACTATCACTTGGTGATGATGTTGTAATAACTTCAACACCTGCAGCTGTGAGTGCATTTCGAATTGCGTCATGTTCACTTTGCGCAAGCTCTGTATCAGTGTGACTGTCGTAATAGTAAGGGTTGATAGGCTGTTCGGCACTAAAATGCAGGGCGTCAGACATTAGGAGTTTTGAATTCATTGATATAACCTCGTGATTTGTTAGTAGTAGTAGTCGCGTGTCTTGCTGAAGTAGAGCTTTTTATGGATGCGCTCACCAACCTTGGTCCATATTTTGTAACGCAGGGGTGCGAGTACGCTGTCGTAGCACCCTATATAGTCCGTGACGGTTTTATTAAAGGATGTTTTAAACAGGCCGATTTTATAGTGCGCGTGCGCTTCATTGTGAATTTCTGCTGATGGCGGAGATCCACAGAAGTCGTGAATGGTTGCACCTCGGGTTTTCGCCCATTGTATGACATGCCACTGTAAGAGGTGGCTCGCCCCGTAAGCGGAGCGTTCACGGGCGGATGCCCCGTCCTTGTAGGTGCTTTTTCCGTTAAAATAAAGAGCGTATGCGCCGGCAACAACCTGGCCATTGTAATAAGCGAAGAATAGCTGGCCTATATTCGCCTTTGAGAATGTTTGCCAGTACGTACTGTAATAGTCATAGCTTCGTATGCCAAACTGACCCTCGGCTGTCTTAGAGAGGAGTTCATACATTTTCTTGCTACTTTCTTCATCCGTAGGAACAGCCTCTACGGTAACGCCGTCACGTTCAGCTCGCCTGATAGCATACCGCCCCTTTTGAGGAAGTGTTGTAATTATATCATCAATAGACGGGGTGATATCAAGCGTGATAGTTGATTGGCTTGGGATGATCGACGCTGCTTTAATGAAGCCCCGCTTCTCTAGTTCTGCTGCGTCTGTAAGTGGAAGTTCACTTTCAGCGCGTATAACAAATACACTATTTTTCTTTGCGAGCGTATTAAGTGAAGAGATGACTGCATCGAATTCTTCCACGCTACCTACGTTCGGGCCTTTTGGTGCATACCAAAGCCTTCCTAGTGGCCATGTCTTTTTTTCTAACACTAAAACAGGGAGTGAGCCCACTATAATATAGCGTGGTGTGTAGTCAGTAAGCTTCTTGATAGTTGCATATTCTGATGTAGAAAAGACCGTAGAGAGTATTCCATGGTCGGAGACGAGCGTGTCCCAGTTGGACACCTCATCAGCTGTTGCGAATCGTGCGATCATATATATCTAGTATACCTCAGGTCGAGCTGCAAAATAAAACGCACCTCTTTATGAAGTGCGTTCATGTGAGTCGTGGTTGTTACTTTGACTTCTTTGAAAGGTAGTCAATTTCTTTAATGATATCAATCAACGCTTCGGCCTTGCGAGTTTCATCTGTGATTGACTGAGCAGCTTCGTGCGCTGGCTCAATCAGAGATGAGTCATCTGTGCTACGGATAAGCATGAGGTAGGTATCAAACTTTTCCTCAGCCGGAAGGTCTGCACGGTTAATAAGTGGGCGCAGTTCATCAAGCGCCTTGTTCTTGATGGCATCAAGGCCAGATACTGGTGCAGATTCCACAGCGGTGGTCACCTCAACTTCTGGCTCCTCCTGAGCTGGAAGGGGAGGGAGGGTGATTTCAGGTGTTTCCGGCTCGGCAGCTACAGGCTCTGCTGCAGGTACTACTTCTTCGCCTGGAAGTTGAATAACGGGAAGAGCTGGAGTCTCTTCAAACTGAAGGTCTGACATGCTTGTATCTTCTACTGGTGCCTCTGGCTCATCAGGAAGAACGCCCGCAAGTGCCTTTGCAAGGTCTTGATCGTCGCTAATTGGTTGCGTTGTTGTTTCTTGCGGAGTAATATTCATGTCCCACCCTTAATTAAACCGTTATACTTATGCTTACTATCCACTGTAACACATATGTGGTAGAGAGGAAATATTCTTCATAAGCGGGCTGCGCTAGTTGTAGAGACGGAGTGCCGTGATTGGGTCTTTCCGTGCTGCTTTTATTGCAGGGAACGCACCAAAGAGTGTACCTGTAATGACCGAAACGCAGAGGGCTGTTGCAAGAATTTCCCACGAAAAGACAGGGTCAAAGGTGAGCAGGAGGCTGACGCCAAAGGCAAGGAGATAACCAAGTACGTACCCAAGTATTCCACCGACAATACTCAAAAGGAGGGACTCGGTAATAAACTGCATAGAGATATTTCCGTTTGTTGCGCCCATTGCCTTTCTAATACCAATCTCCCTCGTTCTTTCTGCAACGCTGACCAGCATGATGTTCATAATACCAACACCACCAACAAGGAGTGATATTGCGGCAATTGCCACAGAAACCCCAGTAATAATAGTGAAAAGCTGACTGTTTGGCTGTGCAATAGAAGCACCAGTTGCAACCGTGAAGTCCGGCTGATTAAGATGATTTTTTAGGAGCGCTTTATTTACCTCAATAACCGCACTGTCAAGGTTGGCTACAGAATCAACCTGAAAATTAATCTGCTGAATATGGGCAGTGCCTTGATTTTGTAAGATGCCGGATTCAAAACCGATAAAGACAGATTTATCAAAGTCGACCGTGTTGAAATTAATCGGTGTATTGATGCGTTCGAGTATACCGATAATTGTAAATGTTTCGCCACGAACTTTTATGGACTTTCCAATAACTTGCTCGGTTCCAAATAAGTCTATTGCGAGCTGATAGCCAACAACTGCGGTCGTTTCTATGAGATCTTCGTCAAGGAATTGACCGTCGAAGATTTTAATCTGGTTTATCTCCTGCAACTGCGGAGTTGTTGCAACGATGTGCGTACCAACAGGGGGTGCTGATAGGTCTCCGTGCACCGCACCCTGAAGGACCATGAGCGGCGCTACGGCACTAACGTGTTCGGTCTTGCTAATTGTGGAGAGGTCATCTTTAGTAAGTGTGCTTGCCGCATACTGAGGACTAGAAAGCTGACTGATGTTTTGTGATAGTGAGGAGGCTTGCACTCCTGGGCGCACAATCGCAAGAGTTCCACCCAGGGAGTCGACCTGATCGGCGACGATAGCGCGTGCACCTGCACCGAGTGAAAGAATCGCCGTAATACTTGCGATACCAATAGTGATGCCAAGTGCCGTAAGGAGACTCCGTAGTTTGTTGCTCCTAACAGACTGCAGGGCGTTTTCGATGTGGTTATAAAGAAGCACTACTGAATCTCCTCCATATCCCCGAGCGGGATTTTTTCGTGTTTCGACTGAGACGACGGGAGGCGGAATGTATCCGTATCAATCTTTCCATCAAGCATAGTAATGACACGGCTGGCGTAGGTGGTGAGGTTTGGGTTATGCGTCACCATAATAATAGTGTTACCTTTTTTGTGAAGTTCAGAGAGCTCCTCCATAATAATGTGACTGGCGTTTGAGTCAAGATTTCCGGTCGGCTCATCGGCTAGGATAATAGATGGCTCGTTTACAAGCGCACGTGCGATTGCTACACGCTGCACTTGACCGCCAGAGAGTTGGTGGGGCATATAGTATTCACGTTCGTGAAGATGGAATGTTTTAAGGATGGCGCTCGCTTTTTTAAGACGCTTTGTTTTTAAATCTCCTTTGTAGAGGAGTGGCATCGCAACGTTTTCTAGAACAGTGAGGCGGGGAATAAGATTAAAGCTTTGGAAGACGAAGCCGATTTGCTTGCTTCGAATATGTGCTTGTTTGCGCCTACTAAGGAGTGTTGTGTTTGTACCATTAAGAATATAGTCGCCGTCGACATCACTATCAAGAAGACCTAATACGTTAAGGAGTGTTGTTTTTCCGCAACCGCTTGGACCCATGATGGCAATAAATTCACCACGCTCAACTGTTAACGTGACGCCGTCCAATGCGTCGTGGCTTGCATCGCCGATCCCAAATCTTTTCTTGAGATCCACAAGTTCAATAACAGGCGGTTTTTTATCACTCATTACTCCTAGTATGAAAGGTGTGCTCGATATTCGCAACACTAGGAATGACGTGGAAAACACAATACTACGGAGACATAGTATAATGGGTGAGTTGGAAGAGTGTCCGAGTGGTTGAAGGAGCACGCTTGGAAAGCGTGTGTGCGGGCAACCGTACCGTGGGTTCGAATCCCATCTCTTCCGCCAGATGATCGACGTTAGAAACCTTGGTAAGAGAAATCTTGCCAAGGTTTCTTTCTTTTCTGCTCACAGGGGCGGCGGCAGGCCTGCCGATAGCCTCGAGCACGGACTGGATGTGCGACGTTAGAACCCCCTCGCCAGAGGTGGAGACGGTGCAGCCGACGTTGGTATGTGCCGGGTTGCCGACTTCATCAACAAGTTCCACGAGCACTTTGGAGAACACAGTTCGCAGTAGGTGCTGCTTTCCACGGTCTGGTGCCATCTGGTACAGCTCAGCGGCCGTGTGTGCCATTTGAATCAGTTCATCGAGCCGTTGGTGCAATCGGTTGGCATCGCGGCTGTAGTCCGCCTCACGTGCGCGCAGCTCGGCCGTTTCTCGGGCTATCTCATCCTGACGTGGCTTCAGATCCTCCGCCGAGATGGCTCCGGCTAGATATCCATCGATGAGCTTCTGCTTGGTGCGCTCCAGTTCTTTGATGCGCTTTGCTGCATGCCTTGAGCGCTCCGCATCACCGGCGAGTTGCTCGTCAAGGAGGGCGTGCGCCTTCGCGCCGCCTGACTCCATCTGTTCTTTCGTGACGACGACCTGCGTTTCAAGAATCCGCAGCACATCCTTCTCAATCTGCGACTCCTCAATGTAGGGCAGGTCGCACTTGGTGCGTTTGGTGTGCCGCCCGAGGCAGAAGAAGTAGAAGTAGGTGATTCCCTTCGCCGTTGTTGGCCCGTAGCCAATCCGGCTGCCACAGCGCCCACACTCCAGCGTGCCCTTGAGGAAATGAGTGTGCTTCCATGACCGGTCGCCGCTAATCCGACGAGAGGCGAGCAGATCCTGCACCTTGAACCAGGTGGCATCATCAACGAGTGGAGTGTGCGCACCTTCTAGTTCTTGCCCCTGGTACAGAATCCGCCCGCGGTAGTAGGGGTTCTTGAGGAGCCGGTGTACTTGTGCGTCTGAGAGTGACGTGCCTCGATGCTTGGTGGTCGGGCGGCTCCGAAGCCCCCGCAGTTCGAGTTCATTTCGGATCTGCGAAATACTCCATTCGCCAGTCGTATACGCCTTGTATGCCCAGACAATGTGGTGCGCCCGGTCATTGTCAATCACAACAGAGCGAATATCGCGACCGTCGATCCGTTCAATGGTGTTGAGATACCCAATCGGGGCAAGCCCGTGCGTCCCGCCGTTCTTTGCCTTCTGCGCCATGCCTTTCTTAGCTTCGGTGGAGAGATTGGCCGAGTAGTACTCGGCGAGGCTCGCCATAATGCCGTGCATGAGCTTGCCGCCCGGCGTATCATCGATCTGTTCTGACACAGACACAAGTTCAGCGCCGCCCTGCTTAATGGCGGCAATAATCTCGACATCGTCCGCACGGTTACGAGCCAACCGGTCAATCTTGTGCACGATGACAAAGTCAGCCCCCAGCCCTTCTGTGGCTTTGGCTTCACCGAGCCAGCCGAGCATCCGCTGGAGTTCTGGTCGGTTGGCAGAACGTGCCGACGCCCCACGGTCGACAAACTCCTCGACCACCTCCGCACCCAGCTCCCTAGCTTTGCGGTAGCAGTACTCCCGCTGCTGCGGAATTGAGTACCCCTCCGCCGAGTCGCCCTTGGACGCCTGCCGTGCAGTTGACACGCGCAGGTAAATCACCGCGCGCCTGGGTGCGGTAATTATCTCCTGAACTGGTGAAATCTGTGTCTGTGTATCCATACTGCATGCATGTTCGCTCTTCTTGTGAGATAAGTCCAGACCCCTGTAAACCTCTTGCTCCCGCGATTGACCACGACGTAACGGGGGCCACCTCCCGAAAAGGTGGCTACGTGAGCTGTTGTAGCGAAATTGACAACGGGGGTACCAAAACGCACCTGTGACCTCTGGTAAATAGCCTTCTCCTGGTCCTGCTGCCAGCTCCGACGCACAGCAAGGAGTCACGGCCACCATAGCTGGAACAGTGGCGGGTTCTCGCCGCAAGGGGTGGAACACCGAGCCACGCGGAATGTCTAGGGAAATGTCTTGAGTCCGAGCGAAGTACTGGTGCGTATTCTCGCCACCGGTCGGCCTCTGTTTCGCTTGACCGATTCGCTCTCTTCCCGCACAATGAGGCGCAGTATTTACATAAGCAGGAACATTATGCATGAGAGGGGCATCTCCACAGGCAAACCGCGCCACTGACTCACCGACCAGGCAACCCCGAGCGGTAGGGCATAACTTAAGCCTCAGCCAGCGGCGCTCGCAGAGCTTTTCTCACTTCCGCCAGGGTTCTGCACGCGGTCCCGCTCATCGTGGCTTCACCATCGTGGAACTCCTCATCGTTGTCGTAGTCATCGCCATCCTCGCCGCCATCACCATCGTCGCCTACAACGGCATCACCGCCAACGCCAAAGAATCTGCCCTCAAGGCAGACCTCAACACCACCGCCAAGAAGGTTGGTGTAGCTCAAGCAGAAACCGGCTCCTATCCAAGCTCAAAGCCAGCCGGTCTTCCTGACTCCATTCAGTACACCCAAACAAACAGTGGCCAAGGCTTCTGTGCCACTGCATCCAAGGACGGCAAGGTATTCCATATCACGGAAAGTGGTTTAATCCAGACAGGTGACTGTCCTTACATTCCACCAGCTGGTTCAATGCAAGCCTTTACTTCAAGTCAATGTTCCGCCTTAGCCGTCTACACCGGCTCCAACCCATCTGCCATCCTAAGCCTCACTGACTCAAGAGGCGGCACAACAAGCACCTACGAAATAGCCAAACTCGCTGACGGCAACTGCTGGATGCTCACGAACCTCAAGCTTGGTAGCACCACCGGCCCAATTACGCTGACTCCAGCTGACAGTAATGTTGCGAGCAACTTCACACTGCCGCAGCTCGCTACAAGCGGAGTGACCGACTACGACAGCCCTCAGGCAATAGGCCCCATCCCTGGCGACACCAGCTCCGGCGCTACTAACTACGGCTATCTTTACAACTTCCTAGCAGCGACCGCCGGAGAAACAAGAACTTCACTCACCACCGGCAGCGCACAGCACTCCATCTGCCCAGCCGGTTGGCGCCTGCCAACCGGTGGCGGTACCGGCGAATTCGCCTGGCTCAACGCCAAGATGAACAACCCATCAGCATCTAATCCATCTACAGGTAACGGCTTTGGCTATTACCAAAACTGGCAAAATAGCGGCCCATTTAAAGGGGTGTTTTCTGGCTACTGGAACGGCAGTTTCAACAACCAGGGCTTCGACGGCCGCCTCTGGTCTGGTTCGGCTTATTCGTCCATCTCCGACGACTACGCGCATCTCGCGTCCTTCAATGCCAGCAACGCCAGCCCGGCCAATGGCAACCTCCGGAGCAACAGCTTTGGGGTTCGCTGCCTCTTAAATTGAGCCAGATGTGTAGCTGGGGCTGTAAAGCACCCCGGAATAAGATCGGTCTACCGGAGGTAATGCGTCTGACTGGCTATATTGCTCTTGACCTGTCAGGGCAGCTAGGCCATAGTCAGGGGCGGAATTTAACGTAGGAGCATGCAGTGGGAGGCCAACCTCAACACCAGTCAACCGCCAGTGATGCTTTTCGTAATACCGTCGATAAGGCCCTCGCAAATCTAGCGCAACGCAGGCCGATCTTCCACTCAGAGGCAGATTTTCAGTACGAGTTTGCTCGTGAGTACCATTCACTTCGACCAAGCGACGAGATTCGTCTTGAGCGGCCAGTGCGAGTTGACGAGGCAGGCACCTTTAACGTCGATATCTTGATCGGGATTGACGGCACCTGGCATGCGGTAGAGCTGAAATACGTCACCGCCGGCCTCACGACAGTGATATCGAATGAAGAGTTCAGGCTCAGATCTCAAGCTGCTCAAGATCTTCGCAGGTACGACATTATCAAAGACATATTGCGCTTGGAATCGCTCATTGCGCACGGGGCTGTGGCATCAGGTATCTCTGTCACAATTACCAACGACCGGACACTCTGGAGCGAGTCCAAACACCCCGACCCGGTAGATGCTGCATTTCGTCTTCACGATGGCCGAGTACTGACAGGCTCTCTCGCCTGGCACGACCGGGCAAGCGCTGGCACACGGAGTGGTAGAGAGGCCATGCTTGAACTGGCGGGTAGCTTTCCTCTCCAATGGAGCGAATACTCCTCGCTGGATACCCTGCGTAACGGAGAGTTTCGCCAGCTGGTAGTCCCAGTTGTCTAAGGCCCGAGCCTTCGTTGTGGGGTATTATTTCAAGCTTTCCCTCAGTGTGCCCGCCAGATGTATGACGTTAGAACCCTCAGCAGGGAAAAACCTGCTGAGGGTTTTCTCGTTCCCGCTCCCAACAGGTGTGGGTCGCTGCTTCACTGCAGTCTGCACCGCTTGCACGACCGGCAGGACTTCACCTTCGCTTGCGGGGTTGCACTCGCCTTGAGCCGTCACCGCTGGCTGTCCACTGTCATCGAGTAGCTCTACTTTCAGGGCAGAGAAGAGCAATCTGAGCAGCGCTTGCTTGGCTGTGCCGTCCGCTGCTTTGTAGAGCTGTGCGGCGCTGTGCGCCATTTCAATGACCTCATCGAGGCGCTTGTGCAGAACCTCCGCATCTCGCCCGTAATCCGCCTGACGTGCCTTCAGGGTGGCAATCTCGCGTGACATCTCCTCTTGTCGTGGTTTCACGTCTTCTATTGCAATCGCATCGGCAAGATATGCGTCAATGAGCTTCTGCTTGTCGCGCTCCAGCTGTTTTATGCGCTTGGTTGCGTGTTCGGCAGCTCTGGAATCGTCGCCGAGTTCTTGGTCGAGCTGCTCGTGCGCTAGTTTGCCGCCGACCTCCACGTCCTCTTTTGAAATGCGCACCTGCCGATTAATAATGCGCAAGACGTCTTCTTCTACCTTCGATTCCTCGACGTACGGCATTTTGCAGTTCGTCTTCTTTGTGTGCCTGCCGAGACAGAAAAAGTAATGGTAGGTATTCCCTCGGCTACTGCTTGGCCCGTACCCCATGCGACTTCCGCACCGTCCGCAGACGAGCAGTCCCTTCAGGTGGTGTGTATGCCGCCATGACCGGTCGCCGCTAATCCGCCGAGACGACAGCAAGGCTTGTACCTTGAACCACGTCAGATCGTCGATGAGAGGCGTATGTGCACCTTCGAGGTCTTCTCCGCGGTAGAGAATCCTGCCGCGATAATACGGACTCTTGAGGAGTCGGTGCACCTGTGCGTCAGAAAGTGGCGTGCCACGGTGCTTAATGGTTTCTCGACTCAGGAGACCTCGCACCTCTAGTTCATTGCGAATCTGCGAGATACTCCACTGCCCAGTGGCGTAGGTTTCGTACGCCCAGACGATGTGGTGGGCGCGCTCTTCGTCAATGGCGACGGAGCGAATATCTCGTCCTGCAATCCGCTCCAGTGTGTTGATATACCCGATGGGTGCAAGACCATGCGTGCCACCGTTCTTCGCCTTCTGCGCCATTCCTTTCTTAGCTTCAGAAGAGAGATTAGCTGAGTAATACTCGGCAAGACTCGCCATAATACCGTGCATGAGCTTGCCACCGGGCGTATCGTCAATGTGCTCTGAGACCGAAACCAGCTCCGCACCAGCCTGCTTAATGGCTGCAATAATCTCAACGTCATCCGCTCGGTTACGCGCTAGACGGTCAATCTTGTGCACGATTACAAGGTCAGCTCCGTTGCCCTCTAGTTCACGCGAATCCTTAAGCCAGCTCAGCATCTGCTGCAGTTCTGGTCGGTCTACCGACCGCGCCGATGCTCCACGGTCGACGAATTCCTCAACGACCTCCGCACCCAGTTCTTGCGCTTTGCGGTAGCAGTACTCACGCTGCTGCGGAATTGAGTAGCCCTCCGCCGCGTCACCCTTGGACGCTTGCCGAGTAGTGGACACGCGTAAATAAATTACCGCGCGCTTCGGTGCGGTAACTGTGTCCAAAACTGGTGTGGTATCTGCGTGTTTCTTCATACTGCATGCATGTTCGCTCTGTTTGCTTAAAACATCCAGCCCCACCCCCTGAATGTTCCGACCCGATACATCTCTTGAAGCGATGAAGTAACGGGGGCGGGCACACGAAAACGTGGTTATAAAAGTCACAGTTGCGGAAAATACAACAATGCAACGAACTGACCCCTGGAGGGCAGTGGAACCACCTCTGTAGTTTGTCTGACCGGTGACCCCTGAACTGGGGGTCAGTCACCACTACTTTGTGGGAGGTTCTGGCGGATTCACGCCGGAATGTGCGATTTGCTCAGGTGAGCGACACGTCTGCCGAGACGTCTCGCCCTTCCTGTAACGCTTGACCGCATTCCGCTCATGGCTCATAGTAAGACCCAGCATTTAAACAGGTACATTACACATGAAGGGAATCCCTCCAAAAAGTTATTTCTCTAATGCCAGACGACGGCAGAACTTGAAGGGGCTTCGTGGTTTCACGATTGTAGAGCTGCTCATCGTGGTGGTGGTCATTGCGATTCTTGCTGCGATTACCATCGTGGCGTATAACGGCATTACCGCCAACGCCCGTGAGTCTGCGCTCAAGGCAGACCTCAACACCACCGCCAAGAAGGCCGGCTTGGTTCAGGCAGAAACCGGCTCCTATCCAGCTTCAAAGCCGAGTGGTCTCCCTGACACCATTCAGTACTCTCAAACCAACGGTGGCCAAGGCTTCTGCGCTACTGCCGCCAAAGACGGCAAAGCCTTCCACATCACCCAGAGCGGCAGTATCCAAGAAGGTGCCTGTTCTGGCCACACCACTGGCGGCGGCGGTGGAGGTGGTAACGAGATCGCCGCTGGCAGCCCCATCCAAGACGTCACCTCAGCACAGTGCCAAGCCCTTCCAGAATTCACTGGCAGCAACACCAGTGCCATCCGCACCGTCACAGACAACCGCGGTGGCACCACCCAAACCTACGAAGTCGCCAAGCTCGCAGACAACAACTGTTGGATGCTCACCAATCTCAAGCTCGGCTCCACAACTAGCACGGTCACGCTCACACCAGCCGATAGTAATGTGGCGAGTAACTTCACGCTGCCGCAGCTCACAACTGGCGGAGCGATAGAGTACGACCTCCCTCGTACCTACGGCCCTGTTCCTGGCGATACAGGTTCGGGTGCAACTAATTACGGATATCTCTACAATTTCCCAGCGGCTACCGCTGGCGAATCCCGAACTAGCCTTCCGGGAGGTAGTGGTAATGCTCCATACTCTATCTGCCCCGCCGGTTGGAAGCTCCCGACTGGTCGAGTCGGTGGCGACTTTTCCCAACTTGATATAGCGTTCGGTGGAAACGGTAACCAGCAGACCGGAACGTTAGCGCACCTTGCGACTGGCTGGTACTATGGTGGTGCTTTCAAGGGTGTTTTCTCTGGTTGGTGGTATAGCTCACTCAGCTATCAGGGATCGTTCGGGCGCTGGTGGTCGTCTTCGGCGTTTCACGCGCTTGATGCTGAAACAGCACTCAGCACGGAAGTCTACACAGGGGGCGTATCTCCAAGCGCAGACAACAGTGGGGCAAATCGCTTCACTGGGCTTGGGGTTCGCTGTCTCTTAAATTAACCCTGATGGGGTTACTGTGGCCCCTCAGGGGGGTGCGGTGACTCCGGAGGGGCTAATTTCTGGTGCGACCACAAAGCAAGGTGAGCGTAAGGGAGTGGCCACGACCGTACCTATTGTGTCGACCGGGGTGTTCCGGAGAGCAGGAAATGTCTACTGCTCGGAGTGACGTAATAGTCCTATCTGTCCCTCAGTAGTCCCGCCAAATAAAAAACGCCCGAAGGCGTTATTTTATTTTCTACCGAATCACCCCCGCAATAGTCGGCACCAATCGCTCCTCAAATACAGATGGAATAATAGTATCTGCATCCGGATTCTCAATAAGCCCTGCAATCGCCTCTGCAGCTGCAATCTTATGCTCATCAGTAATCTTCGCCACGCCGTTATCAAGCGCACCGCGGAATATTCCCGGGAAGGCAATGGCGTTGTTCACTTGATTAGCAAAGTCACTTCGCCCAGTAGCAACCACTGCCGCACCCGCAGCCTTAGCTTCGTCTGGCATAATCTCTGGTGTTGGGTTTGAAAGTGCAAAGATGATTGGGTCGGCTGCCATTGAGCGCACCATGTCTGCCGTAAGGAGCCCTGGCTTTGATACACCAATGAAAATATCAGCACCTTGAATGACGTCCTCTAATGAACCAGCTGCGTCAGTCCGTACGTAGTCTAGAAGCGCCTTCTTTTCATCATTGAGGTCATCACGATGCACCCCAAGCGCACCCTTACTATCTACTGCTGTAATATTTACAACTCCATACTTATGGAGGAGCTTTGTAATTGCAGTCCCTGCGGCACCCGCGCCAATAATAACTACCTTGCTCTCAGATAGGGTTCGTCCGGTCACCTTCGCTGCATTAATAAGTCCACTCAGTACAACTACTGCAGTGCCGTGCTGGTCATCGTGAAATACAGGAATATCAAGCTCGGCCTTGAGGCGTTCTTCAATTGCAAAACACTGCGGCGCGGCAATATCTTCTAGGTTGATAGCCCCAAAGCTTGGCGCGATCGCCTTAATTGTATTTACGATCCCATCAACATCGTGCACATCAAGTGTGATCGGGACACTATCTATATCAGCGAAGTGCTTAAAGAGAAGGGCCTTTCCTTCCATAACAGGCATAGATCCGCGTGGGCCAATATTCCCAAGTCCTAGTACGGCCGATCCGTCAGAAATAACAGCAACAAGGTTATTTACCCAAGTATATTCTTTAAGGAGTGACGGGTCATCGGCAATGACGCGGCTCACTTCTGCAACGCCCGGAGTGTAGTAGGCGCTGAGCTTATCTTTATCAAGTACGCCAGTATCGCGAAGTGCAGAGGTGATTTTCCCCTTGTGTTGTTTGTGTAGTTCAAGTGCGTAAGTATTGTAGTCCATATACTTAGTATAGTGAGAGTCTGGGAAATGTACACGAAAACAACACCCGATTCCCCCTTGTTGTTGTATTAAAGTCATAGCCATAAGGGGTGGACGGAGCAAAAACCGCTTGTGGTGAAAAATACACGCTCAAAAACCTTGCAAACCATATATATAGGGTCTATAGTCGTAACTAGACACTACATATGTAGGTGTAGAAAAAATAAACATAGATATTTTGGAAGATCGCACGCCACCAGATGAGAGACCTGGGGGTATTGTTTGTACACCAAAATTCTATGAGGGGAATAAAAGAAAAGGGGAAATGGGATGTCGTCAATGAGTGTTGTAAAACGCAACGGTACAAAAGAACCGTTTGATGCAAATAAAATTAATCTTGCGCTTGTAGCGGCAAGTGAGGGTCTTGATGATCAAATTGCAAAAGTAGTGGAAGTTGCATCTCAACTCCAGCTTACGCTTTTTGACGGGATTACTTCTGAGCAACTTGATGAGGCGGTCATCCAGACTGCACTCCAGAATGTAAAAGATGATCCTGACTACGATAAAATTGCCGCACGTCTTCTTCTTAAAACAATTTACAAAAATGTACTCGGTGATTACAAGAACATTGAAGAGCTAAAGAAGCTTCATGAAAAGAAGTTCGCAAGCTACCTAAAAGACGGCGTAAAGAGCGGACTCCTTGATACGCGTCTCACCGATGGCCGTTTCGATCTTACAAAGCTTGCAAAGGCACTCAGCCCAGAAAAAGACGACCTCTCTAAATATCTCGGTGTTATTACAAACAAAAACCGCTACGCCCTGCGCAAGGGGAGTGGCGAGCCAATCGAAGTTCCGCAGTTCACACACATGCGTATTGCAATGGGACTTTCTATCTTAGCGCAGGATCCAACTGAATCTGCCCTCGATTTCTACGAACATATGAGTAATCTTGATTACGTTCCTGGTGGTTCAACTCGCGTGAACGCTGGTGGCGCCTTTCCGCAACTTTCAAACTGTTTCCTTATTAATGTCGATGACGACATGGAGTCGATTGCAAAGAGCGTGCGTGACACAATGTACATTGCGAAGGGAACGGGCGGCATTGGTATTGGGTTTACAAAACTCCGTGCAGCCGGGAGTCCAGTGAAGACAACGAACACTGAAAGTACTGGCCCGATTCCGTTCATGAAGATGATTGATACGGCTCTTTTCGCGGTAAGCCGCAAGGGGAAGAAGGCCGGTGCGGCAGCGCTCTACATGGAGAACTGGCACCTGAACTTCCCACAGTTCCTTGACCTAAAGGCGAACTCAGGTGATCCATACCTTCGTACGCGTTTTGCAAATACGGCAACATTTATTAGCGACGAATTCATGCGCCGCGTTGAAGCTGATGCCGATTGGTATCTTTTCGACCCAGCAGAAACAATGGACCTCACAGAGCTCTACGGCGATGAGTTCAGTAAGCGCTACAACGAATACGTGAAAATGGCAGAGAAGGGCGAGCTTCGCCGGTTTGATAAAACATCGGCACGTCAGCAGTTTCGCCAGATTCTCATCCAGCTTCAGGCAACAAGTCACCCGTGGCTGACTTGGAAGGATACTATTAATGTCCGTGCACTCAATAACAATACCGGTACAATCCACCTTTCAAATCTTTGTACAGAAATTACCCTGCCACAGGATAATGAAAACATTGCCGTTTGTAACCTTGTGAGTATTAATCTTTCGGCACACTTAAATGAAGATAAAACATGGGATTGGGACCGCCTCGCGCAGAGTTCACGTAGTGCAATCCGCCAGCTGGATAACCTTGTAGATATTACTGAACTTGCCGTGCCAGAAGCGATGAAGGCAAATAGCAGTACTCGTGCACTTGGCCTTGGATTCATGGGATTCATGGATGTGATTGAAAAGCTTGGCTATAGCTACGATTCAGAAGAGGCGTACGAACTTATCGACCAGCTCTCTGAATACATTAGTTATTACGCAATTGATGAGTCGGCTGAACTCGCGAAGAAGCTTGGCAGCTACCCTGCGTTTAAGGGGAGCGGCTGGAACAAGGGTATTCTCCCTATCGATACCATTAAGACACTGACAGAAGACCGCGGTGTAAAAGTTGAGATAAACAACAAGACTCGACTTGACTGGGAAAAGCTCCGCGCAAAGGTGAAGAAGGGGATGCGCAACGCAACACTTATGGCAATTGCGCCAACAGCAAATATTGCACACATCGCCGGAACAACACCTGGTATCGACCCGCAGTTCTCACAGATCTTTAGCCGCTCAACGCTGAACGGAAAGTTCCTAGAAGTGAACACAAACCTTGTTCGCGACCTAAAGAATCTTGGCATCTGGGAGCAGGTGAAGGATAAACTTCTTATTAACCAGGGTGATATTCAGGGCATTGAAGCAATTCCTGAAAACCTTAAGGCAATCTACAAGACAAGCTTCCAGCTTTCGCCGTACGCATTCATTGAAGTTGCAGCACGTGCACAGAAGTGGGTCGACCAGGCAATTAGTCGAAATATGTATCTTGAGACCCGCGATATTGATGAGTACGTTAAGATTTACTCAGAAGCATGGCGACGTGGCCTAAAGACAACCTACTACCTCCACGTAAAGCCGCGTCATCAATCAGAGCAGACAACGGTAAAATCGAATAAGGCAGAGCAGATCACGGCAGCAAGTGGTGGTCGCAAGGTAGGCTTTGGCTTCGCAAAGAGGGCAGCATAATGGTGGAGACAGAAGCACTATTGAATATTCGAAAGTCGATCGTCGAGAACCTTTCGGTTCCGCGCCCTGAAAGTTTACAGGACGAGCTTGTCGACGAAGTGCGAGCAATTGATTGGCAGCTTGGCGCTACAGCACTGTTCGTTCTTGACCGTAATGAATATCAGGCACCGCAGACATACGAGCAAGAGTCGCACGAAACCCCTGCGTATGAAGAAGCAACATTGTTTTAAGGAGAGAGTATATGTCAGACGCTAATAATCAACCAAAAGGTATCCTCGGCTCAGGCCTCCGTGATGGTCTGCAGCTAAAGCCAATTCGCTATCAGTGGGCGAAGGATCTTTACGACCAGGCGGTCGCTAATACATGGTTTCCAAACGAAGTGCAACTCGTACAGGACCTTGCCGATTTCGATAAGATGACCGACGAGGAAAAGCACGCGCTAAAGACAGTGATTAGCTACCTTAACCCAAATGAACTTCTTATTAATAAATCACTCGCATTCGGCATCTACCCGTACGTGAATGCAGCAGAAGCGCAGATATATCTTTCGAAGCAGATGTGGGAAGAGGCGAATCACTTTATGACGTTTGAGTATATTATTGAGACGTTTCCATTCGACCGCGAAGAGATTTATGCTGCTGGTTTTGGTAAGAAGTCACTTGCTGATAAGGCCGACTTCCAGAATAAGCACCTTGAGGTAATGCTTGACCCAAACCTCGACATTACCACGATTGAAGGGAAGAAAGATTTTGTTCGCTCGCTTGTGGCTTACAATATTGTCCTTGAAGGTATCTGGTTCTACTCAGGGTTTATGGTAGGAATGAGTTTCCGTCAGCGCAACCTGCTGCGTAACGTTGGCTCACTTCTTGACTGGATTACGCGTGATGAGAACCTACACCTCACCTTCGGAATTAACCTTCTTCTCACTATTCTTGATGAGAACCCGGAACTTCAGACGCAAGAATTTGCCGATGAAATCCGTGCACTTATCCTAGAGGCAGTTGAGCTAGAAAGGGCATACAACGAGGATATGCTCCCGAAGGGGATTCTTGGACTGAATGCAGAGTACGTCAATCAATACATAATGCACATGACTGACCGCCGCCTCGAAGAGCTTGGGTTTGAGCCTGAATATAATGTATCGAATCCAGCAAAATGGATGGCAGCGGCAAACGATACGCTTGAACTTGTGAACTTCTTTGAGAGCACGAACACAAGTTACGAGGTAAACAGCACATCATAAGCGGGTTGTTGGCTTTTTTACACCAATAATCACTGGACAAACGCTATATGTGGCGTATAATAAGTAAACATAAGCACCATATAAAAGCAATTTTGCAAAAGTAGGGGGATAACAAACATGAATGCAAATACAATCATCTCAGAAGAAATGAGCCTTGATGAAAAGCTTGCAGCTATTGACGCAGCAATGGCTAATGCAATGGCAGTAGCGCAGGAAAAGACAAACACAAAGGGCTTCAGCGTACAGACAGATCCAGCGGATCTAACTATGTGCCTTGGTTGCCAGTAGAGATATAAATGCACTGCTTGGGAGGTAGTGCATTTTTTATGTAAAAATAAAAATGAGAGACAAAAAGGGGAGTGTGGGCATGACCAGTTCTTATAATGTGAAAAATAATGAATCGCGGGCAAAACTCGTCCAGCGGTATCGGCATGTAACAGAAACGATTGCACTCATAGAGCGTAATCTTAGCTCGGGGCGAATATATCCGCCAGACGAGCGTGAAATAAAAGAAAGTAGAGATCTTTTTCTCAAAGAAAAGGAAGCTATTAGTACCCAGTTGGCTCAAGCGTAGACCCTACATATAGCGTAATAGTAAAGTCTACAACACTCTACATATAGCGCTTACGTCCAAAAAGGTGCTATACTATAACTCCATGGAGGGGAGACCAAACATGGGGAATAAACAAAAATTTATATTTGTAACTGGGGGTGTGCTTTCGGGTGTTGGCAAGGGTATCACTGCGGCAAGCATTGGTGCTATTTTGCAAGCAAAGGGGAGTACTGTCTCTATTCAAAAATGTGACCCGTATCTTAATGTAGATGCGGGTCTTTTGAATCCGCGCGAACACGGAGAATGTTTCGTCACAAAAGATGGCGCGGAAACGGACCTCGACCTAGGTCACTACGAACGCTTTTTAGATATTGAGCTCACACAAAAGAGTACGACGCTTTCTGGTCGTCTATTAAGTCAGCTCATTGCGGATGAGCGCGCCGGAAAGTTTAACGGCCAAACAGTACAGCTTGTCCCGCACCTCACAAATGCCATCAAGCGCTCTATCTTTGAAGCTGCCGATGGATCTGACGTGCACATTGTTGAGATTGGCGGAACAGTAGGGGACTACGAGAGTCTTAGTTTTATTGAGGCGATCCGTGATTTTGCGGGTGAAGTTGGCCGTGAAAACTGTCTCTACGCACATATAGTATACGCGCCGTTCCTAGAAACAAGTAAAGAGTTTAAATCAAAGCCAGCGCAGAATGCACTGCACGAACTCCGTGGATTTGGTATTACACCAGACTGTGTTGTTGTGCGCTCTGAAGGTGCCGCCCCTCACGCTATTGCGGCGAAGATTGCGCGCTTTAGCGGTCTCCGCGAGGATGCCGTCGTGCTTCTTCCTAATGCAAAGACGGTCTATGAAATTCCTCTGACTATTTACGCAAGTGGTATTGGCAAGGTACTCGATACATTTGTAGGCAATACGAAAAAACCTGATCTTTCGAAATGGAGGCAACTAGCTGCGGCACAGCAGGCTTCCTATGCACAAAAAGTGACCGTTGGGGTCGTTGCAAAGTATCTTGATAATGAAGATACCTATCTCTCCGTGGTAGAGGCGCTCAGGGCAGCCGCGTGGAGTGAGAAGGTTGCACTTACGATTCAGTGGATTGATGCCGAGGTCGCAACGGCAGAGGACTTCACCGCTGTAGATGCACTTCTTGTTCCTGGTGGGTTTGGCGCGCGTGGTGTAGAGGGGAAGATTGCCGCCGCTACCTATGCGCTTGAAAAGAAAGTGCCATACCTGGGTATCTGTCTTGGTATGCAGACAGCGGTGATTGCCGCCGCACGAGCAGCCGGACTAGCGACTGCGAATAGCGAAGAATTTGACGCAAAAACAAAGCACAATGTTATCTACACTATGAACGGACAGGCTGGAAAGGAATCCACTGGTGGTACGCAGCGCCTGGGTGACTATCCTGCCACACTTATTCCTAACTCCAAAACTGCACAGACATACGAGGTAGCCGAAGTAAGCGAGCGCCACCGTCACCGCTACGAAGTAAACCAGGCTTTCGCTGAGGATATACAAAAGGGCGGACTAACCATTTCTGGAACATCTCCGGATGGAAAACTTGTTGAGTTTGTAGAGGGGATGAGTCATCCGTATTTCCTCGCTACACAGGCGCACCCAGAGTTTAAGAGTCGTCCGCATAGACCACATCCGCTTTTCTCGGGGCTTATTCGCGCAGTAAAGGCAGCAGCGGATTCTTAAGGAAGCTACCCCAGTAGTCATGGTATAATAACAGGGATGGAAAAGAATCTCGCTCAAATAATTAAAGACCTCTACGACGTAGAGGTAACGCCACAAGTGACGCAGCCCGCGCCTGAGTTTGGTGACTATGCGTCAAATATTGCCTTGCAACTTGCAAAACAGCTGGGTAAAAATCCCCGTGAAATTGCTGAAGAAATTGCTGGAAAACTCCGTGAAAATACAGACGCAATTGAAAGCGTTGACGTTGCAGGTCCTGGCTTTCTTAACCTTCGCGTAAGCACGGCCGCGAAGTTGGAACAGCTCCGTACGCAGCCTCAACCAAAGCGCGTGGGTCAATCAACGGTGATTGAAACTAACAACCCAAATCCGTTTAAGGCGATGCATATTGGCCACGCTATGAACGCAATTCTTGCCGATACAATTGCAAACCTTTTAGCTATAGATGGTGCACAGCCACGCCGCGTAAGCTATCACGGTGATGTTGGTCTTCATGTTGGTAAGAGTATGTACAGTCTTCTTCGCTATGCGGATGGTGATTTTGAGAAGATCCAGTCTATTGCTGAGAATGAGCGCAATACATTCATGAGCAAGATGTACGCGGAAGGCTCACGTGCTTATAAAGAGGACGAAGCTGCGAAGGTGGAAATTGACCAGCTTGCACAGCGTTCATTCGCCCCAGGCGAAGACTTATATGGGCAGATTTATGAACTATGTAAGGCGTGGAGTTTTGAGCAGATTGATGCAACAGTTGCGCGGCTTGGAAATGTGCCAACTGTTGCACGCTTCCTTGAAAGTCTTGCTGATCCACGGGGTGTAAAGATTGTAAAAGAAAATACACCAGGTGTCTTTGAGCTTTCTGACGGTGCATATATTTTCCGTGGAAGTGAGTACGGGAGTTTTGATAACGCCTTCGTTTCAAGCAATGGTCGCGGCCTCTACGCTGCACGCGACCTTGGACTTATGGAGATGAAGAATGAACTCTTCGGGCCAGACAAGAGCTACATTATTACGGGTGGTGAGCAGGCGCAGTACTTTAAGGGTGTCATTGCTGCTGCTGGTTTGGTGGATGCCTCTATGAAAGACCAGACGGTAAATATCCCAACTGGCCTTGCGAAGTTATCTACGGGAAAAATGAGTAGCCGTGACGGTGATGTTATTGAAATTGGATGGCTTTTTGATCAGTTTAAGGATGCTATTGCCACGCGCGGTGGCGAGCCTACAGAAGAAATTATTGCTGGTGCACTCCGCTATCAATTCCTAAAGGTGAAGGTGGGAAGTGATATCGTCTTTGATATCGCTGAGGCCGTGAGTATTACGGGAAATACAGGAAGCTACCTTCAGTATGCACATGCACGTGCTCGGAGGATTTTGGAAAATACAACAGAAAAGGCAGAGATGCCGACCGAGCTTTATGAAGAGGACGCCGCGCTTGTGCGCAAACTTGGCGAGTACAGTGGGGTTGTGGAAGTTGCCGCAAAGCTGCTTGAGCCGCACCATATTTGCGCATACCTGTTTGAGCTTGCGCAGGAATTTAACCGCTACTATGAGCAGAATCGTGTTGTAGGTGATGAAAAAGAGGCGCACCGCGTAGGGCTTGTGTCTGTGTATGCAGATATTCTAAAAGCAGGCCTCTTTATCCTTGGTATTCACGCGCCAGAAAAGATGTAGTAAGCGGGAGCCGCGAATTGCTTTTTTCGTTAAAAACTGCTATAATAAGAAGGTAGAGTTCTAAAGTACGCCGGGGAAACTCGGCGTTTTCTGACCCTGCACGCTGTGCACCCAAACCGTGGGAGCACCTTTACAATGAGGAGAAGCAATGAGAGCTAATACGGTCCGCAGTCTATCAGACTACATTAAGCGGCGACTTGCGCAAGGACCTATCGTGATTCGGTACAAGGATGACCCAGATCACACCACCAAGAAAGAGCTCAAGGGCATCGTACATGGCGTGTCGAGCGCATCCGAAGATGATCTCTTCGGGGCGTTGACCGCACTCTGCGACGAAGGTGTCGTTGTGCGAAAGCTCGAAGAGCGCGATCAGGTGAAGTGGGGGTCGCAGCCGGACCCGAAGAAGACGACATTTAAGATCGTCACGTACGTGCTCGCATAGGGTATGTGCGAGGGCTGGTAGTAACTAGCCCTCGCACCCCGAATCTTGCTCCTCCTCATTCTTTCCAGATGATATACTAAATGACAGACATAATCGGAGACGAAACCATGGCTGAGAAAAAATCAACCGTACGCAAAACAGTAGCAGAGAAGCGCAAAGAGATTCGTAAAAAAGCAAAGCGCCGTGTAGAGGCGGTTGCAGTAGAAGGGTCTCAAAAAGTATCCGGCCACGTTGGTGGTTTCTTTGAATTTATTCGAACACAAGGCGTGATTGGCCTTGCGGTAGGTCTTGCTATCGGTACCGCTGCTGGTGATACGGTGAGAAAGATTGTTGAAGGGTTTATCAACCCGATCGTTCAGTTTATTGTGGGATCTCAGGCAAAGTTGAACGCTGAAGTTTGGCAGTTTGAGGCGTTTGGGCGTACAGCTGATTTTGCATGGGGTGCAGCGCTTTCATCACTCATTACGCTTATCGCAACAGCACTCGTTATTTACTGGCTTGTTAACGTCTTCAAGCTTGATAAGCTCGACAAGAAAAAGAAATAATTCATGGGCAAGCTCGTCGATCGTCCAAAGAAGGACGCCCGCATACTATGGGTTGATCTAGAGATGACCGGTCTTGACCCGGTAGATGATCGTATCCTTGAGGTTGGGGCAATTGTCACTGATTGGAACCTCAACGAGCTCGCGACGTATGAGGCTGCCGTACAGGTAGGGCCAAAGCTTGCCGAAAAGAGAATGCTTAGCGGCCCTGCTGCAGACTTTTGGAATTCCGTTCCAGAGACACGTGATGCACTTCTAGAGCAAAATAAATCAGCGCGCTCTGCTCGCACTGTAGAGAATGAGCTTCTTGCACTTCTAGAGGAGCACTTTACACAGGCTGGTCCAATCATCTTGGCGGGAAACTCCATTCATATGGATCGTCAGTTTATTGATAGGACTTGGCCGCGCGTTGCTGCACTCTTGCATTACCGTATGCTCGATGTGACGTCATGGAAACTCGTATTTGAACACCGATTCCGAAGGAAGTTCGCAAAACGTGAGGCGCACCGCGCACTTGATGATATCCGCGGGAGTATAGAAGAGCTCCAGTATTATATTGACGCACTAAAGAAAGGGATACAGTAAATGAATAAAGATACAGTACATGATTTTATCGCATCACTTTCAGATGTAGAGCGAGGTGAGTCACTTGGCGAGAATCTCGTTGCGTATACGGTGAAGACAGGTAGCGAGGGTGAGGCGAAACTGTTCGCTATTGTTGATGAAGGTGCGGCGCCACTTCGCGTGAGTCTCCGCTGCGATCCAAACCTCGCACTTGTTCTGCGTGAGCAGTATGAAACGGTACTTCCTGGTGAAAACCTGAGTAGGAAAGACTGGAATACGGTTATTTGCTCAGGACAGCTGTCAGATGATGAAGTGTATGACCTTGTGCGCCATGCACACCTGCTTGTTGCAGGAGTGTAGTATTACTCGTTTGAATCGCTGAAGCCGGCGATTGCTTCCTGGGTAGGTTTAAGGTTATTGTAGGCGGTCTCAAGGATTTTCTTTGAGGCTGGTCCACTTTTTGCGTAGAGCTCTTGGTAGAGGGCGAGGATAGTAGAAAGCTGGTAGCTCATCTCGCGCGCGTAGGCGCTGTCATACTTAGCGTTAAGGCGCGCCGTTTCAAGACGCGTAGTCATCTCGGTGTGTGCTGCTTTCTCAATCTGTGTCACAGCGACAGGAATTTTCTTAGGAACGACACCAACCGACGCAAGTGGTGCAGTGAGGTCACGTTGTGTATTAGTGATAGTGAGCTTTACTTCGCTATTGAGGGAGCGGAGCTGACTGTTTTTAATCGCCTTAGCTGCGTCTGTGGCAATGAGGTCGGTGTTTGTGAGGCGGATAGACAGGTGCTGCCATGGCGCAATGCTGCGTCCACCAATAGAGTTGGCAATAATAACAGCAACAATAACAAGCGCTATAGCCGCAACTGCTAAAATGATAATATTCCTCAGATTTAACTCAAATATCTTGCGCTTTGGTGCTTGTGGGGCTATTTTATCCAAATAGTCAGTAGATGACATGTTCATACCTTCATTTAAGCATAATCAATAACAGAGGTAAAGGGTGCTATAATAAAGTCATGCAGGACGCCAAAGAAGAAATACGGTCACGGCTCAACATTGAAGATGTTGTAGGTGAGTACGTCCAGCTTAAACGTGCAGGCCGTAACTTCAAGGGGCTTAGTCCATTTACTGCGGAGCGAACACCGAGTTTCATTGTGAGTCCAGAGAAGAATATTTGGCATGATTTCTCTTCAAATAAGGGCGGAGATATCTACAGCTTCGTCATGGAGGTAGAGGGTGTTGATTTCAGGGGTGCAATAGAGATCCTTGCTCAGAAGGCGGGTGTTGACCTGTCTGCTCGTGACTCAAAGCAGGCACAGGAAAATGCGAAAATAAAGCGCCGTCTTTTAGAGGCGCATGCACTCGCTGCGCGCTATTTCCAGCAGAGTCTTCTTCAGAACCAGACCGCGCTTGAATATGTTTTTAAAAAGCGTCGTCTGAGTAAAGAAGTAGTGCAAGATTTCCAAATTGGCTATGCGCCAGATTCTGGCTCTGCCCTTGTTCAGTTCCTAAAACGAAAGGGCTTCACGCAAAAAGAACTTACTGAAAGTGGCCTCCTGAACCGTTTTGGCGGCGATCTTTTCCGTGGCCGTATGTCCGTGCCACTTATGGATCCATCGGGGAAGGTGATTGGATTTACCGGCCGTATTTTAGTAGACGATCCATCAGCGCCAAAGTACCTGAACACACCACAGACCCTTCTGTATGATAAAAGTCGTCACGTGTTTGGTCTGAGCCAGGCAAAAGAGGCAATTCGCAAGAACGATTACGCAGTGGTGGTAGAAGGAAATCTTGATGTCGTGAGTAGTCACCAGGTGGGTGTGAAGGCAGTGGTAGCTACTGCGGGTACGGCAATGACGGAGTATCACCTAAAGGCACTCGTTCGCCTCAGCCCTAACATTAAATTGGCCTTTGATGGTGATGCTGCTGGGCTTGCCGCCACAGAGCGGGCCATTCCTATCGCCCAGGCAGTCGGTGCGGAGCTTACTATTGTGACACTTCCTGATGACACAAAAGACCCGGATGAGCTTATCCAAAAGGATGTTTCACTCTGGCAAAAGGCTATAGATAGTTCAGAGGCGGTGGTCGATTGGCTCCTTCGCCAATACACGAAGCGTGAAGATATGTCTTCGCCAGCAGGGAAGCGCCGCTTTACCAGTGCTGCTCTTGCGGTGGTGCGGGCGCTTGAAGATGCCGTAGAGCGTGAATTTTATCTTAAGAAAATCGCAGAGTACACAGAAACGTCATTGAATGCTGTGACAGAAAAGCTCAATACAATTGACGCACCTGAAGAAAAAGAATTAAAAGAGGTAAAGGCGCCCAAAGTGGCCAAGCCAGCCGGGCCATCGCATCACGATACCCTCCTTGCTATAGCGGCTATTGAGCCAGAAGCGCGGCCATTCCTCCAGCCACTCACGGGTGAACTTTTTGCTACAGACGAGCAGGTTGATACATTAAAATACCTTCAAAAATCAACAGAGGTGCTCTCAGAGGTACCGCAAGACTTGCAAGTTTATGAAACCTATGTCAAAATAATACTATTAAAGGCCGATACACGATACGGGGCTTGGGAGCCCAAAGACCGCTCCCTTGAAGCAGCCCGCTTGGTCCGCCTCATTACAACCGAACACAAGCAGAAACAAAAAGACATACTAACGACGCAGTTACGCTCCGCAGAAGATGCGGGGGATGAGACCGAGGCGACTCGGCTCCGAACGGCGTTGAATGAACTCATTAAGGAGACAACACGTGCCAAGAGGTAAGAAAAAGCAAGACGCACCAGCAGAAGATACACTTGCTGAAGGGGTAGTAGATGTATCGGGTGGAGCGCCAACACAGGGACTTTCAGCTATTGATATTGATGGCCCAGACGCAGAAGAGCTCGAAGAGGTTGATACAGATGAAGACCTTCTGAGCCAAGAGCAATACTTTGACGATGCCAGCGACGACAGCGTTCGTCTCTATCTTCGTGAGATTGGTAAAATCCCCCTTCTTAACGCAGAAGAAGAACTTGCGCTTGCGCACCGCGTGATTGCAGGTGAAAAGCGGGCGAAGGATAAGATGGCAGAGGCAAATATGCGCCTCGTTGTCTCTATTGCAAAGCGCTATAGCGGCCGTGGTCTTGATTTCCTTGATCTTATTCAGGAAGGGAATACAGGACTTCTTCGTGCAGTTGAAAAGTTTGACCCAGACAAGGGATTCAAGTTCTCAACCTACGCAACATGGTGGATTCGCCAGGCAATTACTCGTGCTATTGCTGACCAGGCGCGTACGATTCGTATTCCGGTGCACATGGTGGAGACTATTAACAAGCTCCTTCGTACACAGCGCCGCATGACCCAGGAACTTAACCGTGAACCAACCACCGAAGAGCTTGCTAAAGAGCTTGAGATGGAACCAGAGAAGGTTGAGTACGTCATGAAGATTAAGCAGGATATTACCTCGCTTGATGCCGGTGTTGGCCGTGATGGTGACGATGAAGATTCAGTTCTTCGTGATTTCATTGAAGACGAAGATTCTGCAACACCAGAAGAGTCAGCTGCATCACAGCTTCTTAAGGAGCAGGTACAAGACATTCTTTCAACACTCTCAGACCGTGAGCAGAAGATTATCAAGATGCGTTTTGGTCTTGAAAATGGCAAGAGCCACACACTTGAAGAAGTGGGGCAGGAATTCGCCGTTACCCGTGAACGTATTCGCCAGATTGAAGCCAAGGCACTTGCGAAACTCCGCAAACATAAGGATTCAAAGAAGCTCCACGACTACATTAATTAGCCCAAGTGGCGTAAAAGAACAGCACCGCACTGCGTCTTCAAGACGGCTTCGCACCGGGTCTCGTCAGGGCCTCAGCGCCTGACTCAACTCGGGCTGCAGATGTCGTTGAAAACTGCAGTACGGTGCTATTCTTTTTCCATCCCCCTTAAGCTTTCTAACAACCGTAAAAGGTGCTACTATTACCCCATATGGCACAGCACAATAACGGGAAGGCTCCATTTGCACGACGAGGCTACGGCAGTGAGCGTCGCGGGTCTATCCCTGTGCCTGCATTTGACCTTGTTGAGCGCCAGCGCCAGTCACGCGCCGATAGAGAGCGACTCCAGGCACTTATCCGTGAGCAGACTGAGCGCTTTGCGAACACACCTGAAAGCCTTGACCTAGGAAACCGTGACCTTCCAGCTTTTAAGCATAAGGCCGAGCTCGTCGGTACAATCGAAGCGCACAAAGCGGTGGTTGTTGGTGGGGAGACGGGAAGTGGTAAGAGTACACAACTTCCACAGTATCTCTACGAAGCAGGGTATGACATGACCGTCATGCTTGTACCGCGCCGTGTTATTGCCGATGGATTAGGTGACCGTATTCGCGAGGAGCTTTCCGCACAAATAAAGGATTTTGACGCCGAGGAATCGGTAGGTATTATCCATGGTGAACGTGTTGAGCGTCATGAAGAGAACAAGATAGTTGTCATGACTCCAAATACGTTCATTAGAATGCAAACTGAGTTTAAAGAAAAGTATGCCGATAAGAAACTCGCTATTGTTGCTGATGAAATTCACGAAGCAAATCTGTATACGGAAATAGCCGTTGGTGTTGCCGCACTTTCTGTACAGCAACACGAAGATTGGCGCCTCATTGCTGCAAGTGCAACTCACAATGCTGCAACGCTTGAGAAGCCATTCCAAAAGCTCACTGGCGGATTCGTTCCTAAGGTTGAGATCGAGGGTCGTCCGTTTAACGTGACACTTGAAGAGGAGCCCGAGCTGACGCCAATGCAAGCGTACGCACGAGACGGATTTGACCACAAAAAGGCAATGATTTTTACTTCTGGGAAAGAAGAGATTGCGCACATTATTGATCAGACGCGCAATGAGCTTGAGTCGGTGCAAAAAGGTGCATCGCAGGACGTTGTTTTCCGTATGCTTCACGGTGAACTGACAGAAGTTGAACTTTCACACATAGATGACCCTATCCCAGAGGGACAGCGGCTCGTTGTTGTGTCATCACCGGCGGGTATGTCCGGTATTACGATTCCGGGTGTTACGTATGTTGCTACAGACGGTACAATCAACCGTGCTGAACTTGATGACGATAAAGCAGACGGACTTATTCGAAGGGTGCTTTCTAAGGCCGGTATTACGCAGCAAATCGGACGAGCTGGAAGGGATGTTCCTGGCGGGATTGGCGTGCTTTGTGCGCCCGTGGTGGTGAAGCGCCATGATCGCAGGGAGGCCGAGGGTCACGATGCTAAGTTAGCGTATACGCCATTTGATGCGCGTGATGAGCATGAACCGCCAGAGATTTATAGCACAAACCTCGAACGGATTGTTCTTTCTGTGGCGGCGCTTAACTACGATTTCTCAGAATTGAATGAGTATATTCCACACCCTGTCTACAGGAGTGACATTGTGAATGCAGAAGAGGCGCTGGCGCGTATGGGTGCCATTGACGATGATAATAACGTCACAGAAGTTGGCACTGGCATGAATGCCTTTCCGATTATTCCTGAACTGTCACGCGGCCTGTATGAAGCGATGCGTCCCGGTAAGAGCTTGCAGCATATGGCTCGCGCTGCCTTTATTGCAGCGGCTATTGATACGGGTGGCCTGCAAGACTATCGAGCCTCTGAAGATGCGGTAAAGACACGACGCCAGATTATTCGTCACACATCAGAAGATGACCTCATGGTACAGCTTGATTTGATGACAAAACTCTACGAGCGCACAAGTGAGCAGTGGTCGGGGTATGATTTCGTTGAGCGCCATGGGCTTCACAAGAAGCGCGTTGAACGTGTGCGAAAGACGGCTCGCAAGATCTTGAATAAAATGGGTATTCACCCACAAAATGTTATTGTTACGGCGCCACTCCCGGATGAAGAGCAACAACTCCGTGATGACTTTACGGCTGGATTTATTGATCAGGTGTATGAGGATGTCGGCCGCGCAACTCGTGCTAAGCAACGCCTTTACCGTAATATTCATGGTGACGAAAGTGCTACGGAGAGGACGATTGATAGTCGTTCGGAAGCGAAGGTGGAGCGCGGCGCATTAGTTGCTGGTATGAAGCGATGGTATGAAAAGGGACACCATAAGGACGGTACGGCAATAAAGCACGACGTTGTTGCGAATGTATTCCCGGTTCGTTCCGAGGTTGTGGGAAGATATGCGGAGCAGAACGGTCTCGTGCAAGGGAAGCGCAAGGCAGCGGGAATGATTGGCGATAGGGCCGTTGATTACACGCAAGGGATGTTTGGTTCAATTGAGGTAGGTGTCCCTATGCAGTACACAGCCGCCGAACGGCTGTCGTCTGAGGCGCAGGATGTCTTGGCTGAATACGTACTGTCGCGTCCAGGTAAGGTGCAGCGCGTACTCAGGAAGCTCGCGGTTGACCTTGAGGGCTACCAAGAGCGCATTCCTGCAGATATTCTTCAGCAGCTTCGCAAGCCTGGCACTCCAGCAGACCTCACTCAGGATGAAATCACTCATGTTATTCGTGAGGTAATTAAGGACGTCACGACTGCACATGAAGTTGAAGAAAGGCTCCGCGAGTACTCTTACCGTGAAAACATGAGTCTCTCAAAGTATTATGATGTTGAAAGTGTTCGAAAGATGAACGAGATGTCGCCTCTTGGTATAACCATTGCGGGTAACCATACGCAGCTTCGCTATGAATACGGCCAGCCATACGTGAGTGGAATTAGCATGCGTTCTGCGCAAAAAGTGCAGTCGCCTGTGTATCTTGATGATGGCCGCGAGGTTCTTTGGCAGCGCGCACAAGACGGCAAGAAAGAGCGCGTTTCCTTCGGCGCGTAGAAGACTTAAAGCTTAAAACGCAATGTCTTCTTGAAGTTCAGCGAGTGTCTTGTAGAGTGCTTCTACGGAAACATTATTGGTAATGTAGTGATCTGCAATAGCAATAGGACCGCCCTTTTCTAGATTTTCAATCTCAGAAGTGTCACGGTCATACGCTTCTGTAGCAGTGAGTGGGCGAATAGGGCGCTCGGCCAAGCGGCGGTAGCGTGTGCGGCGTGGTGCAACAATTGCAACCAGTGTGAGCTCTCTAGGAAAGGCCTTTTTAAGAATCTTATACTCAGTCCATGTATAGAGACCGTCTGCAATAATGCGGCGTTGCCCTGCATCAATAAGGTTTTGGATTTGCTCCACGATGCGATTTACAACAACGTCCTTGCCGTGCTCTTCGCGGAATGATTCACGGAAATTCTTCTCATTTTCCGGAGTAATCTCAATACCCTCTGCGCGCATCGCTTCTAGAATAACGCCACCAAAATACACCTTTGGAAAGCCATTTTTTGTAAAGTATTCTACAGCCGTTGATTTACCAGAGCCAGGAAGGCCAACGAAGGCCAAGATTTGTGTGTGTTTTTGAGTTGCCATATATACCCAGTATAGCAGAGTCAACCTCTTGATTGTCCGTATCTGTTACAATAAGACTATGACAGCCGCATCTCGACCTAAAAAACTTGCCATAATTGACGGAAAATCAATCTTTTACCGTGGCTACTATGCCATGCCGGGGCTTTCGTTGCCAGACGGCACGCCAACGGGTGGAGTGTTTGGCTTTGCTTCTATTGCTATTGAACTTATTAAGAAGATCGAGCCTGATTACGTGGCTGTGGCGTGGGATAAGCCAAAAACGAATATCCGCAAGCGCAGAGAGATTTATCCAGAATATAAAGCAGGGCGAAAAGCCGCACCGGATGATTTCTATGCACAGGTGCCAATCCTCATGGAGCTCCTTGACGCCTTTGGGTGGCCATTTTATGAAATAGATGACTATGAGGCGGATGACATTCTTGGTGCCTTTGCAAAACAAGCTGAGGAGAAGGGGATTGAAACCTACCTTCTTACTAGTGACCTTGACGCCCTGCAGCTCATTACACCAATGACAAAGATGATTGCCATTAAAAATGGCCTGTCTAATATTGAAGAATTTGACGTGGCGGCGTTTGAAACAAAGTACGGTATTGATGTTGAGCAGTTCCTTGACTACAAGTCACTTGTAGGGGATTCTTCAGATAATCTTCCTGGCGTTCCTGGTGTTGGTCCAAAGGGTGCAACACAGCTTCTTCAGGAGTTTAAGACGCTTGATGGAATCTATGCAAATATTGAGAATATAAAACCAGCCACCGCAAAAAAGCTTGAAGCCGGTAAAGAGCTTGCCTATATGACGAAAGAAGTCGGCCGTATTTGGACGGACATCTCCCTTAATCTTGATTGGGACGTGGCAAGCGTGGACGATACCGATCTTCACAAGGTAGCGGAGATTTTGAAGCGTCTTCAGTTCCATTCACTTGAAAAACGCCTTCCAAAGTATATGCAATTTGCGCCGAATACTATGACGGACGAGGGGACGTTCCAGGCACCTGCGCTCACAGAAACTCCATGGCCAGCACCGTTGCTTATAGACGGCCCTGTCTTTATAGGATTATTTAATGATGAGCTTTGGGTTTCAACTGACGGCGCAACTGTGCATCGAAAAAACCTCAAGGATATTGACCCAGGATTGTGGCGTACGCTTGAGCTGGGCACGGTCGTGAGCTATGACGTAAAGACCCTTTATCACGCGCTTGATGCGCAGGGTGTCGCTGTTCGCTTTAGCACTGTTCATGATTTGCGCCAGGCGGCGTTCTTGATTGACCCGCTCGCTCGCGATCGATCCCTCTCTGCACTCTCTGGAGTTGAGGATGATACGTACGCTTCTGAACATCCGCTTGAGACAATGGCGGGACTCGTCGCCACATACAAGCATCAGCAGCAACGCTTCGACGCAATGCCGCGTGTTGCAACAATCGCACATGACTACGACTTTCCACTCACATACACGCTCTTCAGGATGGAGAGAGAAGGGGTGAAAATAGACCCTGAATACTTCAAGCGCCTCAGTGAAGAGCTTGGTGAAGAGCATGCGCGACTTGAGCAAGAAATGTATACAATGGCCGGGTACGAGTTTAATATTGGTAGCCCTGCTCAGCTTTCTGAGGTATTATTTACAAAGCTTCAGCTCCCTACGCAGGGAATTAAAAAGGGGAAGACCAGCTACAGTACCGGTCAAAAAGAGCTTGATAAGCTCCGCGGTCAACATCCTATTATTGAACTTATTGAGCGTACCCGTGAGCTTGCGAAGCTAAAGAACACATACGTTGATGCCCTCCCGAAACTTGCTGACGCGAACAACAGGATTCACACCACACTTAATCAGGATGTTGCGGCCACGGGGCGCCTCAGTAGCACACAGCCAAACCTGCAAAACATTCCTATTCGCACAGAGCAAGGTCGCCGGATTCGCGAAGCCTTTATAGCGGAAGAGGGTAATGTCCTGGTGAGCGCTGACTATTCTCAGTTCGAACTCCGCCTTGCGGCAATTTTAGCAAACGATGAAAAGCTCATTAACGACTTCAACGCCAATACGGACATCCACACAAAGACGGCCAGTGAAGTGTACGGTATTCCCATGGACGACGTGACAAAAGACCAGCGCCGTGACGCGAAGGTGATTAACTTTGGTGTTCTCTATGGCATGAGTCCGCACGGGCTTGCCTCAGCTACGGGCATGTCGTTTGGCCAGGCGAAGGATTTCATCGATCACTATTTTGAACTTCGTGCACCAATCCGTACGTTTATTGATGCAACACTTGAGCAGGCAAGGAATGATGGCTACGTGGAGACCTTCTACGGCCGCCGCCGTCCAACTCCAGACGTGAAGAGCAGTAACTTCATGGTCCGTGCAGGCGCTGAACGTGCCGCAGCAAATATGCCAATTCAGGGTACGGAGGCAGACCTCATGAAGCGCGCCATGCTCCAGATTGATGAAAAGATCACAGGCCTTGGTACGCAGATTCTCCAAATCCACGACTCAATTCTTATTGAATGTCCAAAAGAAAATGCAGAAAAGATTGCTACAATCCTTCAGGAAACAATGGAAGCGGTTGCACCCGAGCTTGCAATTACACTGAAGGTAGATGTGCATAGCGGGTATAGTTGGGGCGAGCTTTAGTGAGCAAGGTGAGGGCAATCATCTTTGATTATTACGGCGTTCT
This sequence comes from uncultured Candidatus Saccharibacteria bacterium, assembly GCA_964386855.1. Taxonomy (GTDB): domain Bacteria; phylum Patescibacteriota; class Saccharimonadia; order Saccharimonadales; family Saccharimonadaceae; genus Microsaccharimonas. The sequence continues at coordinate 50,068 of CAYLUF010000007.1, forward strand.
TCTTGCAAATACGCACAATCAGAGGCTATTGAAACTTTGGTCTGACGATCCGGATAAGGCGGAGGAATTCTCTGCGGTGAATAGGGCGGCAGACAGGGGGATTTTAACGCAGGAAGAGTCGCGTATGCGCATGGCTGAACTTATGGGGATTTCCTATGAGCGGCTTCTACGCGAGTACGCTGACGGTGAAGTGCCGAACGAACCTCTTATTGAATTCATCGAAAAAAACCTAAAGCCCCGCTATAAAATTGGACTCCTGAGTAACAGTACGGGCCGCGAGCAGCTTGATGTGCGCTTTGCACCGGGAAGGCTTGATCGGATTTTTGATGTCGTGGTGTCATCTGGCGAGATAGGGTGGATTAAGCCGCAACCCGAGGCGTATGAGTACGCTGCTATGAAGCTCGGTGTACTGCCAGAGGAATGCGTAATGGTTGATGACGTTGAGCTGTATTGTCAGGGTGCAGAGGATGTTGGTATGCATTCTGTGCATTTCACGCTTTACGACAAGGCTGTAGCTGACCTTAGTCGACTCCTTGACGAAACCTCAATAAAAGTATAAAGTTAAACCATGTCACGCTATACCAAAAACCGAGCCCTTCCCACAATACTAGCCATTGTCGTTATTATCGTTGCTATTGCCGGTCTTGTTGGCTTAGCGCGCCTTCTTTTTGCGGGCGGGGATACAGCGAAGACCCCTGAGGTCGATATTGCTCGTGAGGCGCTCCTTACGACAACCGCTGGAAGTTCAGTCACTATGAACGTCCGCGGTCCTATTGTTGCAAATGAGAATTTCCGCTCATTCCAGATTACCGTTTCACCAACAGCGCGTGAAGTCCGTACGTACAGTGGCTATCTTGATACAGTCATAGACCAGGAAACACTCTCTAATAACGTATCTGCCTATACGCAGTTCGTCTACGCACTCGATAAGGCAAATATGACCTCTGGTAAGCAGCTTGAAGGCGATGCGAACGACCTTCGCGGCATCTGCGCAACTGGGCGAATTACACAGTTTATTGTTAAGCGTGATGGCGAACCAGTTCAGTCCCTCTGGACGTCAACCTGTAGCGGCTCTAAGGGTTCACTCCGTGCGAGTACAGACCAACTGTCACAACTCTTTACACGCCAAATTCCAAACGCACCAAACTACATTTCAAAAGTATCTCTCTAGGAGCGCACCGTGCCTGAACTGCCAGAGGTAGAGACGGTTCGCATAGGCCTCGCTGATCGTATTATTGGCCGCACTATCAGTGCCGAGTCGCACGATACAGAGAAGGGGTTTCCAAACACACCTATTGATGTAGCGAACTTTCTCATTGGCGCAAAAATCATTGCGGTCCGCAGGCGTGCGAAGGTGCTGATGATAGACCTTTCATCGCAGTATTCATTACTTATTCACTTAAAGATGACTGGCCAGCTTGTGTTTGTTTCAGCTGACGACCGCTTCGGTGCAGGGCATCCAAACGACAGCCTTATTGAAGCCCTCCCTGATAGTTCAACGCGCGTCACGCTTACCTTTGAAGACGGAAGCCTTCTCTTTTTTAATGACCAGCGCAAGTTTGGCTGGATGAAGCTTATTCCAACTGCTGAAATTCCAGACACTCCCTTTATGAGGAAAGTAGGGCCAGAGCCGCTTGATCCGCATTTTACCGCGGTTGCATTTAAACAGCGCTTTGCACGTCGGCCGCGCACGACCATTAAGGCTGCGCTACTTGATCAGAGTGTGGTTGCGGGAATTGGCAATATCTACGCAGATGAGGCGCTGTGGGGTGCAAAAGTACATCCATCGCGACTTGTCGGTTCGATCACGGATGATGAATTCACTGCGCTCTATACAGAAGCTCGCGCCGTCATGACCTTAGCTATTGAAAAAGGCGGCTCATCAAATAGAAATTATGTGAATGCAGAGGGTAAAAAGGGGAGTTATATGGACTTTGCGCGGGTATTCCGGCGCGAGGGCCAGGAGTGTCCACGGTGCGGCGCTATTATTGAGAAGACACGCGTTGCTGGGCGCGGAACGCATATTTGCCCACACTGCCAAGTTGCCCCCGAGTGATATAATAGAGAATAATGATTACGGTACTGACGGGGGATAACGATTTTGAGCTGAAGGCGGCGCTAAATGCTATTGAGCAGTCGTTTGGTGGCGCCCCTGAGCGCATTGATGGCTCAAGCCTCACACTTAACAATATCCCCGACCTTCTTATGGGCGTGAGCCTTTTTGCAGAGGAGCGTCTTGTTATTATTGACCAGCTCTCAAGTAATGCAGCTGTTTGGTCAAAGCTTCCCGATTGGCTTTCGCGCCTCAGTGATACAATCCACCTCGTTCTACTGGAGCCTGCACTTGATAAGCGTACAACCGTGTATAAGGCGCTCAAATCAGTGGCCGATATACAGGTATTTTCTGCGTGGACCCCGAAAGATGCAGTGCGGGCAGAGACATGGACGGCGGCATATGCAAAAGAACAGGGTGTTGCGCTCTCTCGCCAGTCGGCGGCCTATCTTGTGCGAAGGGTAGGGATGAACCAATGGCAGCTCTCTCAGGCGGTGAAGCTTCTTGAGCTGACAGGCGCGGCCGATATTACTCCAGAGGTCATAGATGCAGTGATTGTTCCATCCGCAGAGGAGAGCGTCTTCCAACTCCTTGATGACGCGCTGAATGGCAACGCCGAGCAAGTATCGCGCACAATTCAGTCTCTGATACTTTCCGAGGACCCGCATCGCCTCATGGCACTGGTAGTGAGTCAGGTGTACTCACTTGCGGCTACAGTCCTTGCGCCAGTAGACGCTGATCCAGCAAAAGACTTTGGAGTGCATCCCTTTGTTATCTCTAAGTTAAAACGCTTTAAAAGCTCACTAGGGGCGAATGGTGCGCTTCGCATGCTTGCAGCCTGTGCAGCTGCAGATACTGGCCTTAAATCGTCTAGGGGCGAGCCGTGGGTGCTTGTAGAGCAGCTTCTTCTCAAGATTGCCCATAGAAGTTTCTAGAGAAACAAAAAACCCGCTCGGTAGTGAGCGGGTTTTGCTTTTCTAAAAAGAGAATTACTTCTTTTCAGCAGTCTTTTTTGCAGGAGCCTTCTTTGCAGCTGGCTTCTTTGCTGCAGGTGCAGCTTTCTTCGCAGGAGCAGCCTTAGCTGCAGCCTTCTTTGCTGGAGCAAGCTTTACGCCTGCTGCCTTAGCTGTCTTTGAGAGGAGTGCCTTACGGCGTGCCGCAGTGTTCTTCTCAAGCATGTTCTTCTTTACAGCAGTGTCAATTGCACCCTGTGCAGTAGAAAGAGTTTCTGCGCTTGGCGCTGCAGTAAATGCCTTTACAGCCTCTTTAACAGCACGCTTTGTTGCGATGTTGCGCTCACGACGCGCGATAGTTTGTTTTGCTCGCTTTACAGCAGATTTGATGATTGGCATGAAGTTCCTTTACCTCTTAAGATTTATAGCACTAATCAAGGAGTAATTATAGCTGAAAAGTGTTAAAAAGTAAAGGGCGCCGGGGTGTGCATGTGAAAGTAATCCGTAGTATTACTGCTTGACCACCCCAAAACACTTATGGTATAGTTAAGAAAATAGTCTATTGCAAGTAGCTAACAATAGGACAAAAACAAAAAACCATGGACGAACTAAAAACAAAACAACAGGTCATAGATAAATTGAAGCAAGCCGAAAAGGTGCTTGTGACAGTTTCAAAAAATCCTTCAGTGGACGCACTTTCAGCGGCACTGGGGCTTGCGCTTCTTCTTGACGGGCAGGGGAAGTACGCAACGGCGATTTTCAGTGGTGAAACGCCACCAGCGCTCGCATTTCTTGAGCCAGAGAAAACATTTGATGACACAACAGATAGTCTTCGTGATTTCATTATTGCCCTCAACAAAGAAAAGGCCGACCACCTTCGCTACAAGGTCGTTGATGACGCCGTTAAGATCTTTATTACACCGTACAAAACCACAATTACAGAGGATGACCTTGAGTTTAGCCAGGGTGACTATAATGTTGAACTCGTGGTTGCTATTGGCGTTGATAACCAGGAAGACCTTGATGCAGCGCTTGATAATCACGGGCAAATTCTTCATGACGCGGCTATTGTTACTGTGTCCGCAGGTGAGCAGACAAGCAGCCTCGGTGGTATAGATTGGTCAGATAAGAATGCTAGTAGCTTGAGTGAGATGATTGCAAGTATCGCAGATGGCCTGAAAAAAGACAAGAAGGATACCGTGTTGACCGCTCCAGTGGCAACAGCGCTTCTTACAGGTATCGTTGCAGAGACCGACCGCTTTAGTAACGAGCGAACATCATCAAAGTCTATGACGATTGCAGCTACGCTTATGGCTGCAGGTGCTGACCAGCAGCTGATTGCAAATGAGCTACAAAGTGCGCATGAGATTGATACCCCACTAGAAGTGGCTCCAGAGGCACCTGTTGAGGAGGCGAAGGAAGTATCGACCGCGACGAGCGATGGTGGATTAAGTATTCAGCACGATCCGTCTGAGCGCCCTGTAAAGACAGGTTTTGATGCAAATGAGGACGAAACGCTTGAAGAGCTTGATGCGCGCGTTCGCGGCAAGACAAAAGAAGAAATCATTACAGAAGAGGCAATGCAGGCTGCTGAAAATCCAGTTCGTGGACCATTCACTGAAGAGCCACAGGAAGAGGTGCAGGCCGAGCCTGCAGTGACTCCAGAGCCTGTCTCCCAACTCACTCCACAGCCTGCCCCGAGCGCACCTACTACGGAAGCTCCGCAGATAGAAGAGGTTCAGGCAGCTGCACCATCAGCACCACAGCAAGAGCCAGATGAGGCGCCACTTATGGGCGGAACACTTAACGCAGCGATGTCACAGCCAGTCGAGCAGCCATCAGCAGAGGGCTCTCAGAATACTACCATTCTGACGCATGGCTACCTAGCAGGAAGTGAGTCGGCTTCAGAGGCAGGTCAAGCTGCTATTAATAGTGTTGGCGACACGGACACAGACGCAGTAGTGAGTCTTACTGATACTGCTTCTGCGTACGCTATTGCAGGCGAGAAGGTCATAGAGCCACTGACGCCAGACCCAGTTGCGGCACCAGCACCTACTCCTACTGAGAATGCATACGGTATCGCTGCCCCAGAAGTAACACTTCCTATGCCACCGCCAATTCCTGACTTTTCACAGGTAGGTGCAGCTGGTCCAGCGCTCCCGCTTCCACCAACTGAACCACCGCAGATCCTTGGAGATATCCTTAATCCAGCGCCAGTAACGAACGCATATGCGTCGGAAGATGCTCCTGAAGCACCTCTTTCACAGTCAGCTACTGTTCCACTTGCGCCAGTTCCAGAGGCTCCACAGGTCGCCGTGCAGCCATCAGGCGCCTATGCCTCTGACCCTGGGCAGTTCCAGATCCCAGCTCAGGAGCAATAGTGCCACTTCAGCTAGAAGAGCATACTATTCAGCTTGTTGATAAGCCCGCAGGCATCACCAGCTTTGGTGTTGTTGCGCGCGTGCGCCGCCGTATCTCTGAGGTACTGGGTAAAAAGGCGAAGGTGGGTCATACGGGCACGCTGGACCCCTTTGCAACCGGCCTTATGATTATTGTGACAGGAAAAGAGTGTCGCAATGCTATGCAATACTCAAAACTTGATAAAGAATACGAGGCGGTGATTCGTCTTGGTGAAAAAAGTACCACTGGGGATCCGGAGGGTGAAATTGAGCCTGTGTCGGACAAGGTGCCAACCCAAGAAGAAGTTGAAGCGGCATTAGTGCGTTTTACGGGCGAAATAAAACAGCGCCCACCAATCTTTAGTGCTATAAAGATTAACGGACGCCGCGCCTACGACCTTGCGCGTAAGGGTGAGGCTGTAGAGATGCCGGAGCGCACGGTAACTATTCACACACTTGAACTTATTGACTACGCCTACCCAGAACTGAAGATCCGTACTCACGTCAGTAGCGGAACGTATATCCGTACACTTGCCGAAGATATAGGGAATGTCCTTGAGACGGGTGCATACTGCTCAGCTCTTCGCCGTACAAAAGTGGGGCAGTGGAGCGTTGACGGCGCTACGCCAATAGAAAAGTAACTGGCTAAATCTTTGGACGAGGGTCGAGTGTTGGAGCTTCGTTGAGATGCTTCGCAAGGATCTCTTCAATAGTACGAACAAAGCCTTCACGGTTATCGAGTTTGCCAAGGACGTCATCATTAGTAAGTGCTTTCTTAACAGACATGTATGCGTCAACAAGGGTCGCCTTTTCCTTATCTGATGTCATGTAACTGAGGGCTGTCTTGAACTGAGCAGGGTCGGCAAGTGCCTCAACCCATCCAGCCTTGAGGCCAGCAATATTTTCAGGGCTGACGCTTGCAAGGGTGTTAATACGAGCCTTGGCCATCTCGCGCTCAAAGTTGGTGCCAAGAGCCTGAACGTTAAGGCTTGGATCAGCTTGAAGGTGGAATCCACCAGCAGCCTTGAAGTTACCAACATTTTCAGCAATGATTTCGCTCACAATATCTTGATCGACGTGTACAGAGCCACGAGCCTTTTCGAAGAGTGACATATTCTTCTCTTCAGCCTGAAGCTGGAAGGCTGCGCGAATCTGGTCTTCATCAAGCGCACCGCCGCGACCTTCAATGACATCGGTAACGATACCCTGTGAGTATGCCTTGATGGTAGTCTTTGCCTGTGTGGCATTTGCCTTGAGCAGCTCCATGTTGCTCTTGAGCACGTCGGCATCAAGCTTGTTAAGTGTAGAAACTGCCTGCGCACGTGCACGCGTTTCACCTACGGTTCCACTCACGCCTGCAGCAATCTTGCGGAGTGCTGAGCCAGCAACAGATGCTTCATTGATGGCTTCAGAGATTGAGCGAGCTGTTTCGTACTGAGCAGATACAGCACCCTGCTTCTCTGCAGAAGTCTGTATGGCAGCTGCGCTCATAGTATTCATAAGGGCATCAACGGTAGGGTTTGTTGTGCTTGCCTTGCCTGACTTGTACTCTTCCATCATGCGTGCATTCTGTGCAGTAAGCTGCTCAACAGTAGCCTCTGATGTCTTTGCACGAAGGGTGTTAATGTGAAGGTCTGATGCCTGATCAACGCGCACCTTTTCAACCTCAAGTGTTGCACGGTTCTTTTCAGCTTCAAGGTTCTGCTTCGCTGATTCAAGCTTAATAGCACGTCCGTGAAGAACAGAGCCAGCGGTAGCCTTTTGGGTCTCTGTGTGTGCCGCAAGGTTTGCATCAATAATATCTTTATCAGCACCAATGACAGAAGCGTTATCGTGAATCTTCTGGTAGGCGCGTGAGCCGTGGTAGGTGTTGTCGTATGCGGCGCGTGAGTTCTTGAGCTTTTCGTCAGTGTTGCGGTTGAAGTTGTTAGCCATGAGGGACGCCTTGCGCATAAAGTTACGTCGCTTTAGTTCGCCTGGCTTGTCGCCAAACTTACCGCCAGTAATACCCCTGTTGCGGTGAAGCTCTGCGCGCTTATCGGCGAAGCTGCGCGTTCGGTCCATAAGCCCCTTATTAGGGTTGTTTACAAGGCCAGCAATACGGCCCAGGAGGCTTCCGCTAAACTTCAGGAGGAATGGTGTAATCACAAGTGGGGCAACCTGCACAATCATACCTAGAATGGCGATGTTGATAGATGATGCATTCTGGATAATAACCGCACCAGCAAGCTGTGCGCCACCAAAGACAACTGCAAATGCAGGGAAGAAGACGAGCATGGTCGTAAAGAGCGAGCGCCACTTACTAAACCAGCTTTCCGTGTTTGGGAGGAGGTAGGCAACGAACGCCAGAGGGGCGATGATAATCAGGATGGTGATGATTGCCTGACGCGCCGCAAGGATAAGGAGCACCACAAGCACCGCCACCAGAAGGCCCACGAGTACAGGAAGGAGGAGGAAGACGAGCCCAACAACTGTACCGCCGCTTCCAGCCAATGCACCAAGCGCACCAAGGCCAACTGCTGCCATCGCAGTACCGCCAGAAAGGACAAATCCAGTAATACTCTCCCAGCTCAGCATGTATTCACTGTTCCATGTCTCGTTATCTACCTGGAAGATTTGGTTACGCATTTCAATAAAGGTATTTTGAAGTGCATAGCCAAGGAGGTTTGAAAGGTCAACGGCAAGCGCACAGATGATGTAAGAGATGTTTACAAGTATTGCCGCAACAATAAGTCGCGGAAGGAGTCGTTTGATACCGTACGTACCTGCGTATGCACCGCTCAGCTGACCGTACACGATGATAAGGAAGGCGATAATAAAGGCAACGTTTGCGAAGTTACGCATCACGTTCCAGCCGACGTACAGTCCGCTATCTTGGTCTGATGAGAGCGGTTGTACTTCCATGAAGCCAGCAATCTGATTGAATACCCAGTCCATACCGCTCGCAAGCCAGGTGCTTATGCTACAGATAAACCACCCCACACCGACAACGGCACATGAGGTTTCATTCTGCCCATGGTCACCTTGGATGGAAACAGTCTGGCGGTCGCTTGGAGTACTGTATGTCTTCGTAGAAGGGTCGAAGCGGAACTTTACGTGCTGAGCACTGGTTGCAGCCGGTGGATCGACTCCCGGTGAAAGGTAGAGGATAAAGACATCACGAGGGGTGTTATTTGTTTGACCTTGGGTCGTGTTTGTCATAGAGGCAACGTAATAGACGGCACCTTCGCTAATACCAGGGAACTGGTTGCGCTGTGCCTTTTGACCACCGGTAAATTGCTTGCCGTCGTAGCGGAGTGATGCGCCTTCCCATTCTGCTGTGGCGCTTTGAGCATGCGATGGTTGAGTAAAAAGAGTTGTCCATAAAAAGACCGTGAGTATCGCGGCGAGGAAAACACTGAAGATAGTCCGCACAGAACGCCTCTGGAGAAGCGCTGTATGCGGAGCTGACCCAAATCGCTCCATATAATTTCATTATACCATTTAGAGGAGGAAAAGTCAATACTCATACCTCTAAAAATGCAGAGAATATCCATGGGAGGTGGTTATGCTTGCTGTGCACCCGTAAACGTTATATGATTACCCCTGTTCTTACTGTTCCTTAAAAATCCGTTTTTTATTGATAGAAAGAGGTGATGAACCTTGGAAAATCTCAACACGCTTCTTGACGATGTCTATCGCCAGGGGCTTGGTATCTCGCGGTCCCATGCAAAGGGGCGTGTGAAGTATATACAGCAAAAGATGGCTGACCCCCCTGAGGGTGAGGCAAGCGTAAAGGAAATTGAAGCACTTCGGTATCAGTTTGAGTTTGAGCATCTTGGTGGGCGTTTAGCCGATAGAGCCTTCCTGAATCTGCCACATCACATACGGCAACTTGCTTACCAATGGGGCGATATGTCCCTAGAGGAGCAGGAAGTTGTACTGACGATGCTTGGCGATGAGCTTCGCTCGTCTCAGTGGCACGCGCGGCGAGCAAGTAACGCACCAGCGCTTGATGATGCCGTCATTCCTGATGCGAACGGCGCTTTCCCGGCACTTACAAAGAGCTGGAAGCGCGGTCCGTATATGCCAAATTGCCTGGGGATGGCGCAGATGCTTGTGGGCTTCGCAAGAGCCGCAGGCGTCCGGCATTCGCTGATAACACCGCTCGTGCCGTCTTGGTATTCGGCAATGGTGACACAGCGCAAACAGATCGCTTACAATCTGCGCCAGCTCGATACGTTTCCCGATGCGCCCTATGTGCGCAAATGGAGACGTCGCCTTGTACAGTTTGATAAGTCAACGCTCGAGACCATGCTTTTTGCACGTGACGAGCTGGCACATCACGCCCTTGTGATTGAGGTTGCCGACGGTACGTCGCGTATGGTTGATCCATACCTCAACGCATATGGTGAGCACGAGGCGCTGACCGAAAGTGACGTCATGAGTACCTGGACGCGCACCTATAGGGCGCGCGGGGTGGTGTCCTTTAGCTACGAAGCCGTGCAACGTGCAGTTGCGTGGACCGAGCAGGGGAAGAGGCCTCGCACGAAACTACAGATGATTGCGCGCCTCGCAGGGTATGATCCGCCGCGGACAAAGCGCCAACGCGAACGTGCCTACGATGCGATGATTGAATGCATCACCGAGTACTGCCGCCTTACTGTAAATAGTAGGGTTGCAGACGTGCCGACCGTGTACGAGCTGACAACCCCAGCGGTTGCGCTCGCCGCCTATACGCTCAACCATTGGTCCGTTGTAAGTAAGATTCCCGGTGACGACATTGTCACCATTATTGGCTTACAGCATATACTGCGTGACCAGATTGCGCATTTAAAGGACTATCCAGGATTCTCCGAATGGATGTCGGAGAATATCGACGCAGGCGCGCTTTTGCCCGAACTGCGACCGTACTATGTATCAATAAAGAAAGGAACCCATCATGACAAAGAAGGCAATGCCGAAGAAGGCCCAGGAGGCTGCAGTCCGGAGTCTGATGCATGACGAAGGCAAGAAGCTGACGTGGATCAAGAAGCGACATCCTGAGCTAAGCGAAGGAATCGCCGCTGTTGAAACGGCGCTTGCTGCCGAGTCGACGCCGCGTGGTTCTGGGTCGGTTCGTCCGGTTCAGCTCCCGACGATGTCAAAGGGAAGGTAAGTACACCCCGAGTGGGGCGGTTTGAGCGGAAGTAATTCCATTCGCCGCCCTGCCCGGGGCTTTTTCTTTTGCATAAGCAGAGCGGTTTCAGCACTCACATCTTGACCCCTTGAAAACATCTATAAACCCTGCTATAATACACACTTGATGATTACAGCAGATAACAAAGCACAGGCGTTTGCTCTTACACAGCGACACAAAACCGACGTTGGTAGCCCAGAGGCTCAGGTGTCAGTTTTGACAACTCGCATTAAAGAGATCACTGAACACCTCAAGATCAACAAGCACGACCACATGGCTCGTCGCGGTCTTGTACAGATGGTTGGTCGCCGCAAGAAACTTCTTAAGTATCTTGAGAACAAAGACTTCGAAGCCTACAAGGCTGTCGTAGCAAAACTAGGACTCCGCAAGTAAGCGGGGTTCTTTTTTTATCAGAGGGTTTTATAGATAGGGGGAAGGTGCTTATTCTTGCGGCTTCCTGCATATGAGGGTATGCTAGGCCATAGCGCGGACATTCCGTGCGCATCCAGTAGGGGTACGCCCCAAGGATGTTCTTTGAAATGAAAGTGGTGATTGGTAATGGGCACGCCCAACAATCAGAATGTACATGAACTTGCTGTACAAATCGTTACTGATCCGGCGCATCGCGTCTCAGAGGAGGATTTGCATAAGCATGGCTTTGACGTCAATGTTCTTGAGGCAACGTTCACTGAAAGCATTAAGCCATACCTGAAGTATCTCGTCTACGAAAAGCTCGGGAACTCAGGTGAGTTCGGCGACATGCTTTCGAATAGTCTGGTTTCAGGTCAGCTTGCGCGTTTTAGCGATGCGCAGGCTCGTAAGGTGCTTGATGTCGAACTGAGGATACCGGGAACAGCACTGTATCAGTCGCCATCCAGATGTATCAAGGTGTGGATGACACGACTCGGTACGTGGGTCGTATGGACGGCAAACAAGCAATGTGGTGCTGACGCCCCGAAGGATTGGAGAGCGTATGCTGCCGAGCAGGCGCATCATTTCGAGTCAGTAGGGGAGCTTGCCCGGTTCCTTGAATCGGTGACGCCGGCTGAATTTTATGTTGCAGGAAGGACCGACAGGCATCTGCCGAAGTTTCTTCCACTCATGATTGAGCGTGCACTGCGTGATTTCTTGAGTAAGACGATTGGAGAGAGGCGCAAGCGTCTTTCAGCGCTCGAAGGGGCGCTGCAAAGCGCAGAGCGCCGTGTTTCAGTTGTGACATTCCCGGTCTACTAATTTCAGATACCCCGTCCTGAAGGTTGAGCCTCGCTCCCTTGATTGGGGCGGGGTTTTTCCTTTTGGTGGTTATTTGGATAGGTAACGCCTATGGTATAATCATACCTAGTGTATGCAAAATCCAGCAAAGCAAACGAGTATACAAGAAGAGGGTAGGGAATGCTTAAAACTTCATTATATCATAAAATAGATAATAAAGCAAGTATGACCTCTGTTGTACGCGGTGGTTTTACGATCGTCGAGCTGCTAATTGTCGTGGTGGTAATTGCCATCCTCGCCGCCATTACAGTGGTGTCCTACAACGGCATCACCGGCCAAGCCAAAGACGCCGTTGTAAAATCAGATCTTTCGACTGCCGCTAAGAAACTCCAGATTA
>CAYLUF010000008.1:0-47092 GCA_964386855.1 uncultured Candidatus Saccharibacteria bacterium
CCAACTGCCCAACCACCCGTACCCTCGCCGTTGACGCCCGCGACAACCACACCTATTGGATCCAAAAGATGCCAGATGACAAATGCTGGATGTTAACCAACCTTGCCTACGCTGGTGGCGGTACGAATACCTACGGCGATACTAAGTCTATTACGTTATCTTCCAGTGGCACTAGCTATACTGAGCCACGCTACTACATCCACGCCAACGCCAATCCCACCACCAACCCCGCTCCTCCTAGTACCTCCACCGACGGTGGCGTCACCAATCCTCAGTACGGCTACCTCTATAACTGGTGTGCTGCCATGGGTGTGCAAACTACCACTTCAGCTTGCGCTAACGCACTCACTCCAGCCCCAAGCCCATCCGTATCCATCTGCCCCGCCAATTGGCGACTGCCAACCGGTGAGCCTACGACTGGTGAATTCCAACTCCTCGCTAACAGCATAGGTGCAACCAGCAACGCTGCCGGCTCTACCGCTCTCCGCACTAGCTGGCTTGCCCAGCTGGGTGGCAGCTGGAGCGGCGGGTTCGGCTTTCAGGGTAGCAACGGCTTCTACTGGTCTGCTACGCAGAGCTCAGCCGCCGGCGCCCGCACCTTGAACTTCAGCAGCTCCGGCGTCTACCCATCGGACAACGGTAATAAGAACCACGGCTTATCCGTGCGCTGCGTGGCTAGCTAGCAGCTTAGCTGCTTTATTTTTTATAGATTTGAAAATAAAAACTTAAACTCAGCACTGGTCAGGAGGTGGCTAGCCCTTTAGGGCACGCCACTGACAGACCAAAGGGCTGACACGTCATGCTACAATAAACCCCAGATAACGAAAGGATAATAATGAAATACGAAGGCACAAAACTAAACAAATTCGAACCACGCAATGACGCAGTAGTTGAACTTGAAATGATTGACACTGAAATTGGTACTGGCGAGGTTGTAAACCCCGGCGCAACTATCACGGCCCACTACACAGGTGCGTTAGTGAAGAATGGTATTATTTTCCAGAGCAGCCATGATTTTGGTGATGCTATTACTTTTGGACTTGATCAGGTTATTGCCGGTTGGACTAGGGGAGTCCCTGGCATGAAGGTTGGCGGTACTCGTCGCCTTGTTATCCCGGCAGAGCAGGCCTACGGCGCTTCAAGCCCAGCCTCGAATATTCCGGCTAATAGCGACCTTGTTTTCGATATTGACCTTGTAGCAATTCCTCGCAACGGATAAGTAGCCACTAACTAACAAAAACAACCCCTCATTTAAGGGGGGTTGTTTTTTATTTATAACAATTACTGAGTATACTTAATTATCATTTAATATTATAATAGTATTATAATGATTATGACAACTACACAGAAGATTATCAGGATTGGTTCAAGTAAGGGTGTAACGCTTCCGGCGCGTCAGCTTAAAGAGCTAGGCGTTACTATAGACGACGAAGTTCTTATTACTATCAAGGCTATTAAGAAGCCGGAGCCACAGGCTGAGGTCATGCAGGCCTATAAAGTGTTTGCAAAGAAATATGATCAAACTCTAAAAAACCTCAATAACAGGTAGGCTCTTCTATGCGTTACTTAAGAATGGATGAGATTCTGCGCCTCCTTTTTGAAATAGTGGAAGAGTACGGTGGTGCGCATGGTATTCGTGATGAAGGCCGGTTAGCTTCGGTTGAAAGTGCACCCAAGCAAGAGATTTTTGGGGCTGAACAGTACCCAACTATTCACGAGAAAGCGGCTGTTTACATGCGCAATATTATTGGTGACCATCCATTTAGTGACGGTAATAAGAGAACCGGCACAACTACAGCGGCTATCTTCTTAATGATGAACGGCTTTGAACTCACCGCCACGCCAATAGACCTTGAAGACTTCGCAGTCTCTGTTGCCACCGAACACCTTGATATCCCCACCATCACCGCCTGGCTCACCACCCACTCCACTAAGGTCTAGCTATGGTACAATAAGACCATACCCACAGGCGGTTAAGTGCTGGATATAGAAGTTTGAAGAATCAAACTTCCGTACCCGTTACTTACTCGCTCAAACAATAGAAGTGTGGGTGAACAAAAAAAGGAGGCACACTTATGCCAACAATAAATCCAAGCGGCAAGGATATTTTTAGTGTTACAACTGAATTCCAGGGCCGCCCCCTAACCCTAGAGGTAAACCGTGTTGGGTTCCGCTCAACCGGCTCTGTACTCGTTACGTACGGAGACACCGTCGTACTTGGGACAGCACAGGTTGGCTCACGCCCAGTCGTGCTCGATTACTTCCCGCTCAGTATTGATTATGAAGAAAAGTTTTATGCAGCGGGAAAGATCAGCGGCAGCCGCTTCATTAAGCGTGAAGGCCGTCCGTCTGACGAGGCGATTCTTATCGGTCGTCTTATTGACCGCCCAATCCGCCCACTTTTCCCTAAGGGGTATCGTCAAGAAGTCCAGGTCGTTGCAAGTGTCCTCTCTATGGATCCAAACTTCCGCCCAGACTCAGTTGCAATGATTGCCGCTTCAGCTGCACTCATGCTCACAGGTACGCCATTTGACGGTCCAGTTGCAGGTATCCGCGTAGGGCGCGTTAACGGTGAGTTTAAGGCATTCTTAACTCCAGAAGAGCGTGAAAAGTCAGATCTTGACCTTGTGGTTGCTGGTATTGAAAGCGGCATCACTATGGTTGAAGCTGCGGCAAACGAAGTTCCAGAAGATGTTATTACCGATGCACTTGCCTGGGCGTATGAAGCCTACCAGCCGGCAATTGCGCTTCAAAAAGAGCTTGTAGAAAAAGTTCAGCCAGCCGCACAGGAATATGAACTTAAACTGCCAAACCTTGACATTCAGGCAGAGGTTGATGAATGGGTTGATGGCCGCTTTGGTCCAGAAATCCGTAAAGAGTACCCAGAGCGCAATAGTGTCGTGAATGAACTTCGCTGGACATTCCATGAGGCATACAAAGAAAAGATTGGCGAGGAAGAGTATACGAAGGCTCTGCGCGATGAGTACGATGAAGCCTTTACAATGGCGCTCCATAAGGATGTTCGTAAGGGGATCGTAGAAGAAGGCCTTCGCCCAGATGGTCGTCAGCTCAACGAAGTTCGCACCCTCTCTAGTGAAGTCGGCCTACTACCACGCACTCACGGCTCAAGCCTCTTTACGCGTGGTGTGACTCAGGCTATGAACATTGTGACGCTTGCACCACTCAGCTACGCACAGATGGTCGATACGATGGAAGTAAACGACGGCGAGCGTCGCTATATGCACCACTACAACGCCCCAGGGTATACTGTTGGTGAAGTGCGTCGCCTTGGATCACCGGGCCGCCGTGAAATCGGTCACGGTTTCCTGGCAGAGCGTGCAGTCGCACCAGTACTTCCAAGCGCTGAAGACTTCCCGTACGCTATTCGTAGCGTGACGGAAATCATGAGCCAGAACGGTTCAACCTCAATGGCAGCTACGTGTTCAAGCGTACTCGCACTCATGGACGCAGGTGTACCGCTCAAGCGCCCTGTAGCCGGTATTGCTATGGGTCTAATGATTGATGGCGGCACGCCATATATCCTCTCTGACATCGCCGATGCTGAGGACTTTGCTGGCGACATGGACTTTAAGGTGACCGGTACTTCAGAGGGTATCACGGCTATTCAGATGGATATGAAGGTGCATGGTCTTCCATTGTCTGTGCTGAAGCAAGCAGTTGACGGTTCAAAGGCTGGGCGTGAGCACATCCTAGAGCATATGATCTCAGTTCTTGCTCAGCCACGTGAAGCACTCAGTCCATTTGCTCCACGCATTGAAAAGATTAAGATTAATCCTGAGAAGATCGGTGCAGTAATTGGTAAGGGCGGGGAAGTGATCAATAAGATTACCGCTGAAACCGGTGCACAAATTGACATCAAGGAAGACGGTCTTATCACTGTTGCAGCCTCTGATACTGAGAACATTGAAAAGGCAATCAACTGGATCAAGAGCCTCACTGAAGAGCCAGAAGTGGGCCGTATCTACGAAGGTAAGGTTGTGGGCGTAAAGGACTTCGGTGCTTTCGTAAATATCCTTCCAGGCATTGACGGCATGGTGCATATTTCACAGATTTCTCACGAGCGTGTTGAGGAAGTTTCTGATGCACTCACCGAGGGTCAGATTGTGAAGGCGAAGCTTATCGGTATTGATGAGCGTGGACGCCTCAGTCTTTCTATTAAGGAAGCATTGGACGAAGCGTAGGTGGTTTACATGTCTTCTCGGTCTTCGGCAGATTCGCAGAGTCAGGATAGGGGGGTCTATTCCGTGCCCGTAGAGCGTTCGGCACTACAGATGCAGTTCTTCCTACTTATGTTGGTTGTTTGTATCTGGCTGACTTTTGGGCGTGGAGTTTTAGGCTCCTTGGGGTGGGCGTTTCTTATCCACCTCTTTACGCTTGTTCCTTTACTGCTCATTTACGGAGCTGTGATTCAGGCGATACTCACTGTTCGCCATAAGAAGTCGGGGTATACCCTTGGCGGTCTAACTAAGGGTGTGATTTACAGTATGCTAGGTCTTGCTGTCGTTTACGGGTTGACGCTTGTGGATGGTGGTGACACGCCAGAAAGTGTCAACTCTGTGGTGACGGGTCTTTTCGGGATTTCTCAGGACAGTGCCATAGCTACCGGTATCGGAATTGTCAGCTCTCTATCTTTCTACCTATTCTTAGCATCGCTTCTAGCGATACTCATTCTTACGCTTTTAGAAAAGCGACTGCCGAAAAGACACTTGCACACTACTACCGATTTAATACACTGATACACTAAGAAATATGATTCTCTCTGCCACCATAGAAGAAAAATCCTTCGGCGACAAACGCCTTTTTGACCATGCCTCATTTTTCATAGACAACGGCGAAAAGGTGGGGATTATTGGCCGCAACGGAGAGGGGAAGACAACGCTTTTCCGCATTCTTTCTGGCGATGATAAAGACTACCAGGGTGAAATTACTGTCGGCCGCGGTGCGCATATGATTTCAACCCGCCAGGAACACCACGGTTTTGAAGATATGACCGTCACAACCTATATTCTTCAGGACCTCCCGCATTACAGTAAACTCAAGCACGTCCTAGAAACCTACCCAGAAACCATGGGCGACAACATGCGCCTCATCAATGAGTACTCAGAGGCACTAGAGCGCTTTGACTCGCTCGGCTATTACACGATTGAAAACGAAGTAGAGAAGGTGCTCGACTCCTTCCAGCTCGGCAATAAAACTGATGTGAAGCTCGGCACACTCAGTGGTGGTCAAAAGCGCCTCATTGAAGTTGCTAAGGTGATGCTCTCTAACACGCAGCTTGCGCTCATTGACGAGCCAACCAACCATATGGACTACGTTGCAAAAGACATGTTCCTCCAGTGGATGCGCGCCTCAAATGATGCCATGCTGGTGATTAGCCACGACCGTGACGTCCTTGAAAATGTTGATCGTATTCTGGAAATCAAAGATCAAAAGATTCTTAATTATAAAGGCAACTACACTTCATATCTTAAGCAGAACGCCGGCTCAACTGGCGCCAGTATGAATGAATTTGAGCTTACGCAGCGCCGCATTGCCAATGTGAAACAAAAGATTCTTGAATACCAGCGCTTTAAGGAAAAATCACGCACCGGCTCAACCATTCAACGCTTTAAGCGCCTTGAAGCACAGTCGCGCGCTGAGCTTGTAGAGCTTGAAAAGATTGAAAAGCCAACCTTCTGGGTGGACCGTGAATCGGTGCAGGGGATGGGGCTCAAAACTGGTGAGCAGTACCAAAAGTATAAGGCAAAGAACATTCGTCTTCATGGCGTTACTGGTGAGGAGGGCTACGGCCGCTTACTCGTAAACGTTGACGGGCTTTCGCTTGGCTATAGCGATATTCTCTTTGAAAACACCTCCTTCCAGATCCGCGAAGGGGAAGTGCTTGAACTCCGTGGACGCAACGGGGCCGGTAAAACAACCCTCGTAAAAGCGCTCCTCGCTACACTTGCCGGGAAGCCTGTCGCCGCCACTGTCTACGACGGCATCATCGATGCCGATAAAAAGGTACGCGTGGGCGTCTATGAACAGGAAACTCCCTCAGAAATCCTTACAAAAACGCTTTCCCAGGCCATTGAACACATATTTTTGTCACGCGGTCTTGCTGTAGGCGAAACCAAGGTCCGCCAGCTGATGAGCGATTATTTGTTTACACAGGGTGACGGCAACACCCCTGTGAGTCAACTTAGTGGTGGTCAAAAGGCGCGATTGCAGCTTATTGATATGCTTGCAGATAATCCGTCCCTTCTTGTGCTTGACGAGCCAACCAACCACCTTGACCTCCCAAGTATTGAGGAGCTAGAAAACGCACTACAAAATTACTCAGGTGCAATTCTCTACATTTCTCACGATACGCATTTTAGAAAGCGCCTCGGTGGGGAAGTGGTACAGCTGTAGTCATGAATAACTCTATGGAAAAACAGCACCAACTTGATGCGCTCAAGGCAGATATCCTTGCAAACAATGTGACGCCAGATTTGGCCGCACAGGCAACGCAGCTTGTCATGGGTCATGGTAATCTCAACTCTGAACTCTTCTTTATTGGTGAAGCGCCGGGCAAGGATGAAGACCTTACGGGTAAGCCCTTCCAGGGGAGGGCAGGGCAGCTCCTGAACGAACTTCTTGAGAGCGTAGATATTGAACGCGATGACGTCTACGTCACAAATATTGTTAAATATCGACCGCCAAAAAACCGCGACCCAAGCCGCGCCGAAAAAGATGAATCCTGGCCATATCTAGAGCGTGAGCTCAGCATTATTCAGCCAAAAGTTATCTTAACCCTTGGCCGCCACAGCATGGGTCACTTCCTTTCCGATGTCACGATTGGCGAAGCACACGGCTCGCTGTATGACATATCTGTAGGCGGGGAGCAGTACACACTTGCGCCACTCTATCACCCCTCAAGCACTGTCTATAATAAACAGACGCGTCAGCACTTCTTTGATGACCTTCCAAAGGTTTTAGATCAGCTAAAATAGAACATTCTTAGGGGCGACGCTTGCGGTGGCGCAGTGCATTTGTTATAATAAAGGTACTTTCAAAGGGGATACACCGCCTTCCGGCCACAGGGTCACACTACATGTAAAAGGCAACAAACCCTTTCTTATTCAGAAAACTAATTAACAATGAGAAAGCTTTTAGAGGGAAGAAAGTACCACTAAGAGAACTCTTGAACAGTAAAAGGAGCAAAAGATTTATGGGTCAACAACGACTCGGAACTCCACAGTCAGATGGCGCAGCAAGGCAGCGTCCACAGCGAAATAATAATAACAATAACAACAACCAGAAAAAGCAGCAGAACAACACCGTTCTTGCTAATACGCAGACACGCCGCGGAGAAGTCTTCCGTGCGCAGCGCCGCACCAGCGATGACGTCAATAAGCGCGCCTCACAGCACGTAATCAACGTCCCGGTAAACAAGTCTATCTACAATGGCTACGGCGGGCGCCAGTTTAGCCTTGCCGACCAAAAGAAACAGCCACGCACTCCCGGCCCGCGCCTTCGCGTGATCCCAATTGGTGGTCTTGGTGAAATGGGCATCGGTAAAAACATGATGGCAATTGAATATGACAATGACATCATTGTGATTGACGCCGGATTCCTCTTCCCAGGTTCAGACTACCCAGGTATCAACTATATCGTGCCGGATATTAGCTACCTCCTAGAGAACAAGCACAAGATCCGTGCCATTGTCTTTACACACGGTCACCTTGACCACATTGGAGCATACCGCCACTTGGCGCACCAGATTCCTGCACCAGTCTATGGTTCTAAGTTCACCCTTGCCATGGTACAGCGTACAATGGAAGAGGCAACCAGCGGCTATGAGCCTGAATACCACGTCATGGACCCAGAGTCACATGAGCAGGTATTTATTGGTGATAACTTCAGTATTGAACTTGTCCGCGTGAACCACTCAATCCCAGATTCAACTGCGGTTGTGGTCCGCACACCAGAGGGTGTCCTTGTAGACACTGGTGACTGGCGCTTCGAAGAGCGTCCAGTGGATGGTAAGGAATTTGACCTTGCACGCCTTACGGAGATTGCAACAAAAGAAGGCATTATGCTTCTTATGAACGAATCTACCAACTGTGAATCAGAGGGTACCCACCAGCACGGTGAGTTTGAGGTTCAGCAGAGTATGGAAGAAATCATGGATCAGCACCGAAACAGCCGTCTGATTATCAGTAGCTTTAGTAGCCAGATTCACCGTATGCAGCTCATTCTTGAAGCCGCAAAGAAGAAGGGCCGTAAGGTTGCTTTCGCCGGATACAGCATGATTCAGAACGTTGAAGTTGCGCTTCGCACCGGCACTATCTCTGTTCCAAAAGACGTGATCGTAAAGATGGAAGACATCGTGAAGCTCCCTGATAACCAAGTTACTATTGTTGGTACAGGTTCACAGGGTGAGTTCAACGCCGTGCTTAACCGTATGGCAAGTGGTGCACACAAGCACATCAAGATTAAGAACACAGACATTGTTGTTCTGAGCTCAAACCCAATTCCTGGTAACGAAAAGTACGTTGTACGCACCGTTGACGGCCTTATGCGTGAAGGTTCTGAAGTGATTCAGAACGGCAAGTCGCACCTTACTGGCGTTGGCCCACTCCACATGTCAGGTCACGGTTATTATGATGACCACATCAAGCTTATTAACGCGCTTAACCCAACTTACTACATGCCAATCCACGGTGAGTTCCACATGCTCGTGCATAATGCACGCCTTGCAGAAAAGGAATGTGCCATTCCACGCAAGAACATCTTCGTAGCAGATAGTGGCGACGTGATTGAAATCAACCAGGGTCAGGCAAAGAAGGCCGGCCGTGTACAGGTTGGTGGTGTCATGTATGACGATTCTGGTGAAATTGTTTCAGAAGTTGTCCTCAAGGACCGCATCCACATGTCAAACGAAGGTATGTTTGTTGTTGTACTCACGGTGCAAAAGGGAAGTGGTCGTCTTATGACTAGCCCGGACATCATTAGTCGCGGCTTCATCTACCTCCGTGATAGCGAAGAGCTCATGGGTACGATTCGTCAGTACCTTAAGCAGAAGGTTGCACGCACATTCAGCGGCCGCAAGGTAGACCTTGATGTTGTGAAGAAGGAAATCAAGGACGAGCTTACGCACATTCTTTACGACCAGACTCGCCGCACTCCAATCGTTATCCCAGTGATTAACGAAATCGGTGGTGGTGGCAACCGCTCAAACGGCAGCGACAAGCCACAAAACGGCCGTGGCCGTCAGCCACAGAACGGCCAGGGTGGACAGGGTGGTGATGCACCGCAGAACGCCCCAGCTGGCGACAAGCCATTCCGCCGCCCAGCACCAAAGAAGTTCCCAGCACCAGCTGTGCCGGACACTGAAACGGTTGTGCCGAAGGCAAAGACTGACGCACGCGGCTACTAATTAGTCTGACATTAAAAAGAACCCTCCGGTGGGGGGTTCTTTTGTGCCCTCCTATGGATTGACAAAATAACTATTTTGTGATATTATACCCAGCGTAAGTAATATTTGTACTTTGACATATGAGGAGAGTTTATGCGTTTTCGACGTGTAGGTTTTATTTTTGCTGCTGTTGTAAGTGCCGCTGCGCTGACGGGATGTACCGTCGCCGCTGCTGCACAAGATGACACACCGCCTGTTGAGCTCGCCCCTGCTATCTATGAGATGGCTACAGTTGATAATACATCGAGTGATGTTATTCGTAGCTGTAATCGTGGGGCTGGCTCTGGGGTACTTCTGTCGTTTGATGACGATGGAACACCGGAGCAGGTCAGGGCAATTCTGAAAGAACTGCGCACGTATAATGCGCAGGCTGCCTTCTTCCCGACAGGGGATTGGGCATTGAAGAATCTGGATCTCATCGACGAGATGCAGACTGATGGCCACATTGTCGGCAATCACACGCAGACACATGCCAGGCTGAGTAAGCTGGATGCGACAAACCCGGACGAGTTTTACGCAGAGGTCTACCCCCTAAAGGATGTCGCCAACACCACCCCGATCCTTATGCGTCCGCCCTACGAAGATGGTGCATATAATGAATCGGTGCGCAACCGTCTCACTGAGAAGAAAATGCAAGTCTGCACCTGGACTGCCGATACCTATGACTGGAACGGCGATACAGTTGAACAGATGATGCAGCGACTTATTGTCGGCGATACATACTCTCCGAACCCCCTTGCTGATGATGGCGTCGTGCTTTTGCACATGGGCTCCAAATACGCAGACAAGATGGTGGGAGCGATCGTCGAGCACCTTAATGTACAAGATATTAAGGTTGCGCCCCTCGCAAAATAAGCCTTACTTACGGCCCCCTGTGTAGAGTTGCGCAGGGGGCTTTTCCCTTGCAAGCCTGTGTCGTCACGGGTGAGTTATTGACATAATCATGTATTTATGATAAAATCACAAATGAATCAATTGGGGCGAGTTTTCGTATTACTTTTGTGTTCATTGACATTATTAGATTGAGAGAGGGGCTCCTTGTGGCCGTTGTCGTTGCACTTATTCCCGCTTATAACGAAGAGGGAAGCATCGGGGCCACAATTGAGGCCCTGCTTGCACAAACGCGTGTACCTGACCGAATTGTCGTTATTCCCAACGGGTGTACTGACAAGACCGCCGAAATCGCCCGCTCCTACCAGGAGCAAAGTGATGCTTTGATTGTTTTCGAGCTTTCAAAGCTCGAACACAAGAAGAGTGAGGCACTGAATCGTGCTTGGAATGCATATGGCAGAGATGCTGATGTCATTCTGAGCATTGATGGAGATACATGCCTCCCGGATAACGCCGTCGCAGACTGGGAGAAGGAGCTTGCCTCTGACTCCAAGCTTGGCGGATCGAGTTCCAAGGCGACGATGCTTGGACCGAATTTCTGGACGCGAATGCAGCGTTCGGAATTTGCTATGTGGAATGACCATGCACTTCGTCGTGGATGGACAACGGTTCTTGTTGGAACCGGGTGTGCGATTAACGGAAAAGCCCTACGGTCGATTGTTGATGAAACCAGTAGGGAGGGGCCGTGGTCGTATGATTCACAGGTTGAAGATTTCGAACTGACTTGTCAAATCCGGAAGCGTGGCTACTACTGTCATGTTTCGCCGACTGTTCGTGCGTACACTGATTCAATGAAGAGTTTTAGTACTCTATGGAACCAGCGCATGAAGTGGCAGGTCGGTACTATCGAGGACCTTCTGAAGATGGGTCTCAACCGACTGACACTCCTCGACTGGTGGCAGCAGTGCGTCGCACTGTCGATGACACTTGTTCGACTACTTTGGTTTACGTTGATTGTCCTCCAGATAGCCCTTGGACTATTCCAGTTCAATGCCATTTGGTGGGTTGTTGTACCAGTACTCTTTAGTATTGGGGGTGGTATTATGACGAATCGTATACCATTCAGAGATAAATGGGATATCCTCATTGGCTATACTGTTATTATCTCCGAATTCTTCTCCATGATACGTTCTGCGTGGTTTGTTGCTGCGTGGATTGAAGTCTTGTGGGGTAAGCTCACTGGTAGTCGTAAGGACCGGTGGGAAATTCAATATAGTGCCGAGGACCGTGCTGCTGCGGTATCGGCCTGATCTCAAGGGAGAGTATATATGTATGGAACCGGAATCGGCACCAGTGCCGCTGGTGCAGGTGTTGCTGCGAGCATGGCGATGGGGAGCACGGTGCTCGTTATCGTCGCGGGGCTTTGCTTTGCGGTCATGTTGCTGACGCTGGTGCGTAACGCGCGTCGTCGCGCAGCACACCAGCGACCGTAAGGTCCGTTTGAATGGCGACCCCCCACAGTGAGGGGTCGCCATTCAGGCACATTTTCTCTATCTAGTAATGGCATACACCCGGCAATGCGCCGGGTGTTTTTCATTTCACAGCTATTGAATTTATTACAGTTATATGGTATTATATGAGTAATGACCCGCCCGGGCCATGTTCTTATCATGACTACCTAGAAGGAGACGCTCGTGAAGCGACGCATACGCCAGTACCTCGTACCGGCTGTGGTCGGTATCATTGGGATTGCTTGTGTGGTTGGCGCCATGGCGCTCAATAACACGACGACCTCAATGTCAGAACCGAAACGCGCCGCTCCGGCGCCTGCCCAGATACCCCTCGTCACCCCAGAGCCGGCGGCTGCCCCAGAGGAGCAGCCGCCTGTAGTAATTGCCTCATCGGAGATACTCCGCGTGAGTGTACCGGCAATTGCGCTCGATGCAGTATCGTCAGGTGAAACCTGGCCGCGACAAACCGAGAACTGTCAGCAGAGCGAGTACTGTATCGACCCTCCGACGCTTGATCAGGTGGCATGGTACGGTGATCCACCGTCCTTGCCCTCGGAAAATCCTGTGTTGCTCTTTGGCCACACTAGCTGGTCGCCGGATCTTACGGCGGTGTTCGATAATCTCCCGGCCCTCGTGGCTGGCGATGAAATTATCGTGACAACGGAAACAGGTGTATTTACCTATACGGCGGAAGCGCCGACTCTCGTGCCATTCCTTGGCGCCGCTGAAAGTGAGGTCATTTTCGGCTGGGAGACGGAGAAGCTCGTGCTCGTAACGTGCAATACAAATGGGACCGATGCGACAGTAATCGTCGCTCGTCTTGCACATGCGGAGCCGGCATAGGGGGGAGTGGGGTGGCGCGATACTGTGTTGCCCCACTTACCCAACCGGTAGTTTGATTTGTACGGGACGCTGCTTTTGTGGCGTCTTTTTCATAAGTTGCCTATACTATAGGATAATGAATTCACACAAAAATTATCGCTCTGCATCTACAATTTTATTGCTGGGGTTACAACGCCTATGGTCAACTCGGTGACGGCACTACCGTTAAAAAAGCTACTCCCACCCTCACTCTTCCCCTTCCAACCCTCTAGGTCCCAAGCTTGCAAAACTTAGTAAAATATGCTACAATAGTTTCATACTCGCACTAGAGGGATAGCCCCTTAGGGTGTATAATAAAAAACAGTTATGGCAAAAAAGAAAAAACGAAGCTCAAAAAGCTCAGCACGAAAGAGGGTGGCACAGTCAGCACAGCCGCAGCATGTGCTCCCTGATGGTTTCTGGCGCCAGGTTGGTGCAATTCTTCTTTTTGCTTTTGCCTTTCTTCTTATTCTTGGCTGGTTTAAGCTTGGCGGCCCTGTCCTTGATTGGATGTACCAGGCTACCATTAACACCATCGGCTACAGCGTCTATGTGATGCCAGTTCTCTTTATTTACCTTGCAGTAGAAATCTTCCGCGCGGAAGAAAACCGCATCCCGTTCGTCGTAAAGTTTGCCTCAACCCTCGCGCTCATTTGGTTCTCTGGGCTTTTTGGCCTCCTCAAGCGCGCCGACGGCACTACCACCGGCGGTTTCATTGGCGATACGGCCAATAGCGGCATGCTTGCCATGGTGAACCCGGCCGTTGCTGCTTTTATCTACATACTTCTCATCCTTATCACTGCAATTTTCATTACGCGTGTTTCACCAAAGGTCATTTTTGGTAAGATCTGGGAGCTTATTAGGACTGACAGGTCTGAGCAGACAGATAACGTAAAAGTTATGCGAAACGCCGCAAACCTTGATGCGCCAAAGAAAGCCAAGGCAGACTTTAAGTTGAACGCCGGCGTTCCAACGCTTGATCCAGTAGAAGAGGCAAAGAAAGAGAAGAAGTCTCCACAACTCAGCTCTCTTAAGAATAGCGTTGCGAAGGATAAGGCCGCTGAAGACCGTGCCGCGCTTGTGACGGTGAGTGACCCTGATTGGCAGGCGCCAAGCGTCGACCTTCTAGAGAAGAAGGAGTCTCCTGCAGATGCTGGTAATGTCCAGCAAAACGCACAGACCATCCAGGATACACTGGCTGAGTTTAATATTGATGTAGAAATGGAAGGAGCAAACATTGGGCCAAAGGTGACGCAGTACACCCTCCGTCCACCAAGTGGCGTAAAGCTGACGCGTATCACGCAACTTGAGCAAAATATTGCCCTCAACCTTGCTGCGCAGAGTCTTCGTATGGAAGCACCAATCCCTGGCCAGCGTGCCGTGGGTATTGAGGTGCCAAACCGCCGCGCGGCAGATGTCCGTCTTCGTTCAATCCTGACCAGCAAGCAGTGGCAGGGTGGTCACGAACCGCTCTCCTTCGCAATTGGTAAAGATATTTCTGGCCAGGCCGTGATTGGCGAGCTTAACAAAATGCCGCACCTTCTGATTGCTGGTCAGACCGGTTCTGGTAAGTCAGTCATGATCAACACGCTCCTTTCAAGCCTCCTGTACCGTAATAGTCCAAGCGAAATGAAGCTTATTCTGGTTGACCCGAAGCAAGTTGAAATGGCGCCGTATGAGGATATTCCCCACCTTCTTAGCCCTGTTATTAATGAGCCGGAAAAGACTATTAGCGCACTGAAGTGGGCGGTAAATGAGATGGAGCGCCGCTACAAGCTCCTTGCTGAGCATAAGGTGCGTGAAATTAAGTCATACAACGCCATGCTTCAAAAGGGCGCAAAGAAAATTACCGTTCAGGACGAAGAGGGCGCAGAGCAACAGCATGAAAACGGCGCAATGCCCTACATTGTAGTGGTGATTGACGAGCTTGCTGACCTCATGATGGTAGCCGCGCGCGACGTTGAGGCGCTGATTGTGCGCCTTGCGCAGAAGGCTCGTGCTGTGGGTATTCACCTTGTACTTGCAACGCAGCGTCCGTCTGTGGACGTTATTACTGGTCTTATTAAGGCCAACGTGCCGGCACGTATTGCCTTTACCGTGGCCTCACAAGTAGACTCACGTACCATCCTTGACCAGATTGGTGCAGAGAAACTTCTTGGTATGGGTGATATGCTCATGTCTACGGCGTCACTTCCTAAGCCAAAGCGTATCCAGGGTGCCTGGGTAACAGATGATGAGGTGCTTAAGATTACTGATCACCTTCGTCAGCAGTCTCCGCCGCAGTATAACGATGAGGTTGTGAGTCAGCCAGTCCAGCTGAATGGCAAGGGTGGCGTAGTGATGGACTTTGATAGTGCCGGTGGCGGCGATGATATGTTTAAGGATGCCGTGCGCGTTGTGGTTGAAGGTGGAAAGGCAAGTGCCAGCCTCTTGCAGCGACGCCTTCGCGTTGGGTATGCGCGCGCAGCTCGTTTGATTGAAGAGATGGAAGAGCAGGGGATTATTGGACCTGCGGATGGCTCGCGGCCACGTGACGTGCTTGTTTCAAGCCTTGATGAAGTCTTTGGTGGTGCTGAAGAGGTCTAAAGCGACCCCTCAGATAGACCTCAGTATTTCTATGCTA
This sequence comes from uncultured Candidatus Saccharibacteria bacterium, assembly GCA_964386855.1. Lineage (GTDB taxonomy): Bacteria > Patescibacteriota > Saccharimonadia > Saccharimonadales > Saccharimonadaceae > Microsaccharimonas. The sequence continues at coordinate 15,290 of CAYLUF010000008.1, forward strand.
TAGTCAGGATACCATGGAGAAGCAAAATCAGCCGGAGATACGCTCAACGCTGTATGTTGATGTAGACGGAGTACTGCTGCCGCATTTCGGTATGCTCACGGACGTTGAGTACGCGCAGACGCCTAACGGTGAGCTTTCTCGTAAACAACTCAATACATTTGAGTTCTTTCACCCAGAGGTGATTCAGGCGTTGGGGGAGGTGGCGTCTCGTTCGCTTGTCATTTCTTCGTCGTCAAGAATGATGAAATTCCTCCACGATCCTACGTATGATGAGATTATTGAAACCGTTGGTATAGAAGCGGCGCTGACTATTGATTATGTTCGGCCAAGCTCAATTGACCTCAAACTTGATGCTGTACGCCGCCACTGGACAGGCGTGGGGGACGAGGGGCTTCGCCCATACTCAACAGGCAGAGGGCGGGGGAACGCCTATTCTTATTGTGCGGATATTGTTGCGGCGCAGGGTGAGCGTGCGGTATTGGTTGATGACCACATCTTTACGGCGACCCCTCGGCAGCGGCAACAGCTTGCACGGCTAGAAGACCACTATGGAATTACGGTCGTCTCGCCAAGTTCGCCTATTGGGTTGACGCTTGAGGATGTTGAGCTTATTGGGCGTAAGCTGCAGGGTCAGTAACTACGTGCATTCGCTGCGTCCTGGCCCGATCGAAAATATTCCACTGATTATTGCAACTAGCTTTAGGACAATTTAATTTTCTCTTGCCATACTAAAGAGTACGCCTGGGTTGCCAACAGAGGTGAAATATGCTACAATACATCTGTTATCAACTCAAGCCCATAGTGAATAAAAGAAACGTGTGGGCATCCGGTCACCCGGATTCCGATCAGGAGGAAAACTAGTGAAAGAATACGAACTAACCGTTCTCATTCATCCAGATCTCGAAGCAGATTTGGAAACGCCACTTACAAAGGTTCGTGATATCATCACAACCGCAGGTGGAACAATCAAAAACGAAGACGTATGGGGTAAGAAAAAGCTTGCATACGCAATCAACCGTGAAGAGTTTGCTGTGTACGTATACATGGACGTTGAACTTCCGTCTGATGCACCACTCAAGGTGAGCAACATATTTAACATTACTGACGAAGTACTTCGCTACCTACTTGTTACAGTAGACGAAAAGGGTCGCAAGGCACTTGCTGAGCAGGCACAAAAAGCTGAAGCAACTTCAGAAGAAAAGTAATCGTACGAAAGTACAAAGAGGGAGTAGGGGAGTATGGCACGAAGTATTAACCAAGTAATTCTCATGGGGCGCCTTACGCGCGACCCAGAGCAGCGCACAACAACAACCGGTAAGAACATTGCAAGCTTTAGTATTGCAGTTGACCGCGCCGGTCAAGATGACAGCGCAGACTTTTTTGACGTAACAGCCTGGGAGAAGCTCGGTGACCTTGTAATGCAGTATCTTGCAAAGGGTCGTCGTGTGCTTGTCCAGGGGCGTCTTCGTCAGGATTCTTGGGATGATAAGGAAACAGGAAAGCGACGCACTCGTGTAGAGGTTGTTGCAACCGATGTCACCTTCCTTGACGGTCCAAATGGCGGCGATTCAGCACCATCTGGTGGTCAGAGCAGGGCATCATCTGCTTCTAAAGATGTCGTTATTGAAGACATCGATGATAAACCAATTGATCTAAGTGAAATTCCATTCTAGGAGAATATAAATGGCAAAACGACTAAAGAAAGATACCCCAGCGTATTTTGATTACAAAGATGTAAAGACCCTCCAGCGTTACGTAAACGCATACGGGCAAATTGAACCAGTAGGCAAGTCTGGCCTTTCTGCAAAGCAGCAGCGCCAATTGGCAGTAGCAATCAAGCGTGCACGTCACCTTGCGCTTCTCCCATTCGTAGCTCAGGGCTAGAAAACAAAAGTGGCGGCCTGTGAAGGGTCGCCTACTTTCATATAAGACTTTATTTTAGAAAGGGGACGCTTTTATGGCACAACTCTCACCAACTGATTTGAAAAAAGGCGTTGTCCTGCAACTTGACGGCAAGCCGTACAAGGTAATTGACTACAACCAAAAGGTTATGGGTCGCGGCGGTAGTATTGTAAATGTTCGTATTAAGAACTTGATTGATGGCTCTGTTGTTCCAAAAACTTACAAGGGTCAGGAAAAGGTTGATTCAGCCGAAGTAAGTTACCAGACGGTACAGTATCTGTATAAGGATGTTGATTACTTCTACTTCATGGAACCTGAGACTTTTGAGCAATTCCAGCTTGCGGCGGATGTCTGTGAGGATGCTGCTCCGTACCTTAAAGAGGGCGACCCTCTTTCACTTCAATTCTTTGATGGAAATGTTATTAACGTTGAGCTTCCAAAGAACCTGTACCTTGAAGTAACCTACACGGAAGATGTGGTAAAGGGCGATACAACAAGTAGTGTCCTTAAGGATGCAACGCTTGAGACTGGACTTGTTGTGAAGGTGCCTGCCTTTATTAAGACCGGTGATGTTATATCTGTAGATACAGAAACCGGCGCCTACCGCGAGCGAAAGAAGGACTAGATGCCTGAGTTACTGCTGATGAGCAGTCTTAATCCAGTTACAGAGGGTCAAGACATTACGCAGAGTCGCCATCCATGGGTGACACTTCAGCAGTACTTCACTATTCCAGATAGTCGTATGGATGCTTTTGAGCAGCGCGTTGGCCAGGCGGCTGAGGCGTTCTTTCCTATTGCTATTCAGGGGGCAGAACGCGATCTATTCGGCCCAGATAATGACGTGGGTGTTCGCAGGGTTGCGGCGCTTGGCAAGGGTGCAACACTCCATGCGCTCCATACTGTACTCGGCGAGGTGATTTTACATCATGACGGTGAAATGCGTAATCCTGAGTGGGCGTTTGAGGGCTATAACCCGCATATTACATACACAGACGATAGGGCGCTTGAGCGGGGAGAGATCACAACGCTGAACACCGTGGAGCTTGTTGGTAAAGATGCGCAAAACCACAAAATTATTCAAAAAATATGGGAACTCAGTAACCCACCGGGGTAGGTATGGAGCAGTCCAGGATGTATGTACCAGATGGCACTGACCGGGTAATGGTGGCTTCATTTCTTGATACACCCAGAGAGGGGTCTGAGCTGGCGAATTTGCCTGCGCACCTGACGTATGTCTCATGGTTTAACCTTCCTCATCACCAGAGGGAGGGATTCTATGCGCACATGGATGATGTTATTGAGCAAAACTATTGTGCGCCGTGACAAAAATATTGGAAGAAAAGTAATAGAGCGTGTGCTCAATTGGAGACGTAATGATTAAGCGACGACTGGACGCAGAACTCACCAGCCTTGGCATGGTGGCAACCCGCTCGCAGGCCGAGAGTTGGATTAAGCTTGGGAAGGTAACGGTGGACGGCAAGGTAATCACCAAGCCGGGGTACTTTGTGCGTGAAGATGCCGTCATAAAACTGAATGCGAAAGAGCAATACGTCAGTAGGGCGGGGCTCAAGCTTGCCAGTGTGGCAAAACTCTTGGGTGTTCGTTTTAAAGACGCGACTGTCCTGGACGTAGGAAGTAGTACTGGTGGCTTTACAGACTATGCACTCCAAAATGGTGCACAAAAAGTGTATGCAGTGGATGTAGGTACGGATCAGCTCCATCCAAGCCTTCGCGATAATCCAAAAATCGAGCTCCATGAGAAGACCGATATCCGCGACTTTACCCCAAGCGTTACCCCAGATATTATCGTGATTGACGTGTCATTTATCAGTCTTCGTGACATCTTGCCGCACCTAGCGGCTACAAGTACTGGCCCGAACACTAAAATTGTTGCAATGGTGAAGCCACAGTTCGAAGCTGAGCGCCACCAGACCGCGAAGGGTGTTATAAAAAATGATGCAGTGCGCAGAAAGATCCTCCAGGACTTTGAGTTCTGGGCAAAAGAGTTATTCGTTATACGCGACAAGCGTGACAGCGAGGTAGCTGGCGCAAAAGGGAACCGTGAACGGTTTTACTTGCTGACGTTGAATCGGAATTCTACCACGTCATCCGGACGCATGACGTAGTCGCGCCCCTCAGTACGCATCTTTCCGGCAGCTTTGGCTGCCGTTTCGCTTCCAGCCTCAATGAGATCTTCGTAGCTTACAATCGCTGCGGCAATAAATCCCTTTTCAAAATCAGTATGGATAACACCCGCTGCTTGTGGAGCTGTATCGCCCTGATGAATAGTCCATGCGCGTATTTCCTTCTCCCCGGCAGTAAGGTAGCTCTGAAGACCAAGTGTGTCGTACGCTGCCTTAATAAGCTGATTGAGTCCTGTCTCTTCAACGCCGTAAGCCTCAAGGAGTTCAAGTGCATCATCTTCTGATAAATCCTTAATTTCTTCTTCAATCTTTGCGCATACAAAAATAGTTCGAGCGGGTGCTACAAGTGCAGTGAGCTCACGGAGCTTGTCTGCATTCCCAAGTGTATCCTCGTCAACATTAAATGCGTAAATAACCGGCTTTGCGGTAAGGAGGTGGAGGTCTTGAATAGCCTCTTCATCAAGAGAGGGGAGTGCAGAGAGCGGTGTACCTGCCTCTAAGTGCCGAAGGAGTGATTCTAGGTAGCCAATGCGCTCCCTTGCAGCTGGAAGTGACTTCGCTTCTTTTTGAAGTTTTGGAATGCGCCCTTCGATAGTCTGAATGTCGGCAAGGATTAATTCCGTATTAATAATTTCAATATCAGCCTTAGGGTTGACCTCAGACTCGTCGTGGCGAAGGATTTCGCTGTTTTCGAATGCGCGCACTACATGCACAATTGCGTCAGTCCTACGGATATTATCAAGGAATTTATTTCCAAGCCCTTCACCCTTGCTGGCACCAGCTACGAGGCCGGCAATGTCCACGAAAGTAACCGTTGCAGGAATAATCTTCTCTGCGCTGTAGAGCTCTTTGAGTTTTGCAAGGCGCGTATCCGGCACGGGAACAATTCCTGTGTTCGGCTCAATAGTAGCGAAAGGGTAGTTAGCTGCCAAAATATCATTTTGGGTAAGTGCGTTGAACAATGTTGACTTGCCGACGTTTGGAAGGCCGACGATACCGATAGATAAACTCATATATAAATAGTATAGCATAACAGGGGTGAAAATTACGTGTAATTATCGTAGCGCAAGAATATGCTCATGCTATAATAGGTGTATGTTGAGTCGTCTAAAGACACTGAGTCGCAGAAGCGTGACTGTTCTAGCGGTCGTGTTGTTTGTTGTTATCGCAGGGTCGGTGACGGCTGCGCTCATTATGATGCGTGATAGCGGGAATACCTCTTCTAGTGAAGTGCATCAGGATGGGGCGCTTCCTGAAGACGCCGTAAAGGCGGATATCGGCATACCTGCTGGCGATATATTGAACGAGACTGATCGCCGCAACGCCGAGAGAGAGGCGCAGTAAATGAAACGGCTATGGTGGGTTGTCGTAGGGGTGGTTATTGCCTCACTTGCTCTTTCTGTCACTCCTCCTAGTGGCGACGCCTCGGCGCTCTATACTCGAGCGCAAATAGATAATATGCTTATCGGTGGTACCGAAACGGCGGTGGCTTGGGATAGTCAGTGTTACTGGCAGATGCGTGCAAACCGCGACGTCGGCCAGGATCCGCGCATGGCCATCAATAACGGTGGGTCATACGCTGGAGCTGTCTGGGTGTCAGCGAGTGGGCGTGGATCTCAGACGGAAGTAGAGGTGAATAGGGGTACCTCAAGTATTAACCTCCAGCTTAACGGAATAACCTTTGTGTGTTCAAGCCTTGTCTCCCCTGACGGCGCAGGAGCCGATTACGCATCAAATAATGCCCGCATTGTCACAAGCGGTAACGCGCCGAATGATCGAAATCCAAACCCAATGGGCGGGAATACAAACTGGCCAGCATTTGCTGGGTCTCGCTTTCGTGTAGATAGTGCATCCGCTTCACCTGCGGGGTCGGTTAACCTTGCTGGCGGGACGGTACTGAGCTATCTTCGTGATAACAACTCTCGTTATTGGTTTGCAAGTCCGCGTGACTTTACCTACACAAAAACAGGTGGCTTTACGGAAACAACGAACGTGACAGTAACGGTTAGGGGTCGCCATATCTCTCAGTTCTATGACTGGGCATGGCACTGTACACCTGGAGGGCCAAACTTTATTGGTGGATGGAATTATAACACCTGCCCCCAGGCAGCAATGAGCTTTACTATACGTGTCGTGGTGCGTACCTATGATTTGACGCCCACAATCACATCAGCGCCGGTTGCCATTGAACCTGGTCAAAACGTCTCAGTGAGAGGTAACGTGGCAAAATCGGGGAATATCGCGAACTCGTCACCAACAGATACACGCTATACGCGTATCATCTATAAAGCTGGGCAGTCAGCGCCACGCATGACGGCGGGTACAAGTACGGGAACTGCCTGTGAATTCTACACCATGACTGGCTCAAATGCTTCGCGCTGTACGCAGATTGGCTCTGGCATGGGGGCGACCTTCACGAACCGTGTATTCACCGACTCTGGTGCTGCAATGAACCAAATGACAGATACAGTGCCAGATGACTTTAACCCAGGTGACCGTATTTGTTACGGCCTTTCAGTACGTGGCTACAATGAAACGACAGGGCCAAGTAAGACAGGTGCCCGGCACTCTGCGCTTCGCTGCGTGACGGTGGGCAAGAAGCCAAAAGTACATGTCATAGGAAGCGATCTTTACGCCGGACGCGCTGGCACATCAAGTACTGTCTCTACGTCGATATCAGCGAGCGGCAGGGTAGATGTAGAGGTTCCTCAGTCGATCATTGACCAAGAAGTGCGTAATACACAGCGCTACTGGTACTTTGGAAAGGGCGCTGCTTTAGACTTCTATCCAGCACAAGGCGCTGCTCCGAAAAATCTACCAAGGACAGGGGTGATGACGGGTGATGAGGGGTCAACCGTTGCAACGAACCGTGAAGGTGAAGTGCAGTTCTACACCGATGGAATGACCGTATACAACCCCTCTGGAACTATCATGACAAATGGCACGGGGCTTGCTGCAAAGCCAACAACAACCCAGGCGGCGGCTGTCTTCCCGATATCGAATAACAGGTACGTTATTGTGACATCCTCTGCTGCAACAGAAGACAACACGCTTGGTTCACTTCGCTATTCAGTGGTAAATATGACAAGTAAATCAGTCGTTCTGAAGAATAGGCCACTGGGTCCGCAGGCAGCAAGTGACAGGGTGGGTGAGGCACTCTCAGTAGTACCAAAGGGTGAAGAGGGGTACTGGGTGGTGACAAATAAACCTGGCACCGTTACAATTCGAGCATTCTATATTCCGTACACATGGACGGCCGGCACAAATGACGGCGCCTCTATTACTCCTGTTGATTCAAACCCTGGTGATGGTATGGTGTCAGGGAAGGCATCCGGAGCGCTTGCCCCTGGGTTTGGTACGATCAACTTCTACACACCTGATGGCGGAAGAACATATACAAAAATGGTGATTACTATGCGCCGAGAAACGGGCACGGGGTCTATTAGGGTGCTTAACTTCAACGCGGATAGTGGTCGCTTCACTGGTCAGTTTGCGTGGAATATTAGCGGTACTTCAGTATACTCTGGAGATTTCTCCCCAGACGGTAATTATGTGTACGCAACTAGCCTCTACAATAGCGGCATGAACGGGTACCTCCATCGTTATAAGCTGTCAGGTGCCACCACAAGTACGCAGGTAGCAAACTCGCGTCAAGATATAGTGGCAGGCTCGTCAACGGTACTGAGGGGTTGTGGGGCAAACGGTGGCGGTGGTCAGGTAAAGAGCGCCCCTGATGGCAAAATGTATGTGGCCAATAGGGACTGCAGTAGGATTGGTGTTATCAATACCCCTGGCGCATCAACTGTTGCGGGTATCGGCTGGCAGCCGACCGGCCATACACTTACGTCCGGCGCGTATAGTTCATTCGGACTCCCTCAGACTGCAGCGGTGCTTCCTACAAGCGTCGAGCCCCCAACATACGCACGCACTGTCTATGGCTCATGGTCTGAATATGGGATTACAGCGAGTGGTCAGGTGAGTCGAATGGGCTCTGCGGCGGGTTATGCTGGCGGAATTCACCAAGAAGGCACGTCATTTAGCAGCATTAACCTTTGTAGTGTGAGCCTGCTTACATTCTCAAATCAAAGCAACGCTGATGTGTGTGTTGAATCTGGAGTAGGACACTACGTGCTTCCTGCAAGCGTTCGAAGTGTCATTGATCGCTACGCTACGCAACCGGGTACAAATCCGGGAACATCCTTTGCCCCGTCATCACTTGCCTCAGGGGTGTACAGGCCAACCGGAACCGCTACAATCACACTTCAGGCTGGCACAATGGCCGCAGGTCGCTCGGTAATCATCTATGCGCCAAATAACGACGTAGTGATCAATGGAAACCTTATGTATACAACCGGGGCTATCTCTAGTGTAGGGCAAGTGCCACAGCTTGTGATTATTGCCCAGAACATTACTATTAATGAAGGGGTGACACAGGTTGATGCGTGGCTCGTTGCAAAAACGGCAGGACAGGGTAATATCTACACCTGCAACGTTGCGTTTACAAGCCTTACAACCTCCCGTTGCTCAAGTCGACTGACGGTAAACGGACCAGTGATTTCTAATACAATCCACCTTCGACGTACAGCGGGTGCGGGCGCGAATGCTGATGGGCCGCGTGCGGCAGAGGTGTTTAACCTTCGCCCAGATGCCTACTTCTGGGGCGTGTCACAGAGTACAGAGACGGGAAGAATCCCAACTGTCATGACAAAAGAGCTTCCACCACGCTTCTAGTGGAGAGTGAGTTTCGCTATCTGAAAAACACCCTTGCTTAACTGCTTACGCTTTCGGTATAATAAAGGGTATTATGGCAATAAAAGGCGTGGGCGACTTTTTCGCAATAGACATAGGAACAACCGCAGTACGGGTTGTACAGCTATCACAAGCTGGAGCGGGAGCATGGAATCTCTCAAATTTTGGGTATGCACCCCTAGATGAAAAAACAGCAGCGTCATCTTCTCCAGAGAGTCGGCGTAAACTCAGCGATGTCATTATGACGGCTATCGGGCAGAGCGGTATTAAGAGTAAGAACGTTATTATCGGTCTTCCGTCAAACAAGACATTTACAACTATTGTAGAGATGCCGGTTGTGCCAGAGGCAGAACTAAAGAGTATGCTGAAGTATCAGGTTGATCAGTACATTCCAATGGCAGTGAATGAGGCGAAGGTAGACTGGGCGCTTCTTGGGACATCACTTCACGATGCTACAAAGCAAGAAGTGTTGATTTCAAGTACGGCAAACGCGTATGCAGAGGATAGGCTTGAGCTTATCGAGGCACTTGGCCTTAATGTTATCGCTGCTGAACCAGATCCACTTGCAATGATCCGCTCACTTCTTCCTGCGGGCATTCCTGATGCGCGCCTCATTATCAATATCGGCGAGCAGTCAACTGACATCGCTATTACATACGCGGATACACCGCGTCTAGTCCGTACTATTCCTACGGGTCTCAAGTCACTTGTGAATGCGGCCGTACAGAACCTTAATGTGGAAGAGGGTCAGGCTCGTCAGTTTATTCTCAAGTTCGGACTTGCACCAGATCGCCTTGAGGGTCAGGTATACCGTGCAATTGAGAACACGCTTGATAACTTCTCAAACGAGCTTACAAAGTCAATTAAATTCTTCCAGACTCGCTATCCAAACACTCCAGTAGGGGGTATCCTCCTTTCAGGTTTTGGTGCGGTGCTTCCTGGGTTCCCAGAGTATATTAGCGCAAAGACGGGCATCCAGTCTGTACTAGCAAATCCATGGCAGAACGTTCAGGTGTCTCAGCAGTTCCAGCAGCAGCTTGCGCCTATTGCATCGGAGTTTGCAACGGTTATCGGCCTAGCGCAGCGGAGGAATAAGTAAATGATTGAAATTAATCTTGTCCCCGATGTAAAGCAGGAGCTTATCCGTGCACAGCGCATGCGCGCAACGGTTATCTCGAGCGCAATCATTACAAGCATTGCAGCCGTTGGGCTGGTCGTTCTTCTCTTGGTGTACGTCTACGCTGTCCAGCTTGGTCGCGGTGCGTATCTTGACGGCCAGATTAAGAATAAGGCAGCAGATCTTGCGCAGGTTGAGGATCTTTCTGAGATGGTAACAATCCAAAACCAGCTCGGTCTTATCTCTACGCTTAATAATGATAAGAATATTACTTCACGACTCTTTGATATGCTTTCTGCAGTGCTCCCGCCAGCTCCTAATACGGTGCAGGTATCTCAGATTGACGTGAACGCAGACGATGGTACGATTCGTCTCGAGGGTCAGACTCGCGGGTACGATTCAATGGAGGTCTTTAAGAAGACGCTTTCTAGTGCTGTCGTTGAATACACTCTGGCTAATACCGGAGAGGCGCAGCAGGCTGACGGCGAAGGTTCAACGGGCGCTGAGGCGGAAGTTCCGGCCGATGACGACCTTACCTTCCTTGCAACAGACGTCAATACAAGCGACGTCAGCTACGGTGAAGATACGGAGGGTAATAAAGTACTTCGCTTTGTCGTGTCATTTACCTATGCACCTGAACTATTTAGCTCAACTGTAGAGACTGTATCAATCAGGCTCAGTATCAACGGAAACGTTACGGATTCATACCTAGGGCTACCAAAGAGTATTTTCACAGAGCGCGCTAAAGATATAGAGGAGGATAGGTAATATGGCTGAGGATATATCACTCCAAAAGCGAGCGCAAATCTCAAAAGCAAACCGCACAATGTTCCTCTGGATTGCAACTGCATCTGTACTTGTTGGTGCGTCCGTTGTTGTGAGCTTCTTCATGTTTAAGATTGCTATATATGGAGAGAAGGTCTTGAGTGCAAAGCAGGCAACTGAGACTACACTCACCAAGAACCTCGCTGCCATAGATGGCCTGAAGGGTGAGATTCGCGCACTCGACGCGAACGAAGCACTTGCGACAGTGAAGGCGAATGAAACAGACCAGGCGCTCCAGGTTATCCTTGATGCACTGCCGTCTGAGGCAAACTCACTTGCACTTGGCGCATCACTCCAGAACAGACTCCTTGTAGGGGAGGGTGCTATGGGCGTGGTACTTGAGTCTATCCAGGTAGAGCCGGTGCAGGGTGTAGAGGTTGGACTTGGTGCAGACGCTGCTGCGGTCGTCGATGTAGGGCTGAATGAAGATGAGCACTCAAGTGCTATTGCATTCCAGTTTGTCGTAAGAGGTACTGATGCGGCGCTAAAGAACGTACTTAATAACCTAGAGCGCTCAATCCGCACAATTCAGGTGAAGTCAGTACGTATCTCTGGCGAATCTGGCGGACAGACAATGGCGGTTCAGGGTGTAGCGTACTATGAGCCAGCTAAAAAGATTGAACTTCGTGAAGAAGTGGTACCAAGGGATTAGGAGAGAAGCATGAAAAAAACAGACATCGCAATGATCATTCTCATAGCCACAGTAGGTGTGATGGTTTCCTTCTTTGTTGTACGAGGTATTCTTGGAAATGCATCATCAGAGCCGCAAAAAATTCAGGTGATTGACCCAATTAACGCAGACATGCCTGAAGTTGACGAGCGAATCTTTAACAGTAGTGCTATCAATCCATCGGTTGAGGTTGAGATTGAGGGGAGCACTGTCCCACAAGAAGGCACCCAAGATAGCGCAGAAAGCGAGTAGGCCTAGGCGGTATGGCGCTTCTTACGGATGACATACAAGAAAAGCTGATAACTCTCCTCATTGAGGAGGGTCTTGTTGCGCAGGCGACAATGGATGACGCCAAGGACCGCGCCAAGTCGACGAGTAAGCCGCTATTCTCGCTTCTCACCGAAGAAGAGGTGATTGATGATGAACTTCTGACACACGCGATTGCACAGGTGTCAGGTGTGCCGTATGTTAATCTCTCAAATACGCTTATTGACCAGAACATTCTTAACCTTCTTCAGGAAGATATCGCTGAACGGTTCATGGCCGTGCCGCTTGCAGAGGTGCAAAACCGCCTTGCTGTCGCTATGATTGACGCTAATAACGTCCAGGCAGTAGACTACCTTGCAAATCTTATTCAGCGTCCACTAAAGGTCTTCATGGCCTCTGAGTCGGGTGTTCGTCACGTACTTGATCAGTATAAGACTGACCTCTCAAGCGTCAACCAGGCTGCCCAGGCGTCACAGGCAGAGCAACAGGCGGCAGAGGCAAGCGATGTAAAAACAATTGTTCAGGATTCACCAATCAGTCAGGCGCTGAGTAAAATCCTTGAATACGCAGTAAAGGCACGAGCCAGTGACGTGCATATTGAGCCGCTAGAAAATACGCTCAAAATTCGCGTCCGTGTAGACGGCGTGCTTCGTGAAATTATGCAACTTCCTAAGAGTATTGAACCGGCACTTGTAAGCCGCGTGAAGATTCTTTCTAACCTCAAAATTGACGAACACCGCATTCCGCAGGACGGTCAATTCGCGGTGAGTGTTGCGAATAAAGAGGTGGATCTTCGTATCGCAGTAAGCCCTGTTGTGTGGGGTGAGCAGGTGGTGATTCGTCTTCTTGATAAGTCCGGTAATACTTTTGACCTTGAACAAATGGGGTATGCAGGGCGTTCACTTCGTGCCATTCGTCATGGTATTAGGCGTCCAAACGGAATGGTACTTACTTCTGGTCCAACCGGTTCTGGTAAGTCAACCAGCCTTTACGCACTCATTAAAGAGATTAAGGACGACACAGTGAATATTGTGACGCTTGAAGATCCAGTTGAGTACAAAATGGACGGTGTGAATCAGATTCAGGTGAACTCAGAAGTGGGGCTCACTTTTGCAAACGGTCTCCGCTCAATTCTTCGTCAGGACCCAGATGTCGTGATGGTAGGAGAGATCCGTGACGGCGAGACCGCACAGCTTGCTGTACAGGCGGCACTTACGGGGCACCTTGTGTTCAGTACGCTCCACACCAACAGCGCAGCCGGCGTGCTTCCGCGTCTTCTTGATATGAATATTGAGCCATTCCTTATTGCCAGTACGGTGAATACAATTATTGGTCAGCGGCTTGTGCGTCGTGTCTCAAAAAAGCGCGAATCGTATCAATCCAGCCCTATTGAAACGCAGAACATTATTGCAACGGTCGGGCATCTCCTCCCAAAGACAAAGGATGAAGTAGAGAAGGTGTCGCGCGACCTTGGCTACGAAGCACTACCATTAGCAGGTCAAAGCGCTTATACTTTAGTCAGAGGTATTGATACGCCGCAGACTCCAGGTGGGTATAGTGGTCGTGCTGGTATCTACGAAGTGATGGATGTGAATGAACAAATCCAAGCCCTCATTGTCGGCAGGGCAACGAGCGCAGACATTCAGCGTCTCGCTGTCTCACAAGGGATGATCACCATGAGACAAGACGGGTACCTAAAGGCACTTGCCGGATTGACCACACTCGAAGAAGTAAACCGCGTAACATCAGACACCGCATAAAGAAGGGGAAATACTATGGATAATCAACAACTACGAATCGAAGTGCTGCTTGAGGAAGTGGTAAAGCGCCGTGCGTCCGACCTTCACCTTCAGGTTGGCCTGCCACCTATGCTCCGCCTTGACGGTGAGCTTATTCCTATTGCGGGCTATAATCCGCTTGATGAGGCGGCGGTTGAATCGCTTGTCTTTGCTATTCTTGACCAAGATCAGCGTCAAATCCTTACAAAGGATAAGGAATTCGACTTTAGCTTCGCGTTTGGTACCCTTGGACGCTTCCGTGTAAATGCCTTCCATGAGCGTGGAAATGTTGCGGCTGCGCTTCGTCTCATCCCGAATGAAATTAAGACTATTGCGGAACTCGGCCTTCCGAACGTGGTCCTCAACTTTGCTAATTATCCGCGCGGACTTGTACTTGTCACTGGTCCAACCGGATCTGGTAAGTCCACAACCCTTGCCGCACTTGTAGACAAGGTGAACACAGAACGTGCTCAGCATATTATTACCATTGAAGACCCAATTGAATTTACGCACAAGTCAAAGAAGTCGGTAGTGGTGCAGCGTGAGGTGCACTATGACACCTACTCATTCTCAGCGGCCCTTCGCTCAAGCCTCCGTCAGGACCCAGACGTCGTACTGATTGGTGAGATGCGTGACCTTGAAACTATCTCGGCCGCTATTACCATTGCGGAAACGGGACACCTTGTCTTTGCAACCCTTCACACCGACAGCGCGGCTCAGTCTATTGACCGTATGGTAGACGTTTTCCCGCCACACCAGCAACCGCAGGTCCGTGCGCAGCTTTCTAATATTCTCATGGCGGTTGTGTCACAGCGCCTTGTGCCAACTATTGGTGGTGGCCGTGTTGCGGCTGCAGAGATTATGGTTGCAAACCCAGCGGTGCGTAATATTATCCGTGAAGGGAAGTCGCACCAGCTCGACGCAATCATCCAAACTGGTGCAGACCAGGGGATGCAGACAATGGACCGTACATTGGTGAACCTCGTCCAGGCGGGTACTATTACCTATGACCACGCCCGCGAGTTTGCGGTTGACCTTGTTGAGTTTGAGCGGTTAATGAGAGGGTAATCTATGAAGAAGTTCACGTACGAAGCACGCGACCAGGCCACGAATAAGACAGTTAAAGCTGATATTCAGGCTGAATCCGAAAACGCTGCAGCAAAGCTCCTGATGAAGCAGGGCTACACGCCGCTTTCTATTAAGGAGCAGATTGGTGACGGAACCCTTCTTTCGCGCCTTACTGGCCGCGTTACTACTAAAGATAAGGTTGTCTTTACGCGTCAGCTCGCAACACTTATTGGTGCTGGGCTGCCGCTTAGCCAGAGCCTCCATACTGTTATTGGGCAGACTGAAAACAAGCAACTTCAGTCTATCATTGAAGAGATTGCCGCATCTGTAGAAGGTGGTAGTTCACTTACCGACGCCTTTTCAAAGCACCCAAAGGTCTTTGATGACGTCTTCCTTGCACTTATCTCGGCCGGTGAGCTTTCAGGTACGCTTGACGACGCACTTCGCCGTATTGCTGCGCAGCAGGAAAAAGACGCTGCCACAATGAGCAAGATTCGTGGAGCGCTGACGTATCCTGTTATCGTACTCTTCGTTATCTTCGGTGTGATTATCTTCATGCTCCTTTCGGTTGTTCCGCAGGTTGAGAAGCTCTACGATGACCTTGGTGAAACACTCCCGTTCCTTACGCAGATTATGGTGGGAGCGACGAGTATTGTTATATCATTCTGGTGGCTCATCCTCCTTATTATGGGAATTGGCGGGTACTTCCTTTACCAATACGCACAGACTGAGTCGGGGATACGCACCATGGCGCAGCTAAAGCTTAACGTTCCTATTTTTGGTAAGATGTTCCGCAAGCTCTACATGGCCCGCTTTACGCGTACTGGTCAGACCCTCCTTGCTACAGGGGTGAGTATGCTCGATATGCTCCATATCTCTGCAAAGGCGGTGAATAATACAATCGTGGCAGAGAGTATTGAAAGGGCTGCAGACAAAGTGCAGAGTGGTAAGGCGCTTTCAGTGGCGCTTGAGGTAGAGGATGAGGTGATGATGCCACTTGTTCCTCAGATGATCAAAATCGGTGAGCAATCTGGTAAGATTGACGAAATGATGGGCAAGACCGCTCAGGTGTTCGAAGATGAGCTTGATGAGCAGATCAGGACACTTTCTACGGCAATTGAACCAATCCTCATGGTGGTACTCGCTGTCGTAGCAGGTGGTATGGTGGGGGCGATTCTCTTCCCAATCTACAGCCTTGTTGGTGGCATTAATATGTAGCCAGCGGAATCACTATACTATAGACTTTTCTGAGAGAATCATTTACCATAAAAACATAAGCAGAAATATATTCATTGAAAGGTGGGCAATCCATAATGAATGCACTACAAACAAAAAAAGGATTCACAATCATCGAGGTCGTACTCGTGCTTGCAATCGCGGGTCTCATCTTCTTGATGGTATTCATCGCCCTTCCGGCACTCCAGAGTGGTCAGCGTGATAGTGCGCGTAAGACAGACGTCAGCGTTGTAGCATCAGCAATCAATGACTACACAAGTGGCAACAGGGGTACAGCTCCAACCACTTCAACACTCCAGGGCTACATTGATAAGGTATCTGACAACACAGACAAGGCTACTATTACTGTTCAGTCACGCGGATCAACAGCGTCAACAGCAGTAAACGTGTCAATTGCTGACGGCCAGATCAAGGCAGTTTCAGGCGCAAAGTGTGGAACACCAGCCGGAAAAGCAACGAACGGTACAGCTAACCAGCCAACACTTCCGGGCACAAAGCGTCAGTACGCAGTGATTACACTCCTCGAAGCAGGTGGTGGCACATCATTCTGCCAGGACGTATAGTCCCAGTACTCGCTCAAGTAGTATAAAAAGAGGCCGCAAGGCTTCTTTTTACTTTTTACACCTGGTATCATAAGCAGTATGACTGAAGTATTTATCTATATTGCACTTGCGCTATTTGGTGCGTCTCTGGGAAGTTTTATTGCGGCAAGCGTGTGGCGCATACGGGCTCGGCAGCTTGAGGCTGATAAGAAATCCGGCCAAGAGTATGACAAGAAAGAATACGCAACACTAAAGAAACTCCTTGGCAAGAAGGCGTCAAAAGATAGGTCGCAGTGCCTCCACTGTCATAAGCCACTTCGTTGGTATGAACTCATCCCCGTGGTGAGCTGGGTTTCGCAGCGTGGGAAGTGTCGCGCATGTGGCGGGTTTATAGGATGGTTCGAGATTATAGCAGAGGTTGGATTAGCAGCTTTCTTCGTACTTTCGTATGCACTATGGCCACCTGCACTTGATACGCCACTTGATGTGTCACACTTTATTCTTTGGCTCGCCGCCGGAACGGTGATGGCGCTCCTTTTTGCCTATGACGCAAAGTGGTTCCTTCTCCCAGATGTAGCGATGATCGCACTTATTATCATTGGTGCGGCCATAACGACGCTGACCGCTATTGGGTCGGCTAATCCTGCTGGCGTGGTTGCGTCTGCCGCAGGTGCAGTTGCGGTGCTGGGTGGCCTCTATGGACTTCTCTATTTTGGCTCAAAAGGGAAGTGGGTCGGTTTTGGTGACGTAATATTAGGGGTCGGACTTGGGTTATTGCTTTCAAACTGGCAGCTTGCACTTGTTGCGCTCTTTATGGCAAACTTCATTGGATGTTTGATTGTCATACCCCTTATGGCAACGGGTAAGCTCAAGCGTAACGCGCATGTTCCGTTTGGTCCGCTGCTTATTGCAGGAACTATCGTGGCATGGTTTGCTGGATCGGCAATTATTGACTGGTATATTGGCGGATTTGGCATTACATTCTAGGCGTCTGTTTATTGCGCTTATGCTATAATTATGACTAGTATGAACGCGCGCACGTCAAAAGGGTTTACTATCATTGAGACCGTCCTTTTCCTAGGGGTAACGGGGCTTATGATTGCCGGTATGTTTATTGGTATCGGCTCTTCTCTTGGTGTGCAGCGATACAAAGACTCTGTTGAGTCTTTTAAATCTCTTTTGCAACAGCAGTACGCTGATATTGCAAGCGTCAAGAACGGTAGAGAAGGTGTGTGGGCGTGTACCGTAGCAAGCGGGCGTCTCAGTGTTCAGAAGCTCGCTACAGGCGCAACTACTGGTGCGCTTCCAGGCCAAGGTCGGTGCGATATTATCGGTAAGTATATGACCGTTAGCGGAGGGTCTATAAAGGCTTACACGGTACTCTCGCTGAAGACAACAACACCTACCGGTTCAACTGACATACAGAAGCTCACAAGCAGCGCCTATACATTAGGTGTTTCAACAGCGGACGTTCTTGATACAAGTATGGAATGGGGCGCAAAGCTCTCATGGCCACAGGGCTCAAATCCTACAGATGCCCGTCCTGTTGGCGCAACGGGTGACAGGCAGATTGCGATGCTCTTTATTCGCTCCCCAGATGGGGGCGGTATTTATACCTTCTCAAGCAACACCGTCCCTACAGATACGCCAACAAACAGTCAGCTTAAGGCTATGATTGTTGCGGGCACCACGATTCCTGGCCGTGCAGAGCGGCTCCTTTGTGTAGACTCTGACGGCCTTGTGCTCACCGCTAATAGGGGCATTTTCCTTGAAGCACGGGCGGCAGATAGCGCTGCTGTACGCGCCTCTGTTAACGCTGACTTCTCGGGGGCTCAGCGATGTTAGGTCTGCGCAAGGGGCGTGGGCTGCGCCGCGGAGATACTATTGTTGAGGTTCTTTTTGCCGTGACAGTTTTTAGTCTTGTTGCAGTTGCGGGAATCTCACTTATGAACAAGGGCCTCTCAACATCGCAACGCTCACTTGAGATTACAGCAGTGCGTCAGCAGATTGACGGCCAGGCTGAGGCGCTTCGGTTCCTTCATGGCTCATATGTCGACGCGTATCGCCCTGGGTTCACAAATCCAGCAAGTAGCCCAGCGGGGAAGTATCAGACTATCCTCAATAGCCACCTGGTGACAACCGCATCTACCGCCTCAACCAGCACAACGTGTGTTATCCCAACATCATCGAAGTTTGTTATCGATACGAAGACTGGTGCGATTGAATCGTCACCTGCAAAATTCCGCCTGCCGGACACCTATGCGCGCCTTACCTATAGTGAAACTGCAACACCCACATTGACGCACAGTGAAGGTGTCTGGGTGGAGGGTGTTCGCTCAACCGCCGCTTCAAGTGGTGGTGTTGGGTTTGTAGATTTCCATATTAGGGCGTGTTGGGATGCACCAGGGCAGTCTGTACCAACAACGCTCAGAACGATTGTGAGGCTTTATGATCCAAGGTAATGCACGGCTCCATAAAGGATTCACGCTTATTGAGTTGATGCTTTCAATGACGTTTGTGTCAGTGCTTCTTTTGGCCATTGCGATGACCGTTATTCAGATTGGAAACATTTACAGCAAGGGTATGGCACTAAAGGACATTAACCAGTCGTCACGCACTTTCTCTGATGATGTTCGACGAACCGTCGCCGCCGCTGGTGCGGTCACAATCAATTCAGATACATTCATACAGACATCGGTAGCCGGCAAGGTAGTGAGTGGAAGGCTTTGTCTAGGTAACTACTCATATATTTGGAATACGGCCGATGCGCTCCCAGCGCAAAACGAAGCATTTCGCATGACAGCAGATAGCACGAAGCTTATTGGCGTAGTAAAGGTCCCTGATAGTGCAAGTATGTACTGCGCGCGCACTTCTGGTGGGGCACTTTCAATCACGCGAACACTCCGTACCCAGGATGTTGCACGCGCTACCGAGCTACTTACGAAGGGTGACCATACACTCTCCCTTACAAACTTCACTGTAGAGACAGCGAATGGGGTGCATAATGCAGCGACAGGGCAGCGACTCCTTACAATTAATTACGGCATTGGAACTGGTGCACCAACTGCAATGAACGCGGGGCGTACTGCGTGTCTTGCGCCAGGTCAAACAAACGCAGATCCAACATATTGCAATGTTCAGCATTTTACGATGATTGTCCGGTCAGGGGGAGGGAATTAACATGACAAGGGTAGGTAGGTTTTATAGCGGAGCGGTGTCGCTCTTTGTAGTGATTTTCGCCATGCTTGTGATTATGGTGGTAACCCTTGGGTTCCTGCGGCTCATGGCAGCAGACCAGATGCAGGCAAGTGATAGCGACCTCTCTCAGAGTGCGTATGACTCCGCGCTTGCGGGTGTGGAGGACGCAAAGCGTGCACTCCTTAGTTATCAGCGCGCCTGTGCAAATGACAGTACGTCGTGTGCACCGCGCAAGGCGCAACTTTCAAGTACGCAGTGTAATGCAGCGCTTCAGAATGTTGTTGCGACCTCAATCGTTAATGGAAGGATTGGTGAAGTTCCTGTGCAGCGCTCTGGTGGTTCATCTGCGGATAGGCAGCTCAACCAGGCGTACACCTGCGTTATTATTAGTCCAAATACATCAGAGTACGTAGGCTCTGCATCTGCCGACGAATCAAAGATCATTCCGCTCACCGGCGTCTCGAGCTTTAACACAATTCGCATCAGCTGGTTTAGTCTTGAGGACATGACGGGTGAGACGGGCAATGTAAACCGCCCCTCTGCTGTACCGGCAAACCTGAAGCTTCTTCGTCAGGCTCGCTGGCCTGATAACCGGCCATCAGTCCTTCGCGCGCAGCTCATGCAGTTTGGAAGTTCATTTAGACTCACAGACTTTGACGCCGAGACCACGAGCGGTCAGAGTAATGCAAACACTGTATTTATGTATCCAACCAGTCTTGTTGATACAAGCGCAACCAGCCTCTCAGATGCTGACGGTAGAAGGGTGGGGGGTGCTGAATTCCCAACGCCAGCCGTAGCAGGTGGTGCTCCACATGCAGCGTCGTGTCGAGCAAACGTTTCCGATGGCGGCTACGCGTGTACCGCAACGTTCTCACTTCCGAATCCTGTTGGTGGCGGTTCACGTACTGCATACCTCCGCCTTGTGCCATTTTACACAGCAACACACTTCCAGGTTGAACTACTCAACGGTACGACGGTTGTTGACTTCGACGGCGTACAGCCAAAAATTGACTCCACTGGCCGAGCGAATGATCTCTATCGCCGTATTGAGGCGCGTGTAGACCTAGGGTCTGTCGACTTCCCATTCCCAGAAGCTGCTGTGGATGTTTCGGGTAACTTCTGTAAAGACTTCACGGTGACACCAGACGCATACATTGCTGGCACTTGTACACCGTAACTTATTGTTTTGAATCGCTATGGAAGCGTTCGTGGACGTCCTTTAGGTGGGCGTCTGTAACGTGTGTGTAGATCTGCGTTGTGGCAATGCTGCTGTGACCAAGCATACTTTGTACGCTTCGTATATCAGCACCATTCATAAGAAGATCCGTAGCAAAGCTGTGACGCATTGTGTGGGGGCTAACGTGTTTTGTGATACCGGCAAGGCGTGCGTATTTCTGCACCAAGCGCTGGATACTCCGTGCGCTGAGTCTACGGAAGTCACCATCCATGCTTGGTGATACATTCTTGCTGTAGCTTAAAAAGAGGGGAATGAGCGTGTCCGTGCGCGCAGTAAGGTACTGCTCAACCCAGTCTGCAGCACCTTGACTAATAAATACGGGGCGGTCTTTTTGGCCTTTTCCGCGCACCATGAACTCGCGGCGCTTTGTGTTCACATGGTCCCTGTTAAGGTTCACCAGCTCTGATACACGGAGCCCACTAGAGAAGAGAAGTTCAATGATAGCCCTATCTCTGAGGCCAACTTCGTCTGAACAATCTATTTGTTCAAAAAGGCGAACCACCTCGTCGTAATGGAGGAAGGTCACCTGTTTACGGTGTACCTTTGGAAGTTCAATCTTATCAGGACTCATAGATGGAATATCGCGGCGCATCAGGTAGCGTAGGAACCCACGTAGGGCAATGAGGTGATAGCTCTGCGTGATCATAGAAAGCTTGTCGCCGCGGTCTGACTCGTAGCGGTTGAGCCAGAGTCTGTACTTACGAAGCAGTTCGGGGTTCATTTTTTCAACAGGAATATCACCGGCAAATTCAACAAAGCGGTCCAGATAGAATTTATAATTCTCGGCAGTCTTAGGCATGCGGCCACCCTCAACCTCAAGGTATTCAATAAAGTCGAAGATGTAATCAGAGAAAAACTTTTGTTCAGTCATGCGTGTTCCTTATGCTTAGATTATAGCAGAAGGTGACGAGTGAGTCTGAGGCATTGCATTCCTACGACATCTGCAGCCCGAGTCGAGTCAGGCGCCGAGGCCCTGACAAGACCCGGTGCGAAGCCGTCTAGGAATGTAAGACTCAGGCTTACCTCGTCTTGGCTGCTGTTTCTATGCTAAAATAAGCATCATGTGGCAATGGCTCGAATCAATCATTTTAGGACTCATTCAGGGACTCACCGAGTTTATTCCTATTAGTAGCTCAGGGCACCTAGTCATTGCGCAGACGTTTATGACTGGCGCGTCGGACCATCTCTTCCTAGAGTTTATTAATATCGGGACAATGCTGGCCCTTTTCGTCTTCTTCAGAAAGCGCATTTGGTCTATTCTGCAGGATATTTTCATTCACCGTAATTTCACCCTCGCGCGCAATATCCTTATTACAGCAATCCCGGCAGGGCTTGTTGGATTCATGCTTGCAGGGTTCATTGCAGAGACGCCGTTCTTTACCAGTGCAACAGTAGTAGTCTTCACGCTCGCCATTGTTGGTATTGTTATGGTGGTACTGGAAAAGCTTCCAAAGCTTTCTGAGGTTGAAGACGGCGCAAAGCTGCCATGGTGGCGCGCAGGGATCATTGGTCTGGCGCAGATTCTTCCGCTCATTCCAGGCACGTCACGCTCTGGATCTACAATTATTGCCGGACGCCTCATGGGCCTCAGCGCAAAGCAGGCGGCAGAGTATAGCTTCCTCGCATCACTCCCAATTATGATGGGTGTCACACTTAAGGTACTCCTTACTGATACAGATTACCTCATGACGCATGCGGGTACATTGGTTGTCTCAAACCTCGCAGCCTTTATTAGCGGACTTTTTGCAGTAGGGTTCCTGATGAACTATCTTTCAAAGCACTCACTGGCAGTCTTTGGTTGGTATCGAATTGGCCTTGCGCTCATTCTTGCAATCATTCTTCTTGCGCAGTAGTGGACTCGGTTCACATGTCTCCTCGCTTCTAGTACAATAGGGAAAAGATAAGTAATAGGAGATTCAATGTCTACAGAAAAAGGACAAATCGAACGAACATTGGTGTTATTTAAGCCGGATGCAGTCCAGCGCGGACTTGTTGGTGAAATTCTTACCCGTTTTGAGCGTGTCGGTCTAAAGATTGTTGGCACAAAGATGGTGTCGCCTGACAAGGAACACTTCCACCACCACTATGAAGGCATTAGTCAGATGATTACACGCCGCGGTGAAGATACGTTTAACGTGACACTTGACCTTATGTTGACCGGCCCAGTGATTGCTATGGTGTTTGAAGGTGTTGAGGCGGTACAGCTGGTTCGTAAGTTGGTTGGCCCAACTGAGCCAAAGAGCGCGGCGCCAGGTACAATCCGTGGCGACTTCTCACACATGAGTTTTGTTTACGCTGACTCTGAGCACAAGGGTATTCCAAACCTTATTCACGCTTCTGGCGATGACGAAGAGGCGGCAAAGGAAGTTCCGCATTGGTTTGCTGACTCTGAAATCTACAGCTACGATACTTTGAACGAAAAGTTTACTCGGTAATAGCTGTTTTTGCACGCAAAATACCCCGCAGTCATGAGCGGGGTATTTTGTTTCGCACCTGAGGTGAAGTCTGTTAAAATAAGGTGTATGCCCTGGTAGCTCAATGGATAGAGCAGTTCCGTCCTAAGGAAAAGGTTGCAGGTTCGACTCTTGCCCGGGGTACCAATAGAATTTATAGAGAAAAGGGGAGTATGAGTACACACTCCAAGCCAAAAGAAGAGGGGGCGCCACGGCAGCTCGCCTTCGACGGCCAGCGCCCAGACGAAGAAGTCCTCTTCATCTTCCGCCGCCACATCATCGCTATGCGAAAAGGCTTCTACTGCCTCCTTATTCCCTTCGCACTCAGCGCAATTCCTGTACTTATCTGGCAAAGCACCATTGAACTCCTCTGGTCGCCTGTCATCGGCCTCACGCTTGGTCTCATCCTTTTCTTCTACCACTGGATGATGTGGTACTTCACAGTGTATATAGTGACAAATCAACGCATCCGTCAGGTCACGCAACTCGGCTTTTTCGGGAAAGACGTTGTGGAGCTGCGCCTGTCTAAAATCCAAAACATAAGCTATAATATACCTGGGTTCGTTGGCGAAGTTTTTGGCTTTGGAACCATCGTCATTCAGACGTTCGTAGGGGATCTGGTGATTCGGTATGTTGAAAAAGCAGAGAAGACCTACAATAAATTGCAAGATGCCGTTGACACGGTAATAACTGAACAGGGAGACCATGAAGAAGCTAGTATCTAAAATTCGGGAGCGTAAGCAGCCGAAAGAGCCAGTTGGTCGCATTACAAACGACACACTAGCGCAGCACCGTGAGAAAGTTCTTGCTGGTGGGCGTAAGTTTAAATACCCCGTTCAGTACGCGCGGCACAAGCTTGTTATTAATGCGGCTATTATTGCGGTTTCAGCAATTATCCTCTTGATTGGAGTGGGGTGGTACCTGCTTTACCCAGCACAAAATACCAGTGACTTTATGTATCGTGTAACGCGCGTCGTGCCCGTTCCTGTGGCAAATGTGGATGGGCAGCCGGTCCGCTACAGCAGCTATTTCATGAAATATCGTAGCTCTATGCACTACCTCCTAGAGAAGGAGCGCATCGACCTCAAGACTGAGGACGGGAAGCGTCAGCGTGATTTTATTAAGACTAACTCTATAGACGATGCCGTTGCTGATGCATATGCATATAAGCTTGCCCAGGAGCATAAGATTTCTGTAGATTCGGCTGAAATAGACGCGTTTATTAAGCGTGACCGTCAGTCAGGTAACGAAGAGGTGTCCGAGGCAACCTATGCCAGTATCATCCTTGATCACTACAACTGGACAATGGGCGAGTACAGGGATGTTCTTAGGGATAAACTTCTGCGTCAAAAGGTGGCATACAAGGTAGATGATAAAGCTCGTGGAATCGGCGCAACTATTGAGCGACTCGCGGCAGGTGAAGATGCTGCACTCAGCGATATCGCCGCAGATCTCAACAAGGAGAATAACGGTACCGTCTCATATACACAACCTGTATGGGTACCAAAGGATAACCAAGATAGCGGCATTGCAAGCGCAGCAGGCAAGCTTGAAAAAGGTCAAGTCTCATCCGCTGTTACCACTCCAGGTGATGGTTACTACTACGTAAAACTTCTTGATAAGAGTGATGAGCAGATACAGTACGAATATCTATTTATTCCACTTACTATATTTGACGATCAGCTTGAAAAGGTGAAAAAAGACGATAAGGTGAAGTACTATATTACATTTGAGCGAGCAGAAGCTGCGACACGAGAGGGGCAATAATGACACAATTTAGCGTTCCAGACCTTCCGTATGAATACGGCGCATTAACACCGGCAATCAGCGAGGCTATTATGAAGCTCCATCATGATACGCACCACGAGGCGTACGTCACTAAGCTGAACGCCGCACTTGCAGACGCACACGTAGAGGTGAATATGGGCGATGGTGACCAACAGGCGCTCGAGGGGCTTCTGAGCTCGCTGAGTACTCTCCCTGATTCTACTCAAACTGCAGTTCGTAATAACGGTGGTGGTCACTATAATCACTCGCTCTTTTGGCAGTGTATGTGTGCGGGTGGAAATGAGGCCTCGGACGAACTTCGCGGCGCACTTGAAGAGAAGTACGGAAGCTTTGAGGCATTCAAAGACGCGTTTACTGAAAAAGCACTCGGTCTTTTTGGCAGTGGCTGGGTATGGCTGCAGCCAAACCTTGATATTATTGCTTTGCCAAACCAGGATAATCCAATTATGGAGGGCGGCGATGCGCCGCTACTTGGACTTGATGTCTGGGAGCATGCGTATTACCTTGATTACCACGCTTCGCGAAAAGACTACGTGGATGCATGGTGGAGTGTTGTCGATTGGCACTTTGTTGAGCGCCGCTACGCAACTTCTCGCGGCTAGATTATGAAAAACCCCGGCATTCTATAGGTCGGGGTTTTTGCTATAAAAAAATCACTCCGCAGTGGAAGTGATTTGAGTGTACGTTTGTGGCGGGCCCGACCGGATTCGAACCGGCGATCTCCTCCGTGACAGGGAGGCGTGATGGACCAACTTCACTACGAGCCCAAAAATGAGTACTCGTTAATCATATCATTTTGAACCGTGGCACGCAAGGGGCTTTTACGCTATAATAAGGGTACCTATGGTGAAACACATTATGAAAACAGCGTTGAAAGACCTTCTGGCCAATCGTACGCTCACGATACTTGCTGCGGCCACGCTGCTCTTGGCGGTCGCATTTATTATTTATATTATTATTACGGTCCGCCCAAGCGAGGTGCCGCTTGTGACGCACTACACCGCCTTTGGTGTGGCACATCTTTACCGCGATCAGTGGTTCTACCTCTTTAGCTTTGGCGGTTTCGCGCTGATAGCAGCCATTGCGCACATCGCTATGACTATAAAGATGAATATGCTCAAAGGCTATCACATGGCGCTGCTCGTGGCATGGACAGGGATAGGTGTCCTTATCTTTGCCTGGGTAATCGCAGCCGCTATTATTAATGTGTGGTCACCAGTATAGTCGTATGCCAAAATCTACGACTCCACCCGACTTTGAACTTCCGCTAGGGAAGCGTACTAAATTTTATCGTTTCTTTGAGATGCTCCCGGCTATTTTAAGCTACGGAGCATTTATTCTTCTCATCATCCTTTCGCTTGTATCGCCACTGCTTGCAGCGGTGTATCTGATGCTTATTCTTATCGTGCTTCTTGTGCGTGCGGTGGGGATTATGTTCCATACACTCCAGGGGCATAACCGTCTCGTGCAGGCACAAAAGGTTGACTGGGCGGCGCGCCTGGCTGACCTCGAGGATCCTGTTTCTGCCTATGACGCGAAAAAAGACAGCACAAAGCGCGAATTTGGCCGCATTCAACATCTAGAAAACCTTCGCCTCATGGCTGCAGCCGCTGACGGCACCTTCCCAAAACCATCTGAACTCTACAATATGGTGATTATTGCTGCTTACGACGAACCGTATAGTGTCTTGAAGCCAACCATCGAATCGCTGATTGCATCGCACTATGGTAACAAGAAGCTCATGATTGCACTCGCATACGAAGAGCGTGGCGGTGAAGCAATGGAAGAAACGGCAAAGAAGCTCGAAAAAGAGTACGCAGATTCATTCATGACCTTCCAAGCAATTAAACACCCGCGCGACCTACCAAACGAGGTCGTAGGGAAGGGTGGAAACATTGTCTTTGCGGCTAAGCGCATGCGTGAGTGGGTTGATGCGCAGAACATTGAGCACCGTCAGGTAATCATCACGACGCTCGACTCAGATAACCGTCCACACCGCAGTTACTTTGATTATGTGACGTATGAATATATTGCCAACGAAGACCGTAAGCACCTTGCGTATCAGCCAATCGCTGTATTTATGAATAATATTTGGGATGTCCCGGCGCCAATGCGTGTGCTTGCTACAGGAAATACTTTCTGGAATATTATCTCAAGCATGCGCCCGCATATCTTGCGCAACTTCGCCTCACACTCCCAGCCAATGGATGCCCTGGTAGAGATGGACTTCTGGAGCACGCGCACGGTAGTAGAAGACGGTCACCAGTTCTGGCGCAGCTACTTCTACTTTAATGGTAATTATTCAGTACACCCCATCTACATTCCTATTTACCAGGATGCAGTACTAGGTGATTCGTACCTCAAGTCATTTAAGGCGCAGTTCATCCAGCTTCGCCGCTGGATGTACGGTGCCTCAGACGTTGCCTATGTGGCCCAGCAGGTCTTCACGCGAAACCGCCGCGCACCGTTTTGGCCAGCGCTGGTATGGTTTATCCGTAATATAGACGGTTACGTGACTGCGGGAAGCGTCTCTATTATTGTGGCAGTAGGGGGCTGGATTCCACTTCTGCTCAATTCCCATGCCTACCGCGATGTTGTGGCGCACCAGCTTCCGGATACGGTGAGTATTGTGCAGCGTATCGCGCTTGTTGGTCTGATTGTGATGGTGTTCCTCTCGTTCAAGCTTCTTCCGCCGCGCCCAGAGCGCTACAAGCGTTCACGCAACTTCCTTATGCTGATCCAGTGGGTGATTATGCCGCTGACCGCTATAGGCTTCCTTTCATTCGCCGCACTAAATTCACAGGCGCGACTCTTCTTTGGAAGGTACCTCACGAAGTTTGATGTAACAAAGAAGGTCACGGTGGATACACAAGAGAGCCGTCTAAAGAAGGCAGAGAAGAAGGCTAAATAGCACTTCATCTGGGATCGGGGGTCACTCCCGGTCAACGCGCGGGATGAGACCCATGCCACGCGTAATGAATCCGTAAATGAAAAACACCCCAGTTTAAAGCAGAAGGGGTGTTTTTCATTAAGGAGGAGAGTACAACTACTTTATAGTGTACGTTCGCGCACTTCGCGTTTAATATCGCGGAGTGTTTTGTTGTACTCGAACCCAAGCGATAGACGCTCTAAAGACGACATAGGTGTTGGGTTTGTATGTTGTGTTGTGTTTGTTTTTCTCTGTTGAGCTGTACTCATACCTTTATACTAGCATAAGCGTTGCATTTTGTCAATAGAACAGGCTTTCACGTGAAACACCATCCATGATATACAAAGTAGCAACAGGGGAGAAATACCCACGTGGAAAACTTTTTAAGGCTGTGGACTAGTCATAATAGGGTCTGTGGCAGGAGTGTGCTTAAATGGTAGTAATGAGAAAAGGTATGCACGAACAAAGCGGCTTTACTATTGTCGAACTACTTATTGTTGTAGTGGTGATTGCAATTCTTGCTACTATTACTATCGTGGCGTATAACGGCATTACAACGCAGGCCCGTGAGTCTACTATGAAGGCGGAACTTGGCTCTGCAGCAAAACAGCTTCAACTTACAAAGGTAGATAAGGGCGTATACCCTGAAAATACTAATAGTCTTGTCAAATCAAAGTCCGTCGTCTTTCAGTATGACGCAACTGGTAATACTTTCTGCCTAACCGCAACGAGCTCGGCGCTTCCCGGTAAGGCTTTTCATGTCACTCATGATGGCGTCGTGCGTCAGGGTGCATGCTCTGGGCACAATGAACTAGGGATGATAGATGTCCGCGCACTAGGGGATAAGATGGTTGTTGGCTGGGCATCGCATGATCTCGTGACACTTGCCGACGATGAGTCAAAATTCAATAGCAGGAACGGTATGTTGAGTACGTATACCGACTTTGTGCAATCGCCAGATTTTCCTGTGTCGTATCTTGAAGCTGCTGAAACCCGAGGGGCGGCACTACTTATTGCGCTTGAGCCGTGGGATTGGGACGCGCCAATTAATCAGCAGCCTTCTTTTGCACCCCGCAATATAGCCGCTGGAGCCCACGATGCGCATATCACTGCGTGGTTCCAGGAGGCGCAGTCATATGCGCATCGTGCGCAAATAATCGTCCGTTTTGCCCCAGAGATGAATGATTCTGCCCGTCCGTGGGCGTCGGGTATTGGCACTATTGGATATAGTGAGAGTACGCCTGCAGAGTACATTGCTATGTGGCGTCACGTTGCAGCAATAAGGGATAGCGTAGCGCCAGGTGTATTGCTCATGTGGAACCCGCTGAATTACGGCGCCGGTCCGTATCCCTTTGAGGACTTCTATCCAGGAGATCAGTATATTGACGTGCTTGCGTTGAACGGCTTCAACTGGAGTGATCAGCACCCAACCTCTGCCGGGTGGCAGGACTCAAGTGCTGTATTTGGCTTTAATGATGCAGCGAATGGTCCAGTTCCGCGGATAAAAGCGCTAGCGGGGTCAAAGCCGTGGGGTATTGCAGAGACGGCCTCAGCGCCTGACGTTCCTTCATTCTTCCAGTCTGGTGGGAAATTTCACAGTTCATATGGCTCTTGGGTATTTGAGTGGCCAGAGAACCCTCCCTATGAACAGACAGCAAACGACTGGATAACCCAAGAGGGCTGGACGCGGATGCTCATAAAGCGATCATATGACGCGGGTGCAGGTTTCGTATCGCTCTTTCACACAAACAAAGAAACAGACTGGCGCCTTACCGATACGGCTACCGGTAGGGCTGTCATTAGTAGTAGTCGTGCGTGGAACGCTAATATTATAGGAAGTCCTCGCTAAGCTGCAAGAGACTATTGTGTACGGTCGCAGTGTGGGGATAAAAAAGAAGAGATACTGCTATCTCTTCTTGAATCTGCGCTATTTGGTGGGACTGTTCTCCTCCCATGCAAACAAAATAGGCAAGGCCCACGGTTCAATCAAGCGAACCTCTGATGCTAGAGCCCCAAAGCCTTCCACACCCCTGTTAAAGAAGACCTGCCCACGGGTTACGGAGAAGAAGGCTGCTCTTATTGTAGAGGGCTATACCGCAGGCAAAACTGTCTATGAGCTTGCCGACGAGTATCGCATCAATCGCGTCACCGTGAGCGAAGTTCTCAAACGACAAGGCGTTAAGCTTCGCCGCCAGCCCCCTACAGAAGAGCAGATTCGCCAAATGGCGCGTCTTTACGAATCAGGCCTCTCCCTAAAAAAGGTCGGTGACCGGCTCGGCTTTAACGCGACCACGGTGCGAGCGAACCTCCTCAAAGCCGGAGTAGGGATGCGAGACTCACACGGGCGTCCGTGATGTTAGCCAGTAACGCTGTACGGAACACCTACAACCGGAGCAGCCTTCTCAATCCACCCCTCATGCCGTTCAACTTGAGCGCTTGCAGCCACACGCTCATGGTCATCAATCTCAAGACGAGAAGCAATCCCATCAAGGACCACGTGGATCCGATCAATGTCCTCTTTAGTTGCCATACCACCCATGCTCGACTCGAATACCTCGAATCGGCGATCGATCGCTTCAAACCGCTGATCAATCGATTCAAACTGTTCCTGCAGCGTCGTCTGCATTCCTAAAATTAATTCCGTGAGCCCGTTGATATCTTCTTTCGTTGCTGCCATATCTGCCCTGATTATGAATCATTTGGCGCACTTTGTGAAGAGTAATATCAACAACGAACCCGCCCCCCAAACACCACTACTTCTAATCAGCCTGCGGCGACCACACCATCAGCTCAAGCCCTCTCGGCAAATAGAGCGGATGAGACGGATACCCCTTCTTAGTGACCCGCAGACAGGTAAGCCGATCTAACCCTGGCATCGACACCACCTCTTGCATGCGTGCACACTTCGCATGCGCACCCCAAGCAGCCACCAACGGTGCACCGCTAGCCCCAGCCTCCAAGAGATACCGATCGTTCTCCGGCCCGACAGGGTCCGGGGTTTTCCAAAGCTCCAACGGGTCAGTTGCCCGAAGCGCATAGAGATTCACAACGTCCACTCCGCTGTAGCCCCAGCCCCGTGCGAAATTCATACACCTTTTGAGTGTGGGGTCGTCCGTGCGTTCGTCCGCCGTCGAGGGATTTAGCATCACGAACGTCACCCTCGGCCCTTCTGCCCAGAAGCGAGAAAGATGGTAGCGGTAGTGACGGTCGCTGGAGAGCACTGCTTGGCGACATAATTCGGACACGCTTCATGATCTCATTTTGCGGAGAAGGGAACGAAAGTGAATGAATTCGTATGTCGCTAACCCCTGGACATGCTCGTTTCGTCTTGACTCGATTCCTCTCCGAAGCATCGCACAGCCCTATACTGTCGCTGTATGAGCGAAGAGCAATGGGACGAAGCTGCCTTCCGTGCGTCAATACCGACAGCGCGTGAGAACGTTGAGTTTGCTGCGCGCTTCTGCGAACTCGGCCCTTCGCAGCCAAATTGGGAAAGCCACCGCCCATCCGTTGAGCTGGTCTTCTATCTATGCAAGCTCGACTACGACATTAAGGTGCTCACGCTGCAGGCGCTCACCGACCCAGAGAACCGGAGCGTCTGGGAACGCTATCTTGCCCTAGAACTACACGAGGCACTGAACACGCTCCCGAAAGCAATCAACCGGGCACGTATAGAGATGGCAAAGCCAGCCAGCGCTTCGCATATTCCGCTTGCTCGTTTTGACGCAGCAGCGCAATCGTACCGGCAGACCGTTAAGGAAATCAGCTCCGACAAAGTCTTTATGGATGCACTCTCCCGCGTTCGTAACGGTGTTGCAGCCCATCATGGACTCAACAAAGGCAAGGGTGGCGCGTCGCCCTATCGGGTAGCGCTGTTCCGGCGATGCGGTAGCAGGATTC